>NZ_NEJN01000007.1:0-239604 GCF_002113105.1 Pseudomonas sp. B22(2017)
CCTGGCCCAGGACGGCTCGGGCGGCAAGCAGCTGGTGGGTTATGTAGTGCCTGCCGATGCGGCCGTGATGGCCAGCACCGAGGCCCAGGCTGCCGAGCGGGATGTGCTGCGCACTGCGCTGAAGGCGAGCTTGCCGGACTACATGGTGCCGGCCCACCTGCTGTTCCTGGCCAAACTGCCGTTGACCGCCAACGGCAAGCTGGACCGCCGTGCATTGCCGCAACCGGACGCCAGCCTGCTGCAAGCGGCATATGTGGCCCCGCAGAGCGAACTGGAACAACAGATCGCGGCGATCTGGGCCGATGTGCTGAAACTGGAGCGCGTAGGCCTGGACGACAACTTCTTTGAACTGGGTGGCGATTCCATCGTTTCCCTGCAGGTCGTGGGCAAGGCCCGCCAGGCCGGCGTGCAGTTCACCCCCAAGCAACTGTTCCAGCATCAGACCGTACAAGGCCTGGCCACGGTGGCGCGGCGTGTTGTCGAAGGTATTGGCGAGCAAGGGCCGATCACGGGCAGCACACCGCTGACACCGATTCAGCAATGGTTCTTCGAGGCCGACATTGGCGAGCGTGGGCATTGGAACCAGTCGATTCTGCTGACACCCAGCGAACCCCTGCAAGCGGACCGCCTGCACGATGCGTTGCTGGCACTGGTCGCCCATCATGATGCACTGCGCCTGGGCTTCGAGCAGCAGGAGGGGGTCTGGCAAGCCGAGTACAAGCCACAGCGGCAGGCGCGGATACTCTGGGAGCATGCGTGCGCGGACGAGGAGGCGTTGGCCGCACTTGCTGACAAGGCCCAACGCAGCCTGAACCTGCAGCAAGGCTTGCTGGTCCGTGCGCTGCTGGCCAGCCTGCCCGATGGCAGCCAGCGTCTGCTGCTGGTCATTCATCACCTGGCGGTAGATGGCGTGTCGTGGCGCCTGTTGCTGGAGGACCTGCAACAGGCCTATCAGGCCCTGGGCAACCGACAGCCGCTGCAATTGCCAGCCAAGACCAGCGCCTACAAGACCTGGGCGCAGCACCTGCAGGCCTATGCCCAGAGCGAGGCGCTGCAAGCGGAACTTGCCTACTGGCAAGCGCAGTTGCAAGGCACCAGCGACCACCTGCCGTGCGCCAATGCGCTGGGCGGCAACCAGCAGCAGCACGCTGCGTCGGTCAGTACGAGGCTGGGCCGCGAAGCCACCTGGCAGTTGTTGCACGATGCCCCTGCGGCCTATCGCACGCAGATCAATGACCTGTTGCTGACAGCCCTGGCTCGGGTGATCGCCCGCTGGACCGAGCGGCCGGAGGTGCTGGTCAGGCTGGAAGGCCATGGGCGGGAAGACCTGTTCGATGACATTGACCTGAGCCGCACGGTGGGCTGGTTCACCAGCATGTACCCAGTGAAGCTGAGCCCGCTGGGCGGGATCGCCGAATCGATCAAGGCGGTCAAGGAGCAGCTGCGGGCTGTGCCGAACAAAGGCCTTGGCTATGGCGCGCTGAAGTACATGGGGCCGGCTGGTGCGCGTGAGGCCCTGGCTGCGTTGCCTCAGGGCGAGATCGTGTTCAACTACCTCGGGCAGTTCGACGGTAGCTTCGACGAGCAGTCGGGCTTATTCGCACCAGCGCGGGAATACGGCGGTGCGGCCAAACCAGCCGATGCGCCGCTCGATAGCCAGATTGCCCTCAACGGCCAGGTATACGGCGGCGAGCTGAAACTTGGCTGGACCTTCAGTGCGCAGCGCTACGACACCGCGGTCATGCAAAAGTTGGCAGATGACTATGCCGCAGAGCTTGGCGCGCTGATCGCTCATTGCTGCGAGCCTGGCAACCGTGGTGTAACGCCTTCGGACTTCCCACTGGCCGCGCTGCGCCAACAACAGCTGGATGAGCTGCCGGCAGTTGCACGGCAGGTGGCCGATATCTACCCGCTGTCGCCGATGCAGCAGGGCATGCTGTTCCATTCGCTGCAGGGGCCTGAAGGCGCGCTTTACATCAACCAGACTTCGGTGGAAGTCAAAGGCCTGGAAATCGAACGGTTCGTGGCAGCCTGGCAGCAGGTGATCGACTGCCACGATATCCTGCGCAGTGCCTTCTGGTCGGCGCCCCACTTGGCCGAACCTTTGCAGCTTGTCTACCGCAAGGTCGAATTGCCGGTGGTCGTGCATGACTGGCGCGATCGTCCGGTAAGTGCGCAGATGCTGCAGGCGCTGGCCGAGGCCGATGCCACACAAGGCCTGGACCTGAGTGTCGCACCGTTGATGCGCCTGACCCTGGTGCGGCTGGACGACGAACGTTTGCACCTGCTGTGGACCCGTCATCACATACTGATGGACGGCTGGAGTACCTCGCGGCTGCTTGGCGAGGTGTTGCAGACTTACCATGGCCACCCTGCGCGAGCGCCGGCAGGGCGGTTTGGCGATTACATCCGCTGGCTTGCCGGGCAGCGCAAGGCGGCGCTGGAGCAGTTCTGGCGCGGCAAGCTGCAAGAGCTGGAAAGCCCCACCTGGCTGGCGGACAGCCTGGCGGCTCGCCCCGCGGCAGACCTGCAGGGGCACGCCGCGCTGTACCTGCGTTGGGATGCCTCGCGTACCCGGCAACTGCGCGAGCAGGCCCAGCGCTTGCGCATCACCCCAAACACCTTGATCCAAGCGACCTGGCTGCTGCTGCTTCAGCGCTATACCGGGCAAGCCACGGTGTGCTTCGGCGCCACCGTGGCGGGCCGGCCAGCCGGCTTGCCCGGTGCCGACGAAATGCTGGGTTTGTTCATCAACACCTTGCCGGTGGTGCAGACGCCCCAACCGCAGCAGCGGATTGTCGACTGGCTGCAGCAACTGCAGGCCTGCAACCTGGAACTGCGCGACCACGAACATGCAGCCTTGGCCGATGTGCAACGCTGGGCAGGGCAGGCCGGGCAAGCGTTGTTCGACAGCATCGTGGTGTTCGAGAACTACCCGGTGGACGAGCGCCTGCAGGAAGGTGGTGGTGGCTCGCTGCAGTTCGGTGAGGTGAGCAACCGCGACGTGACCAACTACGCCATGGACCTGGCGGTGCATCTGGGCGAGACGCTCTCTGTCGAGTTCCTCTACTTGCGCAACCGCTTCACGGAGCAAGCCACCGACAGCATTCGTGGCAGTTTCGAACGGCTGCTCGAGGGCATGCTCGACAACCCTCACGCCACCGTGGGCAGCCTGGACATGCTGACCCCGGCGCAAGCGCAGCAGGCCCAGGCTCGCAACGGCTTGCAGCCATGCGAGCAGGCCATGCCAAGGCTGGCCGAGCTGATTGCCAGGCATGCCCAGGCGCGGCCAGAGGCAATTGCGGTGGCCTGTGGCGAGCGACAGTTGAGCTATGCCCAACTGGATGAGCGTGCCAACCGCCTGGCACACCACCTGATTGCCTTGGGGGCGCGCCCGGAGGTTACGGTCGGCATCGCCCTGGAACGCTCGGTGGAGGTGATCGTGGCATTCCTGGCGGTGATGAAAACCGGCGCCGCCTATGTGCCGCTGGATATCGACTACCCGCAGGATCGCTTGCAGTGGATTGTCGAGGATTCGGCCATGCACCTGCTGGTGACCAGCAGCGGCTTGCGCCAGCGGTTTGCCGGGGTGGAGCACTGCGTGGAGCTGGACCTTCTGGCTATCGCCAGCTTGCCGTCCGATGCCCCTCAGGTGATGGTGCACGACACCAACCTGGCGTACCTGATCTATACCTCTGGTTCCACCGGCAAGCCCAAGGGCGTGGCGGTCAGTCACGGGCAGATCGGCATGCACTGCCAGGCAATCGCCAGCCTTTACGAGATGGATGAAAGCACTCGCGAGCTGTTGTTCATGTCGTTCGCTTTCGACGGTGCCCAGGAGCGTTGGCTGTCGACCTTGTCGTCAGGCGGCTGCCTGGTGGTGCGCGGTAGCCAGCTGTGGGCTGCCGAGCAAACCTGGCAGGTACTGCATGCCGAGCGCATCGACATTGCCTGCTTCCCACCGGCGTATCTGCAGCAACTGGCCGAGTTCGCGCAAACCCGGCAGGAAGCCGCACCGCCGGTGCGCATCTATTGCTTTGGCGGTGACGCGGTGCCCGATGCACTATTCGAACTGGTCAAGCGGACCTTGCGCCCGCAGTTCCTGACCAATGGCTACGGGCCTACCGAAACGGTCGTGACCCCCCTGTTGTGGAAAGTATCGGCACAGCAGTCATGCCAGGCGGTGTATGCGCCGATCGGTGAGCGGGTTGGCCAGCGCACGCTGCATGTGCTGGACCAGGGCCTGAACCCGGTGCCCGATGGCGTGGCCGGGGAGCTCTACATTGGTGGCGAGGGTGTGGCGCGCGGGTATCACCAGCGTCCGTCCCTGACCGCCGAGCGCTTTGTCGCCGACCCGTTTGCCCAGGGCGGGCGGCTGTACCGCACCGGTGACCGGGTGCGTCGTCGGGCGGATGGCGTGATCGATTTCATCGGCCGCCTGGACAACCAGTTGAAGGTTCGCGGTTTCCGTATCGAACCTGGGGAAGTCGAAGCACGGCTGCGTAATCTGGCGGATGTGCGGGATGCTGTGGTGGTGGCCAGGGAGGGCGCTACCGGCAAGCAATTGGTGGCGTATCTGGTCACCGGCAATGGGGTGACTTCCGCTACGCCATTGCGTGACGCCTTGCGTGCCGACCTGCCGGACTACATGGTGCCGACCCAGTGGGTATTGCTGCCGGCGTTTCCACTCACGCCCAATGGCAAGATCGATCGCAATGCGCTGCCGGCCCCGGAGTTGGCCGGGCGCCCGGTGCGGGTGGCTCCGCGCGATGACACGGAGAAGGCGCTGGCGGCCATCTGGCGGGAAGTGCTGGAGGTGGATGAAGTTGGTGTCGATGACAACTTCTTCGAGTTGGGGGGCGATTCGCTGCGCGTGCTGAAGATGCTGTCGAAGGTACGAGCACGGCCCGACCTGTCGATCGAGCTGAAACTGCGCGATGTCATTGCCAGGCCAACCATTGGCGAGCTTTCCGGCTATACCGATGGCGACGTCGCCCTTGATCCGCTGCTGCTGCTCAACAGCCGGGTAACCGCGGCCAAGCCTCTGTTCTGCCTGCATGCAGGCTTTGGTACGGTGTTCGACTACGAGCCGCTGGCGCGCCGGCTGGAAGGGCATTGCAGCGTCTACGGCGTGCAATGCCGCATGCTGCTCGATCGCAACTGGCAGGATGATTCGTTGCAGGCCATGGCGATCGACTATGCCCAGTACATTCGCCAGAAGCAGCCCGAAGGGCCATACCAGCTTGCCGGCTGGTCGCTGGGTGGCACGCTGGCGGTGCTGGTGGCCCAGGAGCTGGAAGCCCAGGGCCAGCAAGTATCGTTGCTTGGCCTGGTCGACAGTTTCATCCCCACCGGTGCGCCGGCGACGCCGGCAGCGGACTGGAGTGCCGACCTTGGCAGCTTCCTGAGTGTGCTGCTGGGGCTGGCAAAGGAGCAGTTGGTACTGCCTGCGGTTGCGGCGGGCAGTGGTGTGCCGCTGCTTGAGCGGCTGATCGAAGAGGCACGCTCGGGGCTGCAGGTAGCGTCGGCCTTCGCCAGTGTCGAAAGCGCTGAACTGGCCCACACCTTTGCCGTGGCGATGCGGCTCAAGGCGTTGTCGGAACGGTTGCCGGCATTGCCGGCAACCCGCGCCGCTGCCTTGTGCTGGTGGGCAGGTGACCATGGCCAACGCTTCGCGGTTCACGGGAGCGGTGAGAACCACGCGGTTGCAGCGGGTCACTATGACATCCTCAAGCATCGGGAAGTGATCGAGGGGCTCGCGGCCAGGCTGGTGGCGGAGCCGGTCATGGGTTGACCCGGCAGGGCCGGCTGAATGACCTGTGGGGCCCACGTTCAACGTGGGCCCCACAGGTTTTTTCATGTCGGCAGTGTCGCCACCGAGACGAAAAAAAGCGGCGTCATCCTGTGTGGATGACGCCGCTTCGATTACAACGGTACAGGTGGCTGTCGGCCTAGAAGTCGTAGCGCAGGCTCATGGTGGCATTACGCGGGTCACCGTAATGGCCAACACTGCCGCCGATACCCGAGTAGTACTTCTCGTCGAAGATATTGTTCAGGTTCAAGGTGGCGGCCAGATGGTCGGTGACCTGATAGCGCGCCATCAGGCTGGCAACCGTGTAGTCATCCTGGGTGGCTCGGGCTTTGAGGCTGTTGTAGTAGAGCGACATGCTGGAGTTCCAGGACACCCCGCCACCCACGGTCAGCCTGTTCCAGTCACCCTGGAAGCGATAGGTGTTCCAGAAGCGGAAGGTGTCCATGGAATATTGCGTCAGCTGGCGCACGCCATCGGCGTCTTCCGTGCGGGCATGGCTGTAACTGGTCATGACTTGCCAACCAGGCAAGACCTCACCCGACAACTCCAGGTCGATACCCTTGGTCTCGGTACCCTTTGCGCCCTTGTAGGCTTGTTGGTCGAGCGTGCCTTGCACGATCTCACCGCTGTCCTCCACCGCCAGGTTGTCACGCTTGACCAGGAACAGTGCCGTACTGGCGTTCAGACGCCCGTCGTAGAACGCCCCTTTCCAGCCCACTTCGTAGTTGCTGCCTATGACAGGGCCAATGACCGAACCGTTACGATCGAGGTTGGATTGTGGCTTGAAGATATCGGTATAGCTGGCATACACCGATTGCTCTGGGGTCAGGTCATAGATGATGCCCGCGTACGGTGTTACTTCACCCCGCTCGTGCATCTTCACGTCCGGCGATCCGAACGAGGTAGGCCAGTAGTAATAGTCGTAGTCATAGTCGGAGGTGCGCGCGCCTACGATTACGTTCAGGTCATCCATCAGGTTGAACTTGAATGCCGCGTAGGTGCCGCGCTGGCTGCTCTTGATGTTGAGAATTTCCCCAAGTGCGCCAGTCTCGGTTGGCCGAGGCAGGTAGTTGTCCCAGTCATAGAAGTTGACGGTTGTGGTGCCGACGTCATAACCGGTGTGATCGTTCTTGTAATCCTGGTAGTTGAAGCCGGTGATGAACTCGTGAGTGCGCCCGAACAGGGAAAAAGGCCCTTGCAGTGTCAGGTCCAGGCCACGCTGGGTCTGGTCGGCTTCAGCGTTGTAACGCAGCATTCGCGCAGCGCCGGTTTCTTCATTGATCCACGCTCGGCCCGAAGAGGTCTGATAAGAGCCGTTGTAGTTATCGCGATTGGAATCCATGTAGTTCGCGGCCAGCTTGATTTGCCAGTCATTGGCGAAGGTATGCTCGGCGGCCATGAAATAGTTGGTGGTTTCCAGCTCGTCGTACATCCAGCGGGCGCCGGAACTGGTAGAGCGGGAAAAGTTGGTCTGCTTGCCATTGGTGAACAACAGCGGTACACCCGGTGAACCGGTGGCTTTGAACTTCTGGTAGTCGACGCCGAAACGTACCAAGGTGTCGTCGTTCAGGTCCGCTTCGAGAACGCCGTAGAGGATGTCTTTGTCTTCCTTGTACCAGTCGCGAAAGCTGCCGCTTTTCTGCTTGGCCGCCACCATGCGCCCGCGCAGGTTGCCACCCTCGGTCAAGGGGCCGGAAACATCGACTTCGCTGCGGTAGGAGTCCCAGGAGCCGACAGTACCCTGGATATGCGACTGGAATTCGCGGGTCGGGCGTTTGCGAATGAGGTTGACCACGCCGCCGGGTTCACCCGCGCCGGTCATCAGGCCGGTGGCGCCGCGGACGATTTCGACGCGGTCGTAAAGGGTCATGTCCAGCAACGTGCTGGGCATGTTGCGGGTCTGGTTTTCCTGGGTGGTGGTCACGCCGTCAAGCTGGTAGGTGTTGATGGCACTGCCGCGGGAATAGATGTTGTAGCGCAGGCCACCGTCCTGGGACATGGTGATGCCGGGGGTCTGGTTGAGCACCTGGGTCACGCTGTTGAGCTGCTGGTCGTCCATGCGCTGGCGGGTGATCACGCTGATCGACTGGGGCGTTTCACGGATCGACAGGTTCATCTTGGTGGCGGTGTTGGTCACACCGGTGGTGTAGGAACCCGTGCCTTCGGTAGTGGCCCCCAGGCCCACGCTATTGACGTTGGTCGCCGAAAGCTCGACCTGGCCGGCCTGTGCGCCCGAACTGGCCGTCACTGTCACGGTGTTGCCATCGATCTGGTAACGCAGCCCAGTGCCTTGCAGCAATGTCCGCAACGAAGACTGCAGGTCATGCCGGCCCTTGAGGGCCGTGGAGCGCAGCCCACTGATGTCCTCCGGGCTGTACAGCAACTGGGTATCGGTCTGCCTGGCCAGTGCCTGCAACGCCGAGTTCATCGACTGCGCGGGAATATCCAGTGTCCACTCCTGCGCCTGCACCTGGGCAACCATCGCAGCGGATATCGCCAGGCCCAGGCTGATGCGTGTGAGCGCGCGCTGGGGACGAAGGGAATGACGGATCAGTAATGCTTTGGCAAGCGGGTTGAGCGGGCCGGGGAGGGACTTGGACATCTATTGCGGTCTCGTTGGCAGAGGGTTTTTTTCTATGTCAGCTATATGACGCAGCACCTGTGAAAAACCGGAACGATTCTTATTGGCGATTTTTTTGGGCGATGCTGCGTTAACCGCGTCACAACTTCACAGTTCGCGTGCTACGCGAAAGCCGAGGAAGTCACCGCGGGTGGTCTTGAGGCGGTCGTTGCGGTTGGCCGAGCGGGAGAAGATCGGGGGCTCGCCCCAGTCGTTGCCGCGCATGTGCGCGCGGATGCACTTGGGGTCCTGGATCCAGGCGCTGCCGTCGGTGGGGGCGCCTTCGTAGCTGTCGTGGTAGCAGTCGGCGACCCATTCGTAGACGTTGCCGTGCATGTCGTACATGCCGAAGGCATTGGGCGGGTAGCTGCCCACCGGGGCGGTGAAGGCATAGCCATCCTTGGGGCCATAGGTGTTGGCGTGCTTGCTGATCTCGTATTTGCCAGGTTCGTCGAAGGGGAAGGGGAACGGGCCGCTGGAGCCGGCGCGGGCGGCATATTCGCGTTCTGCTTCGCTGACCATGCGGTACGGCTTGCCGGTGTTTTTCGCCAGCCATCGGGTGTAGGCCTGCACTTCGTCGTAGTCGATACATACCGCCGGCTGACGGGGGCCTTGCTTGTAGCTGGGCTTGCTGGCTTCGCACCAGCGGCCGGGGCGGTCGTCGCCGCTCTTGATGACGGTGCCGGTGGCCTTGATATAGGCGTCCAGTTCGCCGGCGGTGACCTGGTAGCGGCTCATGGCGAAGGGCTTGGCGAAGGTCACGGTGTGCAGCGGGCCCTCGTCGGGCTGACGGCCGACTTCATCGTCGGGGGCCCCCATCACGTAGCTGCCGGCGGGCAGCACGACCATCTCGGGGCAGTCCTTGCAGTCTTTGAACACGTCGCCGGGCTTGACTGCGTGGGCGTAGGCGCTGACCAGCAGCAGGCAGGTGATCTGGGCTGGCCGGTAGAGCCAGGCGGATACGTTCATCGGTGGTCCTCGAAACGGGTGAATGCGGGCTGCGTTACGCATTCAGACGAGCCGGGGCGGTGAAAAATTAACCAACAGCCATGTTGTCCCTCAGACGCAATTTCCTTCCCTTCTTAGGACAGATCCTGACTACGTTAACCAGGATATAAAACTTTCATGTCATCTTCGAAGTAGCTGGCAGGCATTCCGGCTCGTAAGCCAGCGGATCGCCTTTGAAGGATATTTAGGGTTTCTGCAGGGGGTTGAAGGCGTAGTTCGACAGCCATGACTGTGTTCTCGTCAGCGGGATTCAAACCCAACAAAGGCTTTGCATTCGCCTGTCCGGTCTTCATGAACATTTTAACTAATGAGGCTGCTGTGTCAGCAGATTTGGCCACTTGGTTTGCACGGGTTTCGAAGGCTGGCGTATAGGCCATTTCGTGGTCTGGCAAGTGGTCGAGTATTTTTTTTATAGGAGGGTAAGCGCCCTTTAATTGCTTGAAAATTGTTTTCCTGGTTTCGCGCTGAGTATATAGCCTCTTCAGTAGCTCGCGTTTCGGAAGTTGCCTGAGATTGGTGTTGTTATATCGGTTTTTGAAAATTTTTCCGTGGGTACGGCCTGTAGGGTCTGCCGAATTGATTGGGTCGTTGCCACAATAGGCATAACTATTGATGCCGCCTTTCAAGAAGGGGCTCATCGAGTCAGGTGACAGGAATCGCATTAATAGCGGGGCGTACGCCCGATGGCCATTACCCAAAGGGTATGTATTAGTGTCTGTATCCAAAAATTCGCCTGTGAATGCTAATGTTGCTCGGCAAATAGCGGAATGGAAACAATGGCCGTAGGGTGAGTAGATTTGCTTGGAATTAGTATGCTTTCCTGTTAGGAAAAGAACTGAGGCTTGCACGTCTTGTGTCAAAAGCAACGCCTGTTGAAAGGCGTTTATTTCCGCAAGAGCAAAATTGCTGATTCGCTTGATGCGGCGTGGGGGTTGATCAAGAATCAGGCTTAACCTGTCGTTCTCGTAGAAATGAATGGTGTGCACGTGGGAGTCCGTCGGTGGTATGCACGGGACTTTATTCGATGATGTGAGTTTGTAAACTGGTAGAATTGTCAGTTGCAATTTTTTGTTTTCGAGGACGTGCATTGCCCTGGCAGGTTACTTTAATTGTCTGCTTCGCAAGCAAGCACGGTCTCATACAACTGCACATAACTGATTGGCTCAGCAGGGCCTCTGTGGGAGCGGGCACGCCCGCTCACAGGATTCTGCACAGCCCTTAAGTCATGGCAGACCTGACGGAATGACTGTTGCGCCGCTCTTGCGCAAAAAGTCGCGCTCACTAAGGCAGCTGACATTGGTTGCCAGCTGCCTGGCACCGGGCTATAGTCCAGCCCACTGCATTCTTCCCGAAGACCTGTTCATGCCAGCCAACCCATCCACCACAAGCTTTGCCATCGCGCCAGTCGCGGGCATGGTCGTGCGTGGCTGCCAGCAGCCGGCGATGATCAGTCACTATCCACCACCACCTGTCAGTGGCGTCGTAGGCGGCGTAGCTCCGCCTCCTTGCGTGGTCGTGCTGGGCTGATCGGCTTCTGGCCGCATCCCTTCGCACACGCAACCTACTGAACACGGTCGGCGACTTCCCACGCTGAAGCGCACGCCGTCCGTCTGGCTTATTCGCCTTGAATCAGGTGGCAATACATGTCTGTCTTTAGCAAAGCATCCGTGGCCTCGGCGGCCACTACCAGCCTGTTCGTCCTGCTGTGGAGCAGCGGGGCGATCGTCTCCAAGCTCGGCCTGGCGCATGCCAGCCCGTTTGCCTTCCTGCTGTTGCGCTCGGCGCTGGCCCTGGCCGGGCTGCTGCTGATCGGCCCGTTGCTGGGGCTGCGCTGGCCGCGTAGTCGCGGGGCCATCCTGCGGGCCCTGGGCACCGGCTGTGTGCTGCTCGGCGCCTACCAGATCTTCTACCTGCTGGCGCTCGATACCCATGTCACCCCCGGCATCATGGCCACGGTGATGGGGGTACAACCGATCCTGACCGTGGTGCTGATGGAGCGCCAGCGCTCCTGGAGCCGCTTGTTCGGCCTCGGGTTGGGGCTTGGCGGGTTGATCATGGTGGTCTACCAGGGCATCAACCTGGGCGGGGTATCGCTGGCGGGGATGTTGTTCGCCTTGCTGGCGCTGGCCAGCATGACCTTCGGCTCGATCCTGCAGAAGCGCATCACCGACAACCCCATGGGCACGCTGCCGCTGCAGTACCTGGCCGGCTTTGCCATGTGCGCGCTGTTCGCGCCGCTGCAGCCGCTGCATGTGGAGTGGACTGGCGGTTTCGTCGGCGCGCTGCTGTGGATGGGGCTGGTGGTCTCGCTGCTGGCGACCCTGCTGCTTTACCGGCTGATCGCCAAGGGTAACCTGGTCAATGTCACCAGCCTGTTCTACCTGGTGCCAGCGGTGACCGCGGTGATGGACCTGCTGATCTTCGGTAACCGCCTGGCGCCGCTCAGCCTGCTGGGCATGGGGCTGATCGTGGTGGGCCTGCTGTTCGTGTTCCGCTAGCCCGCCGCGCGCCTGGCCGAGGCGTAGGCCCTAGCGGAACTCTTCGGGGATGGCGTGGCGCAGTACGCCTTCCTCGAAGTCCAGCAGGCCGGCTTCGCGCTGGGTGAGCAGGTAGTAGAGCAAGGTGTCGAGCGAGCGCTGCGGCGGGACCTCGACCGCCAGCATCTTCACCGCCTGCTCGGTTTCGCAGTTGCAGCCGAAGTCGTGCAAGGCCGCGCGTACCTGGTCCAGGGTTTCCGGGGGCTTGACGATCACCCGGAACACCGAGCTGCCGCTGCTGCGGCGCAGTTCGGCGAACCAGGTTTCGCCGGCTTCCTCACGGGTGCCGATCACGTCGCCCGGGGCGATGCCGTAGACATGGAAGGGAATGTTGTCGACGGCATAGCCGCCTTCCACGGCCTTGGCCCACAGGCCCTCGACCGAGGCTGGTGGGTAGCCGTTTTCGTCCTGCTCCAGGCGGAACAGGACCTTCTTGTACGCGTCGTTCATTGTGTACCCCGCTTCAGCTGCGGGCCGGACGCAGCACCAGCCACAATGCCACGCCAATCAGCAGACCGCCGTACAGGTGCGCCATCGACAGCGGCTCGTCCAGCAGCCATGCCCCCCACAATACGCCGAATACCGGGATCAGGAAGGTCACGGTACTGGCCTTGACCGGGCCGATCTCCTCCAGCAGGCGGAAGTACAGGATGTAGGCGAACGCTGTGCACAGCAGGCCCAGGCCGAGCAGCGACAGCCACACCTGCCAGCCGCCCCAGCTGGCGGGTGGCTGGCTCAGCGCGCTCCAGGCGAACAGCGGGCTCAGCATCAGGGTGGCGCCGAGCATGCTGCCCAGTGCCGACAGGCGGCTGTCCAGGCCGCTGACCCAGCGGCGGGCGAGGAAGCCGGCAAAGCCGTAGCAGGTGGTGGCCGCCAGGCAGGCGAGGGCGCCTTGCAGCAAGGCCAGGTCCAGGGCCACCGGGCCGGCACCGCTGAGGATGCCGACGCCGAACAGGCCGAGGAAGATGCCGCAGAGCTTGGCCAGGGTCATCGGTTCGCGGAAGAACAGCACGCCGACCAGCACACCCATCAGCGGCGTGGTGGCGTTGAAGATTGCCGAGTAGCCGGCGGGCAGCACCTGGGCGGCCACGGAGTAGAACGTGGCGGGAATACCGGAATTGATCATGCCCAGCACCAGGCAGGCCCCGAGCTTGCCCTGGAAGTCCCAGCGCACGCGGGCGGCAGCGAGCAGTGCAACCAGGCCCAGGCAGGCGATGGACACGCGGAAGAACGCCGTCGGCACCGTGCCCAGTTCGGGGGCGATGATGCGCATGAACAGGAAGCTCGCCCCCCAGACGGCGGCAAGGGTCAGCAGGCGGGCTAGGGCGATGGGGCTCACAACGGTCTCCGGAGGCAGGGCAGGGGCGCGAGTGTACGCCAGGGGGGCTGGGGATTCTTGTGCTTTCTTGCGGTGTAAACCTGTGCCGGCCTCTTCGCGGGCATGCCCGCTCCCACAGGTTCTCTGCAATGCTCGGCCCTGTGGTAATCCTGTGGGAGCGGGCGAGCCCGCGAAGAGGCCGGCACAGGCTCCACAAAAACCAAGAGGCGACTAAGCTCTGTAACTCAACACCGCACCGAGGTCCTCGCATGCCCCAGCCCTGGCCCGCTGTCGAAATCGCCCGGACGATCCTTGCCGGCTTCGACGACTACCGCGACCACTTCCAGCGCATCACACTCGGTGCCCGCCAGCGCTTCGAGCAGGCGCGCTGGCAGGATATCCAGCGTGCCGCCGCCGCCCGTATCAATCTCTATGAAGAGAAGGTCGCCGAGGTCAACGGCTGGCTGCGCCAGAGCTTTGCCGAGGACGTGCTGCTGGATGTGGAGCAATGGCCGTTGGTGAAGAACGCCTATATCCACCTGATCGACCCAAGGCTGGACGACGAGCTGTCCGAGACCTGGTACAACTCGCTGTTCTGCAGCCTGTTCAGCCACGACCTGATCAGCGACGGTTGCATGTTCATCCACACCACCCGACCGTCCATGCGCAGCCGTGAGCGCGCCGCGCAAACCCGTACCTATCGGCCTGACGGTGGGCTCAAGGGCCTGCTGCGGGCGGTGTTCAGCGATTACCCGTTCGATGTGCCGTACGGCGACCTGGAGGGCGACCTGGTGCGCCTGGAGGATCAGTTGCGCGACTGCCTGCCGGACTGGGTATGCAAGGATCCGACCTTGGCGTTGGAGCTGTTTGTGCCGGTGCTTTACCGCAACAAGGGTGCATACCTGGTCGGCCGTCTGTTCAACAGCGATGAGCAATGGCCGCTGGTAATCCCGCTGCTGCACCGCGAAGGGCACGGTATCGAGGCCGATGCGCTGATCACCGACGAGGCCGAGGTGTCGATCATCTTTTCCTTCACCCGCTCGTACTTCATGGTCGATGTGCCGGTGCCGGTGGAGTTCGTCAACTTCCTCAAACGCATCTTGCCGGGCAAGCACATTGCCGAGCTGTATACCTCCATCGGTTTCTACAAGCATGGCAAGTCGGAGTTCTACCGGGCGCTGATCAACCACCTGGCCAGCAGCGACGACCGCTTCGTCATGGCGCCCGGGGTGCGCGGCATGGTCATGAGCGTGTTCACCCTGCCGGGCTTCAACACCGTGTTCAAGATCATCAAGGACCGTTTTTCACCGTCGAAGACGGTCGACCGTGCCACGGTGATAGACAAGTACCGGCTGGTGAAAAGCGTCGACCGCGTCGGGCGCATGGCCGATACCCAGGAGTTCGCCGATTTTCGATTCCCGCGTAGCAAGTTCGAGCCGGAGTGCCTGGCCGAACTGCTGGAGGTGGCGCCATCGACCGTGGCGCTGGAGGGTGACACGGTGCTGATCCGCCACTGCTGGACCGAGCGGCGCATGACGCCGCTGAACCTGTACCTGGAACACGCCAGCGAGGGCCAGGTGCTGGAGGCCCTGGAGGATTACGGCCTGGCCATCAAGCAGTTGGCGGCGGCGAATATCTTCCCTGGCGACATGCTGCTGAAGAACTTTGGCGTAACCCGCCATGGCCGGGTGGTGTTCTATGACTATGACGAGATCAGCTTCCTGACCGAGGTGAACTTCCGCCATATCCCGCCGCCGCGTTACCCGGAGGACGAGATGTCGGGCGAGCCGTGGTACTCGATCGGGCCGCATGACGTGTTCCCCGAGGAGTTTCCGCCGTTCCTGTTTGCCGATATCGGCCAGCGGCGCTTGTTCAGCCGCCTGCATGGGGAGTTGTACGACGCGGATTACTGGAAGGGGCTGCAGGCGGCGATTCGTGACGGGAAGGTGATCGATGTGTTTCCGTATCGGCGCAAGGGGCGGTGACTGTGCTTTAGCAGGCCCGGCCTCTTCGCGGGCTTGCCCGCTCCCACAGGTACGGCACAGTATTCGAAACCAGTGGGGTCCCTGTGGGAGCGGGTTTACCCGCGAAGAGGCCGGGCCTGCTTTTCATCGTCACCCCTTCAAACACTTCAATTCACTGAAATCGGTACGCACCTTGCCCAACCGTTCCAGCAGGTACCGCCGCTGCTGCGGGGTACTCTGGTGCACCAGGTCCACCAGCAAGCTGCGCGCCTGCTGCTCGGTATTCTGATACGCCGCCCGGTACTCCGGCGTCCACAAACTCTCCTTGCGCTGCAACAACGTTGCCAGGCGCGGCTCGAAGCTGGCGTCGTTGCGCTGGTTCATCGCCAGCAGCAATTGCTGCTGCCAGTGCGCGCGGTTGGCGATCCATTCGCGGTTCTGGTCGCCCAGCGCCTGGGACCAGGCCTGCACGCGCTGCTTCTGTACCGCGGTCAGCTCGCCAAACCACGGCGTCAGGCGTTTCTCCATGCGTTCGGTACGGCGGGCGATCTGCTTGTCCAACGGCGTATCCACATACTTCTTCTGCCGTTCGCTGATGTCTTCGCGGAACGCCTCGCGCATCTCCGCCACCTGGGCATCGCTCATGCCGCGCAGCAGCTCGGTGGCCGAAGGGGTGATTTCCTCGGCTACCCGGCCAATCGCCTCGCGGGCTTCGCGGGTACGCTGCTGCAGGGATTGGTCGGTCACCTGGTCGTCGGCGACCATGCCGCGTACCCGGTCCAGCCAGTCGAGGTAACCAGGCAGCTGGGTCTTGCAATGCCAGGCCAGGTGCTCCCGCAGGCGGTCGTCAAGCATGGCCTTCTGCTCGCTGTTCATGGCCAGGTAGTCGCCCAGCGACCACGGCACCAGGCGGTCGAGGTTGCGGTAGGCCAGGTCGATACGGCTGCAGGCGGCCAGGGCCAGGGCGCAGCCGATGGCGACGAGCAGGGCTTTGGACAGGCGTAGCGGCATGGGCTGCTCCTTGCGGGTGCTTGCCCGTCGGTAGACGCAAGAGGAACGCTGACGGTTCCACTGCATCAGCGGTCGGGCGGCGCTCTGGCTTCAGGTGTAGAATAGCCGCCTTGTCTTGAGGAACATCGGAAATGGCTCTGCTTGGGCGTTACAACAGTTTGCAAATCGTGAAACACGTGGACTTCGGCCTGTACCTGGACGGCGGCGCCGACGGCGAGATCCTGCTGCCCGGGCGCTACATCCCGAAAAACGCCGAAACCGAAGTGGATGACTGGCTGAACGTGTTCATCTACCTGGACAGCGAAGACCAGTTGATCGCCACCACCGAGAAGCCCAAGGTGCAGGTTGGCGAGTTCGCCAGCCTCAAGGTCAAGGATATCAACGGTGCCGGCATCTTCCTCGACTGGGGCCTGTCCAAGGACCTGCTGATGCCGTACTCGGAAGAGGCGCGGCCGCTGAAAATCGGCGACTACTGCGTGGTACACGTGTATCTCGACAAGCGCACCCGCCGCATCACCGCCACCTCACGCCTGGACCGCTACCTGGACCGTACCCCGGCGGACTACCAGGTGGGCCAGCCGGTCGAGCTGCTGGTGGCCGGCGAGACACCGATGGGCTTCAAGGCGATCATCAACAACCGCCACTGGGGCCTGATCCACAAGAACGAGGTGTTCAAGTTCCTGCGCTCGGGCATGCACGAGAAGGGCTTTATCAAGGAAGTGCGCGCGGATGGCAAGATCGCCTTGAGCCTGCAACCGGTGGGTGCTGCCCTGGCCGACAGCCTGCAGGAGCAGATCATGGCGCGCCTGGACGCCGAAGGTGGGGTGCTGGGGGTGTGCGACAAGAGCGACCCGGCGCTGATCAGCAAGCTGTTCAACGTCAGCAAGGGCAACTTCAAGAAGGCCATTGGCGGGTTGTTCAAGCAGGGCCGCATCGTCATCCATGACGATCGCATCGAAAAGGCCTGATCAGGCCTGCACGAAGGTACGGAAGTCCAGCTGCTCGCCACCCGGGCGGGTGTCGCGCAGCAGCGAGTCGCGGTCGGCGCTGAGGGCCAGGCTGATGGTCGAGCGGCGCTTGCCGGGGTTGCGCACTTCCATCTGTTCCTGGTGAGCGCGCAGGAAGTTGGTCGGCACCTTCAGGTGCTGCAGCTCGTCGCTTTCCGGGGTGTGCAGCAGCAGGTTGACCCAGTCGGGCTGGCCCTTGCGCAGCAGCGCCACCGGCACCTCGAACCACCACAGGTTGCGCTTGCGGTCGAGGATGGCGAACAGGGTGTTGCTGCTGGTCAGCACCGGGCGGGCCAGTGCTTCGTTACGCCGGGCGATGGCGGCGGGTTTGTCGAGTTTCATGCAGGTTCCTGCGGGTTGACGCTATGAAGGCCTGCATTGTGAGGGGTGGCGGGTAGCGGGGCAAGGTTTGCCAACCGCCTTGCCGCTCGGTTCGAAGGCGAAAAAACTGTTGGAACGCTTGGCGAAGGCGTCGGGTCCACCGACTGTCGGCACGGTCCACGTGCCCCCAATTGCAGGAGTTTTGCCATGAGCGGTACCAAAGACAAAGCGAAAGGCTTGGCCAACGAAGCGATCGGCAACGTCAAGCAGGGTGTCGGCAAAGTGACCGACAACGAGCGGCTGCGGGCCGAGGGTGAAGCGCAGGAGCTCAAGGGCGAGGGGCAACAGATCAAGGGCAATGTGAAGGACGCGGTGAAAAAGCCTTGATGTGACTGGCCTGTCCCGGCCTTTTCGCGGGTAAACCCGCTCCCACAGGTACTGAACAGATTTCAAGCACTGTGCGGTACCTGTGGGAGCGGGCGTGCCCGCGAATAGGCCGCTACTGGCGTAAGCAAATTCTTGCAGCATGGCCGGGATCAGCACAGCAGCGGCATGGTCTATTAGACTTACCCGTGGTACCCACGAATCAAGCGGCGAAAGGAGACGCTATGATTTTCCCCGACCTGCGCGGCCTGCCCCTGCACCGCGTGCTGGTACGCACCGTCAAGGAATTCCTCGACGACGAGATGTCGACCTACGCTTCCGCATTGGCCTACCAGATGCTGTTCTCGTTGTTCCCGTTCCTGCTGTTCCTGATCGCCCTGATCGGTTTCCTGCACCTGCCGGACTTCTTCTCCTGGCTGCGCCTGCAATCGGAACTGGTGCTGCCACCCCAGGCGCTGGAGCAGGTCAACCCGGTGATCGACCAGTTGCAGCAGTCCAAGGGCGGGCTGCTGTCAGTAGGTATCGTAATTGCCTTGTGGACCGCATCGGCTGGTGTGCGCCTGATGATGAGCGCGATGAACGCCGCCTACGATGTGCCCGAGGGCCGCCCGGTGTGGAAGCGCATTCCGTTGTCGATCATCTATACCGTGGGCATTGCCGGCATGTTGCTGGTGGCAGCGGCGCTGATGGTGCTGGGCCCGCAGGTGATGGAGTGGATTGCCGCCCAGGTAGGCATGCAGGAGGTGATCGTCACGGTGTGGACCATCCTGCGCTGGCCGGCGATCATCATCCTGATGATGGTGGCGGTGGCGCTGATCTACTACGTGATGCCCGATGTGAAGCAGCAGTTCCGCTTCATCACCCCGGGTTCGGTGCTGGCGGTGGTGGTGTGGATCTTGGCGTCGCTGGGCTTTGCCTACTACGTGAAGACCTTTGCCGACTACAACGCGATGTACGGCAGTATCGGTGCAATCATCGTGCTATTGCTGTATTTCTATATCTCCGCTGCCGTTTTGCTGCTGGGCGCGGAGATGAACGCAGTGATCGAGCACATGTCGAGCGAGGGCAAGAACCCTGGCGAAAAGGACGTCGATGAGCACAAACCCCGCGAAACCATTACCGTGCTGGGCCATGAGCACCCCGTTCCGAGCGAGCACCAATCTTCAGAGCCGAACCCCAGATGATCCGTGACATTCTCAAGATGGGCGACGAACGCCTGCTGCGCATCGCCCCGCCAGTGCCCGAGCACATGCTCGGCAGCGCCGAACTGCAGCAACTGATCGACGACATGTTCGAAACCATGCGCCATGTGGGCGGTGTGGGCCTGGCCGCGCCACAGATCGGTATCGACCTGCAGCTGGTGATCTTCGGCTTCGAGCGCAGCGAGCGTTACCCGGATGCCGAACCGGTGCCGCAGACTATCCTGCTCAACCCTGTCATCACGCCCACATCCAGCGAGATCGAGGACGGTTGGGAAGGCTGCCTGTCGGTGCCCGGCCTGCGCGGTGTGGTACCGCGTTTCAAGCACATCTGCTATGAAGGTATCGACCCCCAAGGCAACCCGATCAACCGTTTTGCCGACGGCTTCCATGCGCGGGTGGTGCAGCATGAATGCGACCACCTGATCGGCCGGCTTTACCCGTCACGCATCCAGGACTTTTCCCGGTTCGGCTACACCGAGGTGCTGTTCCCCGGGCTCGACGCCAGCGACGACTGACCTCGTTGCAGTGCCACCAGGCGTTTGCTGCGCTGGTAGCGCTGCAGGCGGCCAGCCAGGGTTTCCGGCAGTTGCAGAGCCATGTCGAAGCCCAGGCGCTGGTAGAAGGGCGCAAGGTCCGGGTGGCAGAACAGCCAGGTGGGCCCGCCAGCCTGCGCCAGCGCCGCCTCGACCAACCGCCCGGCCACGCCCTGGCTGCGCCGCTGCGGGTCGACGAACAACCCGGTCAGCCACAAGCCATCGCCCACCGGGCTCAGGCTCAAGCCTGCGATGATGCCGGGGCCCCGCGCCACCCACAGCTCAGCATCGCCCGCAGCACGCATGCGTGAGCCGTGCTGGCGGTAAAAGTGGTCCAGCAGCCGGCGTTCCGGGGCCGAAAGTTTCGAACAGTACAAATTTTCAGAAATTGCGCGCCCTGCCCTGAAAGGTGGCCAGAGGCTCTGGCCCGATGTTTTGCGGTGAATTTGTCGCAGATTGTTGCATATCTGGCAAGGGTGAATGTCCGAGTTCGGGGTTCAACTATTCCAGGCCGGGAGTAGACTTTTAGCCATCCCCACTGGCAGTACGAAGCGGGATCGGTACTTCGTGCCATCTTCACCGCAGATGGCAACTTCTCCGCGCCGGGCACGGCAATAGAAGTCAATCGATCAGCTTGAATGCTCAAAAGGCAAACTCACATGAAACCATTACTGATTCTTGCATTGGTCGGTATGTCCTCGTTCGCCCTCGCCGATGAGGCCAGACCGGTCTCCAGCGAGCCCGTCGCCCAGCAGTACGACTACTCCATGAACCTGGACATCAAGCGGGTGATCAACCTGTCGACCATCCCCAACGTCTGCGAAGTGGTACCTGCGACCATGACCTACGAAGACCACCAGGGCCAGGTACACACCATCCAGTACCGGGCCATGGGTGAGGGGTGCCAGCAGGGTTGATCGGGCTCTTGCCTGGTGTTGATGGCCCTTTCGCCGGCTTGCTGGTGACGGGGCCATCAACCGTCTTGCAGTTCGAGCAACAGAAAAATCCTGAATGAATATCGAGGAAAAAGTGCTATCTTAATTTGATAGCATTTTTCGATGAACACTCGATACCGCAAAGTCCTCGACGCAATTTTCCGAACGCCGACCACGGCGTCGTTGGCTTTCTCCGAGATCGAGGCATTGGTACTCCATCTGGGCGGTGAGGTGCTGGAGCGGCAAGGCTCCAGGGTCAAGCTGGTGCTGGGTGGCCAATGCTGGAGATGCCATCGGCCTCATCCAGGCAAGGAAGCCAAGCGGTATCAGATTGAAGAAGCCCGTGAATTCCTCTCGCGGGCAGGAGTCAGGATATGAGTTGCATGCGCTACAAAGGCTACGCCGCCCGTATCGAGTACGACGCGCGTGACGATATCTTCGTCGGCCGTGTGCTTGGTATGCGTGACATCATCAGTTTTCACGCAAGCTCGGTGCCCGAGCTGCATGAGGCGTTTCGCGATGCGCTGGAAGATTACCTGGCCGATTGTGCAGAGCAGGGCATTGCGCCGGAAAAGCCTGCCTCGGGCAAAGTAATGCTGCGTATCCGGCCCGAAGTTCATGCTGCCGCGAGTGTTGCTGCCCGTGCCGCCGGCAAAAGCCTCAACCAGTGGGCCGACGAGGTCTTCGAACAAGCCGCAATGGCCTGAACAAGCCTGCTTTCGTTGTTTCTCGCGGGTATTCTCCAATTACCCATGCAGAATAGTTTCCGTTGCCTGTCGATTCCTCCGGTTCCCGTTCGACCAATAGGTGAGAGCACGTTGCACCCCCGTGCCCAATCACCCATGACCTGTCGGAGGAACCCCCGATGAGCACCGCAGCCGAAACCGAGATCCGCCAATTGATCGAGCGCTGGATGCAGGCCGTGCGCGATCGCGACATCCCCAACATCATCGCTCCCTATGCCGACGACATCGTCGCCTTCGATGCCATCCAGGCCCTGCAGTTCAAGGGCAAGGCAACCTACCAGGCGCACTGGGAAATGTGCATGGGCATGTGCCCCGGCCCCATGGTTTTCGAATACGCCGAACTCACCGTGCATGCCGCTGGCGACCTGGCCCTGGCCCACTGGCTTAACCGCTGTGGCCCCGCGGACAACGAAAGCCAGTGCGGCTTCATGCGTGCCACCGTGGGCTATCGTCGTCAAGGTGGCCAGTGGCAGGTAATCCACGAGCACTGGTCGGCGCCGTTCGACATGCAAACCCAGAAGGCCCTGTTCGATCTCAAACCCTGAACCGTTATCGCCAATCGCACTTTGCCAATGCCCTGGAGGCGACCATGAAATACCTGTGCCTGGTCTATTGTGACGAGGGGCTGCTGCACAGCCTGCCCGACAGCCCGGAAGACGCCGAATGCATGGCGTATGCCGAATCCATCCAAGGCTCCGGGCGAATGCTGGCGGCCGAGGCGCTGAAGCCGGTGCAGACCGCCACCACAGTGCGCATGCGCAACGGGCACATGAGCCTGACCGACGGCCCGTTCGCCGAGACCAAGGAGCAGTTGGCGGGCTTCTACCTGGTGGAAGCCCGCGACCTGAACGAGGCGCTGAACATCGCCAAGGGCATCCCCGCCGCGCGGGTCGGCAGTGTCGAGGTGCGGCCGGTGCGCGAACTGCAACCCTGACAGCAATGGAGACCTACCAGCATGAGCCTTGCACACCCCGCGCAAGTGCAGCACGAGCTGTCCATCAGTCGCCTGATCGACGCACCGCCGTCCAAGGTGTTCCGCGCCTGGACCGACCCTCACTGGCTGATGCAATGGTGGGGGCCGCACGGCATGACCACCCCGGAATGTGAGATGCAGTTGTGGATCGGTGGCCTGTTCCGCACCGTGATGCGGGCGCCGGATGGCAGCGATTACCCGAACCAGGGCGTATTCCTGGAGATTGCTGCGCCGCGACGGCTGGTGTTCACCGATGCCTTCGGCCCAGGCTGGGTGCCTTCGGACAAGGCGTTCATGACTGCCGTGATCAGTTTTGACGAGGAGCAAGGCAAAACCCGCTACACCGCCCGCGCCTGGCACTGGAATGCCGCCGACTGCCGCGCCCATGAGGAAATGGGCTTCCACCAGGGCTGGGGAGAAAGCCTGGACCGCCTGGTGGAGGTAGTGACCCAGCGGATGCCCGACTGATGACGGCACTGGCGCAGGTGCGCGCCGAGGTCGAGGCGGTCTACCGAAACGAGTCACGGCGCATCCTGGCGACGCTGATCCGCCTGTTGGGTGATTTCGACCTGGCCGAGGAGGCCATGCACGATGCCTTCTTCATCGCCGTCGAACGCTGGCAGCGCGACGGTATTCCCGATAACCCGCGGGCGTGGCTGGTGTCCACCGGCCGCTTCAAGGCCATCGATGCGCTGCGCCGGCGCGCCCGGTTCGACCGTTCCCAGGCGGACCTGAGCATGCTGCTCGACGGCCAGGCGCAGGACCCCAGCGAGGAAGAACTGCTGGCCGACGACCGCTTGCGGCTGATCTTCACCTGCTGCCACCCGGCCTTGTCCGCCGATGCCCAGGTGCCGCTGACCCTGCGTGAAGTCTGCGACCTGACCACCGAGCAGATCGCCCGTGCTTTCCTGCAGAGCCCGGCCACCATCGCACAGCGTATCGTGCGCGCCAAGGCCAAGATCCGCGATGCCGGCATCCCTTACCAGGTGCCGGAGCTGAACGAACTGCCCGAGCGCCTGGAGAGTGTGCTGCGGGTGATCTACCTGGTGTTCAACGAGGGCTATTCGGCGTCGTCGGGCGAGGCGCTGTTGCAGCAGGAGCTGAGCGATGAAGCCATTCGCCTGGCGCGCCTGTTGGTGCAGTTGCTGCCCGACCCGGAGGCGGTCGGCCTGCTGGCCTTGATGTTGCTGCAGGCATCCCGGCAGCGGGCGCGTACCGATGGCCGGGGTAACCTGGTATTGCTCGAGCAGCAGGACCGTAGCCTGTGGGACCGGCAACGCATCGCCGAAGGTTGCGAACTGGTGCGCCAGGCCCTGCAAAGCCGGGCGTTCGGTGCCTATACCGTGCAGGCGGCGATTGCCGCGGTGCATGCCGAAGCGGCGACAGCCGAAGCGACCGACTGGGCGGAGATCGTCGGGCTGTATGACGTGCTGCAGCGGCATTGGCCGTCAGCTGTGGTTGAACTGAACAGGGCCGTGGCGCTGGCGAAGCGGGATGGGCCTGAGGTTGGCCTGCGGGAGGTCGAAGGGATTCTGGCGCGGGGAGAGTTGCTGGACTATCACCTGGCGCATGCGACGCGGGGTGAGCTGCATTACCAGCTGGGGCATATGGAAGAGGCCCGGGCGGCCTGGCGGCAGGCGCTGGCGCTGACCCGGCAGGAGCCGGAGCGCAGGCATATCGAGCGGCGGTTGCAGGCTATCGAATGATGTTGGCTGGACTGGCCTCTTCGCGGGCACGCCCGCTCCCACAGGTTTTCCACTGGGTTGAAGGCTATGCAATCCCTGTGGGAGCGGGCGTGCCCGCGAAGAGGCCGGTACTGCCTACATCAATTTTCAGCTAGCCACAAAATTCGGCGGCGACACCAGCTCGACGGTCTGCTGCTTGCGCGGTGCCAGGATCTCGGCCTCGCCCTGAACCACCAGCTCATCGTTCTGGTTGTAGACATTGGTGGCGATACGTACCTTGAACTTGGGCAGCTTCTCCAGGATTTCCAGGCGCACGGTCAGGGTATCGCCAATTTTCACCGGCTTCTGGAAGCTCATCTGCTGGCCCAGGTAGATGGTGCCAGGGCCAGGCAGGGTGCAGGCCACGGCAGCACTGATCAGCGCGCCGCTGAACATGCCGTGGGCAATGCGCTCGCGGAACATGCTCTTGGCAGCGAACTCGGCGTCCAGGTGTACCGGGTTGTGGTCACCGGACATC
Organism: Pseudomonas sp. B22(2017); assembly: GCF_002113105.1. Classification (NCBI taxonomy): domain Bacteria; kingdom Pseudomonadati; phylum Pseudomonadota; class Gammaproteobacteria; order Pseudomonadales; family Pseudomonadaceae; genus Pseudomonas; species Pseudomonas sp. B22(2017). Next base: position 24,574 of record NZ_NEJN01000007.1, read on the forward strand.
GCGGCGAACAACTGGATGTCGCGTTCTTCGACGGACTTCTTGTACTCGGCCTTCTGGCCGACTTCGAGGGCTTCGTAAGGCGTGTTGGTGACCTGGGACATCGGGGCTTCCTTAAGCGGTAGGCGAGGGCGGCTATCATTCACTGCGCACAGGGCGGCCAAGAGCCAGCGCCTGTTCAAGCCAGACGAGAATATCGGCGGTGACCTCGTTACGGTTGGTTTCGTTGAGTACTTCGTGCCGCGCCTCAGGATAGACGCGCAGCTGTACATGTCGATTGCCGGTCGCGCGCAGGGCGTCGGCCAGATGGGTGAGACGCTTGCCGGCACTGACCGGATCACATTCACCACCGATCACCAGCAGCGGCAGGTTCGGATCGATCTGCGCGAGGTTACTCGGCTGGCTGATCTGCGCCAAGCCTTGCAGCAGGTCAAGCCACAATTGGTTGCTGCAGCGAAAGCCGCAGAGCGGGTCGTTGACATACAGGTCGACCTGCGCCGGGTCGCGGCTGAGCCAGTCGAACGCCGTGCGGTTGGGCTTGAAGGCCTTGTTGAACGAGCCGAACGACAACCATTCTATGAGCGCGCTCTTTCCCAGCGGCCCTTGGCGCCAGGCCTCCAGCCGGGCAATCAGGCGCGCCACACGGTAGAGCGCTGCCGGCTGGTAGTTGGAGCCACTGAGGATCGCCCCGTGCAGGCTGCCACTGTGGTGCAGCAGGTAGGCCTGGGCGATGTAGCTGCCCATGCTGTGGCCGAACAGGAACAGCGGCGTGCACGGGAATTGCTGACCAATGTGCTGGGCCAGCAGCCCGATGTCGTTGACCACGGCATTCCAGCCATGATGGCGGGCGAACAGGCCGAGGCTGCCCAGTTCGGCCGTGCGTCCATGGCCGCGCTGGTCGGGGGCGAACAGGGCGAAACCGGCCTCGCTCAAGGCATGGCCCAGGTGCTGGTAGCGCCCGGCGTGCTCGGCCATGCCGTGGGCCAGCAGCACCACGGCTTTTACCGGTGTGGCCGGCAACCATTGGTGCACATACAGGCTGCAGTGCTCGCTGGCGGGTAGCCAGAAGGCGTCGTGAGGCATGGCGGGTCCTTGTGCGCACAGGTACCCGAACAGTGTATGCACAACCGACCGGATTGCAGGAAGGGCACAAATAAGATTCACAATGTTAATGGCGGCACTTGGCGTATATGCCACCTTGGGCTTACCTGCTAACGTCGGATCAACGCCTTTTCGCTTTCGGGCGGGCAGGTGAAAGGATTACAGGACTCACAGCAGGTCCAGGCAGAGGAACAATAATAAATGCAAGCCGACTTCTGGAATGACAAGCGCCCGGCGGGCGTGCCTTCCACCATCGACATCAATGCCTACACCTCGGTCGTCGAGGTGTTCGAGCGCTCCTGCAAACGCTTCGCCGACCGCCCGGCCTTCAGCAATTTGGGCGTGACCCTGACCTACGCGGACCTGGAACGCCATTCGGCGGCCTTCGCCGCCTGGCTGCAGCAGCACACCGACCTCAAGCCGGGCGACCGCATCGCGGTGCAGATGCCCAATGTGCTGCAATACCCCATCGCTGTGTTCGGTGCTCTGCGCGCTGGCCTGATCGTGGTCAACACCAACCCGCTGTACACCGAGCGCGAGATGCGCCATCAGTTCAAGGACAGCGGCGCGCGTGCGCTGGTGTACCTGAACATGTTCGGCAAGCGCGTACAGGAGGTGTTGCCCGATACCGGCATCGAGTACCTGATCGAGGCGAGGATGGGCGACCTGCTGCCCACCGCCAAGGGCTGGCTGGTCAACACCGTGGTCGACAAGGTCAAGAAGATGGTGCCGGCCTACCAGCTGCCCCAGGCGGTGTCGTTCAAGCAGGTGCTGCGCCAGGGCCGCGAGCTGCCTCACAAGCCGGTGCCGCTCAGCCTGGACGACACTGCCGTGCTGCAATACACCGGTGGCACCACCGGCCTGGCCAAGGGCGCCATGCTCACCCACGGCAACCTGGTGGCCAACATGCTGCAGGTGCTGGCCTGCTTCTCGCAGCACGGGCCGGACGGGCAGAAGCTGATCAAGGACGGCCAGGAAGTGATGATCGCGCCGCTGCCGCTGTACCACATCTATGCCTTTACCGCGAACTGCATGTGCATGATGGTCACCGGCAACCACAACGTGCTGATCACCAACCCGCGGGATATTTCCGGCTTCATCAAGGAGCTGGGCAAATGGCGTTTCTCCGCCTTGCTGGGCCTGAACACGCTGTTCGTCGCACTGATGGACCACCCGGGCTTCCGCCAGCTCGACTTTTCGGCGCTGAAGGTCACCAACTCCGGCGGCACCGCACTGGTCAAGGCCACCGCCGAGCGCTGGGAGGCGCTTACCGGTTGCCGCATCGTCGAAGGCTACGGCCTGACCGAAACCTCGCCGGTGGCCAGCACCAACCCCTATGGCCAGCTGGCGCGTCTGGGAACGGTGGGCATCCCGGTGGCGGGCACCGCCTTCAAGGTGATCGACGATGACGGCAACGAGCTGCCGCTGGGCGAGCGGGGCGAGCTGTGCATCAAGGGCCCGCAGGTGATGAAAGGCTACTGGCAGCAGCCCGATGCCACGGCCCAGGCCCTGGATGCGGAGGGCTGGTTCAAGACCGGCGACATCGCGGTGATCGACCCGGACGGCTTCACCCGCATCGTCGACCGCAAGAAGGACATGATCATCGTCTCGGGTTTCAACGTGTACCCCAACGAGATCGAGGATGTGGTGATGGGCCATCCCAAGGTCGCCAACTGCGCGGCCATCGGCGTACCGGACGAGCGCTCCGGCGAGGCGGTGAAGCTGTTCGTTGTGCCGCGCGAGGGCGGGCTGAGCGTGGATGAGCTGAAGGCCTACTGCAAGGCCAACTTCACCGGCTACAAGGTGCCCAAGCACATCGTGCTGCGCGAGTCGTTGCCGATGACGCCGGTGGGCAAGATCCTGCGGCGGGAGCTGCGCGACATAGCTTGATACCGGGGTTGGCTTCTTCGCGGGCTTGCCCGCTCCCACAGGTACTGCACAGCATTCGAGAACTGTGAGGTCCCTGTGGGAGCGGGCAAGCCCGCGAATGCCGTGAAACCGCTCTAACAGGCTATTTATAGCCCGATGTGCGACATTTTGGATAATTACTCTAAAAATGACCTGTATTGTTCATTGAGTCATTTTTGTGACCGTGAGGCCTGTTTTGGCCTCTAGGCGACCCCAGGCAAAGCTGTTACTCTCGGCCCGCTTTCAGATGATCCGGTTTGCAACGAGCCGTCATCCCATATCAATAATAAGCGCATCGACGCGTGAATCGAACTTCGCTGTTGCTGAAGGAGTGGGCTTCCATGATCGAAAATTTTTGGAAGGATAAGTACCCAGCCGGGATTACGGCGGAAATCAATCCTGACGAATTCCCCAATATCCAGGCGGTACTCAAGCAATCCTGCCAACGCTTTGCCGACAAACCGGCCTTTAGCAACCTGGGCAAGACTATCACTTATGGCGAGCTGTATGCGCTGTCGGGAGCGTTTGCCGCCTGGTTGCAGCAGCATACCGACCTCAAGCCGGGTGACCGCATTGCCGTGCAGCTGCCCAACGTACTGCAATACCCGGTGGCGGTATTCGGTGCCATGCGTGCCGGGCTGATCGTGGTCAACACCAACCCGCTGTACACCGCACGGGAAATGGAACACCAGTTCAACGACTCCGGCGCCAAGGCTTTGGTGTGCCTGGCCAACATGGCCCACCTGGCCGAGAAGGTGGTGCCCAAGACCCAGGTCAGGCACGTCATCGTCACCGAAGTGGCCGACCTGCTGCCGCCGCTCAAGCGCCTGCTGATCAACAGCGTGATCAAGTACGTGAAGAAGATGGTGCCGGCCTACAACCTGCCGCGTGCCGTACGCTTCAACGACGCTCTGGCCCAGGGCAAGGGCCAGCCGGTGACCGAGGCCAACCCGCAGGCTAACGACGTGGCGGTGCTGCAGTACACCGGTGGCACCACCGGCGTGGCCAAGGGCGCGATGCTTACGCACCGCAACCTTGTGGCCAACATGCTGCAGTGCCGGGCGCTGATGGGCTCCAACCTGCACGAAGGCTGCGAAATCCTCATCACCCCGCTGCCGCTGTACCACATCTACGCCTTTACCTTCCATTGCATGGCAATGATGCTGATCGGCAACCACAACGTGCTGATCAGCAACCCGCGTGACCTGCCAGCCATGGTCAAGGAACTGGGCAAGTGGAAGTTCAGCGGCTTCGTCGGCCTCAACACGCTGTTCGTTGCCTTGTGCAACAACGAGGCGTTCCGTGCCCTGGACTTCTCGGCGCTGAAGATCACCCTCTCCGGTGGCATGGCCCTGCAACTGAGCGTGGCCGAGCGCTGGAAGGCCGTGACCGGCTGCGCCATCTGCGAAGGCTATGGCATGACCGAGACCAGCCCGGTGGCTGCGGTGAACCCGGCGGAGGCCAACCAGGTCGGCACCATCGGTATTCCGGTGCCGTCCACCCTGTGCAAGGTCATCGACGACAACGGCAACGAGCTGCCGCTGGGCGAGGTGGGCGAGTTGTGCGTCAAGGGCCCGCAGGTGATGAAGGGCTACTGGCAGCGTGAGGAGGCCACTGCCGAGATTCTCGACAGCGATGGCTGGCTGAAGACCGGCGACATCGCCGTGATCCAGCCAGATGGTTACATGCGCATCGTCGACCGCAAGAAGGACATGATCCTGGTCTCGGGCTTCAACGTTTACCCCAACGAGCTGGAAGATGTGCTGGCGGCCCTGCCGGGCGTGCTGCAGTGCGCGGCCATCGGCGTGCCGGACGAGAAGTCCGGTGAAGTGATCAAGGTGTTCATCGTGGTCAAGCCGGGCATGACCCTGACCAAGGAACAGGTGATGGAGCACATGCGCGCCAACGTCACCGGCTACAAGGTCCCGCGCCAGATCGAGTTCCGCGACGCGCTGCCGACCACCAACGTTGGCAAGATCCTGCGCCGCGAACTGCGCGATGAAGAGCTGAAGAAACAGGGCTTGAAGAAGATCGCCTGATCAGAGCCCTGCACGCTCAGTGTGGGAGCGGCCTTGTGTCGCGAAAGGGCCGCGAAGCGGCCCCAGGGTCTCAGCTGTGATGCTGAAATTGCTGGGGCCGCTTTGCGGCCCTTTCGCGACACAAGGCCGCTCCCACAGAGACCGCGTAATCAGCGCAGTTTCTCCAGCATCTGGTAGTACCACATCCCCGCCGCCAGCAGCGGATTGCCCAGCAAATCCCCCATCGGCACCCGCACATGCTTGCACTGGGCGAAGGTGTCGAACTTCTCCAGCGTCCCGGTCAACGCCTCGGCCATGATCTCGCCCATGATGTGGCTGGTGGCAATGCCGTGCCCCGAATAACCCTGGCAATACCAAACGTTGTCCGACAGCTTGCCCAGCTGCGGGATGCGGTTGACCACGATGCCCATGGCGCAGCTCCACTGGAACTCGATCGGCACGCCTTTCAACGCCGGGAAGGTGCGCTCGATGCACGGGCGCAGTTCGCCTTCGATATCCCGTGAATCACGGCCGGAATAGTTGGCGCCACCGCCGAACAGCAGGCGCTTGTCGGCGGTCAGGCGGTAGTAATCGAGCACGAAGCGGCAGTCGTATACCGCCAGGTCCTGCGGGTTGATCTGTTCGGCCAGCTCCCCCAGCGGTGCGGTGGTGACGATGCCGCCCATGGCCGGGAAGATCTTGCCCTTGAGCTGGCGCTTTTCCAGTTTGTGGTACACATCGCCGGCCAGCATCACCTGGCGCGCCTCGACCCGCCCGTGGGCGGTGACTACCGCCGGGCGCGGGCCGTGGACGATGTCCAGCACTTCGGAGTTTTCGAAAATCAGCGCCCCCAGGCCATGGGCAGCACGGGCCTCGCCCAGGCACAGGTTGAGCGGGTGCAGGTGCAGGTTGCGCAGGTTTTTCAGCGCGCCCAGGTACAGCGGGCTTTGCAGGTGCTCGGCCACGCCATCGCGGTCCAGCAGTTGTACCTGCTCGCCCATGCCGCGCCGCCGGGCCTCGGCTTCGAATGCGCGCAGCTCGTCCATGTGCGAGGGCTTCATGGCCGCGTGCAGGTGGCCGCGCTTGAGGTCGCAGTCGATGTTGTAGCGTGCCACGCGCTGCTCGATCACCTGGTGCCCGCGCCAGCGCAAGTGCCAGATGAAGTCATCGACCTCGGTACCGAGGCGGTTGCGCATCTGCGAGCGCATGGCTTCGTCGCCCGACAGGCTGCCGGTGACCTGGCCGCCGTTGCGCCCGCTGGCACCCCAGCCGATGCGGTTGGTTTCGACGATGGCCACCTTCAGGCCACGCTCGGCCAGCTCCACCGCCGTGGCCACGCCGGTGAAGCCGCCGCCGATGATCGCCACATCCACCTGTACCGTGCCCTTGAGCTGCGGGTACTCGGTGTGGTCGTTGAGGGTGGCGCTGTAGTAGGACGGCGCGCGTTGCGCCGGCCCTTTGTTCAATGCTGCATTCATGGGTGTTCCTTGTTATCCGGGGATCAGGCCTGGTGCAGATACCAGCGCCAGTCCTGCTCACTGACTTCGGCCATGAACTGGCGGTACTCGGCGCGCTTGACCTTCAGGTATACGCCAAGGAAGTCCTCGCCCAGTGCTTCGCGAGCCCAGCTCGAATGCTGCAGCGCGTCGAGGGCAGTCAGCCAGTCGGTGGGCAGGTGTTCGGTGGCCTGGGCATAGCCATTGCCTTCCACCGGTGCCCCCGGGTCCAGCTGTTGGCGAATGCCCCAGTGGCTGGCGGCAAGGATCGCCGCAGCGGCCAGGTAGGGGTTGGCATCGGCGCCGCAGATGCGGTGCTCCACGTGCCGGCTGTTGGCCGGACCGCCCGGTATGCGCAGGCTCACGGTGCGGTTGTCGACGCCCCAGGTTGGCGCCAGCGGGGCATAGCTGTTGGCCTGGAAGCGGCGGAACGAGTTGGCGTTGGGGCAGAACAGCAGCAGCGAGTCGCGCAGGTGTCGCAACATGCCTGCCACGGCCTGGCGCAGCAGCGGGGTACCGGCCTTGTCCTCACTGGCGAACAGGTTGTTGCCGGCGCTGTCGGCCAGGCTCAGGTGCATGTGCATGCCGGTGCCGGCCAGTTGCGCGAACGGCTTGGCCATGAAGCAGGCCTGCATGCCATGGGCGTGGGCAATGCCTTTGACCAGGCGCTTGTAGCGCACGGCCTGATCCATCGCCTGCAGTGCGTCGCCGTGCTCGAGGGTGATCTCCACCTGGCCGGGGGCGTATTCCGAAATCGCCGTGCGTGCCGGGATGCCCTGGGCCTTGCAGGCGGCGTAAAGGTCGGCAAGGAACGGCTCGATCTGCTCCAGTTCGCGCAGGCCATACACCTGGGTGGTGCGTGGGCGGCCGCCGTCATTGTCCAGTGCCGGTTGCGGGCGGCCCTGGGCATCAGGTTGCTGGTCCAGCAGGTAGAACTCCAGCTCGCAGGCCATCACCGGGTGGTAGCCGTCGGCCTTCAACGCCTCGATGGTACGCAGCAGCACATGGCGCGGGTCGGCGATGCTGGCCGGCAGGCCCTCGTTCGGGTGCATGCTCACCTGCACCGCGGCGGTCGGCACCCGGCGCCAGGGCAGGCGCACCAGGCTGCCTTCAAGCGGGTAGGCGCGGCAGTCGATATCGCCCACGTCCCACACCAGGCCGGAGTTTTCCACGTCGTCGCCGTTCAGGGTCAGGCCGAGAATGGTGCTGGGCAGCGGCCGGCCGGTCTGGTACACGGCCAGCAGTTCGTCGCGGTGCAGCAGCTTGCCGCGCGGCACGCCATTGGCGTCGAGGATGAACAGTTCGAACAGTTCGATATCGGGGTTGTCGGCCAGAAAACGGCTGGCCTGCTCTACAGGTGCAAAGTGCATGATGGATTCGCTCACGGGCGCACGGGCCACCGCGCATGCTGGCGGCCCGGCTGAGTCAAACGGCCGGAAGACGGCCGGGTCTGGTCACAACGGCGTGAGCGAGAAATCCGGTGGGCGTGCGTGACGGCAGTGCCACAGGGCCCAGAAGGCGAGGATGATGTGGACCAGCGGATTCTCACCGGCACGGCGCCGGGCCTTCGCTTGCGAAGGGCGGGACGACGGTGGGGCGATGGGCTGGACGGGAGTCATGCCTTTGATACTCACATGCGGCGTAAGGTTGATTAAAGCAGTGAATGGCAACCTTTACATCGCACCTGGCTAAACATTTGTGCCGTTGCACCTGGCCTCTTCGCGGGTAAACCCGCTCCTACAGGAGTGCATCAAGGCTGGGTGTTGTGCGGTCCCTGTAGGAGCGGGTTTACCCGCGAAGAGGCCGTCACAGGCAGCAGAGAACCGGCAAATCTGCGACAATCGCGCATCCTTCGAATGCCGATCATGAAAAAGCAGGCCCACCTGCATCACTAAAAAGCCCCATGACTGACCACGCCATCGACAAACTGCTGCAAAACCTCGACCACGCCATGATCGCCGACCGCCATCGCCTGCGCCGGCAATTGCACGAACTGCGCAAGCGCCCCGACGAGGCGAAGCTGGCGCAGTGGGTGGAAAAGGTCCAGGCGTCCTGCGCCCAGGTCACCGCGCGCCAGCAGAGCGTGCCGACCGTGCGCTACGACGACAGCCTGCCAATCGCTGCCAAGCGTGACGAAATCAAGAAGGCCCTGGCCGAGCACCAGGTGCTGGTGATCGCCGGCGAAACCGGCTCGGGCAAGACCACCCAGTTGCCGAAGATCTGTCTCGAACTGGGCCGTGGCAGCCATGGCCTGATCGCCCACACCCAGCCTCGCCGGATCGCCGCCCGCAGCGTTGCCGCGCGGGTCGCCGAAGAGCTGGGCACGCCGCTGGGCGGGCTGGTCGGCTACCAGGTGCGCTTCGAGGACCAGAGCGACGCCAACACCCTGGTCAAGCTGATGACCGACGGCATTCTGCTGGCCGAAACCCAGCACGACCGTTTCCTCGAGCGCTACGACACGATCATCGTCGACGAGGCCCACGAGCGCAGCCTGAACATCGACTTCCTGCTCGGCTACCTGAAGACCCTGCTGCACCGCCGCCCGGACCTGAAGCTGATCATCACCTCGGCGACCATCGACCTGGAGCGCTTCTCCAAACACTTCGACGGCGCGCCGATCATCGAGGTGTCCGGGCGTACCTTCCCGGTGGAAACCTGGTACCGCCCGCTGACCAGCGAGCAGGACGAGGAGGGCAACCAGATCGAGGACGACCTCACCGTCGACCAGGCCATCCTCGCCACGCTGGATGAGTTGGCGCACCACGAGCGGAGTGAGGGCAAGGGCCCCGGCGATGTGCTGATCTTCCTGCCGGGCGAGCGCGAGATCCGTGATGCCGCCGAGATCTTGCGCAAGGCGCAACTGCGCCACACCGAGATCCTGCCGTTGTACGCGCGCCTGTCGCCGGCCGAGCAGCAGCGCATCTTCCAGCCACACACCGGGCGCCGTGTGGTGCTGGCCACCAACGTTGCGGAAACCTCGCTGACCGTGCCGGGCATCCGCTACGTGATCGACACCGGTACCGCGCGCATCAGCCGCTACAGCTACCGCGCCAAGGTGCAGCGCCTGCCCATCGAGGCTGTGTCGCAGGCCAGTGCCAACCAGCGCAAGGGTCGCTGTGGCCGGGTCGAGCCGGGTATCTGCGTGCGCCTGTACAGCGAAGAGGATTTCAACAGCCGGCCGGCGTTCACCGACCCGGAGATCCTGCGCACCAACCTGGCGGCAGTGATCCTGCAGATGCTGCACCTGCGCCTGGGCGCAATCGACGCCTTCCCGTTCATCGAGCCGCCGGATGGCAAGGCCATCAGCGATGGTTTCAACCTGCTGCAGGAGCTGTCGGCGGTCAACCGCGAAAACCAGCTGACGCCGATCGGTCGCCAACTGGCGCGCCTGCCGATCGACCCGCGGCTGGGCCGCATGCTGCTCGAAGGCGCCCGCCTGGGCAGCCTGCAGGAAGTGCTGATCGTCACCAGTGCGCTGTCGGTGCAAGACCCGCGCGAACGCCCGCCAGAGCGCCAGCAGGCCGCCGATCAGGCGCACGCACAATGGAAGGACGTGGATTCCGACTTCGCCGCGTTGGTCAACCTGTGGCGTGGCTTCGAGGAACAGCGCCAGGCGCTGACCGCCAACCCGCTGCGCAACTGGTGCCGCAAAAACTTCCTGAACTACCTGCGCCTGCGCGAATGGCGCGATGCCCATCGCCAGCTGGCGCTGATCTGCCGTGACCTGCAGTTGACGGTAAACAAGGACCCGTCCGACTACCCGAAAATGCACAAGGCCATTCTCAGTGGCCTGCTCAGCCAGATCGGCCAGAAGACCGAAGAGGGCGACTACCAGGGCGCCCGTCAGCGGCGCTTCTGGGTGCACCCGTCGTCGGGCCTGGGGCGCAAGCGCCCGCAGTGGGTGATGGCGGCCGAACTGGTCGAAACCACCAAGCTGTACGCACGCATGGTGGCCAGGATCGAGCCGGACTGGATCGAGCCGTTGGCCGGCCACCTGGTCAAGAAGAACCACTTCGAACCGCATTGGGAGAAGAAGCGCGGGCAGGTGGTGGCCTACGAGCAGATCACTCTGTACGGCCTGATCCTGGTCGGCCGTCGGCCGGTGCATTTCGGCCCGATCGACCCGGTCACATCGCGCGAGCTGTTCATCCGCGAAGGCCTGGTGGGTGGCGAAATCCAGTCGCGGGCCAAGTGCCTGGCGGCCAACAAGCGCCTGCTGGAGGAGCTCGACGAGCTGGAGGCCAAGGCCCGCCGCCGTGACATCCTGGCCGACGAAGAGACGCTGTATGCCTTCTACGAAGCGCGTCTGCCGGCGGAAATCCACCAGACGGCGACCTTCGACAGCTGGTACCGCATGGGCAGCCAGAAGGACGCCAACCTGCTGATCATGCGCGAGGAAGACGTGCTGGCCCGCGAGGCCAGCGAAGTCACCGCCGCGCAGTACCCCGACAGCTTGCAGGTGGGCGAGCTGCGCCTGCCGCTGAGTTACCACTTCGAGCCCGGGCACCCCCGCGATGGCGTGACCGTGCGGGTACCAGCGCCGCTGCTGCCGAGCTTGCCGGGCGAGCGCCTGGAATGGCTTGTGCCCGGCCTGCTGGAAGCCAAGTGCGTGGCGCTGGTGCGCAACCTGCCCAAGGCGCTGCGCAAGAACTTTGTGCCGGTGCCGGACTTCGTCAAGGCCTCTCTGGCGCGCATGACCTTCGGCCAGGGCGCATTGCCGCAGGCCCTGGGCCAGGAACTGCTGCGCATGACCGGCGCCCGTGTGCCCGACGAGGCATGGGACGAGTCGGTCAACCTGGTCGAAGGCCACCTGCGCATGAACATCGAGGTTGTCGATGGCCAGGGCAAGTTTCTGGGTGAAGGCCGCGACCTGGCCGAGCTGACCGCACGCTTTGCTGCAGCCAGCCAGGCAGCGTTGGCCGTGCCGCGTGACGCCAAGAGCGAGCAGCCGGTGCAGGCCAAGGCTTTCAGCGAGGTTAAGCAGACCGCGCAGCAGAAAATTGCCGGCCTGTCGATGACCGTGTACCCGGCACTGGTGGAAGAGGGCGGCACCGTGCGCGAAGGGCGTTTCTCGACCCAGGCCGAGGCCGAGTTCCAGCACCGCCGCGCTTTGCAGCGCCTGTTGCTGCAGCAGTTGGCCGAGCCGGCCAAGTACCTGCGCGGCAAGCTGCCGGGGCTGACCGAGCTGGGCCTGCTGTACCGTGAAATGGGCCGGGTCGAGGCGCTGGTCGAGGACATTCTGCTGGCCAGCCTGGACAGCTGCATCCTTGAAGGCGAACAGCCGCTGCCACGCGATGGTGCGGCCCTGGCTGGCCTGGCCGAGCGCAAGCGCGGCAGCTGGGCCGAGCATGCCGAGCGCCTGGCACGGCAGACCCTGGAAGTGCTGAAGCTGTGGCATGGGCTGCAGAAGCGCTTCAAGGGCAAGATCGACCTGAGCCAGGCAGTGGCGCTTAACGACATCAAGCAACAGCTCGGCAACCTGGTGTACCCAGGCTTCGTGCGTGAAACCCCCGGGGCCTGGTTCAAGGAGCTGCCGCGTTACCTCAAGGCGGTGGAGCTGCGCCTGGAGAAGCTGGGTTCGCAGGTGCAGAAGGACCGGGTGTGGAGCGGTGAGCTGGCCAACCTGTGGGCGCAGTACAAGGCACGCGCCGACAAGCATGCCCAGGAAGGCAAGCGTGATGAGCAACTGACGGTGTACCGCTGGTGGCTGGAGGAATATCGGGTTTCGCTGTTTGCCCAGCAGTTGGGGACCAAGGTGCCGATTTCCGACAAGCGATTGAGCAAGCAATGGAGCCAGGTGGAAGGCTAAACTTCCACAGTTGTGGCAATATTGATGCAATTTGGGGCCGCTTTGCGGCCCTTCGCGGGCGCAGCCCTCGCCTTTAAATTGGCACTAAAGTGCCATTAACCTGTCATGTTTCCCAGCCAGCGCCCCGTGGCGATGGCCTTTGACCAGAGGAACGACCGTGCATAACGTCGTGATCAGCGGCACCGGCCTGTACACCCCGGCCCAGAGCATTTCCAACGAAGAACTGGTGGCGTCCTTCAACACCTGGTCGCAGCAGTTCAACCAGGACAACGCCGCCGCCATCGAGCGCGGTGAAGTCGAGGCGGCGCCGCTGTCCGATGCCGCGTTCATCGAAAAGGCCTCGGGCATCAAGAGCCGCTTCGTCATGGACAAGGCCGGCATTCTCGACCCGCAGCGCATGAAGCCGCGCCTGCCCGAGCGCTCCAACGACGAACCGTCGGTGCTCTGCGAAATGGCGGTGGCCGCTGCCCGCCAGGCCCTGGAGCGCGCCGGTCGCACGGCGGCCGATGTCGACGGGGTGATCGTCGCCTGCTCCAACCTGCAGCGCCCGTACCCGGCCATCGCCATCGAAGTGCAGCAGGCGCTGGGCATCCAGGGCTTTGCCTTCGACATGAACGTGGCCTGCTCGTCGGCCACTTTCGGCATCCAGACCGCCGCCAACAGCGTGGCCCTGGGCCAGGCGCGCGCGGTGCTGATGGTCAACCCGGAGGTGTGCACCGGCCACCTGAACTTCCGTGACCGCGACAGCCACTTCATCTTTGGTGATGCTGCCACTGCGGTGTTGCTCGAGCGTGCTGACAAGGCCACCTCGGCGCACCAGTTCGACATCGTCAGCAGCAAGCTGTGGACCGAGTTCTCCAACAACATCCGTAACAACTTCGGCTTCCTCAACCGCGCGGCGGAAGAGGGCGAGGGCGCGGCGGACAAGCTGTTCATCCAGGAAGGCCGCAAGGTGTTCCGCGAGGTGTGCCCGAAGGTGGCCGAGCTGATCGGTGAGCACCTGCAGGAAAACGGGCTGCAACCAAGCGATGTGAAACGCTTCTGGCTGCACCAGGCCAATCTCAGCATGAACCACCTGATCGTCAAGAAGCTGCTGGGGCGTGAAGTGGCCGAAGAGGATGCACCGGTGATTCTCGATCGCTATGCCAACACCAGTTCGGCGGGGTCGGTGATTGCCTTCCACCTGTACCAGGACGACTTGGCCAAGGGCTCGCTGGGCGTGTTGAGCTCGTTTGGTGCGGGGTATTCGATTGGTAGCGTGATCCTGCGCAAGCGCTGATTGCTTCGAAATATCGGGGCCGCTTTGCGGCCCATTCGCAGCACAAGGCTGCTCCTACAGGAGAACGCGCCGGTTGCAGGGTTCGCATTCCCCTGTAGGAGCAGCCTTGTGCTGCGAATGGGCTGCATGGCAGCCCCCTGCAATTTCACAGGTAAAAAAAGCGGGAAATGCCGGATGGGGTCGGCATTTCCCGCTTCAGGTGAAGCAGTGCAGGGTTTCGCTTAGAACTTGGCTTCCAGGTCTACCTGCAGGGTATCTACATCGGCATCGCTGTTGGGCAACTGCGACAGGTCGGTCTTGGCCATCAGGTAGGCAGCGCCCAGGGAGAAGTTCTTGTCGATTTCATATCCGACCTTGAACTTGTGCCCGCGGGAACCGGTAAAGCCGTTGCCAAAGTCAGAGTCGGTGAACAGGCTGACCACGGCGTTACGCTGCACGTCACGGTAGTTGTAGTCCAGGCTCCAGGCGCCGACCTTGGTTTTCAGGCCCGCCAACCAGGCCTGGTCTTCGCCATCGGTGCTTTCGGTGTTTTTCACATACTGGCCGTAAGCAGAGAGCGGGATGGCAAAGCCGGTGAAGTCCAGCTGGCCGAAGCCTTCCACGAGGTTGAACTCGTTGGTGGTGTTGCCGAACGACTGCAGGATGGTGGCTTCCTTGTCGTTGTCGTAGCCATAGATACTGGCACCTACGGTCAGCTTGAGCACATCGGCCGGGGCGAATTTGGCGCCCAACTGGCCGTGATAGACCTGTGCGTCATGCTTGTATTGCACACCGTCGCCATCGACGTTGTCCTTGAGGGTGTACTGACCGGCGCTGGCGAACACTTCGGCCCCGCCCAGGTCGGTCTTGTAGGTGGCTGCCACGCCTTCCGGGTTGATGTCGCTATCCCAGATGATGTCGCCCATGCTCACCCATGGCTGCGCCATCTTGCCGCCAATCAGGTGCAGGTTGGGAACTGCAGTCGGGTGCCAGTCGAGGTAGGCCTGGTCGACCCACAGCGACTTCTTGTCGAAGTAGTTGTCGAAGCTCTGGTTGGTCGAACGGCGGTCGGCACTGCTGCCGGTGGCGATACGGATGCCCGCGTCGACCTGCGGGTTGATTTCGCTGTAGAAGCCGACACGGGCACGCACGCGCTGGCGGTCCTGGTTGCCGCTGCTGCTGTTCGGGTCGTCGACGTTGACGTCTTCGTAACGCAGGCGCACATCACCCTTGACCTGGGTCTTGGCGGCCCATGCCACTTTCTGTTCAAAGGAGCTCATCCGTTCGGACTGAGCTTTCTGAGCGGCCTTTTCCTTGGTTTCTTGAGCCAGGTCCGCCTGCAGTTCGTTGTACTGCGCCTGGTTGATCGAGCCATTGGCGCGGAGCATTTCGAGCAGCTTGGCGTCGACAGCTGCACTGGCCGGAGTACTCAGAGCCAGCATCATGCCGGTGAGGCTCACTCCGGTAAGTGTAGAAACAAGACGCATAAGGTTCTCCCTGTTGAATAAGATGGGGAGGCTCAAGCGCCCGCCCCTGTGTTGGCATGTCTTCGGAAAGGGCCTGAATAGACAGGTTCTGGGGTTCCGGAAAACAGGCGCAAGTATTGCGGGGGCGAATGACAGATTAATGTCGAATTGGTGGCACTGCGGTTAAGTAATTGAGAATAAAAGGATCTGTCCCGGCTATCGTGATTTGAGTGGCGGGCCTTCCTTGGGGATACTGGGTACCTTGAAACAGCGAGCCGAAACCGTGACCAGCCTGTACAGCCTTGCTCATTTGCGTGATCTTCCGGCGGCCACCTGGGATGCCCTGGTGCCCGCTGGCCAACCGTTCCTGCGCCATGCGTTTCTCAGCGCCATGGAGGACAGCGGCAGCGTCGCGCGCAACACCGGCTGGGCCGCCGAGCACCTGGTGCTGGAACGTGACGGGCGGGTACGGGCGCTGCTGCCGGCGTACCGCAAATGGCACTCGTTTGGCGAGTACGTGTTCGACCATGGCTGGGCCGATGCCTGTGAGCGGGCCGGCATTGCCTACTACCCCAAGCTGCTCGGTGCCGTGCCGTTCAGCCCGGTCAGCGGCCCGCGCCTGCTCGCCGCCGACCCAGCCGATGGCCTGCTGGTGCTGCAGGCGTTGCCGGAGTACCTGGCCAAGGGCGGGCTGTCTGGCGCGCACATCAATTTCACCGAGCCGGCGCTGGACGAGCAGCTGGCCGGCCAGCCTGGCTGGATGGAGCGCCTGGGCTGCCAGTTTCATTGGCGCAACCACGGCTACCGTGACTTCCAGGATTTTCTCGACAGCCTGAGTTCGCGCAAGCGCAAGCAGATGCGCAAAGAGCGTGAGCAGGTCGCCGGGCACGGTATCGAGTTCCGCTGGTACCGTGGAGATGAACTGGATGAGGCGCAGTGGGATTTCGTCTATCGCTGCTACGCCAATACCTACGCGGTGCGCCGCCGTGCGCCCTACCTGACACGCGAGTTCTTCAGCCTGCTTGCCGAGCGCATGCCCGAAGCGTTGCGCGTGGTGATGGCGCGGCAGGGGGGCCGTGATGTGGCCATGGCCCTGAGCCTGGTGGGGGGCGACAGCCTGTTTGGCCGTTATTGGGGGTGCCTGGACGAGTTCGACCGGCTGCATTTCGAAACCTGTTTCTACCAGGGTATGGACTTTGCCATTGCCGAAGGGCTGCAGCGTTTCGATGCCGGGGCACAGGGGGAGCACAAGCTGATTCGAGGGTTCGAGCCGGTGCTGACGCGGTCGTGGCACTACCTGCTGCACCCGGGGCTGCGGCGGGCGGTGGAGGATTTTCTGGCGCAGGAGCGAGAAGGGGTACGGGCGTATGCCGAGGAGGCCAGGGGGATGTTGCCCTATCGCCGGGACTGATCCATTTGTAATGGTTATCCAGGACCTGTAGGAGCAGCCTTGTGCTGCGAAGAGGCCGGTAGGGCAAAAAATCTCCTTTGGCACTGATGGACTCTTCGCAGCACAAGGCTGCTCCTACATGGACCGCACAGGCTTCAAGGGGGCTGTGAGGCCTGATCAGGGGTCAATCCACTCCGACAAACCCCCCGGTCTGGTGATGCCACAACCGGGCATACAAGCCTTGCTGCTCCAGCAGTTCACTGTGGCTGCCACTCTCGACAATCCGCCCCTTGTCCAGCACTACCAGCCGGTCCATCCGGGCGATGGTGGAAAGCCGGTGGGCAATCGCGATCACCGTCTTGCCCTGCATCAGCGTCTCCAGGCTTTCCTGGATTGCTGCCTCTACCTCCGAGTCCAGCGCCGAAGTGGCCTCGTCCATGATCAGGATCGGTGCATTCTTCAGCAGCACCCGGGCAATGGCGATGCGCTGGCGCTGGCCACCCGACAGCTTGACCCCGCGCTCGCCCACATGGGCATCGAAACCGGTGCGCCCCTGAGCGTCCGACAGCTGCGGGATGAACTCGTCGGCGCGGGCCCGGCGCACCGCTTCATGAAGCGCGGCCTCGCTGGCATCGGGGCGGCCATACAGCAGGTTGTCACGGATCGAGCGGTGCAGCAGCGAGGTGTCTTGGGTGATCATGCCGATCTGCGCGCGCAGGCTGGCCTGGCTTACCTCGGCAATGTCCTGGCCGTCGATGAGAATGCGCCCGCCCTGCACGTCATACAGCCTCAGCAGCAGGTTCACCAGGGTCGACTTGCCTGCCCCCGACGGGCCGATCAGGCCGATCTTCTCGCCCGGGCGTATGTCCAGGCTGAGCCCTTCGATCACGTTGGCGGCCTTGCCGTAATGGAAGTCCACATCATCGAAACGCACCGCACCGCGGCTGACCTTGAGCGCCGGTGCGTTGGGCCGGTCGGTGACGGTGACCGGCTGGGCGATGGTCTGCAGGCCGTCCTGGACCATGCCGATGTTCTCGAAGATGCCGTTGACCACCCACATGATCCAGCCCGACATGTTGACGATGCGGATCACCAGGCCGGTGGCCAGGGCGATGGCGCCGACGGTGATCAGTGACTGGCTCCACAGCCACAGCGCCAGGCCGGTGGTGGCGACCACCAGCAGGCCATTGAGGGTGGTGATGACCACGTCCATGCTGGTGACCACGCGTGCGGCCAGCTGGGTTTTCTCTGTCTGTTCGCGGATCGCTTCGCGCGCGTACTGCTGTTCGAAGTCGGTGTGGGCGAACAGCTTGAGGGTGGCGATGTTGGTGTAGCCGTCGACAATGCGACCCATCAGCTTGGAGCGGGCGTCGGAGGAAATCACCGAACGCTCCTTCACCCGGGGGACGAAGTAGAACAGCGCGGCGATGTAGCCGGCGATCCATAGCAGCAGCGGCAGCATCAGGCGCCAGTCGGCCTCGGCGAACAGCACCAGCGAGGTGATGGCGTAGATCAGCACGTGCCATAGCGCATCCACCGCCTGCACCGCAGAGTCTCGCAGTGAGTTGCCGGTCTGCATGATGCGCTGGGCGATGCGCCCGGCGAAGTCGCTCTGGAAGAAGTTCAGGCTCTGCTTGAGTACATAGGTGTGGTTCTGCCAGCGGATCAGGCTGGTCATGCCGGGGTTGATGGTCTGGTGCACCAGCAGGTCGTGCAGGCCGAAGAATACCGGGCGCAGCAGCAGGATCACCACCAGCATCCAGATCAGCTCGCCGCTGTGTTCGCTGAAGAAACTGGCATTGGGCGTGCCCTGTGCCAGGTCGATGATGCGGCTGAGGTAGCTGAACATCGCCACCTCGATCAGCGAGGCGACCAGGCCCACCACCAGCAGGGCGACAAAACTCGGCCACACCTGGCGCAGGTAGTACAGGTAGAACGGCCAGACCTGGCCGGGTGGCGACTCGCTGGGCGCGTCGCGGAAAATATCGATCAACTGCTCGAAACGGCGGTACAGCATGGATGACGACACTCCTGTTTCATCCGACCCTCAGGCGGTTTCACGTCCCTGTGAAGCCTGCGGTCAGTCGATGCGTTTGGCCGACTTGATGTAGACCGGATCGGCCGGTACATCGCGCATGCCTTTCTTGATGGTGGTCGGCGAATTGACGATCTGGTCGACCACTTCCATGCCCTTGGTCACCTTGCCGAATACGGCATAGCCACGGTCACGCCCAGGGTTGAGGAAGTCGTTGTCGGCCACGTTGATGAAGAACTGGCTGGTGGCCGAGTTCGGGTCCTGGGTACGGGCCATGGACAGCGTGCCACGGGTGTTCTGCAGGCCGTTGCCGGCTTCGTTGGTGATCGGGGCTCGGGTGTTCTTCTGCACCATCTGGTCGGTGAAGCCGCCGCCCTGGACCATGAAGCCCGGGATTACACGGTGGAAGATGGTGTTGTTGTAGAAGCCGCTGTCGACGTATTCGAGGAAGTTCTTGGTACTGATCGGTGCCTTCTCGGCATTCAGCTCGATTTCGACCTGGCCGAAGCTGGTGTCCAGCAGTACGTGCGGGGTCTTGTCGGAGGCCATGACGCTGGTGGCGAAGGCGACCGAGCAGGCGGTGAGCAGGAGTTTTTTCAGCATGGGCTCAAAGATCCTTGAGAGGTGGAAGCGGCTGCAAGGAACTGCAGCAGGGTCTGGTTGAAGACCTCGGGTTGGTCGAGGGGTGTAGCGTGCCGGGAATCGTCGATGACCACCAGCCTGGCGTGAGGCATCAGGGCGACGTAGCGTTCTTTCAGTTGTATCGGGGTGTAATCCTGGTCGGCTGCGATCACCAGGGTAGGACAGTGAACCTGGCCGATGCGTTCCTGCACGCCCCAGTCGACGATGGCGTCGAAACTCTTGAGGTACGCACGCTTGTCGTTGCGTGCCCAGCGCTGGGCCATCTTGTGCCGCAGTTCGGCCTGTTGCGGTTTGGGAAACAGCCGCTCGGCCAGGCCCTTGCCGACCGTTTCGACACTGAGCAGGCGCGCCAGGCCCCAGCGCTTGAGCCACCATACCCAGTCACTTCGAGTGCGGCGCTTGACCTCGGGGGCGCTGTTGACGATGCACAGGCTGCGCAGCCACTGCGGGTGGTCGACAGCGAACTGGAAGGCGACCATGCCACCCATGGACAGGCCGACGATGTGCACGGGGCCGGTTTGCAGGTGTTCGAGCAGGGCCAGCAGGTCGGCACTGAAGGTGGCGATCTGGTAGCCGTCGCGTGGCTTGTCGGAGCGGCCGTGGCCGCGGATGTCCATGAGGATTACCCGGTAGTGGCGGCTGAGCACCGGCACCTGCAGCTCCCAGTCCTGGCAGCTGGAGCCCAGGCCATGCAGCAATACCAGGGGTTCGCCCTGGCCGTATTCCTCGTAATGCAGTGTGCATCCTTCGTGTTCGAAATAGGCCATGGGCGCGGTCCTCTCAGGCTTGCGGGGGGGCAGCGAAGGGCACGTCCAATGGCGCGGTGTCGAAATTGCGCAGCAGGTCGATGAGAATCTGCGTAGCCGGGCCCAAGGTCTTCTCTTTGCTCGAATAAAGGTAGAACAGTGGGTGGCGGCTGCCACCCTGATCCAGCGGCAACGGCTTGAGCACGCCTTCGCGCAGCTCGCGCTCGATCATGTGGCGGGGCAGCCAGGCAAAGCCCAGGCCACTGCTGACGAAGGTAGCGGCGGTGCCCAGGCTGCCGACGGTCCAGCGTTGCTCGGCACCCAGCCAGCCGACATCGCGCGGCTGGGCGCGGCCGGAGTCGCGGATTACCACCTGCAACTGGCTTTCCAGGTCCTGGAAGGTCAGTTCGCGGCCCAGGCGGTGCAGGCTGTGTTCGGGGTGGGCGACGGCGACGAACTCCACCGCGCTCAGTTCGGCGCCCAGGTAGCCGCCGATGCTGTAGCTGCTGATGGCCAGGTCGGCGATGCCTTCGTGCATCACTTCCTCGACGCCAGACAGCACTTCTTCACGCAGGCGCACCCGGCAGCCACGGCTCTGCGGCATGAAAGCAGCCAGGGCGCGGACCAGGCGGGCACTGGGGTAGGCGGCATCGACCACCAAGCGTACCTCGGCCTCCCAGCCCTGCTCCATGTGGTGGGCAAGGTCTTCGAGCTGGCTGGCCTGTTTGACCAGGTGGCGCGAACGGCGCAGCAGCACATTGCCGGCCTCGGTGAGCACCGCCTTGCGGCCGTCGATGCGCAGCAGCGGCACGCCCAGTTGCTCTTGCATGCGGGCCACGGTGTAGCTGACCGATGACTGCGAGCGGTGCAGTGCCTCGGCGGCCTGGGCAAACCCGCCGTGATCGACCACTGCCTGCAGGGTTCGCCACTGGTCAAGGGTTACGCGCGGCGCTTTCATCTTTCGCTCCTGTTGTCCTAAGCTGCGCTCTTTCAAGGAGAGCGGCCCATGAAGAAATGTTGTGCGGCAATACTGATGTGCCTGCCCCTCGGGGCCATGGCTTATCCCATCGACGTTGAGAAGGAACTGACCGGGGTAAAGCTCGACTACACCGCCTATGACACGGCTTATGACATTGGCGCCATCACCCTCAACAACTATGGGCAGGTACCGGCCGCGTGCAAGGTGACCTTCCGCAATGGCCCCGAGGCACCAAGGGTGCGCCGGGTGAACGTACCGGCCGGTAAAAGCGTCGATGTCACTGCCAAGTTCAACCGACAGATCATCAAACTTCGGATCGCCTTGAACTGCAGTGCAGAATAAACTGATAAATCGATAGATTGAACCCATTTTTTACGCTTTTTTATCGATAGGTCAACCCGTAATCTCACCTCCATCGAATCGCAACCCTTTTTGCCGATGGAGGCACCCCAATGTCCCGCGTACTGATCATCGAAAGCAGCGCCCGCCAGCAGGATTCCGTTTCCCGTCAGCTGACCCGTGATTTCATCCAGCAGTGGCAGGCCGCCCACCCGGCCGATCAGATCAGTGTGCGCGACCTGGCCGTGAACCCGGTGCCGCACCTGGACGCCAACCTTCTGGGTGGCTGGATGAAGCCCGAAGAACAGCGCAGTGCGGCGGAACTGGACGCCTTGGCCCGCTCCAACGAACTGACCGATGAACTGCTCGCCGCCGACGTGCTGGTGATGGCCGCGCCGATGTACAACTTCACCATCCCCAGCACCCTGAAGGCCTGGCTGGACCATGTGCTGCGTGCCGGCATCACCTTCAAGTACACCCCCACCGGCCCGCAGGGCTTGCTGACCGGCAAGCGCGCCATCGTCCTGACTGCCCGTGGCGGCATCCACGCCGGTGCCACCAGCGACCACCAGGAACCGTACCTGCGCCAGGTAATGGCCTTCATCGGCATCCACGATGTCGACTTCATCCATGCCGAAGGCCTGAACATGAGCGCTGACTTCCACGAGAAGGGCGTCAACCAGGCCAAGGCCAAGCTGGCGGCGGTGGCCTGAGGCTTAGCGAATTCCCAACCCTGACACCTGTTGTTGCTCCTTTGGGTGTACCTGCCCGGCCTGCATGGCCGGGCTTTTTTATGCCTGGAATTTCATGGGTGCCTGTGCCGGCCTCTTCGCGGGTAAACCCGCTCCCACAGGGATATCACGGCACCTGAGGCCTGTGGTGTCCCTGTGGGAGCGGGTTTACCCGCGAAGAGGCCGGTACAGCCCTTACATTCCTCATGGTTGAACTCATTTGCCGCAACCCGCTAAGGTCGCGGCCTTGATCCACGAGAGGCAACCATGGGCTACCTGATAATCGTCGCGCTGATCCAGGCGTTTTCCTTCAGCCTGATCGGCGAGTACCTGGCCGGGCACGTCGACAGCTACTTTGCCGTGCTCGCGCGCGTGGTGCTGGCTGGCCTGGTGTTCCTGCCGCTGACCCGCTGGCGCCAGGTCGAGCCGCGCTTCATGCGCTCTATGCTGCTGATCGGCGCGCTGCAGTACGGCATCACCTACGTCTGCCTGTACCTGAGCTTTCGCGTGCTCACCGTGCCGGAGGTGCTGCTGTTCACCATTCTCACGCCGTTGCACGTGACCCTGATCGAAGACGCCATGAACCGGCGCTTCAACCCGTGGGCCCTGGTGGCAGCGCTGGTGGCGGTGGTCGGCGCGGCGGTGATCCGCTTCGATACCATCAGCGGCGAGTTCTTCATTGGCTTCCTGCTGCTGCAACTGGCCAACTTCACCTACGCCGCCGGCCAGGTGCTGTACCGCCATCTGGTTGCACGCCACCCCAGCGACCTGCCGCACTACAAGCGCTTTGGCTACTTCTACCTGGGCGCGTTGATCGTGGTATTGCCGGCCTTCCTGCTGTTTGGCAACGCCCAGCACCTGCCGACCACCGATGTGCAGTGGCTGGTGCTGCTGTTCCTGGGCCTTTGCCCGACGGCGCTGGGGCTGTACTGGTGGAACAAGGGCGCATGCATGGTTTCGGGCGGGACGCTGGCGGTGATGAACAACCTGCATGTGCCGGTAGGGTTGCTGCTCAATCTGCTGATCTGGAACCAGGACGAGCCATTGGGCAGGCTGTTCATCGGCGCGGCGGTGATCCTGGCGTCGGTGTGGATGAGCCGCCTGGGTACCCTGACGTTATCAAGCAAGCCATGGCGCAGTCAGCTATGACGCGTTCGTTACTGAACCCAAATTCCGCCGGTCCCTACCTGATAATCAGGAAAACAAAATCGGGAGACCGGCGTGAAGCTAGAAACGCGAAGTATCGAATTTGTCCCACACGCAGAGCGTTATGGCACGCCTAAACGATTGTTCACTATCTGGTTCAGCTCCAACTTCCAGATAACCGCGCTGATGGTCGGCACCCTGGGCATTGCATCGGGGCTTAGCCTCGGCTGGACCTTGTTGGGCCTGTTGGTCGGCAACCTCATCGGTACCGTGTTCATGGCCGCGCACTCTGCCCAGGGGCCTCACCTGGGCGTGCCACAGATGATCCAGAGCCGGGCCCAGTTCGGTGTCCATGGTGCCGCGCTCCCTCTGCTGGTGATGGTCACGGCCGCAGTCCTGTTCCTCGCCGCCAGCGGCGTGCTGATGCGCAATGCCCTGCAGGCGCTGGTGCCCATGAGCGATGACCAGGCGATCGTGGTGGTCGGCTTGCTGACCTTTGTCATCGGCTTTGTCGGCTACGAGCTGATCCACCGCCTGGGCGCGTGGATGAGCCTGTTGTCCACACTGGTTTTTGCCGGCGCCCTGGTGCTGATCCTGCTGCACCCCGGCGACATGGCAACCACGACGGCAGTGAGTACCGGCTTCTCGTTCACCGCCTTCAACCTGATCGTGGCCCAGTCGGCCTCCTGGACGCTGGGGTATGGCCCCTATGTAGCCGATTACTCGCGCTACCTGCCGGCCAACGTCAACCCACGCGCCACGTTCTGGGCCACCTATTGCGGTTGTGCGCTGGGCTCCTTCGCCATGATGGCACTGGGCGCGCTGGTGGCGGTGGAGTTGCCCTCGGCACTGGGGCATGACCCGGCCACAGCCATTGCCGCGTTGTTTGGCCCGTGGGCGCCGCTGGCGCTGGCAGTGATCGCGCTGGGGGTGATCCAGTACAACGTCTTGTGCCTGTACAGCGCCTACATGTCGTCGGTCACGATCTTTGGTGCCTTCAAGACCATCCGGCGCGTGACCGCGACGGCCAAGGCCTTGGTAATGGCTGGCCTGACCGCAGCGGCAACGCTGATCGCCATCGCCACCCAGTACAATTTCGATACATTCTTTGCCGACATCCTGATCGGCCAGCTGTACCTGTTGATCCCATGGAGCGCCATCAACCTGGTGGATTACTACTGGGTATGCCGAGGCCACTATGATGTGGGGGCGCTGTATGACGCCAAGGGGCGTTATGGCTGCTTCAATCGTCGGAGCCTGGCGGTGTATGCGGTGTCGATCATCGGTACCATCCCGTTCATGAAGCTGTCGTTCTACACGGGCTTCGTGGCCGAGTGGCTGGGGGCGGATATCAGTTGGGCGATGGGGTTGATCCTGGCCGGTGCGCTGTATTGCATGGTCCATGGGCGCGAGAGCAACCGGCTTTCTACGACCATGAATGCGCACCCCTGACTCGGCCCTTACACGAAAAGGGCTGCTTAAACACCACCCTCGTAATGCCTGTCAGTCAAACAATTTGGGGCCGCTTTGCGGCCCATCGCCGGCAAGCCAGCTCTCATCGAACTGCACATAACTCATTGAATTAGCAGGGGCCCTGTGGGAGCGGCTTTAGCCGCGAACACCGGCGCAGCCGGTGCCATGCACCGCGTTGGATTCTTCGCGGCTAAAGCCGCTCCCACAGATACAACGAAGATCTCACGATCTGCGTGACCTCTGTGGGAGCTTGCTTGCCGGCGATGGGCTGCGAAGCATCCCCGGCAATATCAAGCCTCGCTCATGTCTTCCAGCCGACGCGGCACAGGCTCTTGCGATACACGCCCGCTCAACCCCGCCCGCATGTCGTTGCCACTCGGCTGCTGATACAGGCTCAAGCCAAATTCCGGCAACACCGCCAGCAGATAATCGAAGATATCCCCCTGAATCCGCTCGTACTCAGCCCACGCCGTGGTGGTGGTAAAGCAGTAGATCTCCAGCGGTACACCCTCGGCGGTGGTCTGCATCTGTCGCACCATGCAGGTCATGTTCGGGTGCACGTTGGGGTGGTTCTTCAGGTAGGCCAGGGCAAACGCCCGGAAGGTGCCGATGTTGGTCAGCTTGCGGCGGTTGGCAGACAGCTCGGCCACCGGCCCCAGGGCTTCGTTCCAGCGCTGCAGCTCCTGGCGCTTGCCGGCCAGATAGTCGGCCAGCAAGTGCACCTGGCTCAGCCGCTGTTCTTCCTCGCGAGTCAGGAACCGCACGCCAGCCGCATCGATGAACAGGCTGCGCTTGATGCGTCGGCCACCGGACTGCTGCATGCCGCGGTAGTTGCGGAACGACTCGCTCATCAGGCGCCAGGTGGGGATGGAGACGATGGTCTTGTCGAAATTCTGCACCTTCACCGTGTGCAGGGTGATGTCCACCACGTCGCCATCGGCGCCCACCTGGGGCATTTCGATCCAGTCGCCCACGTGCAGCATGTCGTTGCTGGTCAGCTGCACACTGGCGACGAACGACAGCAGAGTGTCCTTGTACACCAACAGCAGCACCGCCGACATGGCGCCCAGGCCCGACAGCAGCAACAGTGGCGAGCGGTCGATCAGGGTGGCGACGATGACGATGGAGGCGAAGATCCACAGCATCATCTTGGCCAGTTGCACGTAACCCTTGATAGAGCGGGTGCGGGCGTGTTCGGTGCGGGCATAGATGTCGAGCAGGGCATCCAGCAGGCACGACAGCGCCATGGTCATGAACAGCAGGGTAAAGGCCAGGGCGACATTGCCGAGGAAGTGCTGGGCGGTGTCCGACAGCTCGGGCACCAGTTTCAGGCCGAACTGCAGCACCAGTGACGGCGTGGTCTGTGCCAGGCGGTGGAAAACCTTGTTGTTGCGCAGGTCGTCCAGCCACTTCAGCGCTGGCTGGCGGGCCAGCAGGCGGGCGCCGTGCAACACCAGGAAGCGTGCCAGGCGGCCGATGACCAGGGAAATGAGCAGCAGCACCGCCAGGCCAATGGCCGCGTGCAGCATCGGATGTTGGTCAAGGGTGCCCCACAGGTCGAGGGAGTCACGCCAGATTCGTTGGATATCCATGGGCTTGCGTACAGTCTTGTTGCCAAACGAAGCGCCATTAGAGCGCGGATGGCGACAAAGTTGCCAAAAGAAATTCGGCTAAGGCGGCTGAAAACGTTACCCTATGCAACTGAATTTTCCGCACTTGCCTGAGGTTACCTCCGTGTTCTCCCAATTCGCCCTGCACGAACGCCTGCTTAAAGCCGTGGCCGAGCTTAACTTTGTCGAGCCAACCCCGGTGCAGGCCGCGGCCATCCCCCTGGCCCTGCAAGGGCGTGACCTGCGCGTGACCGCGCAGACCGGCAGCGGCAAGACCGCGGCCTTCGTGCTGCCGTTGCTCAACCGCCTGGTCGACCTGCGCGAACGCCGCGTCGAGATCCGCGCGCTGATCCTGCTGCCGACCCGTGAGCTGGCCCAGCAGACCCTCAAGCAGGTACAGCTGTTCTCGCAGTTCACCTACATCAAGTCGGGCCTGGTTACCGGCGGTGAAGACTTCAAGGAACAGGCCGCCATGCTGCGCAAGGTGCCGGATGTGCTGATCGGCACCCCGGGCCGCCTGCTCGAGCAGCTCAATGCCGGCAACCTGGACCTGTCCCACGTACAGGTGCTGATCCTCGACGAAGCCGACCGCATGCTCGACATGGGCTTCGCCGAAGACATGGAGCGCCTGTGCAAGGAGTGCGAGAACCGCCAGCAGACCCTGCTGTTCTCCGCCACCACCGGTGGTGCGGCCCTGCGCGACATCATCGGCAAGGTGCTGAAAGACCCTGAGCACCTGATGCTCAACAGCGTCTCGCAGTTGGCCGAAGGCACCCGCCAGCAGATCATCACCGCTGACCACGACCAGCACAAAGAGCAGATCGTGCAGTGGCTGCTGGCCAACGAAACCTTCGACAAGGCGATCATCTTCACCAACACCCGCGCCCTGGCCGACCGCATCTACGGCCACCTGGTGGCCAAGGACGTGAAGGCCTTCGTGCTGCACGGCGAGAAGGACCAGAAGGACCGCAAGCTGGCCCTGGACCGCTTCAAGCAGGGCAGCTCCAAGGTGCTGGTGGCTACCGACGTTGCGGCCCGCGGCCTGGACATCGACGGCCTGGACCTGGTGATCAACTTCGACATGCCGCGCAGCGGTGACGAGTATGTGCACCGCGTGGGCCGTACCGGCCGTGCCGGTGGCGAAGGCCTGGCGATCTCGCTGATCACCCACAACGACTGGAACCTGATGTCGAGCATCGAGCGCTACCTCAAGCAGCAGTTCGAGCGCCGGGTGATCAAGGAAGTGAAGGGCACCTACAACGGGCCGAAGAAGGTCAAGGCCTCGGGCAAGGCGGCTGGCAGCAAGAAGAAAAAGGTCGAGAAGAAGACCGGTGACAAGAAGGCGGCCGCCAAGCGCAAGCCAACCGCCAAGCCGAAGGCCAATGCACCGCTGGCCAGCGCCGACGGCCTGGCGCCGCTGAAAAAGCGCAAGCCTGCGGCTGAGTAACCTTCAGTAGCGCTGTTGGTTTCTTCGCGGACACGCCCGCTCCCACAGGATAATCACAGATATCGAAGGCTGTGTTATCCCTGTGGGAGCGGGCGTGCCCGCGAAGGGGCCAGCACAGGCGACCTCTATTCAGCCTTTTTCTCCGCCTCTTTCAACTCCTTGATCCGCTTGTCGATCAGCTGACACTTGTCGGGCAAATCCTTGCTCGCCGTCCCCAGCTCCATTCCTTGAAGCTCGTCATTGATCTCCTTGGCCTTCTGCGGGTTCTGCTCGGTCAACTGGGTGACCAACCCGGCCAGCTCTTCGCGTTTCTGCGTTGCTTCTTCCGGTGTGCAGGCCCAGGCGGGCAGGGCGCAGGACAGGGCAGTAGCACAGGCAATGGGCAGCAGCAGTTTCATCCTTCCTACCTCCGGCGGTGGTGATGCCCGGTGGAGGCATGTGCCTGGCCGTTAGTTCAGCGCCTTCGACCGGTGGCACTTCATGGTCAGCCTGTCCCCAGCTGGGCATCTGACCTAGCCTCGATTCCGATGTCCTCGCCTGGTTCAAAGAGCAGGGTAGCGGCTACCAGACCCGGATCAACCAGTTGCTGCGTCAGTACATGCAAGCGCAAAAACGCCAGCGCTGAGATATTTCGGAACGCCGGGCAACCTCGGCAGGTCCCAACCTGTGTACCCCTTCCGTCCACAGCAGGAGCCCGTAGCCATGAGCATCGCCTACGACTGGGACCTGATCGAGCGTTTGCTGCACGAGGTGCAGAACGGCGCCGGTCACAGCTTCACGCCACGCCCCTATGCCGAGCAGCACGCTGCGGCACTGGCTGCCAAGGGGGAGCCGGTGGGCGACCTGGACCACCTGAAAACCCGTGCCTGCGAATACGAGAAGCTGTTGTTCGAGCGTGGTTTCATCGAAACCCGACCCGAAGAAGATGGCGGTAATGGCGAGAATTTCGTGCTGACCGAACGAGGCTCGCGGTTGATGAGCCTGATCGACAGCAGCATCCCCGGCTTCGAGCACCCGCGCCAGGTGCTGGACGAGCAGGAGGATGCGCTGGATGAAACCACCTTCGAGCAGGTGTCGGCGAAGGCACAGATCGCCTGAGGTCGTTTTGAGGCTGGCAAGGGCGGCCATGGAAACCCGATAATCGGTAGTTCCTGAATAACTGCCGAGCCCTCGCCCATGCCAATGACCATCGCAGAGGCCCGCTCATGAGCGCGGCCCGCAAGAACCCTGATGCCTTTGCCTTCCAGGTGATGCTGGGGCTGTGCCTGATCTGGGGCTGCCAGCAGGTCCTGATCAAGACTGCCGCCATTGATATCGCGCCGGTGATGCAGGCGGCCTTGCGCAACGGTATCGCCGCCGTGCTGGTGGGCCTGATGCTGTGCTGGCGCGGGGGTTGGGAGCAGGTCGGCAGCACCTGGCGTGCCGGGGTGGTGGCGGGCGGGTTGTTCGGCCTGGAGTTCCTGTTCATTGCCGAGGGGCTGAAGCTGACCTCGGCGGCGCACATGTCGGTGTTCCTTTATACAGCGCCGGTGTTTACCGCGTTGGGCCTGCATTTCAGGCTGCCCAGCGAACGCCTGCGGCTGCTGCAATGGCTTGGGATCCTGTTGGCCTTCGGCGGTATTGCCATGGCGTTTGCCGGCGGCATGTCGTTCGAGCACATGGATGGCCGCACCCTGCTGGGGGATGCCTTTGGTGTGATCGCCGGGCTGGCCTGGGGGGCGACAACGGTGGTGGTGCGTTGCTCGCGGCTGTCGGAAGCACCGGCGACCCTGACCCTGTTCTATCAGCTGGCGGTGGGCTTTGCCGGGTTGCTGCTGATTGCCTTGCTCAGCGGCCAGATCGGCGCGGTGACGCTGACGCCGCTGGCGATGGGCAGCGTGCTGTTCCAGGGGATTGTGGTGTCGTTCATCAGCTACCTGACCTGGTTCTGGTTGCTGCGCAAATACCTGGCGTCGAACCTGGCAGTGTTCTCGTTCATCACCCCGCTGTTCGGGGTGACCTTTGGCGTGTTGTTGCTGGATGAGCCGCTTAGCCTGAACTTTGTGGTTGGTGCGTTGATGGTGCTGCTGGGGGTGGTCCTGGTGAGTGCCGAGCCTTGGGTTAAGCAGCAGTTGCGTAAGATTGTGGGGTGAGGTTCAGCCTGTGCTGGCCTCTTCGCAGCACAAGGCTGCTCCTACAAGGAACGCGTCGGACGAGCGATATTTGTTCTCTGCCCGACAGCGCAGCCCGAAAGGGCTGGGCAATCTCACACAGGTACTGCACAGGTCTTGAAGATTTTGCGGCCCCTGTGGGAGCGGGCGAGCCCGCGAAGAGGCCGGCACAGGCAACCACGATTCAGGATGTCGCCTTGGCCTGACAGGCGTTGCCCTGCTGTGCAGAGCTGCCAAACAGCACCAGCCCCCCAGCCACCACCAACCCACCCGCAGCCACCATCAGCGCAGGCTGCAACCCGCCGCTGTAATGGCTGCTGACCGCCGCCAGCAGCGGCCCGCTCAACTGCCCCAAGGCAAAGCAGGCTGTCAGTAGCCCGGCATTGCGCTGCGTGGCATGCGGCGCCAGCTCCCGCGAACGTTGCATCACCAGTTGCATGCAGGCCAGGAATGGCCCGCCACACAGCACCACGCCCAACGCCAGCCCGACACCTCCGCCCATCAGGCAGGCCAGCACACCCAGCCCCTGCAACCACAGGGTGGCGGTGAGCCAGGTCGCGGTTCGGCCGCCACGCCGCAGGCTCACGAGCAGAACCCCCAGCGCCGCCGCCATGCCGAATGCCGGCCAGAACAGGTCTGCGAGCCACTGCCCGTGGAACTGCTGGTTGGCCATCTGCGACAGGAAGGTGGCCGGCAGGATGTAACCTACGCCATACAGCGCATATACCAGCCCCAGGCGACCGATGCCGACACGGCGGGTCGGGCCCTGGTGTGCAGCGGGCGATACCGGCGCGGCTTGCAGCGCCCTGGGCAGCCAAGGCCGCACCGCCAGCAGCATCACCAGCGCGGCCACGGCATAGATCAGCCACAGTGCTGCCGAGCCGAGCCCCCACAAATGCGCCACCAGCGCCAGCAAACCAGTCAGCGCAATGCCCAGGCCGGGCCCCGCGAACACCAGGGCACCCAGGCGCTGACGGTTTTCGGCATTGGCCACCTGTTGGCTGAGGCTGGTGATCATCACCAGCACCCAGGCGCTGGCCACGCCGGTGCCGAAGCGCAGCAGCAGGTGGCTCCAGAACCCGTCTGCGGCCCATGAGGCCAGAGTCAGCAGTACGCAAAGCCACAGCCCGCCGTGCAGGCGCAGGCGCACCTGGCCCGGCGAGCGGGCGAACATGGCATCTACCGCGCCGATGAGGTAACCCAGGTAGTTGGCCGCTGCCACCAGCCCGGCGACCGTCAGGTCGAACTGGCCTTCGGCGATCAGTTGCGGCAGCTGCGGGGTCAGGGCGAAACGGCCGATGCCCATGGCCATCATCAGCGCCACGGCGCTGGCCAGCAGTTGAATGAGTGGCGACATGACAAGTCTCCTGCACGGATGTAAGCGATGGCTGGCAGGTTAGGGCGGTTTCTTTTTCAATAAAATTGAATAATGATGATCAAGTTGTTCTGTTTTGGAGAATGCCGTGGAATTCAGCCAACTGCGTATCTTCCAGGCCGTGGCCGAGGAAGGTTCGGTCACCCGCGCCGCAGAGCGCCTGCATCGGGTGCCGTCGAACCTGTCGACGCGCTTGCGCCAGCTCGAAGAGCAACTGGGTGTCGAGCTGTTCCTGCGCGAGCGCCAGCGCCTGCAGCTGTCGCCCGCGGGCAAGGTGCTGCTGGATTACGCCAACCGCATGTCAGCCTTGCGCGACGAGGCGCTGGCCGCCGTGCGGGGCGGCCAACCGGCCGGGGACTTCGTGCTGGGGACCATGTACAGCACGGCGGCGACCCATTTGCCGGGGTTGCTGGCGCGTTATCACCAGGCCTACCCGGCGGTTAACTTGCAGGTGCGTGCGGCGCCCAGTGGCGAGTTGCTGGAAGGCCTGCTCAACCACACCTTGGACGCGGCCCTGGTGGACGGGCCACCGAGCCTGGCCGGGCTGGATGGCGTGCCGCTTTGCGATGAGCAGTTGGTGCTGATCACCAGCCCCGAGCACCCTGCGGTACACACTGCCAAGGATGTGGCCGGCAAGGCGGTGTTCACCTTCCGCCAGGGCTGCTCGTACCGCATGCGCCTGGAGGCCTGGTATGCCCATGCCCATACGCCCATGGGCCGGGTGATGGAAATCGAGTCGTACCAGAGCATGCTGGCCTGCGTGATCGCTGGCGCGGGTGTGGCGATGATGGCCAGGTCGATGCTCGACAGCCTGCCCGGGCGCGACCGGGTGCGGGTGCACCAGCTGCAGGCACCGTTCGATCAGGCGGTCACCTGGTTGATGTGGCGCCAGGGCATGCGCGGGGCAAATTTGCAGGCCTGGATCGACCTGCAACAAAGCGAAACGATTAACCAGTCGTCGGAATGCGCCGTTACGGCTTGATCCGTATCAAAATGGCCCGTATCTGTAGCTTTAGAGGCATGCGTAATACAGGACATAGGGCTATGATCTGTATGAAACATCGCAGGATTGAATTGCCGTGAGGCTGACCCGTCAAGGGGGCATTATGAATAAACCACTGTCCAACTGGCTCCATGACCTGGCTGTCGCCTTGGGGCTGATTCCACCACCCTTGCAGCCGGTGCCGATCCCGACTGATGAAGAGCAGCGCAAACGCCAACCGCGTCGTCGCTGATACAGACAAAGGCCGCTGCACCTGGGTGGGTGCAGCGGCCTTTTAGTGTCTGCCAGTTGTGTGTTGCCTGTACCTGCCTCTTCGCGGGTAAAGGCAGCCGGGTCTATCAGGCCAGCTTCACCGCCGCCACCGATTTACGCGACATCAGGCTGACCACCACAAAGCTCACCAGACCAACCGCCAGGCTGTAGTAGATCGGCGTATTGGCCTCCAGCCCATCCTTGAACATGAACAGCAGCGCGGTGGCAAAGCCCAGCGACATGCTGGCGATAGCCCCGGCGGTGGTAGCGCGCTTCCAGAAGATCGCCCCGATCAGCGGGATCAGCATACCGCCGACCAGCAGGTTGTAGGCCAGGGTCAGGGCGTTGATCACATCGTTCACCACCAGGGCAATGCCCAGCACCACCAGGCCGGTGAGCAGGGTGAACAGGCGGCTGACGCCCAGGCTCGACGCCTTGCCGCCACGCAGTTTGGGCAGCAGGTCTTCGGTCAGGGTGGTGGACGCAGCCAGCAGGCCGGCGCTGGCGGTGGACATCATGGCGGCTAGCGCCGCTGCCATCAGCAGGCCACGGATGCCATCGGGCAGCGTGGTCTTGATCATCTCGGCAAAGGCATTGTTCGGGTTGGCCAGGTCGGGCATCAGCACATGCGCAGCCATGCCGATCGCGGCGCAGGCCAGGCCGTACAGTATGCAGTACACACCGGCGGTGGTGCCGGCACGCTGGCAGACCTTCTCGTCACGGGCAGTGAACACCCGCTGCCAGATGTCCTGGCCGATGAGGATGCCGAAGAAGTAGATCAGGAAGTAGGTGATGATGGTGTCCCAGCCAATGGTGGTCAGCTGGAAGCTGGCCGCCGGCAGCTTGGCCACCAGGGTGTCCCAGCCACCGGCCTTGTACAGGCACACCGGCAGCAGGATGAACATCAGGCCGACGGTCTTGATCACGAACTGGACGATGTCGGTCAGCGTCAGCGACCACATGCCGCCAATGGTCGAGTACAGCACCACCACACCACCGCCCAGCAGCAGCGAGGCCCAGAACGGCAGGTCGAGCAGCACCTGCAATACGGTGGCCATAGCCAGGGTCGAGGTAACGCCGATCATCAGTGCGTAGGCCAGCATGATCACGGCGCTGGCCTGGCGTGCGGCCGGGTTGTAGCGCTGTTCCAGCACCTGGGTCACGGTGAAGATGCGCAGGCGCAGCAAGGGTTTGGCCAGCAACAGGTTGAGGGCGATGATGCCCAGGCCCAGGGCTGCGCACAGCCAGAAGCCGGAGATGCCGTGGACGTAGCCCAGGCGTACGGTGCCGACAGTGGAAGCGCCACCGAGTACGGTGGTGGCCATGGTGCCCATGTACAGGACCGGGCCGAGGTTGCGCCCGGCCACCAGGTAGTCCTCATGGGTTTTCGCGCGCCGCATGCCGTACCAGCCAAGCCCGAGCATGCCGGCGGTATAGATCATTACAACAATGATGTCCAAGGCCATTGGGGGTCTCCCGATTATCTTTATTATGGCGAGATCGACCACGCGGGCGGGTTCACGGCGCCCGGCGGTCTTGTCGTGTTGTTGGCGGGCCTCTGTGGCCCTCCCTCATGGCTCCTGCCGGGGTATAGCGGTATTAACGACGCACTACGCCCGGTAGCACGCAGAGCATCTCGAACAGCAGGTTGGCACCGAGCAGCGAGGTGTTGCCGGTGGTGTCGTAAGGCGGGGAGACTTCGACGAGGTCACAGCCGATCAGGTCCAGGCCGTGGCAGCCGCGAATGATCTCCATCGCCTGGATGGTGGTCAAGCCGCCGATTTCCGGGGTGCCGGTACCGGGAGCCCAGGCCGGGTCGATGCCATCGATGTCGAACGACAGGTACACCGGGCCACCGCCGACCTTTTCGCGCACTTCGGCCATCAGCGGTTCCAGCGACTTGTGCCAGCACTCTTCGGCCTGGACTACACGGAAGCCCTGGCGGCGGCTCCAGTTGAAGTCATCGGCGGTGTAGCCCTGGGCGCGCAGGCCGATCTGCACCACGCGCTCGCAATCGAGCAGGCCTTCTTCCACGGCACGGCGGAAGGTGGTGCCGTGGGCGATCTTCTCGCCGAACATGTGGTCGTTGACGTCGGCGTGGGCATCGATGTGCACCAGGCCGATCTTGCCGTGCTTCTTGTGCAGCGCGCGCAGGATCGGCAGGGTGATGGTGTGGTCGCCACCCAGGGTCAGCGGGATGATGTTGTGCTCGAGGATCTCGTCATACGCTTCTTCGATGATGCGCACGGCGTCCAGCAGGTTGAAGGTGTTGATCGCCACGTCACCGATGTCGGCCACCGACAGCGAGTCGAACGGTGCAGCTCCCGTGGCCATGTTGTACGGGCGGATCATCACCGATTCGGCGCGGATCTGACGCGGGCCGAAACGGGTGCCGGAGCGCAGCGAAGTACCGATGTCCAGTGGCACGCCGATGAAGGCGGCGTCCAGGCCTTGGGCACTTTGCAGGTGGGGGAGACGGAGCATGGTGGCGATGCCGCCGAAACGCGGCATTTCGTTGCCGCCCAGTGGTTGGTGGAGGATCTTGTCCACGGTGGGCCTCATCAGTCGGTCGATTGTTCTGTTTGTTCGAACCTGTGCCGCCGCGCGCCTTCCAGGTGTGGTCTTGCCGGCGGGCAGGGACATTTCGGCCAAGTCTGCTGAAGGTAGTGCCGGGGAAAAATCGCTACCGGCAAATATTTAGTTCAGGAATTTCTGAACTAAAGGCGGCAGAGCGGTTAGACTGCGCGCTAATACCCCCTGCGGAACCGTTGCACCATGGCCTCGACCTTGCCCGACCTGAAACTGCTGCGCATCTTCGTCAGCGTGGTGCGCCACCAGGGCTTTGCCAATGCCCAGCGCGAGCTGAACCTGTCGACCTCGGCCATCAGCACCTACATGAGCCAGCTGGAAGGTGCCCTGGGGATCGTGCTGTGCCACCGTGGCCGTGGCGGCTTCAGCCTGACCAGCAAGGGCGAGCTGTTCCACCAGGAAACCCTGCGCCTGCTGGCCGAGCTGGACGGCTTCGAACAGTACGCCGCCGCCCTCAAGGGCGAGTTGCGTGGCACCCTCAACCTGGGGGTGATCGATTCCACGGTCGGTGACAGGGCCTTGCCGCTGGCCGAAGCCATTGGCGCCTACAGCCAGGAACACCCGGCGGTGCACCTGCATTTGTCGGTATCCAGCCCTTACGAGCTGCAACTGGGCGTGCAGGACAACCGTCTAGACCTGGCGATCGGGGCGTTCTCCTCGCGCATGAGCGGGCTGCTCTACCAGCCGCTGTACCGTGAGCAGCACTGGCTGTACTGCAGCAGCCGCCACCCGTTGTATGCCGAACGGCGCATCCCCGAGCAGGTGGTGACCCAGCAGCGCATGGTCGGGCGTGGCTACTGGAGCCAGGCCGAACTGGCCCGGCATGGCTTCAAGCACAGCGCGGCGACGGTGGAGAGCATGGAGGCGCAGTTGATCCTGATTCTGTCCGGGGCCTACATCGGCTACCTGCCCGAGCACTATGCCCAGGCCTGGGTCGACAAGGGCGACTTGCGCGTGCTGTCGCCGTCGACCTTCGGCTACCAGGCACCGTTCTCGCTGATCATTCGCCGCGGGCGCAGCCGTGAGCCATTGATCCAGACCTTCCGCGACCTCCTCAAAAGCCAGCTCAACGTGGGCTGAAGCCCGGCATATGCTGTATTTCGTCGGCACCCGTTAAATTGTTGGTGCTGTCGACCGACAACATAATGGCGTCCTGCTATATATCAAATTTGCGTGTGCTGCTGTCTACCTCCCTTTCATCCTGCAAGGATTGCCCGAGATGCGCATGAATTTGCCCGTCACTGAGCACGAAAGAACCTTTCCCAACGATCAACGCCTGATTTCCACCACTGACCTCAACAGCCGCATCACTTACTGCAACGACGCTTTCGTGGCGATCAGCGGGTTCACCTACGACGAGCTGGTCGGCCAACCCCACAACCTGGTGCGCCACCCGGACATGCCGCCGGCAGTGTTCGGCCACATGTGGGAAACCATCAAGCAAGGCAAACCGTGGATGGGGGTCGTCAAGAACCGGGCGAAGAACGGTGATTACTACTGGGTCAGCGCCTACGTCACGGCCATCTACGAGCAGGGCCGCATCAGTGGCTACGAGTCGGTGCGCTCGGTGCCCACTCGCGAGCAGATCCGTCGCGCCGAGGCGTTGTATGCGCGCCTGCGGGCCGGCCGCACACCGGTGCCGTGGGCGGCCCGCCTGCTGCATGGCCTGGGCCACGGTTGGCCATTGATAGGTGCGGGACTGCTGTCGGCGGCGGGCTACCTGTGGCTACCGCCCTACGCGGCGCTCGGGGTGCTGATGGCCAGCCTGCTGCTGGCCTGGTATCTGGTCGAGCACCGGCAGAACCAGGCGGTCCGGCGCACGCTGGCCGAGCATCCCAAGGCCTTCACCAGCCCACTGGTGGCACTGACCTACAGTGATAACCCAGGCCTGCAGGGCCAGCTGGATCTTGCCATCATCAGTGAAGAAGCACGCCTGCAAACGGCCTTGACCCGCCTGGTGGATGCCGGGGTCGGGGTGAAGTCGCGGGCAGCGCAGTCGTCCGATTTGTCCGATGCCCAGGCACAGATGCTCGACCGCCAGCGCAACGAGACCGACCAGTCCGCCGCCGCCATCGCGCAGATGGCGGCGACCATCCAGCAGGTTACCCACAACGTGCAGAGCACGGCGCACGCAGCGGGCGATGCCGACCAGCTGGCGCAACAGGGCAGCGAGCTGGCGATGCAGAGCCTGCAAGCCATGGGCAGCATGAGCAATGCGGTCAACGACATCGGCCAGGCGGTCAATGCCCTGGCTGAGCAGACCCAGTCGATCGGCAGCGTGGTCGATGTGATTACCTCGATCGCCGAGCAGACCAACCTGCTGGCGCTCAACGCAGCCATCGAGGCGGCGCGTGCCGGCGAACAGGGGCGCGGGTTTGCCGTGGTGGCCGACGAGGTGCGTTCGCTGGCCCAGCGCACCCGTGCCTCGACCGAGGAGATCCACCAGATCATCGCCTCGTTGCGCGCCGGGGCAGCGCGCGCGGTCAGCACCGCCAGCCGCGGCGAGCAGATCTCGCGGGACAGCGTGCACAGCGTCGAGGCGGTGCAGGCAGCGTTGAGCGGGATTGCCCAGGCGGTCAGCCGCATCACCGGCATGAGCCAGCAGATGGCGACGGCGTCGGAGCAGCAGAGCCATGTGGCCGAGGACATCAACCAGCAGATCGTGCGCATAGCCCACCTATGCGACCAGAGTGCCGGGCAGGCCAGGCAGGGCGCGGAAATCAGCCAGGACCTGGAGCGCATGGCGGAATACCTGCATAGCCTGGCAGAGCGGTTCAACCGTTGAGATCGCCGGGGCCGCTTTGCGGCCCTTTCGCCGGCAAGCCAGCTCCCACAGGTATTGCACAAGGCTCAGGCCTGTGGTGATCCTGTGGGAGCTGGCCTGCCGGCGAAAGGCCCGCAAAGCGGGCCCCGGTTCTGTGGCAAACTGTTCCCGCCAAGGAGAACCCCATGCCCAGACCCCGCTGCGAGCGCTGCCAGCGCCCGCTCGACCATTGCCTCTGCCCACTGATCCCCGCGCTCGACAGCCGTACCCGCGTCATCCTGCTGCAGCACCCCAGTGAAACCGCCCATGCCCTGAATACCGCCCGCCTGGCCGCCCTTGGCCTGAACAACGCCGAGTTGCGGGTAGGCGAGGTATTCGATGACCTGAACGAATTGCTGGCGACCCCCGGTTACCGGCCGGCCCTGCTGTTCCCGGGCGACGACGCCCAGAGGTTGGTGGCCTATGGCAAGACGGACGACAAACCCTTGCTGTTGATCGTGCCCGACGGCACCTGGCGCAAGGCACGCAAGCTGTTGTACCTGAACCCATTGCTGGAGGCGTTGCCGCGAGTCACGCTGGGGGCTGTCGCGCCTTCACGCTACCGCTTGCGCAAGGCGCCGGAGGCGGGGGCGTTGTCGACTATCGAGGCGGTGGTGGGGGCGCTGAACGCGTTGGAGCAGCCTGCCTGTTTCGATGCGCTGCTGGCACCGTTCGAGGCGTTGATCGAGGGGCAGATCAGGGCCATGGGTTTGGAGACGTTCCAGCGTAACCATGGTAGTGAGTGAGGGCAGGGGGCTGCTTTGCAGCCCATTCGCAGCACAAGGCTGCTCCTACAGGAAAGCGCGCAACATCTGTAGGAGCAGCCTTGTGCTGCGAATGGGCCGCAAAGCGGCCCCGGCTATCTCGAACCCGATCAACGCATATCAGGCAAACGTGCCTCGGTGCGTACTTCGGTGGTAGCCAGCGCTTCCGGTGGCAGCGAAATACGTTGCTTGGTCAACAGCTCGCCCATGGTCGCCAGCACGCGGTAGCGCGAGAACTCCTCGGTATAACGCACCTCGGTGTAGCGGCGGTCGGCGTTGTACAGCTCGTTTTCACTGTCGAGCACGTCGAGCAGGGTACGTTGGCCCAGGCCGAACTGGTCCTGGTAGGCGGCACGCACGCGCTTGGTGGTCTCGGCGTATTCACGCGCAGTCGGCAGCTGCTTGCTGGCGTTGTTCATGGCGTTCCACGCCAGGCTCAGGTTTTCGGTCAGCTCACGCAGGGCGTTGTTGCGGATGTCCAGGGCCTGGTTGATCTTGTGCGCGTCGGACTGCAGGCGAGCCTTGTCGCTGCCGCCGCGGAACAGGTTGTAGTTCATCTCCACGCCGGCTTGCCAGTCGTTGTTGTTGTGGCCTTTCTCGCCACCGGTGTTGTTGTTGGCACCGGTAGCCAGAATGGCGTCGAAGCGTGGGTAGAAGGTCGACTTGGCCACTTCGTATTGCTGCTCGGCAGCATTGACGTCAGCCTGGGCAGACTTGATGTACGGGTTGTTTTGACGCATGCCGTCGCGGGCTTCATCGAGGGTGCCAGGCACCTCGCCCTTGATGGACTGCGGGCTTTCCAGCTCGTCCGGCATGCGGCCGACGACGCTGAAGAAGTTGGCCTCGGCATCGGCCAGGTCGACTTCGGCGGTGTCCAGGTTGTTTTCCGCCAGGGCGCGACGTGCGCGGGACTGGTCAAGGTCGGCGGTGCTGCCGACGCCGCGCTCGTTGCGCAGGCCGATCTGGTCGTTGACGCGCAGGTGGGCTTGCAGGTTGTTCCTGGCCAGGGTCACCAGTTCACGGCGTTTGAGCACTTCCAGGTACACCTCGACTGCACGCAGGGCGACATCCTGGGCAACGGCCTGGGTGTAGTAGGCGCGGGAGGTGGAGACCGCTTCGGTGCGGCCCACTTCATTCGAGGTGTTGAAGCCGTCGAAGATCATCTGCCGCAGGCGCAGCTCGGACTGGGTGTAGTTGAGGGTTTCCTTGTTGTGGTTGCCCTCGGCACGCGTCGTGGTGTTGTCAGAACGCTGGCGGCCATAGCCTGCGACCAGATCCACGGAAGGGTAGTAGCCACCACGCGCAAACTTAACATCTTCATCGGCAGACAGCTTGCTGTTGCGGTTGGAGCTGACCTGCGGGTGGTAGTCCACGGCGCTCTGGACAGCCTCGGTGATCGACATCGCCTGTACGTTGGCACTCGCCAGGGCCAACAGTAATGCACTGGTGATGGGGTTCAAAACGCGCATGGTACATCTCCCTGATCCTGGAATTGATCCTGCTATTCGCCAAAAAAATGACGATAAAGTTATTTCATATAGTGTTGCAGGTTTTTAATAACACAGCTAAGTACATTCAACGCGATAGACAAGAAGATTTATTCATATAAAATTGCAATAACCTAATTAAATAATCTAACAGGCTCACAGGTGAACGTTGGAAATGGCGGCGTAAAACTCCATTAAGGCCAATGAATACAGGGCTTTAACCGAGTTCCAGAATCATTTCGGATAAGGGAAGCACGAATTAGGCGAAAGTGATATTTGGCGACAGAATATTGTCACTTTGGCTTGTGCAGGGTTTTCTGGCTGAGGATATACAGGCTTACCAGGACGGCACTGGACAACATGAAGATGCGTGCCCAGAACAGGGGCACCAGATAGCACGACAGGCCGATGCTGGCCCACATCAGGCCGATGGCGTAGACCTTGCCCTTGAGGGGGATACCTTCACCACTGAGGTAGTCACGGATCCATGGCCCGAGCTTGGGGTGATGAACCAGCCAGTGGTGAAAGCGCGGCGAACTGCGGGCAAAGCAGGCAGCCGCCAATAGCAGGAACGGGGTGGTGGGCAATACCGGCAGGAATATCCCCAACACCCCCAACGCGACGCTGAGCCAGCCGGTGGCCAGCAGCAGGTAGCGCACAGGCGACTTAGTGGTGACGTGGCTTGAGCAGTGCCGGCTTTTCGTCAGGGGCATGCAGCAGCAGGAACAGCGCCGTCAGTGCTTCGGGGATCTGTACGATCATGTCGTCCTGCAGGTTGGCGTTGCTGGCGATGTCGGCGAACTCCGGCTGCTCGTCGAACAGGCCCGAGCCGACCATGATCGGCAGCAGCATCTCGCTGACTTCTTCCTCGGCGTTTTCGAACCAGGCCTCTTCACGCAGGAATACGCCTTCCATGAAGCCGATGCACCAGCCGCGCAGGTCGGAATCGTCCGGCTCTTCGGTCAGGTCGAGGTCGCACGGCAGCTCGAATTCATCGTCGCTGGCCAGCTGGCGGGCGATGTGTGCCTTGAGCGCTACCAGGGTGGCCTCGATCTCGGTGCGCTGAGCGTCGCTGGCGTAGTGCGGCTCTTCGGCGAACAGGGCGTCGATCCATTCGCGCTCGGGCACTTCCTCGGCATTGATCGACAGGGCGGTGAGGTAGCCGTGGGCGGCGACATAGTCCAGCGCTTCTTCGTGCAGCTCGTCGGCGTCGAGGAAGGCTTGCAGGCGGGTCAGTTGCTCGGCGAAGGACATTACAGGGCTACCTTGGGGAATAAACGATAACGAATTCTAGCACCTTGCGACGGCAGCGGGGTAAAGGGAACGTCTATCGCCGTGGTGCCCTGCGCGGGGCGGTGCTGCGGTATACTCCGCGATTTTTCATCCAGGGGCAGGATTTGCCGGCCGCCTGGCAAAAACCGCTTACGCATTTGGCGTGTGCGGGGCGGGTTTTTCGTCCAGCCTGTATCCGGGATGGTACGGCGATTTGTGGAGTTGCACATGCTCGAACAGGCTCAGCGCGTTCTCAAGGACGTCTTTGGCTACGACAGTTTCCGCGGGCGCCAGGCAGCGATCATCGACTGCGTGGCTAATGGCGGCGATGCCCTGGTGCTGATGCCCACCGGCGGCGGCAAGTCGCTGTGTTTCCAGGTGCCGGGGCTGCTGCGTCCGGGCCTGACAGTGGTGGTCTCGCCACTGATCGCGCTGATGGACGACCAGGTCGCCACGCTCGACGAACTGGGTGTGCCGGCTGCCGCGCTGAACTCCACGCTGACCCCCGAGCAGCAGCGTGACCTGGCCGGGCGCCTGCGCCGTGGCGAAGTGAAGATGCTGTACCTGGCACCGGAACGCCTGGTGCAGCCGCGCATGCTCGACTTCCTGCGTGATCTGGATATCTCGCTGTTCGCCATCGACGAGGCCCACTGCGTGTCGCAATGGGGTCACGATTTCCGCCCCGAATACCTGCAACTGGGCCAGTTGGCCGAGCTGTTCCCGCATGTGCCGCGCATAGCGCTGACCGCCACCGCCGACATGCGCACCCGTGAAGAGATCGTCCAGCGCCTGCACCTGCAAGGCGCCGAACGCTTCCTGTCGAGTTTCGACCGGCCCAACATCTTCTACCGCATCGTGCCCAAGGAGGCGCCGCGCAAGCAGCTGATGGCCTTCCTCGGCGAACGCCGCGGCAACGCCGGTATCGTTTATTGCCTGTCACGCAAGAAGGTCGACGAAACCGCTGCCTTCCTCTGTGACCAGGGCTTCCCGGCGCTGCCGTATCATGCCGGCCTGGCAGCCGAGACGCGCGCGGCCAACCAGCACCGTTTCCTCAACGAGGAAGGGCTGATCATGGTCGCCACCATTGCCTTCGGCATGGGCATCGACAAGCCGAACGTGCGTTTTGTTGCCCACCTTGACCTGCCCAAGTCGCTCGAGGCGTACTACCAGGAGACCGGCCGTGCCGGCCGTGACGGGCTGCCGTCCGATGCCTGGATGGCCTACGGGCTGCAGGACATGGTCATGCTTAAGCAGATGCTGCAGAACTCCGAAGGGGACGAGCGCCACAAGCGCATCGAGCAGCACAAGCTCGATGCCATGCTGGCCCTGTGCGAAGAAACCCGCTGCCGCCGCCAGTCACTGCTGGCCTATTTCGACGAAACCCTCGAGCAACCGTGCGGGCACTGTGACAACTGTGTCGACCAGGTGCAGACCTGGGATGCCACCGAGCCTGCCCGTCAGGCGCTGTCGGCGGTGTTCCGCACCGGCCAGCGCTACGGCGTCGGGCACCTGGTCGACGTGCTGCTGGGCAAGGACACCGAAAAGGTGCGCAATTTCGGCCACGAAAAACTCTCGGTTTTTGGCGTCGGCAAGGGGCTGGCCGAGGTCGAGTGGCGTTCGCTGTTCCGTCAGCTGGTGGCGCGCGGCCTGGTCGATATCGACCTGGAAGGCTACGGTGGCCTGCGCCTCTCCGACAGCTGCCGGCCGCTGCTGCGGGGCGAGGTGACCTTGCAGCTGCGCCGTGACCTCAAGCCGCAGACCACCGCCAGGACGTCGTCGTCCAGTGGCGGCAGCCCGGCCAGCCAGCTGGTGCGTGCCGAAGAGCGCGAGCTGTGGGAAGCACTGCGTACCCTGCGGCGCAAGCTGGCCGAGGAGCACAGCGTGCCGCCCTATGTCATCTTCCCCGACTCGACGCTGCTGGAGATGCTGCGCAGCCAGCCGGTCAGCCTCAGCGACATGGCCCAGGTCAGCGGCGTGGGTGCGCGCAAGCTGGAGCGTTATGGCCAGGCCTTCCTCGAGGTGCTGAACAATAGCGGTGGCACCGACGAAGCACCGAAAGTGGTGCTCGACCTGCGCCACGAACTGGTCAGCCTGGCACGCGCCGGCATGACCCCGGCGCAGATCGCCGGCCAGCTCAACTGCAGCGAGAAGAACGTCTACAGCCTGCTGGCCGAGGCGCTGGGCCGCCAGGAACTGAGCCTCGAGCAGGCCCTGGACCTGCCGGAAGACCTGTTGATGGAAGTGCAGGATGCCTTCCTCGATGGCGAGGGCGAGCTGCCACCGGTGTCTGCGATCGTGCCGCTGTTCGGGGGACGGGTGCCGGAGGGCGTGCTGTACTGCGTGCGGGCTGCGCTGGCGGCCGAGTTCGAGTTGTAAGTGGTGACAGGATCGAAGGCAGAACTGCCATCTGCTGACCTTTGTCATGTTTTTTGACGATTATCGAATATTCCAGGGTGCCCGAGCCTTGCCTCGTGGGGCGGGCCATGGTTAGCTGCCTAATAATTAGATCTATTCAATGAGTTGCTTATGCCCCTGACCGACAACCAACACCGCTTCGGCATGCAGCTGGCCCAGATGTCCCGGGGTTGGCGTGCCGAGCTGGACCGCCGCCTGGCCGGGCTCAACCTTTCACAGGCGCGCTGGCTGGTGTTGCTGCACCTGGCCCGTTTCGAAGAGGCCCCGACCCAGCGTGAGCTGGCCCAGAGCGTGGGCGTCGAAGGCCCGACCCTGGCACGCCTGCTCGATAGCCTGGAAGCGCAGGGGCTGGTACGCCGGCAGGCGGTGCTGGAGGACCGGCGGGCGAAGAAGATAGTGCTGTGCCCGCCGGCCAAGCCGCTGATCGACCAGATCGAGACCATTGCCAATCAACTGCGGGTAGAGCTGTTCACCGGGGTGGATGAGGCGGAGCTGCAGGTGTGCATGCGGGTGCATGCCAAGATTCTGGCCAACCTGGAGAAATCCTGATCAACCTGCACCCGCGATCGTTGTAGGAGCAGCCTTGTGCTGCGAAGAGGTCATTCCAGGCACAGAACATCTTCTGTCAAACCTGCCTCTTCGCAGCACAAGGCTGCTCCTACAGGTTCAGTGCAGGCCCTAGAAGGTATGCCCAAGGTTCAGGTACACCGCCTGCTCATGCGCACTGTTGGCACCATAAGTGAAGTTCAAGGGCCCCAGCGGCGTCTCCAGCCCCAGGAAGATGCTCGCCGCATTGATGTACCC
This sequence comes from Pseudomonas sp. B22(2017), assembly GCF_002113105.1. Classification (NCBI taxonomy): domain Bacteria; kingdom Pseudomonadati; phylum Pseudomonadota; class Gammaproteobacteria; order Pseudomonadales; family Pseudomonadaceae; genus Pseudomonas; species Pseudomonas sp. B22(2017). Next base: position 69,079 of record NZ_NEJN01000007.1, read on the forward strand.
ACTGTCGAACTCGTTGTCGTTGTTCCACGCCCGCCCTCGCTCCAGCGACCCGCCGATGTACAGCGGGAAGTCCAGCGGTACGTAGGCCCGTGGCGTCAGGCGGCGGTAGTAGACCATGCGCATCAGGCTCACGTTCTGCCCCGACACCGAGTCCTGGCGGAAGCCTGACAGCTCCCGCGCGCCACCCAGCACGAAGCTCGACGTCACCACCTCGGTATCATCCAGCGTGCGCCCGTAGCGCCCACCCAGCACGAAGGTGTTCGGCCCGCTGCTGATGGCCTTGTCCAGGTTGAACATCCACTGCCGGTAATCCTGGTCGGAATCCAGCGACTGGTCGTACTTGCGCAAGGTCAGGCCGATATCCTCGCCACTGTGCGGGAAGTACACGTTGTCCAGGGTGTCGAACGAGTACTTCAGCTCGTAGAAACCTTCGTTGAAACTGACCTTGGGCAGGTCCTGGTCGCCGATGCGCACCTCGGCCTCGCCCCAGGCCTTGCCCACGCCCAGGCGCACTTCACCGTTGGTACCGATCTGCCGCCCCACGTTAAGGCCAAAACCGTAACGCTCCAGGCGGTACTCGGCCACCGGGTCGTTGTCCAGGGTGGCTTCGATGTTCTGCGAGCTGAAGTCCAGGTACGGTGCGATGAAATAGCGCGAGCCCACGTCCAGCGGCTGGTAGAACTCGCTGTACAACTCCTGCTGGTCGCCGATCTGGCCACGGGTCAGCCATTCGGCGCCGAGGCTGTTGATGCCGTTTACCCGGTAGCTGGCGCCCAGATTGAAGGCGCTGTCGCCGCGCAGGTCGTCCGACAGGTTCAGGCCCAGGCGCAGGTAGTCGGTGCCACCGCGTCGGCCGCGGGCGTTGATCACCAGGGTGTTGTCGTCGCCCTTGTGCACCACGCGGTACTGCACCCGGTCGAAGTAGTCCAGGCCGTACAGCGTGCCCATGTCGGTCTGCAGGCGACCTAGCTCCAGCGGTGCACCGATCGGCTGGCGGATGTACGAGCGGATGACCTCGTCGCTGACCTTGGAGTCGTTTTCGATCCTGATCGCGGTGATCGTCGGCGTGCGTTGGCGTGGCGAGCGGGCCACGGCCAGGCTGCTGTCACCTTCGGGCTGGCGCAGGGCGACAAGGCGCGGGTCGAGCAGGCGGGTGGCGCGGTAGCCGGCCTCGATCATTTCCCGGGCGCGGCCAAAATCGGTGACGCCGAAGGCGGTCAGCGGTGGCTGGATGAGGATGTCGTCGCGGTGCAGGCTGGCCAGTTGTTCTTCCGAGTTGCGCCGGGTCATCAGGGTGATCGACTGGTTGAGCACGTCGACTACCGTGGCCAGCTGCTTGCGGTCACGCAGCGGCGTACCGATGTCGACCACGATGGCCAGGTCCACACCCATTTCGCGGGCGACGTCCACCGGGATGTTGTCGACCATGCCGCCGTCCACCAGCAGCCGGCCGTCCAGCTCGACCGGGGCAAACACCGCCGGGATCGACATGCTGGCGCGGATCACCTGGGGCAGGTGACCACGGCGGAACACCACCTTTTCGCCACTGGCAATGTCGGTGGCCACGGCGCGGAAGGGGATTGGCAGCTTGTCGAAGTCACGGGTGTCGGCGGTGTGCGCCAGCTTGCTTTCCAGCAGCAGCGCCAGGTTCTGGCCCTGAATCACCCCCAGCGGCAGGCCCAGGCTGCCGTCGTCGCGAAAGCTGAGCTTCTGTTTGACCAGAAAGTCGCGGTCATCCTGCTTGCGCCGGAACGGCACGTCCTTGCGCGGCGGGGCATCGGACAGCGCCTGTTGCCAGTCGAGGGTGGTGGCAAGCTTTTCCAGCTCTTCGACGCTGTAGCCAGAGGCATACAGGCCGCCTATCACCGCCCCCATGCTGGTGCCTGCGATAGCGTCGATGCGTACCCCCTGTTCCTCCAGGGCCTTGAGCACACCGATATGGGCCAGGCCGCGGGCCGCGCCCCCCGACAGCACCAGGCCAACCTTGGGCCTGGCCGGTTCGGCGGCGAATGCTGTGAAGGAGGAGAGGGTGAGCAGGAAACAGAACAGCAAACGGCGCATCGTGAGTCTCAAACCGTGGGCTAAAGACCGCTAGTATAAGCGGCCACTCATCTGGAGATGCCTCACCATGGCCGACAGCAAACCGGAAATTGTCATCACGTATTGCACCCAGTGCCAATGGCTGCTGAGGGCCGCCTGGCTGGCCCAGGAACTGCTCAGCACCTTTGCCGACGACCTCGGCCGAGTGGCCCTGGAGCCTGGCACCGGCGGTATCTTCCGCATTACCTGCAATGGCGTGCAGATCTGGGAGCGCAAAGCCGACGGTGGCTTCCCCGAAGCCAAGGTGCTGAAGCAGCGGGTGCGCGACCAGATCGACCCGCAGCGTGACCTGGGCCATAACGACCGCTGAATCAGGCGCTTTCGGCCAGAGGCCGCTGCCTGGGCGGTTGTTCGGCGGCCAGGCGGCTCGAAAGCACGATGGCGAAGATGATCAGTGCACCGCCCAGCAACATGCGCAGGGTGGGGGTTTCGGCGAACACCATCCAGGCCACGGCGATGCCGTAGACCGGTTCCATGCCGAACACCACGGCGGCGGTACGCGCCTTGATCACCGACAGGCTGGCGACGAACAGGCTGTGCGCCACGCCGGTGCAGAAGATGCCGAGCAGGGCGATCCACAGCCAGTCCATGGTGGCTACGCCGGCCAGGTCCGGTGCCGCGAACGGCAGCAGGCACAGGCCCACCACCAGGTTCTGCCACAGCGCCGCCTGCACTGCAGGCAGGCGGCCGGAGCCGGCGCGGTTGGTGAGTGACAGCAGGGAGAACAGCAGCCCCGACAGCAATGACCAGAGCAGGCCACCGGTGGCTTCACTCGCCAGGTCGAATGCCGGCGTGACCAGTACCAGGCCGATGCTGACCAGCAGTACCAGCAAAGCCTCATTGCGGCGGATGCGTTCGCGGAACAGCAGGCCCTCGAGGATCACGGTAAAGGCCGGGAAGCTGGCGAAACCGAGGGTGGCGATGGCCACGCCGGCAACCTTTACCGCGATGAAGAAGCTGACCCAGTGGCCGGCCAGCAGCACGCCACCGAGCAGCAGGCGGCGAGTGTCCTGGCCGCTCAGGCGTTGCCAGCCCGGGCCGGCCAGGCTGGCGAACAGGGCCAGGGCGAGCACGGCGAAGGCGGCGCGGCCGAAGACGATGATCGCCGGGCTGGCGCTGGTGGCCAGTTTGCCGAAGACGCCGGTGAGGCCGAAGAACAGCGCGCCGATGTGCAGGGCGCCGAGGGCGGTGCGGTGGTTCATGGGTGGTCCTTGCTCAAGATCTCTACTGGCTGTGCCGGCCTCTTCGCGGGTAAACCCGCACAGCTACTGCACCGCTTTCGAAGCCTTTGCAGTACCTGTGGGAGCGGGTTTACCCGCGAAAGGGCCGGCACAGGCCAAGTGTATAGGCTCAGGAGAATGCATTCTGTCGCAAGGCTAGTGTGGTTTGTCGCCAGACTCTCGCCGCAAAGCCAGCGGCGTACACCCGAACGCCCGCAACATCGCCGCCGAAAACGCACTTTGCGAGCTGTACCCCACCTGCGCCGCAATCTCCCCCATCGGTAGCAAGGTCTGCATCACCAGCCGTCGCGCCTTGAGCAAGCGCCGCTGGCGAATGTAGTCCATCGGCGTCATCCCGCATTCCGCAGTAAAGCGCGCATGCAGGCGGGCGCTGGACAACCCGGCGATGCGCGCCAGGTCAGCCACTTGCAGCGGGTAGGCGGCATGCCGCTCGATATGTGCGTCGAAGGCGGCATAGGGCAGACGCTGGCTGGCTGTGACGCTGGCGGCCGCCGTGGGGTTGAGGCTGGCCAGCAGCAGCGCTGCCCCTTGTCGGGCAATCAGCGGGTCGTGCATGGGGCTGGTCGCCAGCCAGTCCACCAACTGTTGCTGGCGCTCATCCAGGCCCAGGGCGGCGGGGCGGTCGAGCAGGCGGCGGCTGGCATCTGCATGTTCGCCCAGTTGCTCGCGCAACCAATGGTCCCCTGGTACATCCAGCACCAGGCAATCGCTGCCGCCATCGCTGGCGCAGGTGTGATGGGCGCCCGCCGGTACCACGATCAACCCCTGTCGATCGATCCCGGCGCCATGCCCCTGCACCTCGAAGTCCAGACGACCGCGCAGGCCGAACACCAGTTGCGGGTGTTCGTGGCTGTGGGCGATCAGGCTGTCGCGGTAATGGCGCAGCGAGAGGATCGGGCCGGCGGTCATGGGGAGAGTCGTCCTCGCAGGGCAGAACCGCATTGTGCCTCAATCCCCGCAGTCCATCACTCGTAACGGTTTTGCCACCGATCTGTCATCCGCGCCTGCCAGTCTCCAGCAAACTGCGTCGGAGCCTGCCCATGACCCATGCCGAACTGTCACGTCCCTCGCGCAAGCAACGCGTGCGTACCCTGTGGATTTCCGATGTGCACCTGGGCACCCGCGACTGCCAGGCCGAACACCTGTCGCAGTTCCTCAAGGGCTACCAGGCCGACCGTATCTACCTGGTGGGCGATATCATCGATGGCTGGAAGCTGCGCGGTGGTATCTACTGGCCTCAAGCCCACACCAACGTGATTCGCCGCCTGTTGACCATGAGCAAGCGGGGCACCGAGGTGATCTACGTCACCGGCAACCATGACGAATTCCTGCGCCGTTACTCCAGGCTGATACTCGGCAACATCCAACTGGTGGACGAGGCCGAGCACCTTACCGCCGATGGCCGCCGCCTGCTGGTGATCCATGGCGACCAGTTCGACGTGATTACCCGTTACCACCGCTGGCTGGCGTTCCTCGGTGACCGTGCCTACGAGTTCACTCTGGTGCTCAACCGCTGGCTCAACCACTGGCGTGCCCGCTATGGATACGGCTATTGGTCACTGTCGGCGTACCTGAAGCACAAGGTCAAAGGTGCGGTGAACTTCATCAGCGACTTCGAAGATGCCATTGCCCACGAGTGCACCCGCCGCGGTTTTCATGGGGTGGTGTGTGGGCATATCCACCATGCCGAGATTCGCCAGGTGGGGGAGGTGGAGTACCTCAATTGCGGGGATTGGGTGGAGTCGTGCACGGCGTTGATCGAGCATTGGGATGGCACGATCGAGCTTTATCGGCTGGCGGAAGCACAGGCGCGAGAGGTGAAGGCAGCAGCGGCGGTGCGCGAACCGGCTTAGGGCTTGATAGCCCAGGGGCTGCAAAGCAGCCCCAAAAGATCTACAGGCTGATCTTGCCCAGCAGGATATCCCTGAACATCACGAAATCCCCGATCAGGCTATACAGCGGATGGGTAAAGGTTGCAGGCCGGTTCTTTTCGAAAAAGAAATGCCCGACCCAGGCAAAGCCGTAGCCGAACACGGGCAAGGCCAGCAGCAACAACCATTTGCCACTGCCGATGGTGTAGGCCAGCAGGGCTATCACCAGGCTGGTGCCGACGAAGTGCAGGCGGCGGCAGGTGGGGTTGCTGTGCTCCCCCAGGTAGTAAGGGTAGAACTCGGCAAAACTGCGAAACTGCGCTGTGCGGTTCATGACAGTGCTCCGGGATTAACACTTCTGGACAAGATGCACGGCGTGGAGCCTGATTCGAGTCTAGAGTGACTGGCGAAGCCTATCAGTGACAATAGGCGCCAATTGAATATCCTTGGGGTTCACCGCAGGAGCGGTCAGCATAAGAAGCCTGTCATGAGCGAAAGAACCACGTCAGCCAGCTGGGCATCAGGGATCGTGAAGGCACTCGAACTGGAAGGGCTGGACTGCCGGGCCATGTTCAAGCAGCTGGGGCTGGATTTCGCTGCCCTCGACGACCCCGACGCGCGCTTCCCCCAGGACTCCATGACCCGGCTGTGGCAACTGGCGGTAGAGCTGTCGGGCAACGAGGCCATAGGCCTGAACATGGCGCGGGTGGTGCGCCCGGCATCGTTCCATGTGGTGGGTTATGCGTTGATGTCCAGCCGCACCCTGGCCGAAGGCTTCGAGCGCCTGGTGCGTTACCAGCGCATCATTGCCGAAAGCTCCGACCTCAGCTTCGTCCTCGGCCCCGAGGGCTATTCGCTGATCCTGACCGTACACGGCGACCACTTGCCACCGACCCGGCACAGCGCCGAAGCATCGCTGGCCTGCGCGCTGGCGCTGTGCAGCTGGCTGAGCGGTCGCCCGGTGCAACCGCGCCGGGTGCTGGTGCAAGGGCCGCAGCCAAAGAATATCGAACCCTACAAGGTGGCGTTCCATTCGCCGCTGGTGTTCGGTGCGCCGCACGATGCGTTGGTGTTCGAGCGCGCCGACATGGAGGCACCGCTGCCCACCGCCAATGAAGCCATGGCGATACTGCATGACCGTTTTGCCGGCGAATACCTGGCGCGTTTCTCGGAAAGCCGGGTCACCCACCGGGTGCGCCAGGTACTGTGCCGCATCCTGCCGCAGGGCGAGCCCAAGCGCGAAACCCTGGCCCAGGCCCTGCACCTGTCGCAGCGCACCTTGCAGCGGCGGCTGCAGGAGGAGGGCACCAGCTTCCAGACCCTGCTTGACGACACCCGCCGCGAACTGGCCGAACAGTACCTGGCGCAGCCGGGCATGACCCTGCTGGAAACCGCTTACCTGCTGGGTTTTGCCGACCCCAGCAATTTCTACCGTGCGTTTCGCCGCTGGTTCCATGTCACGCCCAGTGAGTACCGCGCCCGCCTGGGCGCCGAGCCGGAGGTGGTCAATGGCGCCAGAACGCCGGCATGCACAACACTAGCACGGTGATGATTTCCAATCGGCCGAGCAACATGCCGCTGGCGAGAATCCACTTGGCAGCATCCGGCAGCGTGGCGTAGTTGCCCGATGGGCCGATCACTTCACCCAGGCCCGGCCCCACACCCGAAACCGTACCCGCAGCGCCGGTCAGGGCGGTCATCCAGTCCACGCCAAGCAAAGACAGCAGCAGCGCCATGACGCAGATGGTGATGGCGAAGAAGAACGAGAAGGTCAGGATCGAACGCACGATTTCTTCGTCAAGGCGGTGGCCGTTGTACTTCTGCTTGATCACCGCACGTGGGTGGATCAGCTGATTGAGGCTGGCCTTGAGCAGGATGTAGGCGACCTGGAAGCGGAAGATCTTGATACCACCAGCCGTCGAGCCGGAGCAGCCACCGACGAAGCCCAGGTAGAAGAACAGCATCAGCGAGAAGTTGCCCCACAGGCTGTAGTCACCCAGGGCGAAGCCGGTGGTGGTGACCACCGAGGTCACGTTCAGCGCCACGTGGCGCAGGGCGTCGAGCCAGTGCAGGTTGGTGGTGGCCCAGTACCAGGTGCCGAGCACCAGCCAGGTAACCACCAGCATGCCCAGCAAACCCTGCACCTGCTGGTCGCGGATCAGTGCCTTGCGGTTGCCGCGCAGGGTCGCCACGTAAAGGGTGAAGGGCAGGCTGCCGAGGATCATTACCACCACCGCGACCCAGTGCACGGCCGGGATATCCCACTTGGCCAGCGACTGGTCGGAGGTGGAAAACCCGCCAGTGGAAATCGCCGACATGGCGTGGTTGATCGCATCGAACGGGCTCATGCCGGCCCACCAGAAGCCCAGCGCGCCCAGGATCGAGAAGCCGACGTATACCCCCACGATCGACTTGGCGACCATGTGCGAGCGCGGCATTACCTTCTCCGAGCGGTCGGATGATTCGGTCTGGAACAGGCGCATGCCACCGATGCGCAGCAGCGGCAGGATCGCTACCGCCATGCCGATGAAGCCGATGCCGCCGAGCCAGTGCAGCATCGACCGCCACATCAGGATGCCCGGTGACATGTTGTCCAGCCCGCTGAGCACCGTGGCGCCGGTGGCGGTGATGCCCGACATGCTTTCGAAGAAGGCGTCGGTGTAGCTGATGTGCTGGGTCAGCAGGAAAGGCAGGGCGGCGAACACGCACACCACCAGCCAGCTGCTGACGGTCAGCAGGTACATGTCGCGCGGGCGCAGGTGCACATGCTCGGGGCGACCCTGAAGCACCAGGGCCAGGCCGGCAATGAAGGTGATCAGGCTCGACCAGAGGAACGACGGCATGTCACGGGTGCGTTCGAAGATCACCAGGGTCGCCATGGGCACGGCCATGCTGACGGCGAGGGTAATCAGGAAGATGCCGATGATGAAACCAATGATCCTTAAGGTCGGCAACGCCATGTGATCTGCTCTGACTCTAAACGGAAGGGCGCCATTCTACCTATGGGTCTGGTGATGTAAACGCTAGAATGGCCGCACATTTACCTGCCAGGAGGGTAGCCGATGGAGGCTCTCGACGCATTGCTCAACCGTGTTTCCGTGCCACGCCTGACCGACCCGGCGCCCAATGCCGCCCAGCGCGAGGCGCTGTTCCAGGCCGCCCTGCGCGCCCCGGACCACGGCCAGCTGCGGCCGTGGCGCTTTCTCACCATCGAAGGCCAGGGCCGCGAGAAGCTGGGTGAGCTGTTCGCCGAAGCGCTGCAGCACAAGGGGGATGTCACCCAGGCAGCCCTGGACAAGGCCCGGGCCATGCCCATGCGGGCGCCGTTGCTGATCGTGGTGATTGCCAAGCTGCAGGACCACTTCAAGGTGCCCAAGTCCGAGCAGCGGCTGGCGGCGGGCTGTGCCGCGCATGGCATCCTGATTGCGGCGCATGCGCAAGGTATCGGTGCGGTATGGCGCACCGGGGACATGGCTTTCGATGCCCATGTGCACAAGGGCCTGGGGCTGGCCGCGAACGAGGAGCTGATCGGTTACCTGTATGTGGGTACGCCGCTGACCGAGCCGCGTACCGCGCCGATTCTGGAAACCGCTGATTTCGTCAGTGCCTGGGGCGAGTAACGCACCTTGGGCTGATTGCAGTATCAAGGCATCCGGCCCTTTCGCGGGTAAACCCGCTCCCACAGGGTGTGGCGCAAGTTTCAGGCCTTGCGCGGTTACCTGTGGGAGCGGGTTTACCCGCGAAGAGGCCGGATGCATTTACATCAAATCAACTGCCTGTCGCTTCAGTCACAGGCAACTCCAGCCGCGCCACGAAGCCCCCCTGTGGATGGTTCTCCAGTACCAGGCTGCCACCGTGTCGCTCCGCCGCCTTGCGTGCAATCGCCAACCCCAGCCCATGCCCCGGCGCTTCCTGCCCCGGCGCACGGAAGAACGGTTCCCCCAACTGCGCAAGGTGCTCCGCCGCCGCCCCCGGCCCATGGTCACGCACGCTGATCAGGATACGGTCCTGCTCGCGCGCGGCGCTGACTTCGATCGGCTGGCCCTGCGGGTTGAAGCGCAGGGCATTGCGCAGCAGGTTGTCCACGGCACGCTCGATCAGCGTTGGCCAACCTTGCAAGGTCAACCCCGGCTGAGCCTCCAGGCGCACATCCTGCTCCGGTGCGCTGAGCTGGGCATCCTTGCGCACGCTGCCGAGCAGGGCGTTGAGGTCCACCGGCTCGGCATGGGCCTGTTCGGCATCGACCCGTGCCAGGGCGAGAATTTCGCTTATCAGGTCTTCCAGGCGGTCGCATTCGCGGGTCAGGCGTGGCCACAGCGCCTCACGCTGCTCAGGCTCGGCGCGCTCGGCCAAGGCCAGGGCAATACGCAGCCTGGCCAGCGGTGAGCGCAGTTCATGGGACACATCGCGCAGCAACTGGCGCTGGCTGCCGATGGTGCTTTGCAGGCGCGCGCCCATCTTGTTGAAGTCCTTGGCCAGCACGCCGAATTCGTCACGCCGCGCCGCCAACTGCGCCAGGCTGTTCTGCTGGTAAGTGGTCTGGCCCAGGTCGTGCACGGCGCTGCGCAGACGGCTGAGCGGGCGGGTAATGGACAGGGTCACCAGCAGGCTGAACAGGGTCAGCACCACCAGGGCAATGCCCAGCGCACTGAGCGGCCACAGCAGGCTTTCGCGGTGCCAGGCATCCAGCGCCGGGTGGGGGATGCGGTAGATCAGCAGGTACGTCTGGCCGGTGTCGGGGCTGGTGTATTCCTCGGTCAACCGGCGCCACGGCAGGCGCCGCTGGTCATTGTGCTGGCGTGCCTCGAAGGCCGCCGCACGGCGCGGGAAGGTGCCGGGCACCACGGCTTCGCCACTGTCGTCGAGGACCTGCACGTCGATCTTGTAGCGGTCCTTGCGCCGTTCCAAAAAATGCTGTGCCGAAGCCAGGCCTTCCTGTTCGTAATGCTTGGCCCACTTGCTGGCCAGGGTATTCAGGCCCGGGTGGCGGCTGAGGATCCAGGCGTCCTGGTTGAGCATGTGGCCCAGCAGGATCGACAGGCCCGCAACCAGGGTGATGGCCAGCCAGAAGCTGGCCAGGATGCGCCAGAACAGTGAACGCAAGTGCACCTCCTGCTAACAAGAAAAGCCCGGCTCGCACTGAGGCGGGCCGGGCATCGGGCGGACAGCTTACTGGGCCTTGTTGCCTTTTTCAGCTTTCCAGGCCTGGAACTCCTGCCACTCGGCTTTCTGTGCGGCGCGTTCCTTCTGCAGTTCGTCGAACTTCTTCTGCTGCTCAGGCTTGAGCAGGGCGCGGACCGCGCTGTCGGTCTTGTCGCGGTTGGCCTGCAGTTCGTCCTTCATCGCCTTCTGGTCGGCGGCCGGCAGTTTGGACAGGTAGCGCTCGGTAATGTCGCGGCGCTGTTTCATCTGCTCGCCCATCAGCTTGCCGATCTGCTGGCGCTGGTCACGGCTCAAGTCCAGCTGGTGGAAAGGCGCATCACCGCGATGATGTGGGCCGTCGTGGCGCATGCCGCCTTCAGGCATGGCCATGGCCACGGTCGGCAGGGCGGCGGCGAACATCAGGGCGATAAGGGTCTTGCGCATGGTGTCTCTCCTTTCATGGGCCGGTGGTTACCGGATGAGCACAGTCTAGGGAGATCACCGTCAAGCGCGGTCAGCGGATGGTAAAGGCTCGGTAAAGATGTTCAGAGGCAGTAGTAATAGCCACGGCTGCGCAGGGCGACGATGCGTGGCCGGCCATCGGCGTGGGGGCCGATCTTCTTGCGCAGGTTACTGACGTGCATGTCCAGGCTGCGGTCGTACAGGGTCAGCTTGCGGCCCAGGCTGATCTGCGCCAGTTCCTGCTTGTCCAGCGGCTCGCCGGGTTGGCGCAGCAGCGCTTCCAGAATGCGGCTTTCGGACAGGGTCAGGGTCATTTCACGGCCATCGATGCTGGCCACGCCACGGGCAGGGCTGTAGACCAGGTCGCCCAGCTCCACCTGGCTGGTGGTGGCGGTGGGGTGGCTACGGCGCAGCACGGCACGCAGGCGAGCGGTGAGTTCACGCGGGTCGCAAGGTTTGGCCAGGTAGTCGTCGGCGCCCAGTTCCAGGCCAAGGATACGGTCCAGCGGCTCGCCGCGGGCCGAGAGCATCAGTACCGGCAGTTCGGCATGCTCGCTGCGTAACTGCTTGAGCAGTTCCAGGCCACTGCCGTCGGGCAGCATCACGTCCAGCACCACGGCCGCCGGGGCATGCGTGGCCAAGGCCTGGCGTGCGCTCTGGCCATCGTGACAGGCGCGCACGGTAAACCCTTCCTGGGACAGCCAGCTGCCGAGCAGCTCGCACAGCTCCTGGTCATCATCTATCAGTAACAGCTCGCTCATGACTCACTCAATTCAACCATTGACGGCGGCTATTCGGCCCGCCAGTGGCAAAGATACCGCAGACTGATGGCAACAGTATAACTGCTGGTACCGCGTGGCCTTCTTCGCGGGTAAACCCGCTCCTACAGGAGCAGTGCAAGCTTGAAGCCTGCGCCGTCTCTGTGGGAGCGGGTTTATCCGCGAAGAAGCCCACGCGGTCTCAGATCAAGGCAGCACTTGCTTGAACGGCTTGACCACCACCTTGTCGTACACGCCCGCGGCAATGTAGGGGTCGGCATCGGCCCAGGCTTGCGCCGCGGCGAGGGAGTCGAACTCGGCAACGATCAGGCTACCGCTGAAACCCGCTTCGCCAGGGTCGTTGCTGTCGATGGCCGGGTGCGGGCCGGCCAGTACCACGCGGCCCTCGGCCTTCAGCTGCTGCAGGCGTTCGATGTGCGCCGGGCGGGCAGCCAGGCGCTTTTCCAGGGAGTTTGCGACGTCGCTGGCGATGATGGCGTAGAGCATGTCAATCCTTGGGTTTGGAGGTAGAAGGGTCGTCGTGCAGGTGGCGCGACAGGTACACGCCCTGCGCTACCAGGAACATCACGGTCATGCCCAGGCTGCCGAACACCTTGAAGTCGACCCAGAAGTCCTGGAAGGTGAAGGCGACGAACAGGTTGGCCGCGCCACAGAACAGGAAGAAGCCGATCCAGGCCAGGTTCAGGCGGGTCCAGATGGCATCGGGCAGGCTCAGGGCGTGGCCCATGATGCGCTTGATCAGCACCCGGTCGCCGATGAAGTGGCTGCCGGCGAAGCCCAGGGCGAACAGCCAGTTCACCACCGGTGCCTTCCACTTGAGGAAGGTTTCGCTGTGGAAGGTCAGGGTCAGGCCGCCGAACACCAGGCAGGCCACCAGGGTGAGCCACTGGCCCTTTTCCAGCTTGCGCTGGCGCAGGAACAGCGCGCCGTAGACCACCAGCGAGCTGATGATCAGCATGGCCGTGGCGCTGTAGATGCCGCCGAATTCGAAGCTGTGGCCGGCGACTTCCATGGGGCGCGGGTCGAGCTTGTAGACGATGAAGAACAGCAGCAGCGGGATGAAATCGATGAATTGTTTCACAATGGCAGCCAGAATCGGGATGTGACGGCATAATAACAAACATCGATTCCAGCGAAAGCGCTCCTCCATGAATGTTGATCTGCACTGTCACAGCACGGCCTCCGACGGCGCCCTGTCGCCTTCGACACTGGTCGCCCGGGCCCATGAGCATGGGGTGCAAACGCTGGCACTGACCGACCATGACACCATCGAAGGCCTGCCCGAGGCGCGCCAGGCGTGCCGCGACAAGGGCATGCACTGGGTCAGCGGGGTGGAGCTGTCGTGCACCTGGGGTGGCGCGACCATCCATGTGCTGGGCTATGACTTCCCGCTCGACGCACCGCCCCTGCTGGCGGCGATCGAAGCGCTGCACCGTGGCCGCTGGCTGCGCGCCGAAGAAATCGACAAACGGCTGGCGGCCAAGGGCATGCCCGATACCCTCGACGGTGCTCGCGCCGTGCAGCACGAACTGGGCGATAGCGGCAACGCCCCGGCGCGCCCGCATTTTGCCGAGTACCTGGTGCGTGCCGGGCACGTCAAGGATCGCGGCGAGGCGTTTCGCAAATGGCTGGGCGCCGGCAAGCTGGGGGACGTCAAGCAGCACTGGCCGACCCTTGATGAAACCGTCGCGACCCTGCGCCAGTCCAACGCTTGGGTGAGCCTGGCGCATCCCATGCACTACGATCTGACCCGCAGCAAGCGCAGAAGGCTGATTGCCGACTATATTCAGGCAGGCGGGCAGGCGCTTGAAGTGGTCAACGGGATGATGCCTGCCGAGCAGGTGGGCACCATGTCCATCCTCACCCGTGAGTTCGGCCTGCTGGCAAGCGCTGGCAGTGACTTCCACGGCCCCGGCACCTGGGGCGAGATCGGTGCCTACCGGCCTTTGCCCGAGGACCTGCCACCTCTGTGGCGCCGATTCAGCCATGAACAGCCTTTGGCGGTATGAACAGGACGACTACGTGAGCCAATTTTTCCAGATTCATCCGGAGAACCCGCAGCAGCGCCTGATCAAGCAGGCCGTCGAGATTATCCGCAAGGGCGGTGTGGTGGTGTACCCGACGGATTCGGCCTATGCACTGGGTTGCCAGATGGGTGACAAGGCGGCCATCGAACGGGTGCGGCGCCTGCGCGGGCTGGACAAGACGCACAACTTCACCCTGATGTGCTGCGACATGTCGCAGTTGGGGTTGTACGCCAAGGTCGATACCGGCACCTTCCGGCTGCTCAAGGCACATGTGCCGGGGCCTTACACGTTCATCCTCAACGGCACGCGCGAAGTGCCGCGCCTGCTGTTGCACGATAAGCGGCGCACCATCGGGCTACGGGTGCCGGCCCATGCCATTACCCTGGCCCTGCTGGCCGAACTGGGCGAGCCGTTGATGAGTGTGAGCCTGATCCTGCCAGGCGACTTCGAGCCGATGACCGACCCTTACGAGATCCGCGAGCGCCTGGAGCACCATGTCGACCTTGTGATCGACGGCGGTTTCGGTGACCTCAAGGCATCGACCATCATCGACCTGTCCGGTGATGAACCGGAACTGGTCCGTGAAGGCTGCGGCGACCCCACGCCGTTCCTGGTCAACGCGTGAGCCAGGTGGAAACGCCCGAGGCACCGGCCGAACAGGCCGAAACGCCTCGGCAGCTGCAGTTGGCACTGGTCTATGGCGAAGCCCTGACCGAACTGCCACTGGACCTGTACATCCCGCCGGACGCTCTGGAAGTCATCCTCGAAGCCTTCGAAGGCCCGCTGGACCTGTTGCTGTACCTGATCCGCAAGCAGAACATCGACATCCTCGACATTCCGGTGGCGGAAATCACCCGCCAGTACATGGGCTACGTGGAGCTGATGAAGAGCGTGCGCCTGGAGCTGGCCGCCGAATACCTGGTGATGGCTGCCATGCTCGCCGAGATCAAGTCGCGCATGTTGCTGCCGCGCTCGGCCGAGGTCGAGGAGGAGGAGGGTGACCCGCGCGCCGAACTGATTCGCCGGCTGCAGGAGTACGAGCGCTTCAAGGCTGCCGCCGAAGGTATCGATGAATTGCCACGGGTCGGCCGCGAGGTGGTGGTGCCGCGCCTGGAGGCGCCACAGGCCAAGGTGCGCAAGCTGCTGCCCCAGGTCAGTCTGGAAGAGCTGCTGGTGTCGATGGCCGAGGTGATGCGCCGCAACGACCTGTTCGAAAGCCATCAGATCACCCGCGAGACCTTGTCCACCCGCGAACGCATGAGCCAGGTGCTGGAACGCCTGAAGGGTGGCGGTTTCGTGCCGTTCGTCGAGCTGTTCGCCGCCGAGGAGGGCAAGCTGGGCGTAGTGGTGACGTTCATGGCGATTCTCGAGCTGGTGAAGGAATCGCTGATCGAACTGGTGCAGAATGAACCCTTCGCCGCCATCCACGTGCGGCTTCGCCCGGCGCTTGTTGAAGACCCTGATGAACCTGAATGAACCCCGCGACCTGGCGTCGCTGATCGAGGCTTTCCTGCTGGCTTCGGGCAAGCCGCAATCCCTGGAGCGCCTGTACGAACTGTTCGAGGAAGCCGAGCGACCGGAGCCCAAGGTCTTCAGGCAGGCGCTGGAGCTGCTGGGCAAATCGTGCAACGGCCGCGCCTTTGAGCTCAAGGAGGTGGCCAGCGGTTACCGCCTGCAGATTCGCGAGGACTTTGCGCCGTGGGTCGGGCGCCTGTGGGAAGAACGCCCGCAGCGCTACTCGCGCGCGCTGCTGGAAACCCTGGCCCTGATCGCCTACCGCCAGCCCATCACCCGTGGCGAAATCGAGGATGTGCGCGGCGTGGCGGTGAACAGCAACATCATCAAGACCCTGATGGAGCGCGAGTGGATCCGCGTGGTCGGCTACCGCGAAGTGCCCGGGCGGCCGGCGATGTTCGCCACCACCAAGGCGTTTCTCGACCATTTCAACCTCAAGAGCTTGGACGAGCTGCCGGCCCTGGCCGAGCTGCGGGAGATGGAGCCCGAGCCGCTGCTCGACCCGGATGATGCGCCAGTGCCGGCGCACCTGCAGGCATTGGCGGATGCCAGCCTTGGGGAAGAGCAAGAGGTTGTCGAGCCGAAGGAGGAGACCAGCTTCCGTAGCCTGCTGGTGGAGCTGGATGCCATGGAAGAGGGGCTGAAGACCGATTTCGATGACTTGCGCGAGGAAGATACTGAAGCTGCTGTGGAAGAGGACGGCAAGTTGCAGCCCTGAGTCTTCTGTTGTCTGTGCTGGCCCTTTCGCGGTTAAACCCGCTCCCACAGGGATATCACAGGTCCTGAGAGTGATGCGGTACTTGTGGGAGCGGATTTACCCGCGAAGAGGCCGGTACTGCCAATACATAACCATTAGGCAGAAACCCCTCGCAAAGCCCACAAAACCCTCTACCCTCCAGTGCGTTCCCACGCCGAACCGCGTATGATGCGCGGCCTTTTGGCGCGTTCGTCGCCAGAACCCTTATTTCATTCCTACACCGGGAGGTGCCCAGATGAGTGAGCAAGACCTGCAAGATACCGAGATCACCCCTCCATCCGGCGAAAAGCTGCAGAAAGTGCTGGCGCGCATTGGCGTTGGCTCGCGCCGTGACGTCGAGGCCTGGATCAGCCAGGGCCGCATCAAGGTCAACGGCGTCGAGGCCACCCTCGGCCAGCGCGTCGACCTGCACGACGCCATTGCCGTGGATGGCAAGCTGATCAAGCGCGAAGAGGCCGCCGAGGCCACCCGCCGGGTGATCATGTACAACAAGCCCGATGGCGAAATCTGCACCCGTGACGACCCGGAGGGCCGCCCGACTGTGTTCGACCGCCTGCCACGTCCGAAAGAAGGCCGCTGGATCAACATCGGCCGCCTCGATATCAACACCACCGGCCTGCTGCTGTTCACCACCGACGGTGAACTGGCCAACCGCCTGATGCACCCGTCCTACGAGATGGACCGTGAGTACGCGGTACGTGTGCGTGGTGAGGTCGACGACGAGATGATCGAGCGCCTGAAGGCCGGCGTGATGCTGGAAGATGGCCCTGCCAAGTTCACCGACATCCAGAAGGCACCCGGTGGCGAAGGCTTCAACCACTGGTACCACTGCGTGGTGATGGAAGGCCGTAACCGTGAAGTGCGTCGCCTGTGGGAGTCCCAGGGCATGGTGGTCAGCCGCCTGAAGCGCGTGCGTTTCGGCCCGGTGTTCCTCAACTCCGACCTGCCGATGGGCCGCTGGCGTGAAATGACCCAGGGCGAAATCGACATCCTCGCTGCTGAAGTGGGCCTGCAGCCGGTGGCGCTGCCAGCCATGAAGCTCAAGGCCAAGGACAAGATGGAGCGCCTGCAGCGCAAATCGACCCGCCCGCTGGGCCGTGGCGAGCGCGTGCGCAGCCTGCGCCCGGCCCACGAAGGTGCTGCTGCCGGCGAACGCCCGGCGCGCCAGGCGCGTGAAGAGGCCCCGCGCAAGACCGGCCGTGGCAGCACCGTGGCCGAACGCCCGAGCGAGATGCGCAAGCGTCCGGCCAAGCCTGAAGGTGACAAGCCGGCAGGCCGTGGCCGCGGCAAACCGCGTGGCTGATTGGCCTTTGCGTTGAAACAGAACCAGCCTTCGGGCTGGTTTTTTATGGCTGTGAGAATTTGGGGCTGCTGCGCAGCCCATCGCGACACAAGGCCGCTCCCACAGAAAACGCGTCACCTGTGGGAGCGGCCTTGTGTCGCGAAAGGGCCGCAAAGCGGACCCAAGATACTGAACAAAAAGAATTTTTCGGACGACTGGCAAGTTCCCGAACCACCTTGTAAAGAAAATTGTACGAATGTGGTCGGTTTCAGCCCGGATTTCAGATTAGGTCGAATCGTGTAAACAAACCTTGCCGCCGACTCCCCGTCAAAACAGCCGACAAAGCCCCTCCCACCCTTGCCCAAAGCCCCGCCCCACGGTGTTATAGCCGCTATTGCCGTGTGCAAAAGCCTGTCCACAGAGCCAGGCTGACAAAACAACAAATGGAGGCGCCATGTACGCCGATCACTTCGCCTTTCAAGGCCCACACCACAGGATCGCTGCGTTTTTTCCCGAGGAAACGATGCAACGCGTTGACGCCTGCGCGTTTGCAGGGGTATACAGTGCGCCGCGTTTTACCTGTGACTCCTTTGCGTACCGCGCACTCTTGATCACGCCTGGTTGACCCGCCCCGGCGGCACCTGAGGTCAGGAAACCCAAGGTAACCACCTTGCCCATTCCGCTGCGCCACGAGCGCGGTGGGTCCGATTCCGTCACAGATAAAAACAATGCAGGTGACTTCGTTCATGAGTGGACAAAACATGCATTCAGGCGAGCTCAAGCGCGGCCTGAAGAACCGCCATATCCAGTTGATCGCCCTCGGCGGTGCGATTGGTACCGGCCTGTTCCTCGGCTCGGCAGGCGTGATGAAATCCGCTGGTCCGTCGATGATCCTTGGCTACGCCATCTGCGGCTTCATCGCCTTCATGATCATGCGCCAGCTCGGCGAAATGATCGTCGAAGAGCCGGTGGCCGGCTCGTTCAGCCATTTCGCCCACACCTACTGGGGTGGTTTCGCCGGCTTCCTGTCGGGCTGGAACTGCTGGGTGCTGTACATCCTGGTGGGCATGTCGGAGCTTTCGGCGGTCGGCAAGTACGTCCACTACTGGTGGCCGGAGATCCCCACCTGGGTCACGGCGGCAGCGTTCTTCGTGCTGATCAACGCCATCAACCTGATGAACGTGAAGTTCTTCGGTGAGGCCGAATTCTGGTTTGCCATCATCAAGGTGGTGGCCATCGTCAGCATGATCGGCCTGGGTGCCTACCTGCTGACCAGCGGCAGCGGCGGCCCCGAGGCAACCGTGGCCAACCTGTGGTCGCACGGCGGCTTCTTCCCGAACGGTGTCAGCGGGCTGGTGATGGCCCTGGCCTTCATCATGTTCTCCTTCGGTGGCCTGGAAATGCTCGGCTTCACCGCAGCCGAGGCCGACAAGCCGAAGACCGTGATCCCCAAGGCAATCAACCAGGTCATCTACCGTATCCTGATCTTCTATGTCGGTGCCCTGGTGGTGCTGCTGTCGCTGACCCCATGGGACAACCTGGTAGCCAGTATCGATGCCTCCGGTGGCAGCTATGGCAGCAGCCCATTCGTGCAGGTGTTCTCGCTGCTGGGCAGTGACGTGGCCGCGCACCTGCTGAACTTCGTGGTCCTGACTGCAGCGCTGTCGGTGTACAACAGCGGCACCTACTGCAACGCCCGCATGCTGCTGGGCATGGCCGAACAAGGTGACGCTCCGGCGTCGCTGGCCAAGGTCGACAGCCGCGGTGTGCCGGTGCGCTCGATCCTGGCGTCGGCAGGCGTGACGCTGATCGCGGTGCTGCTCAACTACCTGATGCCGCAAAACGCCCTGGAACTGCTGATGTCGCTGGTGGTGGCTACCCTGGTGATCAACTGGGCGATGATCAGTTACTCGCACCTGAAGTTCCGCCAGCACCTGGACCGCACTGGCCAGAAGCCGCTGTTCAAGGCGCTGTGGTACCCCTATGGCAACTACATCTGCCTGGCGTTCGTGGTGCTGATCCTGGGCATCATGGCGATGATCCCGGGTATCCAGGTTTCCGTGTATGCGATCCCGGTGTGGCTGTTTGCCATGTTCGTGGTCTACATGGTCAAGCCGCGTCGCAAGGCGCAGGCGCTTGGGGCTGCTGGTAGCGTTGCCAAGTAAGGCGCTGCGGCGATAGAAAAACCCGAAGCCGGGTGACTGGCTTCGGGTTTTTTGTTGCCTGTGCCGGCCCCTTCGCGGGTAAACCCGCTCCCACAGGGACATCACCTGACCTGAAAGCAGCGCTATACCTGTGGGAGCGGGTTTACCCGCGAAGAGGCCGGCACAGGCAAAAATCAGATCTGCTCCAGCAACCAGCTGCGAAACGCCCGCAGCGACGGCAACGCCTCATTGCGCGGCGGGTAGATCAGGTAATAACTGCGCTGGCTGGCAAATGCCACCCCTGGGCTGTAGAGCTCACCCTTGGCCAGTTCTTCCTCCACCAGTATGCGCGGCACCAGGCCGATGCCGATCCCGGCCCGTACCGCCTGGATCAGGTGCGAGGTCAGCTCGAAGCTCGGCCCCAGGCGCATCGCCCGGTGCGCCAGGCCATGGTGCGAGAACCACTCGCCCCAGGCATGCGGGTTGTTGGCCACATTCAGCAGCACCTCTTCAGTGATGCGTGCAGGGCTCCAGCCTTGGCTGTCCGCACCAGCCTCAGGCGGCAATATCACCACCAGTTCCTCGGCATGCAGGCGATGGCAGATCAACCCCGGCAGGTCGTGGCTGGCCACGCCGATGGCGGCATCGATCTCGCTGGTGTCGAAGTTGATGGCTTCGATGCGTGAATGTATGTGCACCAGCATGCCCGGGTGTGCGCTGTAGAAGGCATGCAACCGCGGCAGCAGCCATTTCGAACCGAAGGTGGGCAGGGTGGCCAGGCGCAAGGTGCCTACCCCCGACTGGTAGGCCAACGCCTGCAAGGTGGCGCTGCGGATGCGCCCCAGTGCTTCGCTGAGCTCGCGCTGGTACAGGCGGCCGACATCGGTCAGCTGCACCTGGCGCCCCTCGCGGCGGAACAGGGTCAGGCCCAGTTGCTGCTCCAGCGCCTGCACCTGGCGGCTGACCGCGCTCTGGGTGAGCGACAGCTCGGCGGCGGCTCGGGTGTAGCTTTCATGCCGGGCGGCAGCCTCAAAAGCCAGTAGCAGCGACATGGACGGGGTGAGATGGCGGTAATTCATTCATGAAAGTCATTAATAGCGGCAGGATTATCCGTTTGCCCCTGAAGCGAAACTACAGGAACATTGGCCTGCACGTCACCTCCGCATGTCATCACCCATGCCGGAACGACAGGAATCCCGTGAATTAGCCAATATCAAGAGGCCATCCTTCGATGATCGCCCAGCTGCCGACCGTTGCCCCGAGCGCCAACTACCCCGAATTCCTCGAAGCCCTGCGCAACAGCGGCTTCCGTGGCCAGATCAGTGCCGACTACGGCACCCGCACGGTGCTGGCCACCGACAACTCGATCTACCAGCGCTTGCCACAGGCGGCGGTGTTCCCGCTGGACGCCGACGATGTGGCGCGGGTCGCCACGCTGATGGCCGAGGGGCGCTTCCAGCAGGTCAAGCTGACCCCACGCGGTGGTGGTACCGGCACCAACGGGCAGTCGCTGACCGACGGTATCGTCGTCGACCTGTCGCGGCACATGAACAAGATCCTCGAAATCAACGTCGAGGAACGCTGGGTGCGGGTGCAGGCCGGTACTGTCAAGGACCAGCTCAACGCTGCGCTCAAGCCGCACGGGCTGTTCTTCGCCCCCGAGCTGTCCACCTCCAACCGTGCCACTGTCGGCGGCATGATCAACACCGATGCCAGTGGCCAGGGCAGTTGCACCTATGGCAAGACCCGCGACCACGTACTGGAGCTGCACAGCGTGCTGCTCGGTGGCGAGCGCCTGCACAGCCTGCCGATCGACGATGCTGCGCTGGAACAGGCCTGTGCCGCGCCCGGCCGGGTCGGCGAGGTGTACCGCATGGCGCGGGAGATCCAGGAAACCCAGGCCGATCTCATCGAAGCCACTTTCCCCAAGCTCAACCGTTGCCTGACCGGTTATGACCTGGCCCACCTGCGCGACGAGCAGGGCCGCTTCAACCTCAACAGCGTGCTGTGCGGTGCCGAGGGCTCGCTGGGCTATGTGGTCGAAGCCAAGCTCAATGTGCTGCCGATCCCCAAGTACGCCGTGCTGGTCAACGTGCGCTACACCAGCTTCATGGATGCACTGCGTGATGCCAACGCGCTGATGGCGCACAAGCCGCTGTCGATCGAGACCGTCGACTCCAAGGTGCTGATGCTGGCGATGAAGGATATCGTCTGGCACAGCGTCGCCGAATACTTCCCGGCCGACCCCGAGCGCCCGACCCTGGGCATCAACCTGGTGGAGTTCTGCGGCGACGAGCCGGCCGAGGTCAATGCCAAGGTGCAAGCGTTCATCCAGCACCTGCAGAGCGACACCAGCGTCGAGCGCCTGGGCCATACCCTGGCCGAGGGTGCCGAGGCGGTGACCCGCGTCTACACCATGCGTAAACGTTCGGTGGGCCTGCTGGGCAACGTCGAGGGCGAAGTACGCCCGCAACCGTTCGTGGAAGACACCGCGGTACCGCCGGAGCAACTGGCCGACTATATCGCCGACTTCCGTGCACTGCTCGATGGCTACGGCCTGGCCTATGGCATGTTCGGCCACGTCGATGCCGGCGTGCTGCACGTGCGCCCGGCGCTGGACATGAAGGACCCGGCCCAGGCCGCACTGGTCAAGCCGATTTCCGACGCCGTGGCGGCGCTGACCAAAAGCTATGGCGGCTTGCTGTGGGGCGAGCACGGCAAGGGCCTGCGTTCTGAATACGTGCCGGAGTACTTCGGCGAGCTGTACCCGGCGCTGCAGCGCCTTAAAGGCGCCTTCGACCCACACAACCAGCTCAACCCGGGCAAGATCTGCACCCCGTTGGGCAGTGCCGAGGGCCTGACCCCGGTCGATGGCGTAACCCTGCGCGGCGATCTCGACCGCACCATCGACGAACGCGTGTGGCAGGACTTCCCTAGCGCCGTGCACTGCAACGGCAACGGCGCCTGCTACAACTACGACCCCAACGACGCCATGTGCCCGTCGTGGAAGGCCACCCGCGAGCGCCAGCACTCACCCAAGGGCCGTGCCTCGCTGATGCGCGAATGGCTGCGCCTGCAGGGCGAGGCCAACATCGACGTGCTGGCGGCGGCACGCAACAAGGTGTCGTGGCTCAAGGGCCTGCCGGCACGCCTGCGCAACAACCGCGCGCGCAGCCAGGGCCAGGAAGACTTCTCTCATGAGGTGTACGACGCCATGGCCGGCTGCCTGGCGTGCAAGTCGTGCGCCGGTCAGTGCCCGATCAAGGTCAACGTGCCGGACTTTCGCTCGCGCTTCCTCGAGCTGTACCACGGCCGCTACCAGCGCCCGCTGCGTGACTACCTGATCGGTTCGCTGGAGTTCACCATCCCGTACCTGGCCCACGCGCCAGGGCTGTACAACGCGGTGATGGGCTCGAAGTGGGTGAGCAAGCTGCTGGCCGACAAGGTCGGCATGGTCGACAGCCCGCTGATCAGTCGCTTCAACTTCCAGGCTACCCTGACCCGCTGCCGCGTCGGCGTGGCCAGCGTGCCGGCCCTGCGTGAACTGACCCCGGCCCAGCGCGAGCGCAGCATCGTGCTGGTGCAGGATGCCTTTACCCGTTACTTCGAGACACCGCTGCTGTCGGCCTTCATCGACCTGGCGCACCGCCTGGGCCACCGGGTGTTCCTGGCGCCGTATAGTGCCAACGGCAAGCCACTGCACGTTCAGGGCTTCCTCGGTGCGTTCGCCAAGGCGGCGATCCGCAATGCCACCCAGCTCAAGGCCCTGGCCGAGTGCGGCGTGCCGCTGGTGGGCCTGGACCCGGCGATGACCCTGGTGTATCGCCAGGAGTACCAGAAAGTGCCGGGCCTGGATGGCTGCCCGCAGGTGCTGTTGCCGCAGGAGTGGTTGATGGACGTGCTGCCGGAGCAGGCACCGACTGCGCCGGGCACTTTCCGCCTGATGGCGCACTGCACCGAGAAGACCAACGTGCCGGCCAGCACCAAGCAGTGGGAGCAAGTGTTTGCCCGCCTTGGCCTGAAGCTGGTGACCGAGGCGACTGGCTGCTGCGGTATGTCCGGTACCTATGGGCACGAGGCGCGCAACCAGGACACCTCGCGGACCATCTTCGAGCAGTCGTGGGCTACCAAGCTGGACAAGGAAGGCGAGCCGCTGGCGACCGGTTACTCGTGCCGCAGCCAGGTCAAGCGCATGACCGAGCGGCAGATGCGCCACCCGCTGGAAGTGGTGCTGCAGTACGCCAAGCGCTGACCATCAGGGCCTCGGGGCTGCCTTGCAGCCCCCTGGTTTACGCCGTCCCTGTAGGAGCAGCCTTGCGCTGCGAAGAGGCTGGTAGAGCCAATAGGTTTTCTTCGGCAGTAATGGCCTCTTCGCAGCACAAGGCTGCTCCTACAAGTCCCGTGCATGCCTTGAAGATGATGCCTGCCGATACAGATACAGGCTCAATACCAGCCCGCAAGCCGCCGCTGCTGCCGCAAACAGGAACATCGAAGCAAACCCGAACCCCGCCGCCACCGCGCCCACCAGCGGCCCGGTCACCCCCAGCGACAAATCGATGAACAGCGAATAAGCCCCCACCGCCGCCCCGCGGTTGGCCGCCGACACCTGGTTCACCGCCTCCACCCCCAGTGCCGGGAACACCAGCGAGAAGCCGAACCCGCTCAGTGCGGCCCCCGCCAACGCCAGTTCGGCGCTGGGCGCCAGCCACAGCATCAGCAGCCCGAGTGTTTCCACCGACAGGCAGGCGATCGCCACCCGGAACCCGCCAAGCCGGTTGATCAGGTTGCCGAACAGTAGTCGCGCACTGATGAAGCTGGCGCCGAACAGGCTCAGCGTCAGTGCCGCATTGGCCCAGCCACGGCTGGCGTAATACAAGGTGATGAAGGTGGCGATGGTGCCAAAGCCGATCGAGCCCAGGGCAAGTCCCGAGCCGTGCGGGAACACCTTGCCCAGCACCCGCAGGAACGGCAGGCGCACGCCACTGACGATCGGTGCGGCCTGTTTGGGCCAGGCCAGCAGCAACCCGAGCGCACACAGCAGGATGATGCTCACGCCCATGCTCCACAGGCCCAGGCTCTTGACCATCAGCACGCCCAACGGAGCGCCGATGGCCAGCGCGCCATAGCTGGCGATGCCGTTCCAGGAAATGACCTTGGCCGTGTTTTCGGCACCTACGCGGCCAATGCCCCAGCCAATGGAACCGGAGCCCACCAGGCTTTCCGCACTGCCGAGTACCAGGCGGCCGACCAGCAGGCAGGCCAGGCTCAGCCAGGGCAGGTGGGTGAGGAAGGCGCAGGCCAGCATGAAAACCCCGCTGAGGCCGCAGCCGGCCAGGCCATACATGACCGCCTTCTTGCTGCCGTGGTTGTCGATGATGCGGCTGGCGGTGGGGCGGCTGAGCAGGGTGGCCAGGTACTGCACGCTGATCACCAGGCCCGCGACCACGGCACTGAAGCCCAGGTCGTTGTGCACATAGCCGGGCAATACGGCCAGCGGGATGCCGATGTTCAGGTAGCCGATGAAGGTGAAGAGGACGATGGAGACGACTTGCAGGGTGACCGCAAGGGGGCGCGGTGAGTGGGGCATGAGGGCCTACGTGGGTTCTGGACGGTGTGAAAACGTGATGACGGGGGTAGCCCGCAGGTCAGCCGTTTTCACACAGTCGGGGGATGCGCGGTTATTCCTGGTCAGCGCTGGATTGATCGTCACCATCCTGCTCGACGGCAGCTGCCGGTTCGGCGTGAACGGTCACGGTTGGCTCTTCTGGGTTCAGGCTTGGGAAGGGAAGATTCGGGATTTCATGCATCTCGTCGTTCCTCGCAAGTGTGAGTGAAAAGTCTGCGCCAGGCGCGTTTGAAGCTTCGCAAAGCTGGGGCAGGATACACAAGTCTGGATGACAGTTTGGATTTTTTGGCGGTCGCTTGTCGGTTTTGCGGGCGAACAGCGGACATGTTTCCCATAAAAAATGGGGCCATCGGGCCCCATTCTTTCAGTGCTTACTTGCGGCCTTCAGCCGTCTCCGCCACCTTGTCGGTGCGTGCGCACATGATGAAGTCATTGCGGTGCAGGCCTTTGATCGAGTGGCTCCACCAGGTCACGGTGACCTTGCCCCACTCGGTCAGCAGGCCCGGGTGGTGGCCTTCGGCCTCGGCGATCTCGCCCACGGCATTGGTGAACGCCAGGGCGTGCTTGAAGTTCTTGAACAGGAACACGCGTTCCAGCTCCATATGGCCGTCACGTACTTCGATGTTCCAGTCCGGGATTTCGCGAATCAGCTCGGCCAGCTCTTCGTCGGTGACCTTTGGTGCGTCGGCGCGGCAGGCTTCGCAATGGGCTTGGTTCAAGGCATTCATGTGGTGTTTTCCGGTTCGAGTTGTTATCGGCAAGGTCGCTCAGGCAGCGACCTTGGGTGGAAACTTCGGTGCGTGCAGGCCCAGCTGCATGGCTTTGTGAACCATGCCCATGATGTCTTCGTGGGCCAGGTCGAACAGACGCTTCATGTTCGGTAGCACGAAATACAACGGCTGCAGGATGTCGATGCGGTACGGTGTGCGCATGGCCTCGATCGGGTCGAAGGCCTGGTGCTCGGGCTCGCCAGACAGACTGTAGACGGTCTCCTTTGGCGACGAGAGGATGCCGCCGCCATAGATCTTGCGGCCCTGCGCGGTTTCCATCAGGCCGAACTCGATAGTCATCCAGTACAGGCGCGCCAGGTACACACGTTGTTCCTTGGTCGCGGCCAGGCCGAGCTTGCCGTAGGTATGGGTGAATTCGGCGAACCAGGGGTTGGTCAGCAGCGGGCAGTGGCCGAAGATCTCGTGGAAGATATCGGGCTCTTGCAGGTAGTCCAGCTCTTCCGGGGTACGGATGAAGGTGGCTACCGGGAAGCGCTTGCTGGCCAGCAGTTCGAAGAAGGTCTGGAAGGGGATCAGCGCCGGGACCCGAGCAACCTGCCAACCGGTGGTGGCGCCCAGCACCTTGTTGATCTCGCCCAGTTGCGGAATACGGTCATGGGGCAGCTTGAGCTGGTCGATGCCGTCCAGGTATTCCTGGCACGCGCGGCCTTCGATCACTTTCAGCTGACGGGTGATCAGGGTGTTCCATACCGCATGCTCTTGCTGCGGGTAATCGATAAAACCATGCGCATCGGGCTCGCGTGCCACGTATTGCGTCTGTTTCATGTGGCTCTCCTGGTGAGGGCTTTTCTTGTTATGTGCAGGACATGCCTAATGAATATCCCTTCGCTGGCCACTTTGCACGGGGTGGGCCAGTGGGAGGGACCGGCATTCGGCGATGTTTTCGTAACGATAATTTTACAAAAAGGCGTAGGTGTCGGAAAATCCGAGGCATCTGGCTGAAGCTTCGGCTGTTTTTGTCAGCTTATCTTTACGACTTTTCCGCGCGGTGTTGAAAAACATTGGCGCTTCGAGAGCCCTCATGCGTATCAAAGTGCATTGCCAGAACCGTATTGGCATCCTGCGCGACATCCTCAACCTGCTGGTGGAGTACGGCATCAACGTGCTGCGCGGCGAGGTGGGCGGTGACCATGGCAACGCCATCTACCTGCATTGCCCGAACCTGATCAATCTGCAGTTCCAGGCGTTGCGGCCGAAGTTCGAGGCGATTGCCGGGGTATTCGGTGTCAAGCGCGTGGGGCTGATGCCCAGCGAGCGCCGACACATGGAGCTGAATGCGTTGCTGGGTGCGCTGGACTTTCCGGTACTGTCGATCGACATGGGCGGCAGCATCGTCGCCGCCAACCGTGCCGCTGCGCAGCTGCTGGGGGTGCGGGTGGACGAGGTGCCGGGCATGCCGCTGGCGCGCTATGTGGAGGACTTCGACCTGCCAGAGCTGGTGCGCGCCAATAAGTCGCGCATCAACGGCCTGCGCATCAAGGTCAAGGGCGATGTGTTCCTGGCCGATATCGCGCCGCTGCAGTCCGAGCACGACGACAGCGAGGCGCTGGCCGGCGCGGTGCTGACCCTGCACCGCGCCGACCGTATCGGTGAGCGCATCTATAACGTGCGCAAGCAGGAGCTGCGCGGTTTCGACAGTATCTTCCAGAGCTCGCGGGTAATGGCTGCGGTGGTGCGCGAGGCGCGGCGCATGGCGCCGCTGGACGCGCCTTTGCTGATCGAGGGCGAGACCGGCACCGGCAAGGAGTTGCTGGCGCGTGCCTGCCACCTGGCAAGCCCGCGCGGCCAGTCGCCGTTGATGGCGCTCAACTGCGCCGGGTTGCCCGAGTCGATGGCCGAGACCGAGCTGTTCGGCTACGGCCCTGGGGCATTCGAAGGGGCGCGGGCCGAGGGCAAGCTGGGGCTGCTGGAGCTGACCGCCGGTGGCACGCTGTTTCTCGACGGGGTAGGGGAGATGAGCCCACGCTTGCAGGTGAAGCTGCTGCGTTTTCTGCAAGATGGCTGCTTCCGCCGCGTAGGCAGCGATGAAGAGGTGTACCTGGATGTGCGAGTGATCTGCGCGACCCAGGTGGATTTGTCCGAATTGTGTGCCCGGGGCGAGTTTCGTCAGGACCTGTATCACCGGCTCAATGTGTTGTCGCTGCACATTCCACCATTGCGCGAATGCATGGATGGCCTGGAAGGGCTGGTGCAGCACTTTCTCGACCAGGCCAGCCGGCAGATCGGCTGCGCCATGCCGCGCCTGGCGCCAGCGGCGATGGACAAACTCGGCCAGTATCATTGGCCGGGTAATGTAAGGCAGTTGGAAAACGTGTTGTTCCAGGCGGTTTCGTTATGCGAAGGCGGCGTGGTCAAAAGTGAACATATACGTTTGCCGGATTACGGCGTGCGCCAACCGCTGGGTGAATTTTCGCTGGATGGGGATCTTTCGCAGATTGTCGGGCGTTTTGAAAAAGCGGTACTGGAAAGTTTGATGGGGGAATTCCCGAGTAGTCGGGCTTTAGGTAAAAGACTGGGTGTTTCGCATACTACTATTGCCAACAAGTTGAGGGATTATTCGTTGGGCAAGTCGGTAGATTAATAAGCGGTTGGTCAATAACCTGTTAATCAGGTGCAATATTCTTCGCGGGCAAGCCCGCGAAAGGGGCCCGCAGGGCCCCCAGTTCACAAGGTGTCAGCCGTTCGAGCAGCCGTTCCCCATCACGCGGTATTCGAGAATGTGCTTCTGGCCCTTGGAGTCCTCGTAGGTCATGCGGGCTGGCACGACTTCGCACACATTGGGCACTTCGCTCATGGAAATGACGCGGGCAATGTCCAGGTGCTGCGAGTAACTGTACTGTTCAACCGGAATCTGCTCGGCATCTTTGGCTTCGCCGGCCATCGCCGCGCCGCAAAGACTGCCAAGTACCAATACCAGTAAAGCTTTCATTTTCAATTTACCTGTCTAAGGTCGTGAGGGGGCACGCGGCGCTTATGGCGCCGCGAGTATTGCTAGTTTTAACTATCAGGTTTGGAGGGGGATTAACGCTTGCCTTCGTGGGGGCTGTTACCAGTTGTTAATCGCCTTGCCGTTGCTGGCGAGGTGAATTTTATGGCTGGGGCCAAGGCCGAAACAGTGGGTCTTTTGATAAAGTGTTTTGACAGAATCTGTAACAATCCTCTGGTAAACCGCGCCCGTAATTTCTCGCCTGGGCTGTAAGGTGCGTGCCAGAGCGCTTTGTCGGGACGAGCGTACCAAATTACTACCAACGTCGAATGGCTTTTGTCGCTCTGGTACAGTTACAAACGGTTCCATACAAAAACAACTATTACACCGAGGTAACACAGATGAGTGCGGCTCCACTGTATCCCGTTCGTCCCGAGGTTGCGGCCACCACCCTGACCGACGAGGCCACCTACAAGGCCATGTACCAGCAATCGGTGATCAACCCGGACGGCTTCTGGCGCGAGCAGGCCCAGCGCATCGACTGGATCAAGCCATTCACCAAGGTCAAGCAGACCTCCTTCGACGACCATCACGTCGATATCAAATGGTTCGCCGACGGCACTCTGAACGTTTCCTCCAACTGCCTGGACCGCCACCTCGAAGAGCGCGGTGACCAGTTGGCCATCATCTGGGAAGGCGACGACCCTTCCGAACACCGCAACATCACCTATCGTGAACTGCACGAGCAGGTCTGCAAGTTCGCCAACGCCCTGCGTGGCCAGGATGTGCACCGGGGTGACGTGGTCACCATCTACATGCCGATGATCCCCGAAGCCGTGGTCGCCATGCTGGCCTGTGCCCGTATCGGTGCGATTCACTCGGTGGTGTTCGGCGGCTTCTCGCCCGAAGCGCTGGCTGGCCGTATCATCGACTGCAAGTCCAAGGTCGTGATCACCGCAGACGAAGGCGTGCGCGGTGGCCGCCGTACCCCGCTCAAGGCCAACGTCGACTTGGCGCTGACCAACCCTGAAACCAACAGCGTGCAGAAGATCATCGTGTGCAAGCGCACCGGGGGCGACATTGCCTGGCACCAGCACCGCGACATCTGGTACGAAGACCTGATGAAAGTCGCCTCCAGCCATTGCGCGCCGAAAGAGATGGGTGCCGAGGAAGCGCTGTTCATCCTTTATACCTCCGGCTCCACCGGCAAGCCGAAGGGCGTGCTGCACACCACCGGCGGCTACCTGGTATACGCCGCGCTGACCCATGAGCGCGTGTTCGACTATCGCCCGGGCGAGGTGTACTGGTGCACCGCCGACGTGGGTTGGGTCACCGGCCACAGCTACATCGTCTACGGCCCGCTGGCCAACGGCGCCACTACCTTGCTGTTCGAAGGCGTGCCGAACTACCCCGACATCACCCGCGTGTCGAAGATCGTCGACAAGCACAAGGTCAACATCCTGTACACCGCACCAACCGCCATCCGCGCGATGATGGCCGAAGGGCAGGCTGCAGTCGAAGGTGCCGATGGCTCCAGCCTGCGCCTGCTGGGCTCGGTGGGTGAGCCGATCAACCCCGAAGCCTGGAACTGGTACTACAAGACCGTGGGCAAGGAGCGTTGCCCGATCGTCGACACCTGGTGGCAGACCGAGACCGGCGGCATCCTGATCAGCCCGCTGCCTGGCGCCACCGGCCTCAAGCCGGGCTCGGCAACGCGTCCGTTCTTCGGCGTGGTGCCGGCGCTGGTGGATAACCTGGGCAACCTGATCGAGGGCGCTGCCGAGGGCAACCTGGTGATCCTCGATTCCTGGCCGGGCCAGTCGCGTTCGCTGTACGGCGACCACGACCGTTTCGTCGATACCTACTTCAAGACCTTCCGTGGCATGTACTTCACCGGCGACGGTGCGCGCCGCGACGAGGATGGCTACTACTGGATCACCGGTCGCGTGGATGACGTGCTGAACGTGTCCGGTCACCGCATGGGTACTGCCGAAATCGAAAGCGCCATGGTGGCGCATGCGAAAGTGGCCGAGGCCGCGGTGGTGGGTGTGCCGCACGACATCAAGGGGCAGGGCATCTATGTGTATGTCACCCTCAATGCCGGTATCGAGGCCAGCGAGCAGCTGCGCCTGGAGCTGAAGAACTGGGTGCGCAAGGAAATCGGCCCGATCGCCTCGCCGGATGTGATCCAGTGGGCGCCGGGGCTGCCGAAGACCCGGTCGGGCAAGATCATGCGCCGCATCCTGCGCAAGATTGCCACCGGTGAGTACGATGCCCTGGGTGATATCTCGACCCTGGCCGACCCGGGTGTGGTGCAGCACCTGATCGATACCCACAAGGCCATGAGCCTGGCTTCGGCCTGATAGCGAAGCTCGCAAACGCTGGAGGCGTTGCGTTATCTCTGTGGGAGCGGCTTTAGCCGCGAAGAACCCAGCGCGGTGGATGGCACCGGCGTTGCCGGTGTTCGCGGCTGAAGCCGCTCCCATAGGGTGAGGTATATGCCTGAGGGCTGTGTTGTATCAGTGAGGCCAGCCAACAAGAACCCCGCCCGGGCAACCGGCGGGGTTTTTGCTTTACTGTTACCCGACATTCATCGGTAACTGTTCTGTCACCGGCGTCGCACAATATCGGGGCGCCAGGAAACAAATCCGGCCTGTTTCGGTGCGTTTTCGCAGCCTTTTTTGCGACACGGCACGCTGCACTTGCCGTAATACAAGGCTTTGCCAATAATAGGCCCGGGAATTGCTAGTACTATAGGTTCTATTTCTTGCGCTCTTGCATATTTTGCAATGGCTGTCAACATCGCCCGTTGCCGTTTCAAGCGCTTCTGTAAGTAGTTGTCGCTTTGAAGAAATATCGACTACCGGGCTGTCGTTAAAATGCCACTCACTCGCTCGTGGTCTGCGGCCTTGGTCGAACCCTGCGCGGCTCGCGTTGTACCCATTCGCATATCGGGCAGCCGTTACCTGCCTTGTATTGCCCTGTACCGATGGAGTTACCTGATGAAGAAGCTCGCACTGCTTGGCGCCCTGGCGCTGTCCGTGTTTTCCCTGGTGTCGCAGGCCGATGAAAAACCGCTGAAAATCGGCATCGAAGCCGCCTACCCACCCTTCGCCTTCAAGCAGCCAGACGGCAGCATTGCCGGTTTTGACTACGACATCGGCAACGCCCTGTGCGAAGAGATGAAGACCAAGTGCACCTGGGTCGAGCAGGAGTTCGACGGCCTGATCCCGGCGCTGAAAGTGCGCAAGATCGACGCCATCCTGTCGTCCATGTCAATTACCGAAGACCGCAAGAAATCGGTCGACTTCACCAAGCGCTACTACCTGACCCCTGCGCGCCTGGTGATGAAGGAAGGTACCGCCGTCAGCGACAGCCTGGATGAGCTCAAGGGCAAGAAGATTGGTGTGCAGCGCGGCTCGATCCACGACCGCTTCGCCAAGGAAGTACTGGGCGCCCAAGGTGCCACCGTGGTTCCTTACGGCACCCAGAACGAAATCTACCTGGACGTGGCAGCTGGCCGCCTCGATGGCACCGTGGCCGACGCCACCCTGCTGGAAGACGGCTTCCTCAAGACCGACGCCGGCAAGGGCTTCGCCTTCGTAGGCCCGGCCTTCACCGACGCCAAGTACTTCGGTGACGGCATCGGCATTGCCGTGCGCAAGGGTGACAAGGCCAACGTCGACCGCATCAACGCTGCCATCGACGCCATTCGTGCCAACGGCAAGTACAAAGAAATCGAGAAGAAGTACTTCAACTTCGATATCTACGGTCCAGACTCGAACTAAGACGTCGGGTTTCACCTGTGCAATGGTGCAAACAGCAGAGGCTCTGAGGTTTGCACCATTTTTCATTCTCTAGGTCGAGGACCTCATCATGTTGAAAGGCTACGGGGCAGTCATCCTCGACGGGGCGTGGCTGACGCTTCAGCTCGCCCTGTCGTCGATGGCCCTGGCCATCGTGCTCGGCCTGATCGGTGTGGCGCTGCGCTTGTCGCCGGTGCGCTGGCTGGCCTGGCTGGGCGATCTGTATTCCACGGTGATTCGTGGTATTCCGGACCTGGTACTGATCCTGCTGATCTTCTACGGCGGGCAGGACATCATCAACCGGGTTGCGCCGCTGCTCGGTTATGAAGACTACATCGACCTGAATCCGCTGATCGCGGGTATCGGTACCCTGGGCTTCATCTTTGGTGCCTACCTGTCGGAAACCTTCCGCGGTGCGTTCCTCGGTATTCCCAAAGGCCAGGCCGAAGCCGGCGTGGCGTATGGCATGAGCAACCGCCAGGTGTTCTTCCGCATCCAGGTGCCGCAAATGATTCGCCTGGCGATCCCGGGCTTCACCAACAACTGGCTGGTGCTGACCAAGGCCACCGCGCTGATTTCGGTAGTGGGCCTGCAGGACATGATGTTCAAGGCCAAGCAGGCGGCCGACGCCACCCGCGAGCCTTTCACCTTCTTCCTGGCGGTGGCGGCCCTGTACCTGGTGCTGACCAGCATCTCGCTGCTGGCCCTGAAGTATCTCGAGCGCCGCTACTCGGTGGGCGTCAAGGTGGCTGAACTATGATCTTCGACTACAACGTCGTCTGGGAGGCACTGCCGATGTACTTCGGCGGCCTGCTGACCACCCTCAAGCTGCTGGCGATTTCGCTGTTCTTCGGGCTGCTGGCGGCCATTCCGCTGGGCCTGATGCGGGTGTCCAAGCAGCCAGCGGTCAATCTCGTGGCGTGGCTCTACACCTACGTGATCCGCGGCACGCCGATGCTGGTGCAGCTGTTCCTGATCTACTACGGCCTGGCGCAGTTCGAGGCGGTGCGCGAAAGCTTCCTGTGGCCGCTGCTGTCCAGCGCTACCTTCTGCGCCTGCCTGGCGTTCGGCATCAACACCAGTGCCTACACCGCCGAAATCATCGCCGGCAGCCTCAAGGCCACGCCGCATGGCGAAATCGAGGCGGCCAAGGCCATGGGCATGTCGCGCATGAAGATGTACCGGCGCATCCTGCTGCCGTCGGCCCTGCGCCGGGCGCTGCCGCAGTACAGCAATGAAGTGATCATGATGCTGCAGACCACCAGCCTGGCGTCGATCGTCACCCTGATCGACATCACTGGCGCTGCGCGCACGGTCAATGCCCAGTACTACCTGCCTTTCGAGGCCTATATCACGGCGGGCGTGTTCTACCTGTGCCTGACCTTCATCCTGGTGCGCCTGTTCAAGATGGCCGAACGCCGCTGGCTCGGCTACCTGGCGCCGCGCAAGCACTGACCGCTTTGTGAGAATCGACAGCATGTACAAACTCGAAGTCCAAGACCTGCACAAGCGCTACGGCAGCCATGAAGTGCTCAAGGGCGTGTCCCTGTCGGCCAAGGCAGGCGATGTCATCAGCATCATCGGCTCCAGCGGTTCGGGCAAGTCGACCTTCCTGCGCTGCATCAACCTGCTGGAGCAGCCGCACGCCGGCAAGATCCTGCTCAACAACGAAGAGTTGAAGCTGGTACCGGGCAAGGACGGCGCGCTCAAGGCCGCCGACCCGCGTCAGCTGCAGCGCATGCGCTCGCGCCTGTCGATGGTTTTCCAGCACTTCAACCTGTGGTCGCACATGACCGCGCTGGAAAACATCATTGAGGCGCCGGTGCACGTGCTGGGCGTGAACCGCAAGGAAGCCCTGGAAAAGGCCGAGCACTACCTGGCCAAGGTGGGTGTCGCTCATCGCAAGGACGCCTTCCCGGGGCACATGTCCGGCGGCGAGCAGCAGCGTGTGGCAATTGCCCGGGCGCTGGCCATGGAGCCGGAGGTCATGCTGTTCGACGAGCCGACCTCGGCGCTGGACCCGGAGCTGGTGGGCGATGTGCTCAAGGTGATGCAGGCGCTGGCCCAGGAAGGCCGCACCATGGTGGTGGTGACCCACGAAATGGGCTTTGCCCGTG
The DNA here is from genome assembly GCF_002113105.1 of Pseudomonas sp. B22(2017). Taxonomy (NCBI): domain Bacteria; kingdom Pseudomonadati; phylum Pseudomonadota; class Gammaproteobacteria; order Pseudomonadales; family Pseudomonadaceae; genus Pseudomonas; species Pseudomonas sp. B22(2017). Next base: position 103,665 of record NZ_NEJN01000007.1, read on the forward strand.
AGGTTTCCAACCAGCTGGTGTTCCTGCACAAGGGCCTGGTGGAAGAAACCGGCTGCCCGCGCGAAGTGCTGGCCAACCCGCAGTCGGAGCGCCTGAAGCAGTTCCTCTCCGGCAGCCTGAAGTAAAAGCTGCATTTTTGCACCAGAATAGGGCATGCTGCGCGGCGAGCGCAGCCTGACCCGGCGCACAGACTCGAACGACCTCAGGTTTCGGACCGCACCCTATGACCACCCAGCGAATCGGTTTTCTCATTTGGCCCAGCACCCGGCCCTTGACCCTGGCGCTGGCCGAGGAAGTGTTGCAGGTGGCGCAGCGGGTGCACCCGGAGGTGGTCTACGATCTGGTCTTTCTGCAGGCGGAGCCGGCGCAAGAGGGTAGCTGGCGTTTGCCGGGCGAGCCGTGGAACGGTCGCCTGGAGGGGTGTCACAAGCTGTTCCTGTTGGCTGACGAGCAGCCGCCGGCGGTGGGGGCTGCGTTGTCGACGGCGCTCAAGCAGTTGGCGCGCAGTGGCTGCATGATTGGCGGCCTGTCGGCCGGGGTCTACCCTCTGGCGATGCTGGGCCTGCTCGACGGTTACCGGGCTGCGGTGCACTGGCGTTGGCAGGATGATTTTGCCGAGCGCTTCCCCAAGGTTATCGCCACCAGTCACCTGTTCGACTGGGACCGCGATCGCCTGACCGCTTGTGGCGGCATGGCCGTGACCGACCTGCTGCTGGCAGTGTTGGCCCGTGATCACGGGGCGGAGTTGGCCGGGGCGGTGTCGGAGGAACTGGTGGTCGAGCGCATTCGCGAGGGTGGCGAGCGCCAGCGTATTCCGCTGCAGAACCGCCTGGGCTCCAGCCACCCCAAGCTGACCCAGGCGGTGCTGCTGATGGAAGCCAACATCGAAGAGCCGCTGACCACCGACGAAATTGCCCAGCACGTGTGCGTGTCGCGCCGGCAGCTGGAGCGCATCTTCAAGCAGTACCTGAACCGTGTGCCGAGCCAGTATTACCTGGAGCTGCGGCTGAACAAGGCGCGGCAGATGCTGATGCAAACCAGCAAGTCGATCATCCAGATCGGGCTGTCCTGCGGCTTCTCCTCGGGGCCGCATTTTTCCAGTGCCTACCGCAACTTCTTTGGCGCAACGCCGCGGGAGGACCGCAACCAGCGGCGTAGCAGCAGCCCGTTCGAGCTGAGCTCGGCGCCTGCCGAAAAAGGCTGATATTTCGAGGGGGTTCGGGGCGTATGCCTTGGGTTTGATGGTGCGGCGGAAATCGAGCGCCGCCCACGCGGCGCTTCGCAGCACAAGGCTGCTCCTACATCTGTTTCCGGCCAGTCACGCCTGCACCATCGCACGCGACCGCCTGGGTTGCCCGACGCGATATCTAGGTGGACACCAAGGGGGCGCGCGCCCTCGCCTCAGGAATAACTGGCCCGAAACAGATGTAGGAGCAGCCTTGTGCTGCGAAGCGCCGCGCGGGCGGCGCTCGATCTCACAGGCGCCACACGAACCTCGCCGGACATCCTGCACGATTCACCAGGCAACCAGCCCCTCACAAACCTTCGTGTACACCCGTTCACCCAGCCCCCCTCTCTCCCGTACACTGCGCGATTGCGACAGTGTTTGTCGCATTGCCGAAAGCCTTGTCAAAACTGGGTTTTGCGCTGTAACAAGTTGTCGCTTGGCCGCAAGGACAGGCGCGGATCAGTCCTTACAATCCCCCCATCGCTCGCCACTTCCAGGCCAGCGTTCCTCTTCAGGAGACTCAGATGTCCGTTGAGCAAGCCCCGGTGCAACGTGCCGATTTCGACCAGGTCATGGTCCCCAACTATTCTCCGGCGGCCTTCATTCCTGTGCGAGGCGAGGGCTCCCGTGTCTGGGACCAGTCGGGTCGCGAATTGATCGATTTTGCCGGTGGCATCGCGGTCAACGCCCTGGGCCACTGCCACCCGGCACTGGTCAAGGCCCTGACCGAGCAGGCCAATACCCTCTGGCACGTATCCAACGTGTTCACCAACGAGCCGGCCCTGCGCCTGGCCCACAAGCTGGTGGACGCCACCTTTGCCGACCGTGCGTTCTTCTGCAATTCCGGCGCTGAGTCCAACGAGGCCGCCTTCAAGCTGGCCCGTCGTGTTGCCCATGACCGCTTCGGCCCGGAAAAGCACGAAATCATCGCCACCGTGAACAGCTTCCACGGCCGTACCCTGTTCACCGTAAGCGTCGGTGGCCAGCCGAAGTACTCCGATGGTTTCGGCCCGAAGATCACCGGCATCAGCCATGTGCCGTACAACGACCTGGAAGCGCTGAAGGCACAGATTTCCGACAAGACCTGCGCCGTGGTGATCGAGCCGATCCAGGGCGAGAGCGGCGTGGTGCCGGCCGACAAGGCCTACCTGGAAGGCGCGCGCAAACTGTGTGACGAGCACAACGCCCTGTTGATCTTCGACGAAGTGCAGACCGGCGTTGGCCGTACCGGTTCGCTGTATGCCTACCAGCACTACGGCGTTACCCCGGACATCCTGACCAGCGCCAAGAGCCTGGGCGGCGGTTTCCCGATCGGTGCCATGCTGACCACCACCGAGCTGGCCAAGCACTTGGCTGTCGGCACCCACGGCACCACCTACGGCGGCAACCCGCTGGGCTGCGCCGTCGCCTGCGCGGTACTGGACGTGGTCAACACCCCGGAAACCCTGGCCGGTATCAAGGCCAAGCATGAGCGCTTCAAGGGCCGCCTGGAGCAGATCGGCCAGAAGTACAACCTGTTCAGCCAGGTGCGTGGCGTTGGCCTGCTGCTGGGCTGCGTGCTGACCGAGGCCTGGAAAGGCAAGGCCAAGGACGTGCTCAACGCCGCCGAGAAAGAAGGCGTGATGGTGCTGCAGGCCGGCCCGGATGTGGTCCGCTTCGCGCCAAGCCTGGTAGTTGAAGACGCCGACATCGACGAAGGCCTGGACCGCTTCGAGCGCGCCGTGGCCACCCTGACCAAGGGCTGATCCGCCCGCGGTCCCTTTGCCGGCCACGGTGCAGGCTCAGCCCGAGTCTGTACCGGGCCGGTGATACCCGATCCCAGTGCAGGTGCCAGTGCATCTGCCGTTTTTCCGTGCCGCCGTGAGCGGCCCGTATTCCAAAGGAGTGACACCATGCTGGTGATGCGCCCCGCGCAAATGGCTGATCTGAACGAAGTGCAGCGCATGGCTGCAGACAGCCCCATTGGTGTCACCTCGCTGCCGGACGACACCGCTCGCCTGGGCGACAAGATCGCCGCATCCGAGACTTCCTTCGCCGCCGAGGTCAGCTTCAACGGTGAAGAAAGCTACTTCTTCGTGCTCGAGGACAGTGAAACCGGCAAGCTGGCCGGTTGCTCGGCCATCGTCGCTTCAGCGGGCTACTCCGAGCCGTTCTACAGCTTTCGTAACGAGACCTTCGTGCACGCCTCGCGCGAGCTGAAGATCCACAACAAGATCCATGTGCTGTCGCTGTGCCATGACCTGACCGGCAACAGCCTGCTGACCAGCTTCTATGTGCTGCCGGAACTGGTGAACAGTGGCTGGGCCGAGCTCAATTCGCGTGGCCGCCTGCTGTTCATGGCCGCTCACCCGGAGCGTTTCGCCGACTCGGTGGTGACCGAGATCGTCGGCTACAGCGACGAGCAGGGCGAATCGCCGTTCTGGGATGCCATCGGTCGCAACTTCTTCGACCTCAACTACGCCGACGCCGAGCGCCTGTGCGGCCTGAAGAGCCGCACCTTCCTCGCCGAACTGATGCCGCACTACCCGATCTACGTGCCGCTGCTGCCTGACCTGGCTCAGGAAGCCATGGGCCAGGTGCACCCGCGGGCGCAGATTACCTTCGACATCCTCATGCGCGAAGGCTTCGAGACCGAGCACTACATCGACATCTTCGACGGTGGCCCGACCCTGCATGCGCGTACCTCGGGTATCCGCTCGATCGCCCAGAGCCGGGTTGTGCCGGTGAGGCTCGAGGAAGCCCCGGTCAAGGGCGGGCGCCCGTACCTGGTGTGCAACGGCCAGTTGCAGGACTACCGCGCGGTGCTGCTGGACCTGGACTGGGTGCCCGGCAAGCCGGTCAGCCTGAGCCCGGCAGTCGCCGAGGCGCTGGGGGTGGGCGAGGGTGCCAGCGTGCGCCTGGTTGCGGTCTGAGGTCTGGCAACAGACGTTTCGGGATTGATGCGTTAGAAGAGTTTCGCGCCGGCCGCCGCCGCCGCAAAAGGAGATAGCATGATCGTTCGTCCTGTACGCAGCAGCGATTTGCCTGCGTTGATCGAATTGGCACGCAGCACCGGTACCACCGGGCTGACCACGCTGCCGGCCAACGAAGAGCGCCTGGGGCATCGCGTTGGCTGGGCGGAGAAGAGCTTCCGCGGCGAAGCCGAGCGTGGCGACACCGACTACCTGTTCGTGCTGGAAAACGACGAAGGCATGGTGGTGGGCATCAGTGCCATTGCCGGTGCCGTTGGCCTGCGCGAGCCCTGGTACAACTATCGGGTCGGCCTGACCGTCAGCGCCTCGCAGGAGCTGAAGATCTACCGCGAAATCCCCACCCTGTTCCTGGCCAACGACCTGACCGGCAACTCCGAGCTGTGCTCGCTGTTCCTGCGCAGCGACTACCGCTCCGGCCTCAACGGCCGCCTGCTGTCGCGGGCGCGCATGCTGTTCATCGCCGAGTTCCCCGAGCTGTTCGGCAAGAAGATCATCGCCGAAATGCGCGGCATGTCCGACGAGCAGGGCCGCTCGCCGTTCTGGGAAAGTCTGGGCCGGCACTTCTTCAAGATGGAGTTCAGCCAGGCCGACTACCTCACCGGCGTGGGCAACAAGTCGTTCATTGCCGAACTCATGCCGAAGTTCCCGCTGTACACCTGCTTCCTGTCCGAGGCGGCGCGCAACGTGATCGGCCGCGTGCACAAGGACACCGAGCCGGCGCTGGCCATGCTCAAGCAGGAAGGCTTCAACTACCAGGGCTACGTCGACATCTTCGACGCCGGCCCCGCCATCGAGTGCGACACCTCCAGGATCCGCGCCGTGCGCGAGAGCCAGACCCTGGTGCTGGCGGTGGGCACGCCGGGCGATGACGCGACGCCTTACATCATCCACAACCGCAAGCGCGACGACTGCCGCATCACGGCCGCACCTGCGCGGCTGGCTGCCGGTACCCTGGTGGTCGACCCCTTGACCGCCAAGCGCCTGCGCATGGGCGCCGGCGACAACGTGCGCGCCGTGCCGCTGTCGGCAAGCCGGGAGGCCCAGTAAATGACCACGCATTACATCGCAGGCAATTGGCAGGTTGGCCAGGGCGAAACCCTGCAGTCGCTCAACCCGGTGACGCAAGCCGTCGTCTGGCAGGGGCAGGGCGCTGACGCCAGCCAGGTGGGTGCCGCCGTGCAGGCTGCGCGTCAGGCCTTCCCGGCCTGGGCGCAATTGAGCCTGGAGGCGCGTATCGATGTGCTGGAGAAGTTCGCCGCGCAACTGAAAGCGCATGCCGAAGCCATGGCCCAGTGCATCGGCGAGGAAACCGGCAAGCCCCTGTGGGAGTCGGCGACCGAAGTCACCAGCATGATCAACAAGGTCGCGATCTCGGTGCAGAGCTACCGCGAGCGCACCGGCGAGAAGAGCGGCCCGCTGGCCGATGCCACGGCCGTGCTGCGGCACAAGCCCCATGGCGTGGTGGCGGTGTTCGGCCCGTACAACTTCCCTGGTCACCTGCCCAACGGCCATATCGTGCCAGCGCTGCTGGCTGGCAACTGCGTGGTGTTCAAGCCCAGTGAGCTGACGCCCAAGGTGGCCGAACTGACCGTCAATTGCTGGATTGCCGCCGGGCTGCCGGCGGGTGTGCTCAACCTGGTGCAGGGTGCGCGCGAAACGGGTGTGGCGCTGGCCGCCAACCCAGGTATCGATGGCTTGTTCTTCACTGGCTCCAGCCGCACCGGGAACCTGCTGCACCAGCAGTTCGCCGGCCGCCCGGACAAGATCCTGGCCCTGGAAATGGGCGGTAACAACCCGCTGGTGGTGGACGAGGTCAAGGACCTCGATGCGGCGGTGTACACCATTATCCAGTCGGCGTTCATTTCCGCCGGCCAGCGCTGCACCTGCGCCCGTCGTCTGCTGGTGCCGCAAGGCGCTTGGGGTGATGCGCTGATCGCGCGCCTGGTCGAGGTGAGCAGATCCATCACGGTCGGGGCGTTCGACCAGCAGCCGGCGCCGTTCATGGGTTCGGTGATCTCGCTGCAGGCGGCGCGGGCGCTAATTGCGGCCCAGGCCGAACTGGTCGCCAAGGGCGCCGTGAAGCTGCTGGAAATGACCCAGCCACAGGCCGATGCCGCACTGCTGACCCCGGGCATTGTCGATGTCACCGCTGTGGCCGAGCGCCCGGACGAAGAGTTCTTCGGCCCGCTGCTACAGGTGATCCGCTATGCCGACTTCGATGCCGCCATCGATGAGGCCAACAACACCCAGTACGGCCTGGCCGCCGGCTTGCTGTCCGACTCCCACGCCCGTTACCAGTACTTCTGGCTGCGCAGCCGCGCCGGCATCGTCAACTGGAACAAGCAACTGACCGGTGCCGCCAGCAGTGCGCCGTTCGGCGGCGTGGGTGCCAGTGGCAACCACCGCGCCAGCGCCTATTACGCAGCGGACTACTGCGCTTACCCCGTGGCTTCGCTGGAGACCGCCAGCCTTGCCTTGCCGGCAACCTTGACGCCGGGCGTCACCCTATAACAACAGGTCACGGAGCCTAGCCGATGAAATCCTACGAAGTGAATTTTGATGGCCTGGTGGGGCCTACCCACAACTATGGCGGCCTGTCCTACGGCAACGTGGCTTCGCAGAGCAACAGCCAGCAGGGTTCCAACCCGCGCGAAGCCGCGCGCCAGGGCCTGGCGAAGATGAAAGCGCTGGCCGACATGGGCTTCAAGCAGGGCGTGCTGGCGCCGCAGGAGCGCCCGGACGTGGCTGCACTGCGCCGCCTGGGCTTCAGCGGCAGCGATGCCGAAGTGATCCAGCGTGCCGCCAAGGAGGCCATGCCATTGCTGGTGGCCAGTTGCTCGGCTTCGAGCATGTGGGTGGCCAACGCCGCCACGGTCAGCCCCAGTGCCGACACTGCCGATGGCCGCGTGCATTTCACTGCTGCCAACCTCAACTGCAAGTACCACCGCAGCATCGAGCACCCGACCACCAGCCGCGTACTGGGGGCCATGTTCAGCAACGACAAGCACTTTGCCCACCACGCGGCACTGCCTGCCGTGGCACAGTTCGGTGACGAGGGGGCGGCCAACCACACGCGCTTCTGCCGTACCTATGGCGAGGCCGGCGTGGAGTTCTTCGTCTACGGCCGCAGCGCCTTCGACAGCCGCTACCCGGCGCCGCAGAAGTACCCGGCCCGGCAGACCCTGGAAGCCTCCCAGGCCGTGGCCCGGCTGCATGGTCTGGGCGATGACGGCGTGGTCTACGCTCAACAGAACCCGGCGGTGATCGACCAGGGCGTGTTCCACAACGATGTGATTGCGGTGGGCAACGGCGAGGTGCTGTTCTACCACGAGGACGCTTTCCTCGAGACGGACGCGGTACTTGGCCAGCTGCGAGCTAAACTGGCCAGCAAGGGTGGCAACTTCCAGGCCATCTGCGTGCCGCGGGCGGCGGTGACGGTAGAGGACGCAGTGCGTTCATACCTGTTCAACAGCCAGTTGCTCAGCCGCGACGACGGCTCCATGCTGCTGGTGGTGCCGGAAGAGTGCCGCAACAACGAGCGGGTCTGGGCCTATCTGGGCCAGTTGACCAGCCAGGGCGGCCCGGTGCGGGAGGTGAAAGTGTTCGACCTCAAGCAGAGCATGCAGAACGGCGGTGGGCCGGCTTGCCTGCGTTTGCGCGTGGCGTTGAAGGAAACGGAACTGGCAGCGGTCAACCAAGGCGTTATCATGACCGCCTCGCTGTACGACACCCTGTTGCAGTGGGTCGACAAGCATTACCGCGATCGCCTTGGCGAGGCGGACCTGGCCGACCCGCAATTGCTGGTGGAATGCCGTACGGCACTGGACGAATTGACCCAGATCCTGAAGTTGGGCTCGGTGTATCCGTTCCAACGCCAACCTTGAAGAGAGACTTTGCAATGACCGACGCCCTGCGCCTTATCCTGGAAGATGAAGACGGCACCCAGCTGGAAACTTCCTGCACCCGCTTTGCCGTCGTCTGGCAAGGCAAGGAAGTGTGGATTCAGCAGGATGGTCGTGGCCAGCTGCTGATCGGCGTGGATGTCGAGGAAGACGACACCGAGTACGCCAACCTGCTGCTGCGCCCGATGGCCACCAACCTGGTCAGCCTGCAGCTGGAAATGGAACCGGCGGAGGTCGGCGAAGACGACGATCACGTCCATGGCCCCGATTGCGGCCACCACCACTAAGGAAGTACCTATGCTCGCCCTTGGCAAATTGCTTGAGCTGACCCTCACCGATCACGAACCGGCCGAGAAGACCCAAGTGACACCCAAGGGCGCGCGTTTGCGCTGGCTGGGGGAGGGCGCGCTCGAAGTGCGCCCGGCCGAAAACGAGGATTGCGGGCTGGACCTGCTGCTGTCCGCCGGCATCCACGGCAACGAAACGGCGCCGATCGAGTTGCTCGAGCGGCTGCTGCATGGCGTGGCCAACGGCAAGATCAAACCCAAGGCCCGGGTGCTTTTCCTGTTTGGCAACCCCGCAGCGATCCGCAAGGGCGAGCGCTTCATCGAGCAGGACATCAACCGCCTGTTCAACGGCCGCCACGAGCTGTCCAGTGGCTTCGAGGCATTGCGTGCCGCCGAGCTGGAACAGTTCGCCCGGGTGTTCTTCAGCAAGGCGGGGCGCAGCCGCCTGCACTACGACTTGCATACCGCCATCCGCGGCTCGAAGATCGAGCAGTTCGCCTTGTACCCTTATAAAGAGGGGCGCAAGCATTCCCGTCGCGAGCTGGCACGCCTGGCGGCGGCGGGCATGGAGGCGGTGTTGCTGCAGAGCAAGTCTTCCATCACTTTCAGCGCCTTCACCTACGAGCAGTTGGAGGCCGAAGCCTTCACCCTGGAGTTGGGCAAGGCCCGCCCGTTCGGCCAGAACGAGGAGGTCAACCTCGACAAGCTGGAGGAGCGGCTGATCAGCATCATCGAAAACACCGAGCCCGAAGGCGAAGGCTCGCTGGATGGCCTGCAGCTGTTCAGCGTTTCCCGCGAGATCATCAAGCACAGCGACAGCTTCCACCTGCACCTGCCTGCAGACATCGAGAACTTCTCCGAGCTGAGCAAGGGCTACTTGCTGGCCGAGGACCTGGCCGAGACGCGTTGGGTGGTCGAGGAGGAGGGCGCGCGCATCATCTTCCCCAACCCCAAGGTCAAGAATGGCCTCAGGGCGGGGATTCTGATCGTTCCCGACTCCGGCCAGCGATTAGGCTGAGCTGGCCCCGATAGCCTGGGTTCACGGCTGTGTGCGCAGCTCCAGTTGCAACGCCTGACGCAGCCCGTTTTCAGTGAAGGCGGGTGGGTTGGTGTTCAGGGCGGTGCTGCCGCCGAATGTGAACCTGCAATCGGTGGGCAAGCCGATGCTCTGTAGCAGCAGGTTGTCCACCGGATAGGCGCCGTTTTTGCCTTGAACCTCGGTCTGGCCCGGAAAGACGGTGCCTGACATCGAGTTCCAGCCTTGGCACAGGCAGCGGTACAGGTCGAGCAGTGGCAGTTGCGCAGCGGTCGACCAGCCTGGGTTGTATGCCAGTGTGCCGCCGCTGTATCCCCAGCTACTCTGGTTTTCGTCGATGATGAAGTGGCCTTCGTCTTCATCTTCTTCGTGGTCGCTGGGTGTATAGGTCGTGAATTGGTGTCTGGCTGCTTCGATCACGCTGATCGGGGCTCCGGACTGCCCGGCCTTTTTATCCAGGGCCGCCAGTAGCGCCTGGCCACAGGGTAGTTTGCGCAGCAGTTCCAGCGCATCCTCTGCCGCTTGGCTGAATTGGTCGCTACCCGTCACTCGCACGCCGATATTGCCCAGGGCCTGATGTTCGGCCATCACGGGCCGGGCCAGTCGTGCATCGTTTTCGGCATTGCGGTAGAACTCGACCCTGGATGACTCGCGGCCAAGCAGGCGGTGCCCCGTGGCGTTGACAACCGCGTCGCCCTTGTCGATGAGTACCGGGCCGCTACCGACCACAATCTGGTGCGTGCCGGTATGGGCGTCGATGTGGACGATACCTGCGCCGGTCTCGATCCTGTTGCCGGTCCCTATCATGTCGATCAGCACCGTCTTCTTCACCTCCGGGGCTATGACCACGTGGTGATTGCCATCGGTGAGGCGAATGGCAATGGCTTGGGCGGTATGCGCGGGGACCATGAATACCGCATCGTTGATGGTCACTTCCAGCAGGCATTCGCGCGGGGCGATACGTACGCGCTTTTGCTGTTCATTCGCGCGCAGCGCACGCGGGGCCACGTTGAAGACCAGCAACTCGCTGTTCGGGGTGCTGCGGCGATAGCGCCGCCCCAATGGATAGGCGCGTTCGAGGGTGATTCGCACATTTTCGTCGGCCTGGATGTACTTGACCTCGGTCTGCTGCCGAGGGTTGTCTTCGTTATTGTCGAAGGCGGTTTGCGAGTGGCCGGGTTCCCGGGCGTCGATGTAGTAGATCGGTCTCGGGTTGGCCTGCATGATGCCGTGGGGTAGCGGATGCGGGTCCGAGTGGAGTTTGGATATGTTCAGCTCAGGCATGGAGTGCTCCGGCAGCGAGGGTGGGCCGGCAGGATCCCGTTCCACTGCCCGGGTCAGGTGTTGCTTATGTACCGCATGGGTGGGCCCGCAGGTCTGCTTTTCCGCTCTGGTCGTGCTAATGAACGGCTTTTCATCCGCCGATTGCTGTTCTGGTGTACAAACACACTGTATCTCCCGTTCAGGCTGGATATAATGGCGCCCTTTGCCGTCGTTTCGTCGATTCGACGTATTAGCCCAAACGGCCGCCGTTTCCGTGGAAGAACCTATGAAAAGCGCAGAAATCCGTGAAGCCTTCCTTCGCTTCTTCGAAGAGCAGGGACATACCCGAGTCGCCTCCAGTTCGCTGATCCCGAACAACGACCCGACCCTGCTGTTCACCAATGCCGGCATGAACCAGTTCAAGGACTGCTTCCTCGGTGCGGAGAAGCGTGCCTACACGCGTGCCGTCAGTAGCCAGAAGTGCGTGCGCGCAGGTGGCAAGCACAACGACCTGGAAAACGTCGGTTACACCGCGCGTCACCACACCTTCTTCGAAATGCTGGGCAACTTCAGCTTCGGTGACTACTTCAAGCGCGACGCGATCACTTTCGCCTGGACCTTCCTGACTTCGGAAAAATGGCTGAACCTGCCCAAGGAAAAGCTCTGGGTCACCGTCTACGCCACTGACGACGAAGCCTACGATATCTGGACCAAGGAAGTCGGCGTGCCGGCCGAGCGCATGGTGCGCATCGGCGACAACAAGGGCGCCCCGTACGCTTCCGACAACTTCTGGACCATGGGCGACACCGGCCCATGCGGCCCGTGCACCGAGATCTTCTACGACCACGGCCCGGACATCTGGGGCGGCCCGCCCGGCTCCCCGGAAGAAGACGGCGATCGCTACATCGAGATCTGGAACAACGTCTTCATGCAGTTCAACCGCACCGCCGACGGCGTGCTGCACCCGCTGCCAGCGCCGTCTGTGGACACCGGCATGGGCCTGGAGCGCGTCAGCGCCGTGCTGCAGCACGTGCACTCGAACTACGAGATCGACCTGTTCCAGAACCTGCTGTCGGCCGCGGCCAAGGCCATCGGTTGCAGCAATGAGGGCCAGGCCTCGCTGAAAGTGGTCGCCGACCACATCCGTTCGTGCGGCTTCCTGATCGCCGACGGCGTGCTGCCGTCCAACGAAGGCCGTGGCTACGTGCTGCGCCGCATCATTCGCCGCGCCTGCCGCCACGGTAACAAGCTGGGCGCCAAAGGCAGCTTCTTCTACCAGATCGTTGCCGCGCTGGTCGCTGAAATGGGCGAGGCCTTCCCGGAACTGAACAGCCAGCAGGCGCACATCGAGCGCGTGCTCAAGGCTGAAGAAGAACAGTTCGCCAAGACCCTGGAGCAGGGCCTGCGCATCCTTGAGCAGGACCTGGCCCAGCTCGAGGGTGATGTGGTGCCGGGCGACGTGGTGTTCAAGCTGTACGACACCTACGGCTTCCCGGTGGACCTGACCGCCGACATCGCCCGTGAGCGCGAGCTGACCATCGACGAAGCCGGTTTCGAGCGCGAGATGGACGCCCAGCGTGAACGTGCCCGTTCCGCCAGCGCCTTCGGCATGGACTACAACAGCCTGGTCAAGGTCGACAGCGCCACCGAGTTCCTCGGCTACGAGGCCACCGAAGGCCAGGGCAAGATCATCGCCCTGTACAAGGACGGCCAGGCCGTCGACCAGCTGGGTGAAGGCGAGCAGGGCGTGGTCGTGCTCGACCGCACGCCGTTCTACGCCGAATCCGGTGGCCAGGTGGGCGACACCGGCTACCTGCAGGCTGGCGCTGCGCGCTTCGACGTGCGCGACACCACCAAGACCGGTGGTGCCTTCCTGCACCACGGCGTGGTTGCCAGCGGTGCGCTGGTGATCGGCTCCCCGGTCGAGGCCAAGGTCGATGCCGACGTGCAGCACGCCACCTCGCTGAACCACTCCGCCACCCACCTGCTGCACGAAGCGCTGCGCCAGGTACTGGGCGAACACGTACAGCAGAAAGGCTCGCTGGTCGACAGCCAGCGCCTGCGTTTTGACTTCAGCCACTTCGAGGCGGTGAAACCGGAGCAGATCAAGGCCCTGGAAGACATCGTCAACCGTGAAGTGCGCAAGAACACTGCGGTGGAAACCGAACTGACCGACATCGAAACCGCCAAGGCCAAGGGTGCCATGGCGCTGTTCGGCGAGAAGTACGGCGACACCGTGCGTGTGCTGAGCATGGGCGGCGATTTCTCGGTGGAGCTGTGCGGCGGTATCCACGCCAAGCGCACCGGTGACATCAGCCTGTTCAAGATCATCAGCGAAGGCGGCGTGGCCTCTGGCGTGCGCCGTATCGAAGCGGTCACCGGCGCTGCTGCGCTGGCCTACCTGAACGCTGCCGAAGAGCAGGTCAAGGAAGCCGCGCAGCTGGTGAAGGGTAACCGCGACAACCTGATCGACAAGCTGTCGGCTGTGCTCGAGCGCAACCGCCAGCTGGAGAAGCAGCTGGAACAGCTGCAGGCCAAGGCCGCCAGCGCCGCCGGGGATGATCTCTCCAACGCGGCCGTTGAGGTCAAGGGCGCCAAGGTGCTCGCCGCCCGCCTGGATGGACAGGACGGCAAGGCACTGCTGGCGCTGGTCGATCAGCTGAAGAACAAGCTCGGCCACGCAGTGATCCTGCTGGGCAGCGAGCATGAGGGCAAGGTTGTGCTGGTGGCCGGCGTGACCAAGGACCTCTCCAGCCAACTCAAGGCTGGCGATCTGATGAAACAAGCCGCTGCGGCGGTGGGTGGCAAGGGCGGTGGTCGTCCGGACATGGCTCAGGGTGGCGGCGTCGACGTCGCCGCACTGGACCAGGCCCTGGCGCTGGCCGTGCCATTCGCAGAGCAGGGACTTTGAGATGAGGGGGCCGGCGGTCTAGTGGCCTGTACGGCTAATTCTTGCGCTCAAATTCGAGTGCCAGGGTTTGCCGCGCAAGGCGCCGCGACGAGTCGTAGCCGGGCTACGGCGAGGAGTGGCAACGCAGCGAGGCGAATCCTGGTGCCGAATTTGGGTGCAAGAATTAGCCACACAGGCCACTCCCATCCGGCCTCTTCATGTTGGATTGTTTTTTGGGGCCCTGTATGGGCTGAGGCACCATTGAAATGGCGTTGATCGTACAGAAATTTGGCGGCACCTCTGTCGGTTCCATCGAGCGGATCGAGCAGGTAGCCGATAAGGTCAAGAAACACCGTGAAGCGGGCGACGACCTGGTGGTTGTGCTGTCGGCAATGAGCGGTGAAACCAATCGCCTGATCGACCTGGCCAAGCAGATCACCGATCAGCCGGTTCCGCGTGAGCTGGACGTGATCGTGTCGACCGGTGAGCAGGTCACCATTGCCTTGCTGACCATGGCCTTGATCAAGCGCGGTGTGCCAGCGGTGTCCTACACCGGCAACCAGGTGCGCATTCTCACCGACAGCGCACACAACAAGGCGCGCATCCTGCAGATCGACGACCAGAAGATTCGTGCCGACCTCAAGGAAGGCCGCGTGGTCGTGGTAGCAGGCTTCCAGGGCGTCGACGAGCACGGCAGCATCACCACGCTTGGCCGTGGCGGCTCCGACACCACGGGTGTGGCCCTGGCGGCTGCGCTGAAGGCTGACGAGTGCCAGATCTACACCGACGTCGATGGCGTCTACACCACCGACCCGCGTGTTGTGCCGCAGGCCCAGCGCCTGGAGAAGATCACCTTCGAAGAGATGCTGGAAATGGCCAGCCTCGGTTCCAAGGTGCTGCAGATCCGTTCGGTGGAGTTCGCCGGCAAGTACAACGTTCCGCTGCGCGTGCTGCACAGCTTCAAGGAGGGTCCGGGTACCCTCATTACCATTGATGAAGAGGAATCCATGGAACAGCCGATCATTTCCGGTATCGCCTTCAACCGTGATGAAGCCAAGCTGACCATTCGCGGCGTGCCGGACACCCCGGGCGTGGCCTTCAAGATCCTCGGCCCGATCAGTGCCTCGAACATCGAGGTCGACATGATCGTGCAGAACGTTGCCCACGATAACACCACCGACTTCACCTTCACCGTGCACCGCAACGAGTACGAGAAGGCGCAGAGCGTGCTGGAAAACACTGCCCGCGAAATCGGTGCCCGTGAAGTGATCGGCGACACCAAGATCGCCAAGGTCTCGATCGTCGGCGTCGGCATGCGTTCGCACGCCGGTGTTGCCAGCCGCATGTTCGAAGCCCTGGCCAAGGAGAGCATCAACATCCAGATGATCTCCACCTCCGAGATCAAGGTTTCGGTCGTGATCGAAGAGAAGTACCTGGAGCTGGCCGTACGCGCGCTGCACACCGCGTTCGAGCTCGATGCCCCGGCACGACAGAGCGAGTAATACGCTGCCTGGAAGGGCGCGGCTTGCCGCGCCCTTCGCGTTTCTGCTCGCCACGCAGGCCCGTCCTGCCCTGTGTGGCGATCAACCAGGCCCAGGTCGTCGTCCACGACCAGGCCGCGACACCCAAGACTGTTACCCCTGAATGTTTTGCGTAAGGAGAAAGCTATGTTGATTCTGACTCGTCGGTGCGCCGAGAGCCTGATCATTGGAGACGGCGAGATCACCGTGACGGTGCTCGGCGTAAAAGGCAACCAGGTGCGTATTGGCGTCAGCGCCCCGAAAGAAGTGGCTGTGCACCGCGAGGAAATCTACCTGCGGATCAAGAAAGAGAAGGACGAGGAGCCAAGCCTTTAATTTTTTTGAAGTTTTTTTCAAAAAAAGGGTTGCAAACGAGGAAGAGCCTGTTTAATATTCGCCTCGTGTTGCGGTGAGGTGGCCGAGTGGCCGAAGGCGCTCCCCTGCTAAGGGAGTATACCTCATAAGGGTATCGGGGGTTCGAATCCCCCCTTCACCGCCATTATTCGCTTAGGGCGCTGTAAACGGTAAGAACGCTAAGTAGTTGATTTTAAACGAAAAAGTTCTTGCAAAAATGTTTCAGCGACCTATAATGCGCGGCAAGACACGGACTCATAGCTCAGCTGGATAGAGTACTCGGCTACGAACCGAGCGGTCGGAGGTTCGAATCCTCCTGAGTCCGCCACTTTTGAAGTGGCTTTGCTTGCAAGGCTGCTTCAATCAACCAGTGGTAATCTGGTCTAAAACTACCATCGCGGACTCATAGCTCAGCTGGATAGAGTACTCGGCTACGAACCGAGCGGTCGCAGGTTCGAATCCTGCTGAGTCCGCCACTTTTTGAAGTGGCTCTGCTTGCAAAGGCACTTCAACCAACCAGTGGTAATCTGGTCTAAAAATACCACCACGGACTCATAGCTCAGCTGGATAGAGTACTCGGCTACGAACCGAGCGGTCGGAGGTTCGAATCCTCCTGAGTCCGCCACACCAAATCAAGAAGCCCGCTCAGTTGAGCGGGCTTTTTGTTTTTCTACGCCAATGAATTGTTGCTGATGTCGATCTACGCTCTTCTGTAATGATTGTGGTGTAGCTTGGGGTCGCCATGCGGCCCATCGCCGGCAAGCCAGCTCCCACAGGTATCGCGCTGCTCTCTGGACTGTGTTGTCCCTGTGGGAGCTGGCTTGCCGGCGAAAGGGCTGCAAAGCAGCCCCGAATTCGATCAGGTATCGCATACACATCCAGGCACACAACAAATGTGCTTTAACCGCCAGACCCACCGTCGCACTGATAGCTTCGAGCGTTGTCCCAGCTTTATCACGCAAACGATTGTTCTGGCCAAAAATTTTAAGCGATCTGACAGCTTTAGCAGTGTATGATTGCGCCCGTCAGCCCCGCCGGGGCTTGTGGAAAACCACCATGGACTTACCCAGTAGTTACTCGCTAACAAGATTCATACAGAAAGATCTGACCGATTGATTCTCCCGGCGTGCTCCGCTGCTGGGAGTGGAGTTCGCCTATGACTGAAGTAGAAGTAAAAAAAGCGCAGGAAAGCCTGCAGGACCGCCTGGCCCAGGTGGTCGAACTGCTGCAGCGCCAGCGCGTGGTAGAAGACCTGACCCACCGTCAGGAAGGCGCCCACCACGACCTGGTGGAAAACCTGGTCCACCGCCAGAACCTCGTCGAGCTGCAGCGCAAACTCGACGACCTGCACCCCGCCGACATCGCCTACATACTCGAAGCATTGCCCCTGGAAGACCGCCTGACGGTCTGGCAGCTGGTGCGCTCGGATCGCGATGGCGACATCCTGCTGGAAGTGTCCGACGCCGTGCGGCAATCGCTGATCGCCGACATGGACGATCACGAGCTGCTCGCCGCCGCCAAGGAAATGGACGCCGACGAGCTGGCCGACCTGGCTCCAGAGCTGCCGCGTGACGTTGTTCACGAGCTGATGGAAACCCTCGATGCACAGCAACGCGAGCGCGTGCGTTCGGCGCTTAGCTACGACGAGGAGCAGGTTGGTGCGCTGATGGACTTCGAGATGGTCACCATCCGCGAAGACGTCAGCCTGGAAGTGGTGTTGCGCTACCTTCGCCGCCTGAAAGAGCTGCCGAACCACACCGACAAACTCTTCGTGGTCGACTATGACGGCATTCTCAAGGGTGTATTGCCGATCAAGCGCCTGCTGGTCAACGACCCGGAGAAGAAGGTGGCGGAGGTCATGGCGACCGATCCGGTCTCCTTCCACCCCGAGGAAGATGCCTATGATGCGGCGCAGGCCTTCGAGCGTTACGACCTGGTATCTGCGCCAGTTGTGGACAAGAACGAACGCCTGATCGGCCGCTTGACCATCGACGAAATGGTCGACCTGATTCGTGAGGAAAGCGAAAGCGAAGTGCTGAACATGGCCGGTTTGCGCGAGGAAGAAGACATCTTCGCCTCGGTCTGGCGTTCGCTGCGCAACCGCTGGGCCTGGTTGGCCATCAACCTGATTACCGCTTTCGTTGCCTCGCGAGTGATCGGCCTGTTCGAAGGTTCGATCGAGAAACTGGTGGCCCTGGCCGCACTGATGCCGATCGTGGCAGGCATTGGCGGCAACTCCGGTAACCAGACCATCACCATGATCGTGCGTGCCATGGCGCTGGACCAGGTGTCGCCGGGCAACACCAGCCGCCTGATGCGCAAGGAGCTGGCGGTATCGCTGCTCAACGGCCTGATCTGGGGCGGGGTGATCGGTGCGGTGGCGTTCTGGTTGTATGGCAGCTGGTCGTTGGGCCTGGTGATGACTGCGGCGATGACCTTGAACCTGCTGTTGGCGGCCTTGATGGGGGTGTTGATCCCGATGACCCTGACACGCCTGGGGCGCGACCCGGCGATGGGCTCCAGCGTGATGATTACCGCGGTGACCGACAGTGGTGGGTTCTTCATCTTCCTCGGGCTGGCCACAGTGTTTCTGCTGTAACCTGCGGATCGCGTCTCTTGCAGGGACGCCACCTACAAAAAAGCCAGCTTACGCTGGCTTTTTTGTGTTCGGCTGCAAACCTCAGGAGGCGTCGGCAGCCATTTCCACATCGTGAGCGATGAGGGCCACCAGCGCGTTCTGCTGGCGGTGCGACAGTTGGCGGAAGCGTTGCAGCAATTCGCGTTCATGCAGGGACAGTTCGGGGCTGTCCAGGCGCATGCTCAAATCGTCACCCAGCGCACCTTCCTGGATAAGGCTCTGTTCCAGGCGCGCGATGATTTCGGAGTTCATGCTGCGGTGATGGTTGCGCGCTACCTCGGCAATGCGCTCACGCATCCCGTCGGGCAGGCGGACGACGAACTTGTCAGCGGTGCGGCTCGAATAAATAGCCTGTTTCATTGGGCGCATATAAATTGACCAGATTTTGGTTCAGGGGAAGCGGTTCTCAAATTGGCCGCACGGGGTGGTAGTACGACCGTGGCGACGACGAAATGTTCAACCGTCTGTGAAAAATGGATGCTCATCTTGCCTCATGGTCGCCGTTTCCTTGGCGTCAATTCTGTGACAAATAGTGAGCCGGATAAAGGCTTTGTGCCAGTACCAATTATCAGAAATGAGTACTGGTTTGAAAAGTTTTACATGCACCGGCTTGCCCAATCGTCAGACTCTTGCCGTCAAAAACTGGTAAAACGCAGCAAAAGGCTGGGAATATCCCTAGAATGTGCGGGTTTTCCTCCATAGAGCATAGTGGCTATGCAACATGATGCAAGCGACCGCCAATCAGGCACAGGCCGGTTGATATATCTGGTAGGACCGTCGGGTTCCGGGAAAGATTCCCTGATTGACGCTTCCCGTCAGCGGCTTTCAGCCGCCGGGGTGGAAATCGCTCGTCGCGTCATTACCCGTTCGGCTGAAGCCAAGGGCGAAGCCGCCCATGGCGTAACGGCCGAACAGTTCGAAGCAATGCGAGCACAGGGCGCGTTCGCCATGCATTGGCGCGCCAATGGCCTGGATTACGGCATTCCACTGCAGGTGGATCAGTGGCTGGCGGCGGGCAGGTCGGTGCTGGTGAATGGTTCGCGGGCTTATCTCGCCGAGGCGCGCCGGCGCTACCCGAACCTGTTGGCAGTGCTGGTGGAGGTCAGGCACGGAGTGCTGCGCGAGCGCCTGTTGGCCCGTGGCCGGGAAAGCGCAGAGGAAATCGAGCAGCGCCTGGCACGTAACGCACGCTTGCAGGCGCTGGCTGATCCGTCGCTGCATGTGCTGGACAACTCCACCACTCTGGAAACCGCAGTCGCGGCATTGTTCACGCTGCTGCATGGTGAAGGTGTGCTGGCGCAGGTGTAGCATTGGCAGAAAAGGATTACGCGAAAAAGCCCGCTTTAGGCATGACAAACGCCAGCATGCTGGTTAACATGCTGGCCGTCCTGCTGTGCAGCGTTCGCTGCCGGCACTTGCGTCTCAGTAGCTCAATTGGATAGAGCATCCCCCTCCTAAGGGGAAGGTTGCAGGTTCAATTCCTGCCTGGGACGCCATTTCCTTTCGTTCCCTTACCGCGTTCACCCGGTGTTGGTGACGCGAAATCGGGAAGCCTTGAAGCTGCGTATTCCTACATCCCCAGATGCTTCAAGGCCCACAGCACTCCCATGCCTACAATCAGCGTCAGCATCGTGCTGCGCGTACGCCACGCCACCAGCGCGGCAAGTATCGCCGCTGGTATCTGTGGGTTCATCCAGTCGAACCCCGCCTGCCGGTCCGGGAATACCACGGCCGGCAGTACCAATGCGGCCAACACGCTGGCTGGCACATACGCCAGGGCGCGGCGAAACAGTGGGGGGATGCGCAACACCGTGTGCAACTCGATGAACGACAGGCGGATGGCGAAGGTGCCCAGGCCGATCAGAATGAAGGTCATCCACTGGGTCGTTTCGCTCATGATGCTTCCTGCTCGGTATTGGCTTCTGCCGCAGTTTGCTGTTTTTGCCAGTTCTCGATGGCCAGCCCGGCGATGATGCCGCCCAGCGCGCCAGCCAGCAGGCCGAGGTTGTAGGGCAGGTCGACGGCCAGTACGGCGAGCACACCGCCGGTCAGCGCTGCGCCAAGCGTGGCTGCATTGCGAATGCCGGGTATCAACAGGGCCAGGAACGACAAGGGAATGGCAAAGCCGAGCGACCAGTCTTCAGGAATGCTCGCGCCCAGGTACATGCCCGCCAGCACCGAGAGGTTCCAGCCAAAGAACATGGTGATTGCCGTACCGGCATAGTAGGGGTACGCATACTGTCCCAGCCCGCCCGTGCCCATCTTCAGCATGCACAGGGCGAAGGACTGGTCCGACAGCATGTACGCCATCGGCCACTTGCGGCGGCGGGGCAACTGGCCCAGGTGCGGGGCCAGGCTGGCGCTGTACATCAGGAAGCGCAGGTTGATCACCAGCGCGGTGACTACCATGGTCACCGGCAGGGCGGCGCTTTGCATCAACTGCATCACCACCATCTGCGCCGAACCGGAGTAGAACAGCAAGGTCATGCCGATGGCATCGGTTGGCGACAGGCCCATGCCGATCGCCGTGACCCCGGTGATCAGGCCGAAGGGCACTATGCCGGAGGTCAATGGCAGGGCGCTGTGGGCACCTTGCCTGAACGCTTGGGGCGCGCTTGGATACGGCATTTGAAATCCTTGAAAGTGTGCAGGCGGTACAAGGGCGGCACGTCCACGTTAATGCGCGCGACAGTTGGCCACAACGTCAGATTTCTGAAATAGTAGGCCTAAAAAAAATAGGCCTGAAACCGTGTACCTCGACACCCCTACCCGGCACTCGCTGCAGCTCAATGCCTTGCGTGCCTTCGAAGCGTCAGCCCGCCTGGGCGGTTTTGCCCGTGCCGCACTCGAACTGAAGGTGACACCGCGGGCCATCGCCGCCCTGGTCAAGACCCTGGAGAACGAATACGGCGCGGCCTTGTTCGATCGCCATGCCAAAGGCGTACGGCTGACGCCCTTGGGCGAAAGCGTGAAAGGCCAGTTCACCGAGGCATTCGACGCCGTGGAAGCCGCTGCGCGCGCACTGCGCCGCCTGGCGGCACCGCAGCGGGTGCATATCGTCACATCGCCTGCTCTGGCGCAGTTGTGGATCGGGCCACGCCTGCCGGAACTGACCCGCTTGCTGGCACCCATCGAGATCTCGGTGACTGCGGTGGATGAGCCGCCCAACCTGAAGCGCAGCCCGTTCGACCTGTGCCTGTTCTACACCGAAAAGCCCGAGCGCTGGCAACGCAGGATAGCCACGGAAGAAATCCTGCCCGTGTGCGTGCCGGCCCTGGCCACCAGCATCACCAAGCCCGAGGACCTTGCCGACGCCCGTTGCATCGCTGACGTGGGCTGGAACGACTGGGCGGTGTGGACGGGGGCGGTGATGCCCGGGCACAAGTTCGTTGCCCGTGGGCCGGGTTTTTCCCTGTACTCGATCGCCCTGCAGCAAGCCTTGCTGGCCGCCGGGGTGCTGATAGGGCGCAAAAGCCTGGTGCAGCGCTACCTGGACAGCGGTGAACTGGTCGCCCCCATCGACCGCGCTGTGCCACTGGGTGTGACCATCGCCGCATGGCGGCTGCCGGGTGCCAAGGGCAACCAGGTGGTTGCCGCGGTGGAGGAGGCGCTGTTGCATCTGGCTTGAGCGTCCTCGATCCATGCCTGCTTTCAAAGCGCCGCAAAAACAGGGCGTCGGGGCTATTCTGTTCGGGTGCGCCAGCCGTCAGGGAGAGCGTCAATGAGTCAGGAAACCCGGCCGGTACCTGCCGGCTTCAGTGAGCAGCAGTTGCGTACGTTGTTCGATCTTATCAGCGATGGTATCTGGGACTGGAATGCCAATACCGGCTACGTCTATCGCAACCCGGGCTGGTACGCCATGCTTGGCTACCCCAGCCACTCCATGGCCAACTCGGTGCTCACCTGGGAAAGCGTGATCCACCCGGAGGACTACCCACGGGTGATGGCGCATTTCGAGGCGTACATCAACCAGCGTAACGAGCACTATCTGGTCGAATACCGCTGCCGTTGCCAGGATGGCAGCTATCTGTGGATAGAAGACAGCGGTTACATCATCGCCCATAACGAGGACGGCTCGGTGGCGCGCATGCTTGGTGCCCACCGCAACATTGACGCCAACAAGCGCCTGGTGGCGCAATTGCAGCAGAGGAACCAGTCGCTGGAAAGCCAGGTGGCCGAACGCACTCGCGAGCTGTCCTGGGTGAACCAGCAGTTGCAGCGGCAGCTGGACGAAAACCGCGAGCTGGCCGAGCGTGATGCGTTGACCCGCATTGCCAATCGCTATCGGCTGGAGAAGGCGTTACAACTGGAGTGCGAGCGTGCCCAGCGCTTTCGCCAGCCGTTGTCGCTGATAGCCATGGATCTGGATGACTTCAAACCGATCAATGACCGCTATGGCCATGCCCATGGCGATGCGGCGCTGTTGCGGGTGGTCGACGTCCTGCGTGCCTGCCTGCGGGAGCAGGACCTGCTGGCGCGCTGGGGTGGGGACGAGTTCGTCATCGTATTGCCGCAGGAGTCGCTGGGCGAGGCACTGGAGGTGGCTGCACGCTTGCGCCAGGCGATGGCGCAGATAGAGCCGGTGGGCGATTGCCGGCTGACCATGAGCTACGGTGTGGTGCAACGGGAGGAAGGGGAGGACCAGCATGCACTGCTGGCGCGTGCCGACAAGGCGCTGTACCGGGCCAAGGGGAGCGGCAAGAACGCCATTGCCGAGTAGTCAGTGCCGGCCTCTTCGCGGGTAAACCCGCTCCCACAGGTGCGCCACTGCTCTCACGGGCAGTGATGTCCCTGTGGGAGCGGGTTTACCCGCGAAGAGGCCGGCACTGACTCGCCCCTGAAAAAAGACCCGCAACGCCAGGGGCGCTGCGGGCCAAATCGGCCTCGACCGCTTCAGTGTCAGATATGCAGGGCGTGGCCCAGCGCGCGCAGCGCCGCTTCCTGTACCGCCTCACCCAGTGTCGGGTGGGCATGAATGGTGCCGGCCACATCCTCCAGGCACGCGCCCATTTCCAGCGACTGGGCAAACGCCGTCGACAACTCGGAAACCGCCACGCCAACCGCCTGCCAACCCAGGATCAGGTGGTTGTCACGGCGCGCCACCACCCGCACGAAACCGCTTTTCGATTCCAGGCTCATGGCCCGGCCATTGGCGGCGAACGGGAACTGCGCGACGATGCAGTCCAGCCCTTGCTGGCTGGCTTGCTCCGGGGTCTTGCCGACCACCACCACTTCCGGGTCGGTGAAACACACCGCGGCGATCGCGCTGGGTTCGAAACGGCGCGCCTTGCCGGCGATGATCTCGGCGACCATCTCGCCCTGGGCCATGGCCCGGTGCGCCAGCATCGGTTCGCCGGCCACGTCGCCGATGGCCCAGACGTTGCGCATGCTGGTCTGGCAGCGCTCGTCGATGGCGACGGCGGCGCCGTTCATCTTCAGGTCCAGGCACTCCAGGTTGAAACCTTGCGTGCGTGGCCGGCGGCCCACGGCCACCAGCACCTGGTCGGCTTCCAGGCGCAGTTGGCCGCCCTGGCCATCACGGGCCAGCAGGCAGCCGCCTTCGTAACCTTCGACGCTATGCCCCAGGTGCAGGGTGATGCCCAGCTTCTTCAGCGATTCGGCCACCGGGGTGGTCAGCTCGCTGTCGTAGGTTGGCAGGATGCGCTCGCGCGCCTCCACCACGCTGACCCGGGCGCCCAGCTTGCGGTAGGCGATGCCGAGCTCGAGGCCGATGTAGCCGCCGCCCACCACTACCAGGTGCTGCGGCAGGGTTTTCGGCGCCAGGGCTTCGGTCGAGGAAATGATCGGCCCGCCCAGCGGCAGCATTGGCAGTTCGATGCTGCTGGAGCCAGTGGCCAGCAACAGGTGCTCGCACTGGATACGCTGGCCATCGACCTCGACCTGCTTGCCGTCGAGCACCTTCGCCCAGCCATGGATCACCTTGACTCCGTGCTTTTTCAGCAGGGCTGCGACGCCGGTGGTCAGGCGGTCGACGATGCCGTCCTTCCAGGCCACGCTCTGGCCGATGTCCAGGCGCGGCGAGGCGACACTGATGCCCAGCTCCGACGGGCCGGCAAAGCGCGAGGTCTGGTGGAACTGCTCGGCCACGTGGATCAGCGCCTTGGACGGGATGCAGCCGATGTTCAGGCAGGTACCGCCCAGTGCCTGGCCTTCCACCAGCACGGTGGGGATGCCCAGTTGCCCGGCGCGGATGGCAGCCACGTAGCCGCCAGGGCCACCGCCGATGATCAACAGGGTAGTCTGGATAGTCTGTTGCATGCTCACTCCACGAACAGGCAGGCGGGTTGTTCGAGCAGGCCGCGCACGGCCTGGATGAACAGCGCGGCGTCCATGCCATCGACCACGCGGTGGTCGAACGAGCTGGACAGGTTCATCATCTTGCGCACGACGATCTGGCCGTCGATCACCACAGGCCGCTCGACCATGCGGTTGACGCCGACGATCGCCACTTCCGGGGTGTTGACCACCGGCGTGCTGACGATGCCTCCCAGTGCGCCCAGGCTGGTCAGGGTGATGGTCGAACCGGACAGCTCATCGCGGCTTGCCTTGTTGTTGCGAGCAGCGTTGGCCAGGCGCGAGATCTCGCCGGCATTGCTCCACAGGCTGCCAGCTTCGGCATGGCGCAGTACCGGTACCATCAGGCCGTTGTCACCCTGGGTGGCGATGCCCACATGCACCGCGCCATGGCGGGTGATGACCTGGGCTTCGTCGTCATAGGTGGCGTTGATCTGCGGGAAGTCGCGCAGTGCCACGACCAGGGCGCGCACCAGGAACGGCAGCAGGGTCAGCTTGCCGCGGCTGTCGCCGTGCTTGCTGTTGAGCTGCTGGCGCAAGGCTTCCAGGGCGGTGACGTCGATTTCTTCCACATAGCTGAAGTGCGCGACGCGGCGCTTGGCGTCCTGCATGCGCTGGGCGATCTTGCGGCGCAGGCCTATCACCGGTACCTGCTCGCTGTCGGTGCGCTTGGCATAGCCGCTCGGCGCTTGCCCGCCAGCGCTGTGCGGCTTGCTCATGAAGGCGTCGAGGTCTTCGTGCAGGATGCGCCCGGCCGGGCCGCTGCCATGCACGTAACGCAGTTCGATACCGGCATCCAGGGCACGCTTGCGCACCGCCGGCGAGGCCAGCGGCTTGTCGCCTGGCTGGCGCGGCACGATCGGGGCTGCTTCGTGGTTGACAGGCGCCTGGCAAGCGGCCGGTCTTGCTTCCTTCTGCGGCTCTGGCTTGGCGGCTACCGGGGCCGCGGGGGCCTCGACCTGTTCGGGCTTTTGCACATCCTTGGTGGGCACATCCACATGGTTGCCGCTGCCTTCCACTTCGATGCGGATCAGCTCGCTGCCGACCGCCATCACTTCACCGGGCTGCCCACCCAGGGCAAGCACCTTGCCGCTGACCGGCGAAGGGATTTCCACGGTGGCCTTGTCGGTCATGACGTCGGCCACCACCTGGTCTTCGGCGATCATGTCGCCGACCTTGACGAACCACTCGACCAACTCGACCTGCGCGATGCCTTCGCCAATGTCAGGCATCTTGATGACGTGCGTGCCCATTCAGACCTCCATGACCTTTTTCAATGCCGCACCTACCCGCGAAGGCCCTGGGAAGTAAGCCCATTCCTGTGCGTGGGGGTAGGGGGTGTCCCAACCGGTGACGCGCTCGATCGGCGCCTCCAGGTGGTGGAAGCAGTGTTCCTGTACCAGCGACACCAGTTCGGCGCCGAAGCCGCAGGTGCGGGTAGCTTCGTGTACCACCACGCAGCGGCCGGTCTTTTTCACCGACTCGACGATGGTCTCCAGGTCCAGCGGCCACAGGCTGCGCAGGTCGATCACCTCGGCGTCGACGCCGGTTTCTTCGGCGGCCACCTGGGCCACGTACACCGTGGTGCCGTAGGTCAGCACGGTCACGTCATTGCCGGGGCGGGTAATGGCTGCCTTGTCCAGCGGCACGCTGTAGTAGCCATCGGGTACGGCGCTTTGCGGGTGCTTCGACCAGGGGGTGACAGGGCGGTCGTGGTGGCCGTCGAACGGGCCGTTGTACAGGCGCTTGGGTTCCAGGAAGATCACCGGGTCATCGCATTCGATCGAGGCGATCAGCAGGCCCTTGGCGTCATACGGGTTGGACGGCATGACAGTGCGCAGGCCGCACACCTGGGTGAACATCGCTTCCGGGCTCTGGCTGTGGGTCTGGCCACCATAGATCCCGCCACCGCAGGGCATGCGCAGGGTCAACGGGGCGATGAACTCGCCGGCCGAGCGGTAACGCAGGCGCGCCATCTCGGAAACGATCTGGTCGGAGGCCGGGTAGAAGTAGTCGGCGAACTGGATTTCCACCACCGGGCGCAGGCCATAGGCACCCATGCCCACGGCGGTGCCGACGATGCCGCTCTCGGAGATCGGCGCGTCGAACACACGGGACTTGCCGTACTTGTTCTGCAGGCCTTCGGTGCAGCGGAACACGCCGCCGAAGTAACCGACGTCCTGGCCGTAGATCACCACATTGTCGTCGCGCTCGAGCATGACATCCATGGCCGAGCGCAGGGCCTGGATCATGGTCATGGTAGTGGTGGCCATGGCGGTTTCCGGGTTGATGCTGTTGTTGTGGTCGTTCATCTCAAACCCCCAGTTCCTGGCGTTGACGGCGCAGGTGGTCGGGCATTTCCTTGTACACGTCCTCGAACATCGAGGCTGCACTCGGGATGTGACCGTTGGCCAGCGTGCCGTACTGCTCGGCTTCCTTCTGCGCGGCGATCACCGCGGCTTCCAGTTCGGCAGTGGTGGCCTGGTGTTCTTCCTCGGACCAGTGGCCGATCTTGATCAGGTGCTGCTTCAGGCGGGCGATCGGGTCGCCAAGCGGGAAGTGGCTCCAGTCATCGGCCGGGCGGTACTTGGACGGGTCGTCCGAGGTCGAGTGCGGGCCTGCACGGTAGGTGACCCACTCGATCAGGCTCGGGCCCAGGCCACGGCGGGCGCGTTCGGCGGCCCAGCGCGAGGCAGCGTACACGGCGACGAAGTCGTTGCCATCGACCCGCAGCGAGGCAATGCCGCAACCCACGCCACGGCCGGCGAAGGTGGTCGACTCGCCACCGGCGATGGCCTGGAAGGTGGAGATCGCCCACTGGTTGTTGACCACGTTGAGTATCACCGGGGCGCGGTACACGTGGGCAAAGGTGAGGGCGGTGTGGAAGTCCGACTCGGCGGTTGCGCCGTCGCCGATCCACGCCGAGGCGATCTTGGTATCGCCCTTGATCGCCGAGGCCATGGCCCAGCCGACCGCCTGCACGAACTGGGTCGCCAGGTTGCCGCTGATGGTGAAGAAACCGGCCTCGCGCACAGAATACATGATCGGCAACTGGCGGCCCTTGAGCGGGTCGCGCTCGTTGGACAGCAACTGGCAGATCATCTCGACCAGCGACACGTCGCGGGCCATCAGGATGCTTTGCTGGCGGTAGGTGGGGAAGCACATGTCGGTGCGGTTCAGCGCCAAGGCCTGGCCGCTGCCGATGGCTTCTTCACCCAGGCTCTGCATGTAGAAGGACATCTTCTTCTGGCGCTGGGCGACCACCATGCGGCTATCGAAAATCCGCGTCTTGAGCATGGCGCGCATGCCCTGGCGGAGAACTTGCGGGTCGATGTCTTCGGCCCACGGGCCTTGCGCGTCGCCTTGCTCGTCGAGCACGCGGATCAGGCTGTAGGACAAATCCGCGGTGTCGGCAGCGTCGACATCGACTGGGGGTTTACGGGCTTGACCTGCATCGTTCAGGCGCAGGTAGGAGAAATCGGTCTGGCAGCCTGGCCGGCCGGTAGGCTCGGGCACATGCAAACGCAGGGGGGCGTACTCGTTCATGCTTTTTACGCTCGCTCGGGTATTTGTTTTTGTGAGCTCTGAAGCGGCCGCCGCTGAGTACCGGCTTGTGACTGGTAGGTCAGCGTCCCCTACATCTTAGTGGTCCGGCAGGAGAATTTTTCTCTCAAGTTGGTTGCCTTTGCCGAGCAGGGCAGATAAACATTCCGCATAAACACAAAAAACCGGTGATTTTGTCTCATGCGCAAACTCGATCGTACCGATATCGGCATTCTCAACAGCCTGCAGGAAAATGCCCGCATCACCAACGCCGAACTGGCCCGCTCGGTGAACCTGTCTCCCACGCCCTGCTTCAACCGGGTTCGGGCCATGGAGGAGCTGGGGGTGATCCGCCAGCAGGTGACCTTGCTGTCGCCCGAGGCGTTGGGGCTGGACGTGAACGTGTTCATCCACGTGAGCCTGGAGAAGCAGGTGGAGCAGTCGTTGCACCGTTTCGAGGAAGAAATTGCCGAACGGCCCGAAGTGATGGAGTGTTACCTGATGACGGGCGATCCGGACTACCTGTTGCGGGTACTGCTGCCCAGCATCCAGGCGCTGGAACGGTTCCTGGATTACCTGACGCGGTTGCCAGGGGTGGCCAACATCCGTTCCAGTTTTGCCTTGAAGCAGGTGCGCTACAAGACGGCCTTGCCGCTGCCGGCCAATGGCATGACCTTGCGGGAGTAGCCGTCCGAGTACTGCGCTTGCTGGTCAGGTCAGCTGAATATCGCTCAGGAAGAATTCGAGCACGTCACCGGTACGCTCGCTGGCGTTGAGGTAGTACTGGCGGCCCAGGTCAAGTACCGGGACGTTGTCCGAGAGCGACTCCGCAACACGGTAGCCGTTCATGTCCCGCAGGTAGAAGGGAACCAAGTCGGCGCTCTCCACTGTGCCGTCCCATGGCTGGAGCGTTTCGATTTTCCAGTAGGGCCGGGTACGTAGCAGGTTGTACGGATGTGGGGCGTTGAGCACATCCCGGACCCGCCCGGCCACATGCGTACCATACAGGCCTAGCCAGCCATTGGAACTGCTTTCAAGCCTGGCGCCAATATAGGCCCAGTGTTCTGCGCAGGTAATGTAGTAGTGCGTGCGGTCTTCACGGTGCTCGATGAATTCGAAATGGAATGCAAGTCGTTGGAATTCATCTGCACTGCGTGGCACGCTCCTGCGCGCGGCAGTCGTGCACAGCCAGCCGTCTTCATCCAGGCCAAGCACTGGGTGTACGTTGTTGTCTGCAACAACGATCTGGCCACGGTGGACGTTATGAAGTGTAGCGGTGAAATTGGCCCTTATCATGTAAGTCTCCGATGATTGCTGAGGCGGTAGCCCAGGCTAAGGCACTGCCTGTCGACTTGGGACATGGATGCGTTTCAGCCAACGGAAGTGGGTGCCTGTCAGCCTGCTGTACAGGCCTGATCGCGACATGACCTGCACCGGACGCGCCCCGGCAACAGCATTTTACTCGCCACCGCACTCATTCCCTGGCATTTGCCCTTATGCTTGTCTGCAACCCATCGCCACCTGACCCGGGAGCCGCAAGGGACTTATGCGAAATATCTGGAAGCCGTTTCAGTCGTTGTATTTCGCCGCGCTGATGATGTTGATCGGCTCGGGCCTGCTCAGTACCTACCTGGCCCTGCGCCTGGCAGCCGATCATGTCGACAGCCTGTGGGTGGGTGCCTTGATGGCGGCCAACTACTTTGGCCTGGCGGTCGGCGGCAAGGTCGGCCACCGGTTGATTGGCCGGGTAGGGCACATTCGCGCCTACGCCACTTGCGCTGGCATCGTCGGTGCGGCGGTGCTCGGCCATGGTTTGACCAGCTGGTTGCCGGCCTGGGTCGGGCTGCGGATGATCGTCGGCCTGGGGATGATGTGCCAGTACATGGTCATCGAGAGCTGGCTGAACGAGCAGGCCGACGTCAAGCACCGCGGCGCGGTGTTCAGCGGCTACATGATCGCCTCTTACCTGGGCCTGGTGCTCGGCCAGCTGATCCTGGTGGTGCACCCACAGCTTGGCCTGGAGCTGCTGATGCTGGTGGCCATGTGTTTCACCCTGTGCCTGGTGCCGGTGGCCATGACCCGGCGCATTCACCCCGCACCGTTGCGCCCGGCACCGATGGAGCCGAAGTTCTTCATCAAGCGGGTGCCGCAGTCGCTCAGCACGGTGCTGGGTTCGGGGCTTATCGTCGGCTCGTTCTATGGTTTGGCGCCTTTGTATGCCTCCAGTCAGGGCATGACTACCGAGCAGGTCGGTCTGTTCATGGGTAGCTGCATTTTTGCCGGCCTGCTGGTGCAGTGGCCGCTGGGCTGGTTGTCTGATCGCTACGATCGGGCGGTGCTGATCCGCAGCGTGGCCGTGGGGCTTGCGCTGGCCTCGGCGCCACTGGCGATGCTGCCCAGCGTTCCGCTGGAGTTGCTGTTCGGCATAGGCTTCGTGATTTCGTTGCTGCAGTTCTGCCTGTACCCGCTGGCGGTGGCGTTTTCCAACGACCATGTGGAAAGCGAGCGGCGGGTGTCGCTGACCGCGATGCTGCTGGTGACCTACGGTGTGGGCGCGTGTATCGGGCCGCTGGCGGCAGGCGTGCTGATGAAGGTGCTGGGCCCGCAGATGCTGTATGCCTTCTTCGTGTTCTTTGCCCTGGTGCTGGTGTGGCGCATTCGGCCGAAGGCGGTCACCGGGCTGCACCAGGTGCAGGATGCGCCTTTGGGCCACGTTGCGATGCCGGCTGCCGGTTCGCCACTGTCGGCGGCGCTGGACCCACGGGTGGATGAGCAGACGGTACAGGAGGTGATGCAGGCACCGGTGGCGGCGGAGGATACCGAAGACGAGCCCCGCCAGAATGAGGAGCAGGGCAAGCCCCAGGCCGAGATCAACTCTGCGGTCTGACGGCCTGTTGGCCTGCCCCTCGAAGGGTGCCGGTCATGTCCGGTGCCCCTGGCGAGTCAGGCTGGCTTTATGTTCTTCAGGTTGAAGACCAGTATCTCGCCCTCTTTGGTACTGGCATTGAGGAACCAGTAATGGCGCTTGACCTTGTCCCGGGTATAGGTGGACCTGGCCAGCGCCACCCGGTAACCGTTCAGGTCACGCAGGTAGAAGGGCACTTCTTCGGCTGTTTCCAGGCGGCCGTCCCAGGGGCTGAGCGTTTCGATCTTCCATTGCCCTTTGCCCTCTATGGCCTCATAGAAAGCCTCTGCGAGATTGGCGTTGCCGATGATCCGGCCAACGATATGCGTCGCATAAAAGCCTACCCAGCCATTGCGGTTGCGCTCCAGGCTCGAACCAAAATATTCCCAGGTCTCGGCGCCGTTGATCGCATAGTGCGTTCGCTCGCCCTGGTGCTTCAGGAAACGGAACGCGAAAGTGATGGGCTTGAAGCTCGGGCTGTCCCCGCGCTGGTGCTCTGTGCATAGCCAGCCATCCTGATCGAGGGAGAATAGGGGGTGAACGTACAGCGGGGTGTCGACCACTCCCACCTGGCCATGCTGGCAGTGGAGTTCGGCGGTGAAATTGGCTTGGATCATTGTGGGCTCCTCGGCGGTCGCTTGGGTACAAGTACACTAAGCAGCCGCGGAGCCATAGGTAACCTGGAAGCGCACCACGCCCAGGTGCTGTGCGCTACACCCGCACAGTGGGCCTGCACTCAATAATCGTCTTTGTCGAAGCGCCGTGCCTCACGCTGCAGCTGGTAGACAAAGCTCTCGACCTTGCGCTGCGCCTGCCCGGTAAGGTTATGGAAGCGCACGCCGGCAAAGGTGGTGTTGATCCGCTCTTCGTAATGCAGGTGGCGCAGCTCGACCATGGTGTCGACCAGGCCCAGCGGGTTCCCCGCCTTGAAACGCTCGTACACCTGGCCCAGTTGCAGGCGATCCTCGACATTGCCTTCGAAGCGCAGTTTGCAGCCGGTGGCGGAGATGTCCAGCAGCTTGCCACGCAGGGCGCCGTTGCCCTTGAGGTGGGTGCCATCGAGGATGATATCGACCAGCTGCGACAGTTTCAGCGCGGCGCGGAAGGCATTGCGGCGCTGGTGGTAGGTCATTTCCAGGGGCATGGCGCCGCGGTAGCAGCGGTGACCGTCGACTTCGCTGATCTTCAACTCGTGGTTGCAGTCCCAGGCGATGCGCACACCATCGTGGAAGCCTTCGACGCGGAAGTGTTCGCCGTTCTCGATGAACTTCTCACCGTCGCGCGGGATCATTTCGTCCAGCGCCAGGGTATTGCTTTCACGGTCCACGTGCACCACGTAGCTCTGGAAGCGCTGGCTGCGGT
Organism: Pseudomonas sp. B22(2017); assembly: GCF_002113105.1. Lineage (NCBI taxonomy): Bacteria > Pseudomonadati > Pseudomonadota > Gammaproteobacteria > Pseudomonadales > Pseudomonadaceae > Pseudomonas > Pseudomonas sp. B22(2017). The sequence goes on from NZ_NEJN01000007.1 coordinate 135,880, forward strand.
CGTGGAAGGTGATGATCAGGGGGTCGTGGCTTTCCTGCAGCTGCCGCAAGTTGGCCGCAATCTCCAAAGGGGTGTTCAGCACCTTTGGCGGCTGCGGGGCATCGGATTCATTGAACACGGCTTATCGTTCTCCAGGCAAAAGCGACACACGCAATTAACGGCATTTTGCCAGTATGTTCCGTGCCTTGATAGAAAAAATCACACTTGGCTGAGCGCCCGTGGCTTGGCCAGCGGCGAGGTGCTGCCGCGGCTGTCGTAGAGCGACGGAGAATCGCCGCCCATGAGGATCCGGATCTGGTTGTTGGTGACGTGCTGCTGCACCTGGATGATCCGGCCATTGGTCTCGTTGAGCTGCTGGCAGGCTTGCATCAGCTGGCTGATCACATCGAGTTGCTGCAGCAGCAGTTCACCGTTCGGCGATTGTGCCGCCACGGCCTCCACTCCGGCGCGATCAGGGCTCAGGCCAAGGCTGGCAAGCAGGTTGTTGCGCCGCAGGCCTTGCTGCTCCAGCAGCACGATCAAAGACTGCTTGCGGGCCAGGATATTCTCCAGTGGCGCCATGTCGCGGCCATGCAGGGCGACCGCTTCCTTTTGCAGAAGGTCCAGCAGTTCCTGCATAGGGGCAATGTCATCTTCGATCAGTTGCAGCAAGGTGGTGTCGTGCATGGCTAACTCTTGGCTTTTCTAGCGTCCGTGAAGTCAGCGCGCCGAACGGTCAGCGCTGGGCTTCGAAATCGAGCAGTTTGCTGGCGACCCGGCCGGCATCGACCTGGTAGCTGCCGTCGGCGATCGCCTGTTTCAACTGGGCCACACGGGCACTGTTGACCACCGGCTCGTCGCGCAGCTTGTCGCTGATCTTCTGCAACTGCTGGGCCTCTTGGCTGAGGTGTACCGCTTCTCCGCTGGCGCTGGTGGCGGTTGCCGCTTCCTGGCTGGCTGCCGGTTTTTCGGCGCTGCCGGACGCGGTGTTGCCGCGCACGCCGCCCGTGACGGACGGAGAGTTATTCAAACGACTGAAGTCGATGACCATGATCAGAAACCTCTGGGTATTTGGACGCTTGCCTTGTTTTCGGCCAACCCGAAAGAAACTTTAGGCACAAATGCATAGCCGCCTGTCAGCAAGCTCGCGAACCCGTTTTCTGACACAGTTTAGGAAAAGCGGTTCCTCACCGCCAGCGCAAATCAGTGGGCTGGCTACATACTTACCTCGACCTGCCCAGGGCCGGTCACCCTGGCCTTGATCACCCGTTTGGAATTGAGGTTGCGCACCCGGATCTGTTCGCTCAGGCCACCCTTGCTCAGGGCTTCTCCGGGCATGCGCACACTCAGGCTGCCACTGCGGGCGATGATCACCACGTGGTCACCCTTGCGCACCACCTCGGCCTGTTCCAGGTGTTGCGGGGTGAGTACCTGGTCGATCACCGTGGGGCGCAGCATCTTCATGCCCACCGCCTGTTCCAGTTCGGTCAGGAAGCCTTGGCCCAGGGTGCCGACATCCCGCTCGCGCAGGGCCACATCGCCTTCGCCCACCACGTTGTCGCGCTTGAGCGGCCGGGTCACCACCACCACGTCGCGGAACAGCCGCACGGTGGCCGGCACGAACACGGTCCAGGGCGCTGAGCCTTCGCAGCGTACCTTCACCGTGACGCGGCCCAGCGGCTGAGCCGGGCTTTCCAGCGAGGCGTCCAGCTGCTGGCTGCACAGCGGCATACGCAGGCGCGGGTCCAGCGGATTGACCTGGATCTCGTAACGGCCGGCGGTCTGGGTGGTGGCCAGATAATCTTCGACGCTGAATTCAAGAAACCCTTGAGTGACACCGATAAGCTGTTCAGGCAAGGTAAACGCGTCCGCTACCGTGCGAACGCCGGGCACCAGAAGGCACAGCATGGCCAGCGAGCCAGTCAGCAGGCGCGTCAATCGTCGGAAAAATGTCGTTTTCGTGTACATGGCGCTCAAAAAAGCAAAGCCCGTGCCGACTCGCTAACTGAGTTGCAACGAAAGGCTGAAACATAAAGGAGTCTGGCATGGCAGGTGTTATGGATTCGGTCAACCAGCGCACGCAGCTGGTGGGGCAGAATCGCCTGGAATTGCTGCTGTTCCGCCTCAATGGCGAGCAGCTTTACGGCATCAACGTATTCAAGGTCAGGGAAGTGCTGCAATGCCCTGCGCTGACCCTGCTGCCCAAGGCGCACCCGGTGGTGCGCGGTGTTGCCAATATTCGCGGGGCGACCATCCCGATCCTCGACCTGTCGATGGCCACCGGGTTGCGGCCGCTGCAGGAAGACACGCGCAACAGTTTCGTGATCATCACCGAGTACAACACCAAGACCCAAGGCTTCCTGGTGCATTCGGTGGAGCGCATCGTCAACATGAACTGGGAAGAGATCCATCCGCCACCCAAGGGCACCGGCCGCGACCACTACCTGACCGCGGTCACTCGGGTGGACAACCGCATGGTCGAGATCATCGATGTGGAGAAGGTGCTGGCCGAAGTGGCGCCGTCGTCCGAGTCGGTGTCGGCCGGGGTGATCGATGCCGAGGTGCAGGACAAGGCCGTGCTGCTGCGGGTGCTCACCGTCGACGATTCGTCGGTGGCGCGCAAGCAGGTCAGCCGCTGCCTGCAGACGGTGGGGGTCGAGGTGGTGGCGCTCAATGACGGCCGTCAGGCCCTGAACTACCTGCGCCAGCTGGTGGATGAGGGCAAGAAGCCGGAAGAAGAGTTCCTGATGATGATCTCGGACATTGAAATGCCGGAAATGGACGGCTATACGCTAACGGCGGAGATCCGCAGCGATCCGCGCATGCAAAAATTGCACATCTGCCTGCATACTTCGCTTTCCGGGGTGTTCAACCAGGCGATGGTCAAGAAGGTCGGTGCCGATGACTTCCTGGCCAAGTTCAAGCCGGACGACCTGGCCCAGCGGGTGGTCGACCGGATCAAGGCAACGCATTGAAGCAGCCGGGGGCAGGCCCCCCGGCACCAGTGATTTAAAAGAGGCGGCAGTAGTGTCTACGGGTAATTTGGATTTCGAACAGTTCCGGGTCTTCCTGGAGAAAGCCTGTGGCATCCTGCTGGGCGAGAATAAGCAGTACCTGGTCTCCAGCCGTCTCAACAAGCTGATGGAGCAACAGGGCATCAAGAGCCTGGGCGAGCTGGTGCAGCGCATCCAGGCCCAGCCGCGCGGCGGTTTGCGCGAGCAGGTGGTCGATGCCATGACCACCAACGAGACCCTGTGGTTTCGCGATACCTACCCGTTCGAGGTGCTGAAGAACAAGGTCATCCCCGAGTTCATCCGCAACAACCCCGGCCAGCGCCTGCGCATGTGGTCGGCGGCCTGTTCGTCGGGGCAGGAACCGTATTCCATCTCGATGGCCATCGACGAGTTCGAGCGTAGCAACCTCGGCCAGTTGAAGATGGGCGCGCAGATCGTTGCCACCGACCTGTCCGGCACCATGCTGACCAACTGCAAGACCGGCGAGTACGACAGCCTGGCGATTGCCCGAGGCTTGTCCCAGGAGCGCCTGCAGCGCTACTTCGACACCAAGGGGCCGGGGCGCTGGGCGGTCAAGCCGGCGATTCGCAGCCGCGTCGAGTTCCGCTCGTTCAACCTGCTCGACAGCTATGCCAGCCTGGGCAAGTTCGATGTGGTGTTCTGCCGTAACGTGCTGATCTATTTTTCGGCGCAGGTGAAGAAGGACATTCTGTTGCGTATCCACAGTACCTTGAAGCCGGGTGGGTATCTGTTCCTCGGGGCTTCCGAGGCGCTGAACGGGCTGCCGGAGCATTACCAGATGGTGCAGTGCAGTCCGGGGATCATCTACCAGGCGAAGTGAGTCGGCTATCTCGGTGAGATGAAATTTTGCGGTAATCAGGAGTGGGTCCCAAGCGCCTGGCGGCGCTTGGTCCAATGTTGGTCGATGCGGGAAGGCTGTGCTTGTAGATAAATTGCCTAAAAGTCGGAAAGGGCAAATGGCTTGAGTTCGGATATTTGCGATAGAAGCATCAAGTGCTCCACAATTTTTACTTTCGCCAAATGTTCAAGATTATCAGGGCCGCCAAGCATGATGGCGGGGGTGAAACCATACATCTCGTCAGGGCCTAGCTGGCCAAGTTTTTGTCGAGCCGGCTTGAATAGGTCGCCGTAGTCGTTGGTATCTACCCGCTTGGATGCCATGAAGGCCTTAACCCCCTTGTTCATTTTGTCTCCAACGTAAATGGAGTTATGAACTCTGTAGCGCGAAAGCACGCTCGTGATTTTGAGTGATGCGCCTGTCTTCTCTCCCCAGAGGTACAAGTCTCCAAAGGCGCTTCTGGCAATCACGTGATAGTTGTCGAGGGTTTCGAGCGCGGTGCCTTCAAGCCAGGATGCTACAACGCCATTATACTCCTGTGGGTTGACCATCCAGAAAATCCCATCGCCATAACCGCACCATCCATGCTCGCTCCAATACTCCAGTAGCTGATCAGGCAGTGTCCCGCGATAGCGCTGAATGCTCGATACTGGGACTTCTCGGCGCTCTATGGTATTGCCAAACTCTTCTAGAAAAACAGAAAAAGCCTCATCCATTTATTGTCTCCTAGCATTTGTGAAGATTTACATTTATCAACGTTCTGCCACGAGAGGATTCTGGTACTGCCGCTGCGGCATTTCTTAGGTTCTCGACCTTGGTCTTCCATTGTGGTCCGATACTTGAGTTGACCTGCCGATCTCCAAAATCAGCAATGACATCTTTCCCGCCGACTACAAGGTCAGGGTTATGCAGGGCTGCAAGGCTTGCCATGGTTTTCTTTGCCCTCTTAGCTGCTTCTGCTTTTGCAGCTCTATATCCCATTGATTCCTGTAACTCTTCTTCCAGTCGCTGGGTCAGTGCTTCTTCCAGCTCTTTGCGCGCTCTTTTTGCCGCGCTAGGGCTCCGCTTTACGGGGTTGGCAATATTCTCGAGAAACTCCTCAACCGTCAGCCGGTTCAACCCTTCCTGCTGCCCTTTCAACTGCCGTTCAAACTCGCCATGCTTGGCGGGTGGCAATTTGTCGGCCTTGAAGCACGCCACGGTATGCAACGGCATGCTACCGGGCTTCCCTGTCGAGGGCTCCTTGTCTTTTCCTGCCGGCCGATCAGGCTGCATCGGTTGCGGCTCACTCACCGCCCCCTTGCGCCGCTCCGGCGCCTGCAGGTCCGGCCGTTTCTTCAAGCCCTCTTCATGCTTGAGCATCCATTGCCCCAGCCGCGCACCTTTGCGGCTGGCCGCCATCTCCTGGGCCAGCACCCGGGCATCGCCGCGGCCGCGGGTGAGGTACGACACGATCGCCCCCAACAACAGCAGCACGACCTCCACATGACCTTGGGCAATCTGATGCGTGGCCCGGGATATCGCATAGGGGTCGTCCCGGCAGAACGGGCCCGTGCCTTCATTGCCGCAGGTGCCTTTCCAGGCGAAGCGAATGCCGTCGACGTAGTACTCGCCGATACGCGGCAAGCCCTCGATGAAGAACTCGGCGATGGAGGCCAGCCCCAGCGCGCCGAGGATCCAGCCACTGACCTTGAGGCCCATGGCCGCGCCCGCGCCGGCGAACGGAATGGTTCCGGCGCCGCCGGCGAATGCGCCAACCCCCGCGCCAAGCAGGCCACCGGTAATGGTGCTGCCGGCGACGATCATCGCCATCTGCCGCACGACCATCAGCAGTTCGTCGACGATGCTGTTGATGTCGAGGTCGGCGAAGCGCTGGCGCAGCATGTGCGCCGCCTGCCACTCGGCGTGGTAGAAGGCGGTGCGGACGGCTTCGATCCGGCGCAGGTTGAGGCCTAGCGAGGCGACCTCTTCATTGAGGCTGGTGCGGAACTGGCCACCGCTTTGGTAGCCCACCATGGCGATGACACGTGACTCGATCTCGTGCCAGGAGGGCACAAGGTAATCCAGGTACATGAGGTGTCTCCCTGACAGCGTGTGCAGGGGGAAATCCCATCATGGATTCGGATCGGAGGTTTCTGAGTCAGCTGTAGGAAAAGGCGACTTCATTCCCGGCATATTCGGCGAAGTTCAGGTGTATGTGCTGTGGGAGGGCGGGGCAGGTGTCCGTGGTTGGTGGTGATGGCTGCTCATTGACGTCAATTTTTTGTTTTGCCGCTTTTGCCGCCCAGCAATTGCCGCTTTCGCGCCCGAAGGCGGAAGGCCTTTGCCGCTTTTCTGGCATCACTCTGACAGCACCTTGCCCTGCAAGCCCGTATTTCCGGGCTTTCTGTTGGTTGGCACAGCCCTTGCTATACCTTGCCCAACGATATTCCGGTCAACCTCCGAAGGTTTCCCCGACATGAGCATCAGCTTCGACAAGGCGCTTGGTATTCACGAAAAGGCCCTGGGCTTCCGCGCCCAGCGCGCCGAAGTGCTGGCCAACAACATCGCCAACGCCGACACGCCCAACTACAAGGCGCGCGACATGGATTTCGCATCGGTGCTCGCTGCCGAGAGCGACAAGCAGCAGAGCGCCGGCCGTTTCAGCCTCGATCGTACCAACAGCCGCCATATCGAGGCCGAGGGCCTGGCCATGGTCGACGATACCCTCAAGTACCGTACGCCAACGCAGCCGTCGATCGACCAGAACACCGTGGACGCGCAGATCGAGCAATCGAACTACACCGAAAACGCCGTCGGCTTCCAGGCCAGCTTCACCTTGCTCAACAGTAAATTCAAAGGGCTGGTTTCGGCCCTGCGGGGAGAATGACCATGTCCCTTTCCAGTGTCTTCAACATTGCCGGTAGCGGCATGAGTGCGCAGAACACGCGCCTGAACACCGTTGCTTCCAACATCGCCAACGCCGAGACCGTCTCTTCGAGCATCGATCAGACCTACCGCGCCCGCCACCCGGTGTTCGCCACCACCTTCCAGGACGCACAGGCCGGCGGCAGCCAGTCGCTGTTCGAAGACCAGGGCGAAGCAGGGCAGGGCGTGCAGGTAAAAGGCATCGTCGAGGATCAGAGCAATCTGGAGGCCCGTTACGAGCCCAACCACCCGGCGGCGAACAAGGACGGCTACGTCTACTACCCGAACGTCAACGTGGTTGAAGAGATGGCTGACATGATCTCCGCCAGCCGCGCGTTCCAGACCAACGCCGAGCTGATGAATACGGCCAAGGCCATGATGCAGAAGGTCCTGACCCTCGGTCAGTGATAAGGAAACCAGAGCATGGCAATCGATACCAACGGTGTGAACCTCAACGACGTGCTCGCGGCGTCGGGTGTAGGCACCAGCACCAAGAAGACCACGGACACCGCATCCAAGACCGGCAACGACTCGCTCGGCAAGGACGCGTTCCTGCAATTGCTGGTCACCCAGATGCAGCACCAGAACCCGCTGGACCCACAGGACAACGGTGAGTTCGTTGCCCAGTTGGCGCAGTTCAGCAGCCTGGAAGGCATTACTTCGCTGAACGAATCGGTCAACTCCATCACCAGCGCCATGGCCTCGTCCCAGGCCCTGCAGGCGTCGTCGCTGGTCGGGCGTTCGGTGGTAGTGCAGAACGACAAGGCCGTGGTCGACACCGCAGAAAGCTTCAATGCGCAGTTCGTCGTGCCGCAAGCCATCGGCGAAGCGAAGATCACCATCAAGGACAAGGACGGCAATACCGTCAAGACCATCGAGCTGGGCGAGCAGAAAGCCGGTTACGCCGATTTCATCTGGGACGGTACCAACAGCAGTGGTGAGAAAGTCGACCCTGGTACTTACACCTTCACTGCCACCACCACGGTGGATGGCAAGTCGGTGCAGATGAACACGCTGTTGCCAGCCAAGGTGACCAGCGTCAGTTTCAGTGCCGCTGGCGAAATGGTGCTCAACCTCGCCGGTGTTGGCAAAGTGTCCCTCTCCGACGTGCAAACCATCGGTATCTAAGGCCCGCTAGAGCGGCAAAAGGAGCGAATTCATGTCTTTCAATATCGGCCTTAGCGGTCTGTACGCAGCAAACAAGCAACTGGATGTCACCGGCAACAACATCGCCAACGTCAACACCAATGGCTTCAAGTCGTCGCGTGCCGAGTTCGCCGATGTCTATGCAGGTTCCAACCGCCTGGGTGTTGGCAAGAACCAGGTGGGTAACGGCGTGCGCCTTGCAGCGGTTTCCCAGCAGTTCACCCAGGGTGACGTCAACACCACCGGCAACGTGCTGGATATGGGGATCCAGGGGCAGGGCTTCTTCGTGCTGTCCGATAACGGCTCGCGCGTGTACACCCGTGCGGGTGCTTTCCAGGCCAGCAAGGACAACTTCGTGGTTACCTCGGACGGCCTGCGCCTGCAGGGCTATGCCGCCGACTCGACTGGCAAGATCCAGAAGGGCGTGCTGACCGATTTGCAGATCGATACGTCGGCGCTGCAGCCAAAGGCAACATCGCTGATCGACCAGGGCATCAACCTGAATTCTTCGGCCGCCGACATCCCGTTGGAAGTGGACGATGGCACTGGCGTGATGGTGCCGAACCTGCCGTTCGATCCTTCCGATCAGACGACTTACACCAAGTCTTTCCCGACCAAGGTGTACGACAGCCAAGGTAACGAGCACACCATGGAGCAGTTCTATCGCAAGACTGGCACCAATGAGTGGACCATGTACACCCTGGTCGATGGGCGCAACCCGTTTTCCCCATCCTCCACCGTGCCGCTGACTGGCACCATCAGCTTCAATAGCGATGGCTCGGTCAAGAGCATGACTGCGGACAATACCGGGCACCCGGCGGGCTCGTCGTTCACCGTGACCAACAATACCTTCACCATGACTGGCTGGGTGCCGGCGGTGGAGGATTCTGCGGGTAACTGGATCTCCAATGGCGCGGTAGGCAATGCCGATGGCATGCGCCTGGCGATGAACAGCACCACTTCCTACAACACCGAGACCGCGCGCATGTCGCAGTCTCAGGACGGCTACGCGACCGGTATCCTGTCGAGCCTGAGCATCGACTCGACGGGTGTGCTGTTCGCCAGCTTCAGCAACCAGCAATCCCGCGCCATTGGCCAGGTGGCCCTGGCCAGCTTCGCCAACGAGCAGGGCCTGCAGCAGATTGGTGGTACCCGCTGGACCGAAACCTACACCTCCGGCATCCCAGGCATCGATGCACCGAAGACAGGTACCCTGGGTAGCGTCGAGTCCAACGCGCTGGAAGGCTCGAACGTGAACCTGACTCAGGAATTGGTCGAGCTGATCAAGGCGCAGAGCAACTACCAGGCGAACGCCAAGACTATCTCCACTGAAAGCACCATCATGCAGACCGTCATCCAGATGGCCTGATGGTTGCTGGCTGAGTGTATGTGGGCGAACCCCTTTGTCATGAAGGGGTTCGTCGTCTTTGCCGGAGGAGTCATGAAAAGGCTGGTTGTCACATTGGTCGCTGCTTTCTGCCTGTACCAGGCCCAGGCCGGTACCGCGCCCTGGTGGCGCTGGGAAAGCCAGGTGGACGGGCGCCTGGTCTGCTCGCAATGGCCGCCGGGGGATGGCTGGAAGAAGTTCGCCGGCCCCTACAGCAACGGCGCTTGCCGCGAGCCTTGAATAAACCTGTACTGGCCTCTTCGCGGGTAAACCCGCTCCACAGGTGTCGCGCTGTGCCTGTGGGAGCGGGTTCACCCGCGAAGAGGCCGGTACAGGTTTGCCGTCATCGGCAACCAAGCGCCGGATAACCGGCGTCCAACACGTCGACTGCCCCCTCGAAAGCCCGTATCCACGGGCTTTTTCATGATTTCGCAAAGTTGGTTCGGAACTTGCTTTCTAGCTCGCATAGCAACGGCGAGCGGCAAACGACCGCCAGTGCAATGGAGGATGACTGTGGACAAGATGCTTTACGTGGCCATGACCGGCGCGAGCCAGAATGCGCTGGCCCAGAAGGCGCACGCCAACAACCTGGCGAACATTTCCACCAACGGTTTCCAGCGAGACCTGGAGCAGGCCCGCTCGATGCCGGTGTTCGGCGACAGCTTTCCGTCGCGCGCCTTTGCCATGACCGAGCGCCCGGCCACCGACTTCAGCGAAGGTCCGATGGTGGAAACCGGCCGCGATCTGGATGTGACGGTGACCGGCAAGGGCTTCATCGCCGTGCAGGCGCCCGATGGCAGTGAAGCCTACGTACGCACCGGCAGCCTGAACATCGATGCCCTTGGTGTGCTGCGTGCCGGCAACGGCATGCCGGTGATCGGCAACGGCGGCCCGATTGCGATTCCGCCAGAGCAGAAGGTCGAAGTCGGCGCCGATGGCACCATCAGCATCCGCTCCATGGGGGAAGACCCGCGCGTGATGGCCGAAGTCGACCGCATCAAGCTGGTCAACCCCGATACCAAAGGCCTGACCAAGGGCCTGGATGGCCTGATCCATACCCGCGACGGCCAGCCGGCAGACGCCGACGTCAACGTGCGGGTGGTGTCGGGCTTCCTGGAAGGCAGCAATGTCAACGCCGTGGAAGAAATGACCTCGGTGCTGGCGCTGTCCCGTCAATTCGAACTGCACGTGAAGATGATGAACGCGGCCAAGGAAGGCGACGAAGCCATGGCGCGTGTTTTGCAAATCGGCTAATCACTTTTGAACGAGTGCCGTAAAACAGGCGCACGAGGAGAACTTACATGCTTCCGGCTCTTTGGGTCGCTAAAACCGGCCTGTCCGCCCAGGACACCAACCTGACGGTCATCTCCAACAACCTGGCCAACGTCTCGACCACCGGCTTCAAGCGTGATCGCGCCGAGTTCCAGGACCTGCTGTACCAGATCAAACGCCAGCCGGGCGCGCAGTCCACCCAGGACAGCGAGCTGCCTTCCGGCCTGCAGGTCGGTACTGGTGTGCGCATCGTCGGCACCCAGAAGAACTTCCAGACCGGCAGCCTGCAAACCACGGAAAACCCGCTGGACATGGCGGTCAACGGCCGTGGTTTCTTCCAGGTATTGCAGCCGGACGGCACCGTTTCGTATACCCGTGACGGTACCTTCCACCTGAACTCCGACGGCCAGATCGTCACCGCCAACGGTTTCGCCCTGGAACCTGCCATCGTCGTGCCGAACGACGCGCAGACCTTCACCGTCGGCCAGGACGGCACCGTGTCGATCACCACCGCCGGCAACCCGGCTGCGCAGGTGATCGGCAACATCCAGACCGCCGACTTCATCAACCCGGCCGGCCTGCAGGCGATTGGCGACAACCTGTTCCTCGAAACCGCCGCCAGTGGCGCGCCGCAAGTCGGCACCCCGGGCCTGAACGGTTTCGGCACCACCCTGCAGCAGACCCTGGAAAACTCCAACGTCAGCACCGTGGAAGAGCTGGTGAACATGATCACCACCCAGCGTGCCTACGAGATGAACTCCAAGGTCATTTCCACGGCTGACCAGATGCTGTCGTTCGTTACTCAACAGCTCTGAAGCAGGCAGCTCTAACCCCGTCACTCCGTTGCACCCGTGAGGTAAGCGTCATGAATCGTCTGTTGTCCGTTTTCGCCCTGGGGGGGGCGGTGTTGCTGGCAGGTTGCGTCGCGCCGACGCCCAAGCCCAACGACCCGTACTACGCGCCGGTACTGCCGCGCACCCCGTTGCCGGCAGCGGCCAACAACGGTTCGATCTACCAGGCCGGCTTCGAGCAGAACCTGTACAGCGACCGCAAGGCGTTCCGGGTGGGTGACATCATCACCATCACCCTCAACGAGCGCACATCGGCCAGCAAGAACGCCGGCTCGCAGATCCAGAAAAACAGCAACGCCAACATCGGCCTGACATCGTTGTTCGGCACTACGCCGAACACCAACAACCCGTTCGGCAGTGGTGACCTGTCGCTGGAGGCCGGCTACAGCGGCGAGCGCGCCACCAAGGGCGACAGCAAGGCCACTCAGGGCAACACCCTGACCGGTTCCATCACCGTGACCGTGGCCGAAGTGCTGCCCAACGGCATCATCGCCGTGCGCGGCGAGAAATGGCTGACCCTGAACACCGGCGAAGAGCTGGTGCGCATCGCCGGCATGATCCGCGCCGACGACATCGCCACCGACAACACCGTGCCGTCCACTCGCGTGGCCGACGCGCGCATCACCTATTCCGGTACCGGCTCGTTCGCCGATGCCAGCCAGCCCGGGTGGCTGGACCGCTTCTTCATCAGCCCGCTTTGGCCTTTCTGAGTACGGATGACCATGTTCAACGTGAGGCAGCTGATTGCCGCAACCCTGCTCCTGTCCTGTGCCTTCGGCGCCCAGGCCGAGCGCCTGAAGGACATCGCCAGCATTTCTGGCGTGCGCTCCAACCAGTTGATCGGTTACGGCCTGGTGGTGGGGCTCAATGGCACGGGTGACCAGACCACCCAGACGCCGTTCACCCTGCAGACCTTCAACAACATGCTGTCGCAGTTCGGCATCAAGGTGCCGGCCGGCTCCGGCAACGTGCAGTTGAAAAACGTTGCGGCAGTGTCGGTGCATGCCGACCTGCCGGCGTTCGCCAAGCCAGGCCAGGTGGTGGACATTACCGTGTCCTCGATCGGTAACTCCAAGAGCCTGCGCGGCGGCAGCCTGCTGATGACCCCGCTCAAGGGTATCGACGGCAACGTCTATGCCGTGGCCCAGGGTAACCTGGTGGTGGGCGGCTTCGATGCCGAGGGCCGTGACGGTTCGAAGATCACCGTCAACGTTCCGTCGGCCGGTCGTATCCCTGGCGGTGCTACCGTCGAGCGTGCAGTGCCGAGCGGCTTCAACCAGGGCAACAGCCTGACCCTGAACCTCAACCGCCCCGACTTCACCACTGCCAAGCGCATCGTCGACAAGGTCAACGACCTGCTCGGCCCGGGCGTGGCCCAGGCCGTGGACGGCGGTTCGGTACGGGTCACTGCGCCGATGGACCCGAGCCAGCGCGTGGACTACCTGTCGATCCTCGAGAACCTCGAGATCGACCCGGGCCAGGCGGTCGCCAAGGTCATCATCAACTCGCGCACCGGCACCATCGTCATTGGCCAGAACGTCAAGGTGTCGCCGGCCGCGGTGACCCACGGCAGCCTGACCGTGACCATTACCGAAGACCCGATCGTCAGCCAGCCGGGGCCGTTCTCCAATGGGCAGACCGCCGTGGTGCCGCGCTCGCGGGTCAACGCCGAGCAGGAAGCCAAGCCGATGTTCAAGTTCGGCCCGGGCACCACGCTGGATGAAATCGTCCGTGCGGTGAACCAGGTGGGCGCAGCGCCCAGCGACCTGATGGCCATCCTCGAAGCCCTGAAACAGGCCGGCGCCCTGCAGGCCGACCTGATCGTGATCTGAGGACGGCGCGGATGAACAGCAAAAGCCTGGTTTCCGGCAGCGCCGACAGCGGCGCCTACACCGACCTCAACCGCCTGAGCTCGCTCAAGCATGGCGATCGCGACAGCGACGCCAACGTGCGCAAGGTGGCCCAGGAGTTCGAGTCGCTGTTCATCAGCGAAATGCTCAAGGCCTCGCGCAAGGCCAGCGACGTGCTGGCCGACGACAACCCGATGAACACCGAAACGGTGAAGCAGTACCGCGACATGTACGACCAGCAGCTGGCCGTGAGCATGTCCCGCGAAGGCGGCGGTATCGGGCTGCAGGACGTACTGGTGCGCCAGCTGTCGAAGAACAAGGGCACGCCGGCCAACACCAGCCCGTTTCCGCGCATCGAGGGCAATGCCCCGACGCTGTGGGGCAACAAGGTGGCCGAGCCCGTGCATGCCGCCCAGTCGACCGCCACCCGCAACGACGTCGCCGCGCTCAATTCGCGACGCCTGGCGCTGCCGAGCAAGCTCACCGACCGCCTGATGGCCGGCATCGTGCCGTCGGCGGCCAGCACCAATACCGCAGCCGTGCCGGCCCGTGACGGCCAGCAGGTGGCCAAGGCCTTTGCCGTGCCGGACAACGGCCTACGCATCCTCGGACGCGCCGTGGCTCAGCCGCCGCTGGCACCGAAAAAGGCCTTTGCCGACAGTGACGAGTTCGTCGCCACCATGCTGCCGATGGCCGAGCAGGCGGCCAAGCGCATCGGTATCGACCCACGCTACCTGGTGGCACAGGCCGCCCTGGAAACCGGCTGGGGCAAGTCGGTCATGCGCAACACCGATGGCAGCAGCAGCCACAACCTGTTCGGCATCAAGGCAACCGGCAACTGGGAAGGTGGCGAGGCGCGGGCGATCACCAGCGAGTTCCGCGATGGCCAGTTCGTCAAGGAGACGGCGGCGTTCCGCTCCTACGATTCCTATCAGGACAGCTTCCACGACCTGGTCAGCCTGCTGCAGAACAATTCGCGCTATCAAGATGCAGTGAAGGCCGCCGATAAACCAGAACAGTTCGTGCAAGAGTTGCAAAAGGCCGGGTACGCCACCGACCCGAATTACGCCAGCAAGATCTCGCAGATCGCAAGACAGATGAAGTCGTACGAGCACTACGCAATGCTCGGTACCGCAACGAAACTTTAAGGGCATGGAACCATGGCGAGTCTGATCAACATTGGTATGTCGGGGCTTGGCGCCGCGCAATCGGGGATGTACACCCTCGGTAACAACATCGCCAACGCCGATGTCGAAAGCTACTCGCGCCAGCAGAACGTGCAGAAGACCAAGGGCGGGCAGCAAGTCGGCCAGGTGTTCATCGGCAGCGGTACTACCCTGGCGGATGTGCGCCGGGTCTATAACGCGTTCCTCGAGAACCAGCTGCGCAGCACCACCTCGCTGAGCAGCGATGCCACCTCGTACCTGAACCAGATCACGCCGCTGGATACCGCCCTGTCGAGTAGCGACACCGGTATCACTGCTGCACTGAAAAGCTTCTTCAGCGCCATGCAGGACGCTGCGGCCAAGCCGAGCGAGGACGCCTCGCGCCAACTGCTGCTGACCAGCGCGCAGTCCCTGGCCAAGCGCTTCAATACCCTGTCGGCGCAGCTCAACCAGCAGAACAGCGACATCAATGCCAACATGGCGTCGATCGCTGACAAGGTCAACGCCCTGACCCAGTCGATTGCCGACCTCAATGGCCAGATCTCCAAGATGACGGCCGTCAATGGCCAGCCCAACGACCTGCTCGACCAGCGCGACGGTGCGGTGCGCGAGTTGTCGGCGCTGATCGGTGCCGACGTTGTAGAACAGAAGAACGGCAACTACGACATCTACCTGAAGAACGGCCAGGCCCTGGTGCTGGGCAACACCACCCAGACCATTGGCGTGCAGCCGAGCGCCACCGACCCGACCCGCATGAGCCTGATCCTCAATCGCGGCTCGACCAAGATGGACATCACCAGCACCACTACCGGTGGTGAACTTGGCGGCCTGATCCGCTACCGCAAGGATACCCTCGACCCGGCGCTCAACGAGCTCGGTCGCGTGGCCCTGGTAGTAGCCGATGCGATCAACAGCCAGCTGGCCCAGGGCATCGACAAGAACGGTGACTTCGGTGCCACCCTGTTCGGCGATATCAACAGCGCCGCTGCCATCAGCCAGCGCAGTGTCGCCAAGACCGGCAACAGCGCCGGCTCCGGCAACCTCGATGTGACCATCAAGGACACTGGCAAGCTGAGTACCAGCGATTACCAGGTGACCTTCACCAGCGCCACTGGCTACAGCGTGCGCAAGTTGCCGGAAGGCACCGACATGGGCAGTTTCGACCTTACCGACACGCCGCCTCCGGTGATCGACGGGTTCACCCTGTCGCTCAATGGTGGCGGCCTGAGTGCTGGCGACAGCTTCAAGATCACCCCGACCCGCAATGCCGCCGCAGGCATCGACACTGTCCTGACCGACCCGAAGCGCCTGGCCTTGGCTTCGCCGCTGACCGCCACCAGTGGATCGGGCAACAAAGGTACCGGCGTCATCACCCAGCCGACGCTGACCTCGGAAATGGACATCTACGATGCCGCCCAGCGTTCGCAATTGCAGACTGGCCTGAAGTATTCGACCCCGGTCAAGCTGGTGTTCGGCGATGACACCAGTTCGCCCCAGGCCTACAAGATGTACGACGCCAAGGGCACCGAAATCGGCAGTGGCACCATCGTGCCGGGGCAGGAGAACAAGTTGCAGCTGTCGGTGCCGATGGTCGATGGCAGCGGCAATTCGCTGGGTGGCAATTTCACCTTCGAGATGAGCGTTTCCGGCGCGCCGAAGAACGGCGACAGCTATACCGTGGCGCTGAGCGGCGCAGGTTCGGCGGACAACCGCAACGCCTTGTCGGTGATCGACCTGCAGACCAAGTCCACGGTCGAGGTTGGCGCCAACGGCAAGGGCATCAGCTTCACCGATGCCTACGCCAAGCTGGTCTCCAATGTTGGCGGCAAGGCCGGCCAGGCGCAGATGGACAGCGATGCCACCACTGCCCTGCATGCCTCGGCAGTGGAAAGCCGCAACGGCCTGTCGGGTGTGTCGATCGATGAAGAGACCGGCAACCTGGTCAAGTTCCAGCAGTACTACACCGCGTCGTCGCAGATCATCAAGGCGGCCCAGGAAACCTTCGCCACCCTGATCAACAGTCTTTAAGGAGCCGTAGATCGTGAGCGTACGCATCTCTACTTCGCAGTTCTACAACACCAACCAGGCCAACTACCAGAGCAACTTCGCCAAGACGGTGAAGAGCCAGCAGGAGGCAAGCGATGGCATTCGCGTGCGTTCGGCCAAGGATGACCCGGTGGGTGCGGCGCGTCTGCTGCAACTGGAACAACAGCAGAACATGCTGAAGCAGTACAGCGGCAACATCGTCAACGTACGTAACGCCCTGGGCACTGCCGAAAGCACCCTGAACTCCATCGGCACCATCCTGCAGCGGGTCAACGAGCTAGCGGTGAGCTCTGGCAACGGTACGTTCACCGATGCCGACCGCAAGGCCAACGCCGACGAACTGGCGTCGCTGGAAGACCAGCTGTTCTCGTTGATGAACAGCAAGGACGAGAACGGCAAGTACATCTTCTCTGGCTCCAAGGGCGATACCCCGCCTTACGCGCGCAATGCCGATGGCACCTACAGCTACCAGGGCGACCAGGGCAAGCTCAACCTGCAGGTGGGTGACATGCTCAGCCTGGCGGCCAATGAAACCGGCTACGACGCCTTCGAGCAGGCGCTCAACACCAGCCGTAGCCAGACCAGCCTGACCGCGCCGGCCACCGACGATGGCCGCGTCAGCCTGTCCAACGGCCAGGTCTCCGGCAACAGCCTGTACAACGATCGCTTCCGCAGTGGCGAGCCATACACCATCGAATTCCTCAGCAGCACCGAATACAAGATCACCGATGTCGACGGCAATGACGTCACGCTCGAGGCCAGCCAGGGCGGCAAGTTCGACCCCAATGGCGACAACACCAGCATCAGCTTCCGCGGTGTCGATCTGCGCCTGGACATCACCTTCAAGGACGGCGACAAGGGTAATGAAGATGCCGCTATCGCAGGGCATACGTTCAACCTGAGTTCCAAGGCCGATGAGGTTTCCGGCACCCGCAGCCCTGGCAATACCTCCTCCGAGCAGGTGACGGGCGCGACCATCACCGATCAGGCTGCCTACAAGGCCGCTTTCCCGGGCGGTGGCGCGGTGCTCAAGTTCACCGGCAGCAGCACCTTCGAGCTGTACGCCGCACCGGTCACTGCTGACAGCCGTCCGGTGGCATCGGGTGCGCTGGGCGGGCCGAACGGCACCACCGCTACCGCGGCAGGGGTCAGCTTCGAGCTGTCCGGCGCACCGAATGCCGGGGACTCGTTCGCGGTCAAGGTCGATACCCACCAGACCCAGAACATCCTCGACACCATCGGCAAGCTGCGTACCGCGCTGACCAGCCCGGTCGACAACGACCCAGTGGCACGGCAGAACTTCCTCGCCGCGCTGGATTCGGCCGTTGGCAACATCGCCAGCGCCACCAACCAGGTGTCGTCGTCGGTCAGTGCGATCGGTGGCCGTGGCCAGGCGCTGGATGTGCAGTCCGAAACCAACGAGGCGCTGAGCACCGAGAACACCAAGACCCAGAGCTCGATCCGCGAAAGCGACCCGGCTGAAGTGATGCTGCGCCTGCAGATGCAGACCAACATGCTGCAGGCTTCGCTGCAGGCCTATGCCAAGGTCGCCAGCTTGTCGTTGGTCAACTACATCTGATTCCACCCCTCTCGCGTCATCCGGTGTGTGCCAGCCCGTTCGGTGCTGGCCACGCCACCTCTTCAAGGTCTTCGCCGTGAATCAACAGACCCTCGTCAGCATCGCCATCCCAGCCTTCAACCCCGAGTTCTTCCGCGCCACTTTGCTCAGCGCGCTCAACCAGGATTACTCGACGCTGGAGGTGCTGGTCTGCGATGACAGCCGGGGCCTGGAGATCCAGCGTATCGTCGACGAGGTGGTGCGCGAGACCGGCAAGCCGGTGCGCTATGTGCGCAACCCACAGACCCTTGGGTTCGCCCGCAACGTGCTGGCGTGCCTGGAGCATGCTGAAGGGCCGCTGATCAAGTTCCTCTGTGACGACGACCGACTGTTCCCCGAATGTGTCGGCCTGCAGGCCGCGGTCATGGAACAGCATGCCGATGTCAGCATGACCATCTGCCAGCGCATGCTGTGCGCGGCCGACGATGCCTTGCTACCGCCGCGCATGCTCAATGCGGTGATGTGCCCGGAGGATGCGGTAGTCAAGGGCAGCGACTTGCTGGAAGCGTTGGAGACGAACGCCCCCAACCTGTTCGGCGGCCTCAGCCATGCACTGATGCGCCGTGACCTGGTGGCCGAGTTCCTGCCGGCGTTGGTGCAGGAGGGCAGCGGGTTCGCCGCGCGCCTGGACATGGCGCTGTACATTTGCCTCATGCGCCGAGGCAATCTGGGGCACCTGTCACGCTTTCTCAGCATGGAGCGCCTGCACCCTGCGCGCCTGAGTCACCAGGCAGGCATGACCTTGGCCTTCCCCATCGAGACCGACTGGATAAAGGCAATGCTGGCCGCGCGGGCAAGCGAGGCCGCTCCGGCCAGTGGCTGGGTGCGCTATCTGTCGCTGGAGCGATACCAGGGCGAGCAGGGCGCGCCGTGGGACGAGTACGAACTCAACCGCCTGTACGGGGCTCAGCAGGCCCGCCAGGCGCAGCAGGTTGGCACTGACTGCCTGTCGTTTGAAGAGGTATATGCCCAGTGGCTGGAGTGCCGTGACCTGTCGGCTGCACAGCTCAAGGCGTTGCCCAAGCGCTTCGAGCAGTGGCCCCGGCAGCCGCGTATCGTGCCGGTGATCTGGGCCGAGGCGGGTGAGGAACTGGCCCTGCGCGCGACCCTCGACAGCCTTGCTGCGCAGTCCTGGTCCGCGGCCGGCTGCTGGCTGCTGGCGCCGGCGGCGCTGGAATTGGTGGGCCACCCGGTCGCGGTTGAACGCATGCTCGTGCAGGGCAATGGCCTGGCCCAGCTGCAGGCGCGCCTGGCGCGTGCCGACGATGCCGACTGGATCCTGCTGCTGCGCGCTGGCGACCGCCTGGTGCCCCATGCTCTGGCGATCATGGGCGAGCGCATGGCACTTCGCGAGCGGGCCTGCATCTATGTCGACGAAGGTAGCCATGACGGGCTGCGCCCGACAACACCCATCTTCAAGCCGGACTTCAACCTCGACCTGATGCGCAGCCTGCCGTATGTAGGGCGCGTACTGGCATTCAACTGTGCCGCTCTGCGCGAGGTCGGCGGCTTCGACCCGGACTTCGATACCCTTGCACCCCACGACCTGCTGTGGCGCCTGGCGGAACGCCAGGGCCTGCAGGTCATCGAGCACATCGACGAACTTCTGGTGCATTGCCAGCACGACTTTGGCCAGTGGCTGCACGACCCGCGCTGCACACAGCAGGCGCCACGCGTGGTGCGGGCCCATCTGCAGCGGCTGGGCGTCGATGCCGAGGTTGTCGGTGCCGAAGGCATGTCATTGTGCCAGGTGGCGTACCGGCACCCGGAGCAAGCCCTGGTCTCGATCCTGGTTACGCTCGGGGAAGATCTGAGCGCGGCGATGCGTTGTGTCGAGTCTCTGTTCGAACACACCCGGTATGGCCATTTCGAGGTGCTGCTGATCGCCTCGCCGGATACGCCTGCCGACCTGCGTCAATGGCTGCAGGCCATGCAGGGGCTGGGCAGCAGCCAATTGCGGGTGATCGAAGTGGACAGCGGCAGCCAGCTGGCGCAGTTGAACCAGGCCAGCGAGGCTGCCCGTGGCGACTACCTTCTGATGCTCGACAGCGCCTGCGCCGCCTTCGACCGGTCCTGGCTGGAGCAGTTGATGGCCCAGGCCCAGCGCCCGGAGGTCGGCGTGGCGGCGCCCAAACTATGTACCCAAAGCGGCGAGATCTTTGGCGCCGGGCTGGTCCTGGGGCTGCATGGCGGCGTCAGCAGCCCGTTCGTTGGCATGCCGGCCGACAGCGGCGGCTACATGCTCCGGCTCAATGCCGTGCAGAACTGGAGCGCGCTGAGCCTGGACTGCCTGCTGGTGCGCCGCGAGCTGTTCGCCACGCTGGGCGGTTTCGATGTGCAGGGCCTCAAGGGCGGCCTGCAGGACGCCGACCTCTGCCTGCGCATCCGCGAACAAGGCTATCTGGCGGTGTGGACGCCCCATGCGGTGCTCGTTCGCTTCGCTTCGACCCGCGACGTGCGGACCAACAGCCAGCGCAAGGTAATGGACAAGGACATCTTCCATGAACGCTGGTTGGCCAAGGTTGCCCGCGACCCCGCCTACAACCGCAACCTGAGCCTGAAGATGGCCAGTTTCAACCTTGATGCCGGACAGCGTAGTGGCTGGGACCCGTTCATCAGCCGTGTGCTGCCGTCGGTGTTGGCGTTGCCGATCAACACCTCGGCGGTTGGTCACTACCGGGTGGCACAGCCGTTCACCGAGCTGGAACGCGCTGGCTGGATCCAGGGGCGGCTTGATTACAGTACCCCGGAGATGATCGAGATCGAGCGCGAGAAGCCCGATGTGATGATCTTGCAGTGTCGCTACACGGTCAATTCGATCGATGAAATGACGCGCTTCAAGCGCCTGTCGAACGCCCGGCGCATCTACGAGATCGACGACTACATCATCGAGGTGCCGGAAAAGAACGCCCATGCGCGGAACATACCGGCCAAGATGCGCGAGCTGGTCACCCAGGGTATTGCCTTGTGCGACCGCGTGGTGGTGTCGACCCAGCCGTTGGCCGATGCACTGTCGAGCATGCACCACGATATCCGGGTAGTCCCCAACATGCTCGCCGCCCCGCTGTGGGCCGGGCTGGCCAGCGAGCGCCAGACTAGCGCGCGGCCGCGTGTGGGTTGGGCGGGGGGCACCAGCCACCGGGGCGATCTTGAGCTGTTGCTGGACGTCATCAAGACCCTGGCCGACGAGGTCGACTGGGTATTCTTCGGCATGTGCCCGGATGCCCTGAGGCCTTATGTGAAGGAATTCCACAAAGGCGTGCCCTTGGCGTTGTACCCGCAGAAGCTGGCCAGTCTCAACCTCGACCTGGCACTGGCACCGCTCGAACAGAACCTGTTCAACGACTGCAAGAGCAACTTGCGCCTGCTTGAGTATGGTGCGTGCGGCTTCCCGGTTATCTGCACCGACACCAAGGCCTATGACGGCTACCTGCCTTGCACACGGGTGCGCAACAACACCTCGGAACAGTGGCTGGATGCGATCCGCATGCACCTGGCCGACCCCCAGGCCAGCTACCGCCAGGGTGATGCCCTGCGTGAGGCGGTGCTGCGGGACTACGTATTGATGCCGCAACATTTGCAGCAATGGGCGAATGCCTGGCTGGCGGATTGATTTTTTTCGCGTTCGTTGCGAGCGGGCGCCCAACTCTCCCTTCGAAGGTGCTTTATGGTCGATATCGCAAGCGGATCGCGCAGTGACGTTACGGTAGTGTTGCTGGGGCATAATCAGGCCGCTCATCGTGAGCGAGCGTTGCACTACTACCGTCAGGCGGGCATTGCCTGCCTGGCTCTGGAGGCCCTTGAGACCCATAGTCCGGGCGCTCTGTGCAGCGCACGCCTGAGTCAGGCGCTGCAGCAGGTTGCCACGCCGCTGGTCAATATGGCCCTGGATGCTGACTTCGTGCAGGCACCGGCACTGGACAGCGCTGCTGAATGCCTGAGCGCCAATCCGCTGGCGCTCGGTGCCCAAGGCTATGCCTTGGGGTACGTTCCGGGTAATGGTCAGGTGGCCTACTACAAGTTGGGCCACCCTTTTCCGGCGCTGGAGGGAGAGGGGGCCTCGGCGCGCATTCGGTCGCATGCGTTGGCGAACCAGCCGGCCTGGCGCGCCGTGGTCAGGGTCGAGAGGCTGCGTTCGGTGCTGGCCGACTTGCCGGAGGATCTGGATTTCGCCAGTTGGCGGGTTGCGCTGTCGTTGGCGTTGCTGGCCGACGGGGCCATCATCCAGCTCGACCAGACCGACGTCCTCTGTGAATTGGCGCCGCGCACTTTGTCGCTGACAGCCCGGGAAGAGCAACTGGTGCGGACTGTGCGTCTGTTGCGCGCGTGGGACGCCGAACGCCATGGTGTATGCGCCGGCGACGCGGGCTTTGTCGTGCTCAACCGCTTGGTGCGTGGCAGCTACGATGCAGGCGAGCCGACGTTGCTGTTCACCTCGCGCTGGACCAGTGTGATCGGCGACCCGGACCGCCAGTTCGAACCCCGGCAGTACATGGAAATGCCTTACTACCAAAAGGGCCTGTTCCAGCGCCTGGCGCAGTTTGAATTTCTTTGCCACGGCTGGCCAACCGGACGGGAGCATCGTCATGCACTGGAAGGCACCTGGGTGCGTCAGCGTGAACTGCTCGAAGTGCACCCCAACGACACCAAAGAGAGCCTGCAGCAGCGTTATTGGCAGGCCTTGGCATTGGGCTTGTTCAGCCGCGAGGTCTGCGAGCGTCTGCTGGCAACCCTGGAGGTCGAAGTGCACGCGGAAAAAGTCCGCGAATTGAGTGCCTGGCTTGAGCGCCTCGACAGCATTCCGGGTCAGGATGTGCCCGGGTGGCTGGCAACTACCGGCTCGGGCCGGCTGTTGCAGGTGTTGGCGGATGCAACGCCAGGGTCTGAGGTGCGTCAACGCGTGCTTGCGCAACTGGCCAAGCGGCCCGGCCCGCAAATCGGTTTCGTGGTCGCGGACTTGAAGGACGATGACCTTGCCCTGCAGGCGACCTTCGACAGCCTGCTGGCTACCGGGCTGCGCAATTTCAAGCTGGTAGTCCTCAAGGCCGGGAAACCACCGGCTATCACGACGGCGCGGGACACCTTGCATTTTGTCCAGGTGGAACCGGGTAACTGGGTTTCACACCTGAATCAGGCGCTGCGCCAGTTGCCGAGTGAATGGATGATGTTGCTGCAGGCAGGAGACATCCTTGCCGGTGGTGGCCTGCTGCGTCTGCAGTTGGAGCTGGGTGAGTCTCCGGCCTGCGATGCCATTTGTGCCGACGAGATACAACGCGATGAAGAGGGGCGTTTGCTGGGGATCATGCGCCCCGGTAGCGATCTCGACCTGTTGCGTAGCCAGCCGGCCCTGATGTCGCGTCACTGGTTGCTTCGCCGCCAGGCTGTGCTTGACCTGGGTGGCTTCGATAGCCGTTTTGGCCACGCGCTCGAATACGATCTGTTGCTGCGTCTTGTGGAAGAGCGCGGGGTCGGCGGCATGGCGCACATGGATGAGTATCTGGTGATCGGAGGACAGGCGCCGGAGCCGATGCGTTCCGAAGCGCTGGACATTCTCGACCGCCACCTGAAGCGACTGGGCTATCGGGGGCAGGTCAGCGATCAGGGTGCTGCCGGGTTGACCATCGATTTCCGGCACAACTCGACGCCGCTGGTCAGCATCCTGATGGTTCATGAGGGCGACCGCTCTGCGCTTGAGCGCAGCCTGAGCAGTCTGTTCCAGCGTACTCGCTACCCTCGCTACGAGATCGTGCTGGCCTGTACCCAGGATCAACATGGCCTGCTGTCCGACGCGCTTCGATCGTTCGCCGGCCGTCTGCGTCTGATCGTGACCGAGGTGGGAGAGAACCTGTTCAATCAGGCTGCACGACATGCGCGCGGTGAATACCTGGTGTTGCTGAGCGAACGTTGCCAGGTGATCTCCCCGGCCTGGATCGAGGCGATGCTCAACCAGGCACAACGGCCGGAGGTTGGGGTGGTCGGCGCGCGCCTGGTTGGCGCCGATGGCAGTCTCGCGCATGCCGGTTACGATTTGCTTGCAGGGCCGCGGTTGCATGCGCCCTGGACCGGCCTGCCCGGGGAGCACGCCAGCCAGGATCACTGGTCTTGCGTTGTGCGCGGTTGCCCAGCTGTGTCGGGGGATTGCTTGATGGTACGTACCGGCGTGTTCGAGCACTGCGACGGGTTGCAGGGCGGAATGGCGGCCGATGTCGATCTTTGCCTTGCCGCCACCGCTGCTGGCAGCCTGGTGGTATGGACTCCACAGGCGCAACTGATGATTGATGGTGCAGTTGCTCCAGCCCCCGAGGCGGTACAGGGGTTGCTGGCGAAGTGGCCGAGCGCGTTTACCCGTGAAGTGGCAGTCGATGGCCGGTGGGCTGGTGCCGAGGCGGGCTGGTTGACCCCGTTCAAGTAGCTGGCGCGGGAATTGCAAAAGCCGGGCAGGAGCCCGGCTTTTTTGCGCCTGGCGGCAAATAATTGACAGGCGTGGCGCCTGGTTTCACGTGGTGTGGACGAGGTTGTGAATGCAAAAGAAAGTGGCTGTGCTGCAGTCCAACTACATTCCCTGGAAAGGGTACTTCGACCTCATCGGCAGCGTCGATGCGTTCATCCTCTTCGATGATGTCCAGTACACGCGCCGCGACTGGCGTAACCGCAACAAGATCAAGACTGCCCACGGAGAGCATTGGCTGAGCATCCCGGTGAAAAACAAGGGGCGCTACGACCAATTGATCAACGAAGTTGAGATCAGTGAGCCTGGCTGGGCGGCTGCCCACTGGAAGACCATCGAAATGAGCTACCGTCGCGCGGCCTGCTTCCAGCAGATGGAAGGGCCTGTCAGGGCGCTCTTCGAGCAGGCCGCCGAGCTCACTCATCTTTCGCGTATCAATCACCTGTTCATCGCCGGCCTGTGCCCCCTGCTGGGTATACGAACGCCGCTTTATCGTTCCGAAAACCTGGGCCATGCAACCGGCAAGAATGAGCGTCTGATCCAGTTATGCCAAGCAGTAGGTGGTACGCATTACCTGTCGGGACCGGCAGCCAGCTGTTACCTGGACGAGGCCGCGTTCGCTACTGCCGGGCTTGGCCTTTCGTACATGAGTTATGACGGCTATCTCGAATACCCGCAACTGTACGGCGAATTTCAGCACGCGCTGAGTGTCATCGACCTGCTGTTCAACACCGGCGCCGACGCGCCTGCCTTCCTGGAGCGGCGACCATGAGCACGACCATTTTGCGAGAAGTGGAACAGTACTATTCCTCGCGTATTCGCGAGCATGGCGCCACTCCGGAAGGGGTTGACTGGAACGGTACTGCTTCCCAGCATCTGCGCTTCGAACAGCTGCTCAAACTGGTGTCGCAGGAAGAATGGCAGCGGGGTTTCAGCCTGGTCGACGTGGGTTGTGGTTATGGGGCATTGCTCGACTGGCTGCGCGAACGCGGCGGCGTAGTGGACTATCACGGCTATGACCTGTCACCCGAAATGATTGCGTCGGCCCGCGCCACGCATGGTGAGGACCAGTTCACCTGTTTCGAGGTCGCCGACCGGCCCACCCGGACGGCCGATTACGCGGTAGCCAGCGGCATTTTCAACGTGTCCCAGCAGACGCCACGGGAAGCCTGGGAAGAATATATTGCCGAGGTGCTTCGCACCATGGATGCGTGCTCGACCAAAGGCTTTGCCTTCAACTGCCTTACCAGCTACTCCGACGCGCCATTCATGCGCGACTACCTGTATTACGGTGACCCGTGCTTCTACTTTGATCTGTGCAAAAGAACCTACTCCAGGCAGGTGGCACTCTTGCACGACTATGGCTTGTACGAATTCACCCTCCTCGTGCGCAAGGCCCCGTGACCTGCCATTCGACTTCCCTGTTTCCTGGAGATATCCATGCTCAAGAAAGGCTCTACTTCCGTTACCCAGTCCAGCGACAGTCAGCTAGAGGCACGGGAACGACTCTGGCAGTCCTTTGCCAATGCACCGCTCGATGACGCCGAAAAGGAGCGCAACCTCGGCCTGTTCATCCGCTCGGCCTCCCTTGCGCGGATGCTGGCGATTTCCGACCTGTACCGCGAGATCGTCTCGCTGCCCGGCTCGGTGCTCGACTTCGGCACCTGGCGCGGCCAGAACGCCGTGCTCTGCGAGAATCTGAGGGCCATATTCGAGCCGTTCAACAAACAGCGACGCATTGCGGCATTCGATACCTTCGCTGGCTACAAATCGCACGCCAGCGACAGCAAAGTGACCAACGAAAATTTCCAGGACGGTTGCTACGATACCGGCAGCGGTTATGCCGATTACCTGCGCCATCTGCTTGCATTGCACGAGAGCATCAATGCCTTGCCACAGGTTTCCAGCGGCCATCAGGTGGTCGAGGGCGATATCAAGGATACCTTGCCACGTTTCATCGAGGAGAATCGCAATCTGCTGGTGGCGTTGGCCTTTTTCGACATGAACCTGGAAGGGCCGACCCGGTTTGCCTTGGAACAGATCCTGCCGCGCTGTGTGCCGGGTTCGCAGCTGGTGTTCTTCCAGTTGCAGCGTGATTTCCTGCCAGGCGAGGGTTACGCCTACGTAGCTGAAGTGCTGGGCAAGGTTCGTCACGAGATCAAGCGCTCACAGACCTACCCGTCCCTGTGCATCGTCAAAGTGCTGTAAGAGGGCATGCCATGTTCCTGATCATTGGTAACGGCATGGTTGGCCTGGCGATCGCCGCCGGCCTTTCCCGTTCGGTACCCGCCGAGCGCATTACAGTGGTAGGCCCGATGTCGCGGCCCTACAGCGCCTCGATGGCTGCTGCAGCCATGCTCAACTCGTTCGCGGAGCTGGAGCCGGGTGCGTTGGACAAACCGCGAGACCGCCTCAAGTTCGAGTTGAGTCAGGCTTCCGCGCGGTTGTGGGGGGCGTTTGTCGAAGAGTTCGAGATACCCGCCGAGCATTACCGTTTGGGTACCGTGCTGGTCAACAACAATGCCTCCAACAGGTTCGAGGACCAGGCGTTCGACGCCATCGCCGATTATCTCGAAGAGTTTGCCGAGCCGTATGAGCGGATCGAGCCGACCCTGGAACCGGCCTATTCACCGGCTTCGGCCTATCGCAGTCGCAATGCCCTCTTCCTGCCCCGCGAAGGCGTGGTCAACCCAGATGGTGTCATCCAGGCCCTGCAACAGACGCTGGCAAGGCGCGGTGTACGCTTTGTCGAGGGTGTGGTGGAGTCTCTCGACAAGATCGGTGGCCGAACCTGCGGGGCTCGCCTGGCCGATGGTCGGGTGCTGGCTGCGGAGCGTGTGGTCCTCGCCAATGGCAGCAAGGCGACCCGGCTGTGGGCCGAAGACGACTGCATTCGGGTCATCAACGGCGTCGGCGCTACTGTTGTTCTGAAGAACCCGGGGATCCAGGGTCGTTACGTGCTTCGCACGCCAAATCGTGGCGGCGCCTGTGGTATCTACCATGCGCCCTATCAGGACGATCTGTTCGTGGTAGGGGCGACAAACCTGATCACCACTGTCGATGAACAGGTCCCACGTGCCGAGTCCGTGGCGGCCCTGATAAATGGTGCGATCAATCAGGTCAACCAGATGCACCGTGCCAGCGGCTTCGTGCGATACAACTTCGGCTATCGACCGGTGAGCCTGGATGGCTATCCGGTAATCGGCCAGCTCAATGACAACACATTCATTGCGACCGGTACGCGGCGGGATGGCTATCACTTTGCGCCTTGGCTGGCTGACAACCTGGCGGCGCTGTTGCAGGGGGTGCAGCTCTCGCCCCAGGCGCGTGCGTACTTCGAATACACCCGGCCACATCGGCGCGCAATGCTTGATGATTCGGTCGAAGCGTGCTGCCGCAAATACGCGGCAGTCAAATGTTCGGCGCTTTCCCAGCATGGCTATGACGCGGGGCATACCGATGCCGACCAGGCGCTCGAGGGCCACTACTACCAGCGCGCGAGGGATTTCTTTGCCCGTAACGGCCTTGAGAAGGCAGTACAGGTCGAGTTTCTCGATGCGCTCATTGGCGGCTACCTGCCGCTGAGCGATTTCACCTGACCACGTGCTGGAGAATACGAACGTGAGCAAACAGGTCATACCTTTCAACAAGCCTTTCGTCGTTGGCAAGGAATTGTTCTATATCGCCCAGGCAGTGATGAACGGCGGCATCGCTGGCGACGGACAGTTCACTCAATCGTGTCAGCAATGGTTGGAAGACAACCTGGGATGCCCCAAGGCGCTGCTGACCCATTCCTGTACCGCGGCGCTGGAGATGGCGGCGATCCTGGCTGATGTCGGGCCGGGGGATGAGGTCATCATGCCGTCGTTCACGTTCGTATCTACCGCCAATGCTTTCGTGCTGCGCGGTGCGGTTCCGGTATTCGTGGACATACGCCCGGACAGCCTCAACCTTGACGAGCGTCTGGTCGAAGCCGCGATCACCGAGAAAACCAAGGCGATCGTGGCGGTGCATTATGCAGGGCAGCCTTGTGACATGGACGCGCTGCTGCGTATCTGCAACAACCATGGCCTGATGCTTATCGAAGACGCTGCTCAGGCGATTCTCGCCAGGGAAAAGACCCGTGCACTTGGTACCATCGGGCACCTCGGTTGCCTGAGTTTCCATGAAACCAAGAACGTCATCAGTGGTGAGGGAGGGGCGTTGCTGATCAACGACCCGAAACTGATCGAGCGTGCAGAAATCATCTGGCAGAAGGGGACCAACCGCAAGGCGTTCGCCCGGGGTGAAGTCAGCAAATATACCTGGGTCGATGTCGGCTCTTCGTTCCTTCCCAGCGAATTGACGGCCGCCTTCCTCTATGCACAGCTGGAGCAGGGCGAAAGCATCAACTCTCATCGGCGTGGTTTGTACGAGGCTTATTACAATCAGTTGCAGGCGCTGGAAGCCGATGGCTTTTTCCAGCTTCCCCGTACGCCAGGGGGGCGGCCAGCCAATGCGCACATTTTCTACCTGTTGATGCGCAACAACCAGGAACGCAGCGAGCTGATCCAGTTCTTGCGTGAACGGGATATCCATGCAGTGTTCCACTACGTACCGCTGCACGATTCACCTGCCGGCCTGCGGTATTCCCGCAGCATCGGAGAGCTGCCGGTAACCTGTGATGTTGCCCAGCGTCTGGTGCGCTTGCCACTTTACTCGGACATGACTGCTCGCCAGGTTGCCCGAGTGTGCGCAGCAATCGCCCAGTTCTTTGCCGAGCCTCGCGCTGTCTGAGGCCGGCTTGCCTGTATTTTCCTGATTCTGGAGTTTCCAAGCGATGCCCAATTCTGCCGGGGTTGACGCCCATTCGCTCGACCAGGCACTGACGCGCCTGAGGTTGATGTATGCCAAGCCGGAGCATCCGTACTACATCCTGGCACCCGACTACCGGGAAACCTCCTCGGGCGTCGCGTCGCTGCACTATCTTTGCCACGTGCTCAACCTGAACGGGCGCGAGGCTTATATCTGTGGCGGTCAGGTGGTCAATCCGGACCTAAAAACGCCATTGCTGGACCCGCTGACGCAGAAGCGGCATCAGGCCGAAGGCAAGGTGCCGATAGCTGTCTATCCGGAAGTGGTGGTGGGCAACCCGCTTGGCTGCGATGTGGTGGCGCGTTTCCTGCTGAACTTCGAGGGTTTTCTTACCGGCCAGAGCATGCAGGCCGCTGGCAGAGACCTGTTGTTCTATTCCGGCGCCCTGATCGCCGCACGGCATGGCTATCCGGATGGCGACTTGCTGTGCCTGCCGACGATCGATGTCGAGCTGTTCAGCGCGCCGGCACCGGGCACGCTGCGGGAAGGTAAGTACCTTTACCAGAATCGCCACCCGCTGGAGCAGATCGACTATTCGCAGTTGCCTGACGATATCCAGCTGCTGAGCATGGCCAATGCCCTGACATTACCCGAGCTGGCAGTGCTGCTGCGTAAGGCCGAAGTGCTTTATACCCACGAATGGTCGATGACCTGCGTGATCGCGGTCCTTTGTGGCTGCCCGGTGATCTTCATTCCAGGGCACGGCATCGACGAGCAGTTTCTTGAGGCCAGCTTCATCGGCAGCCAGGGTTTCGCCATGCTCGATCGGCCCGGCGCATTCGAGCGTGCCAGCGCAGGGCTGGAAGGTGCCCTGCAGCGTTATGTGGAAAGAACGGCACCCTTCTGGCAACACCTCGAGGTGTTCATCGCCAAGACCCAGTTTGCAGCCCGTCGCGAGGCGGCCGGCAATCACAGCGGTATGCTGGCATGGCTGCGTCAGCGTTACCCGCTGCCGCAGCAGTTACAGTTGATGCAGGACCGGCTGGTGGCGCCCGATGCGCCCTCGATCGCCGTCTTGGTGCGGGATCACGGCGACCCGGGAGCCCTGGCGCGTACCCTGGGCAGCCTGGACGACTTACTGTACCAACGCATCCAGGTCTGTGTGCTGGGTGCGGTGGAGCCGCGTCGCCCGAACGTGCAGTGGTTGCCAGCTGATGCTCGAGCGCCGCTGGCCGCCATCAATGGCCTGCTGGAGAGCAGCCCCTGTGATTGGTGCATGCTGGTAGACGCGGGCGTGGAATTTACCGCCAGTGGCCTGCTGGTGGCGGCTCTCGACCTGGCACAGGCTCCGGTGACGTTTGGTGCGGTGTTTGCCGACGAGGCCGTGCGAGGCGCCGATGACAGCGTTGAAGCCCGTCTGCGACCCGACCTCAATCTGGACATGTTGCTGGCGCACCCGGCCGCATTGTCGCGGCACTGGTTGTACCACATGCGCACGCTCGTGCAGCAGGGTGGGTTCGACCCGGCTGCAGGGGGGGGCTTCGAATTGGCCTACCAGCTGCGATTGATTGTCGACCATGGCCTGGGGGTTGTGGGTCATATCAGCGAGCCGCTGTTGATCTCCAGTCTGCCGGACCTCACTGTATGCGACGATGAGCGCACGGTCATCCAGAAGCATCTGTTGGAGCGTGGTTATCCTGATGCGCAGGTTCGTTCGATCGAGCAAGGGGCGAATTGCTACCAGATCGACTATGGGCATTCGCGGCCAGCCTCGGTGAGTGTGATCCTCTACATCGAAGGCGACCTGTCACGGTTGCAGCGCTGCCTTGAACAGTTGTTGCAGAACACGGCAGTTGTCCCGCATGAAGTGCTGTTGGTAGAACCAGGCAATGACGATCCGGTGCTGCTGCAGTGGCTGGACATGCTGAGCCAGGTTGAGCCAGGACGAGTCCAGGTATTGCGTTTCATGCCGGGGCAGCCTCGTGAGGCCATGCGCAACGCCGCGGCGCAGGAGGCGCAGGGCGAGTTTTTGCTATGGCTGGATGCTACCGCCATGGTCAGTGATGGTGATTGGCTGCCAGCCTTGCTAAACCATGCACAGCGCCCTGAGGTCGGGGCTGTGGGGTGCATGCTGGCGAGCGCCGATGGGGTGATTCAGCAGGCAGGTCTGGTACTTGGGCTGGGTGGCAGCGTCGGTCCTGCATTCGCCGGGCATGTACTCGGCGATGAGGGTGCTCTGTCGGCGCTGGTGACCGAGCGTAACGGTGTAGCCGTGGGGGATCGTTGTCTGATGGTGCGGCGTGAAACCTTCCTTCAATCGGGTGGTTTCTCCGTCGACCCGTTATTGGCGCCCTGGGCTGAAGCCGACCTGTGCCTGCGCCTGCAGCAGGCCGGCTATCTGAATGTCTGGACGCCACGCGCCAGGCTGCTGCTGGAAGCAGCTCCCGCTGCTGCGATCAGTGCTGAACAGGAGGATGCGCTTTACGCTCGCTGGTTGCCGCAACTGGTCAGCGATCCCTCCTACAACGCCAACCAGTCATTGCTCGCCGGCCACAGCCATGCGCGGCAGGACAACGGTCTGTGCTGGCGGCCATTGCAAGGCATTGCTCCGACGGTGCTGGCCTTCGCTGCCGACCAGCAGGCGGCCGGGCAGGCCCGCGTAATACAGCCCCTCATGGCGATGCGCAACGCCGGCTTGATCGATGGTTCGGTAACCATGGGGGTTCTGACCCTGGTGGATATCCAGCGCTATGCGCCCTCGAGTATTGTCTTGCAGCGCCCGCTGGCGGATGCGGGGTTGCAGACCTTGCGTCGTCTGCGCGCATTCTCCCAGGCATTCAAGGTGTATGAGCTGGACGGTTATATCCCGGAATTGGGGTTCGACGCCGGCCTGAGTGCGGATGAATTACTGCAGCGCATGAGCCATGGGCTGATGCAGGCAGACAGAGTGGTCGTTGCTGCCCCGGCGTTGGCGGAGCTGTTGCAAGGACAGCACGATGACGTGCGCTTGCTTGAAAGCGCGCTACCTGCTGCCTGGGGCCAGTTGCAAGGTTTGCGGCGCATGGCGCAAAGGCCGCGTCTGGGCTGGATCGGCAACAAGGATGCTGCCTTGCTGGCCGAGGTGGTTCCGGCGATGGCGCATGAGGTCGATTGGATCGTCCTGGGCGACTGCCCGCAAGCGCTGCGGCCGTTCGTCCGAGAGCACCACCCGCAGGTCACTGGCGAAATGCTGGGCAATAGCCTCGCTGCCCTGAATCTCGACCTGGCGCTGGTGCCGATGGCCGAGACCTTGGGCAGCGCCTGCTCAGCCGATCTGCGGGTGCTCCAGCACGCTGCTTGCGCACATCCTGTGATCTGTAGCCGAGTCGCCGGTTTCGCTGGCGCAGATACCTTGCCGTTGTCGAGGGTGGAAAACCAGACGGCTGACTGGCTACGGGTCATTCGTCTGCATCTGGACGACCGCGACGCGTCGGCAGCGTTGGGTGATGCCTTGCAGAATGCCGTCCGGGCGAACTGGCTGCTTCAGGGGGAGCGCCTGGAGGCGTGGCGCCGGGCCTGGCTGGCCTGAGTCACGGTCGTATGCCGGGTGCCCGCGCGATGCGGGTGCCTGGCAGCGCACGCCGGGTCATGGTTGCGCACGAGGGGCATTGATCTTGTCGGGCGATTGGCCGATCGTATGAACAACCGTGACTTGGCAGTCGAAACGTGCATCTCTAAGCTATCGAGTCTGCGGGCAGTCTCGTCGTCTTTTCACCCGAGGTATCTGAACCCGGCGCGAAAGCCCGCGAATTTTCGCCATATCTATCGGGAAGCCACAATGATTGGCATCAAAAGCATCGCCAGTTACGTACCTGTCGAGGGCGTCGACAATTACGCGCAGGGCGCGAAATTCGGCAAGGACCAGGATTTCATCTTCGGCAAGATCGGTTCGACCTTCCTGCCGCGCAAGGAAGCCTCCCAGGAAACCTCTGATCTTTGCGTGGAGGCAGCAAAAAACCTGTTTGCTGCCAATCCTGGTCTTGATCCTGCGTCCATCGATGTCGTGATCGTCGTGACCCAGAACGGCGACGCCGAAGGCTTGCCGCATACCGCTGCCATCGTGCAGCACAAGCTGGGGCTGACCACCCAGGTCGCAGCTTTCGATATCTCCCTGGGCTGCTCGGGCTATGTCTACGGCCTGTATGCCATGAAGGGCTTCATGGAAGCGGCAGGGCTGAAAAACGGCCTGTTGATCACCGCAGACCCGTACTCGAAGATTGTCGACCCCGAAGACCGTAATACCACCATGCTGTTTGGTGACGCCGCCACTGCAACCTGGATGGGAGAGGGCGCGGTATGGCAGCTTGGCAAGTCGCTGTTTGGCAGCGACGGAGCAGGGGCCGAGCACTTGCGTACTACCGACGGCAAGTTCTTCATGAATGGTCGTCAGGTCTATAACTTTGCCCTGGTCAAGGTGCCTGCTCACCTTCAGCAGTTGCTCGATGCCAGCGGCCTCAAGGCCGGCGACATCGACCTTTATTGCCTCCACCAAGGTAGCGCGGCAATCGTCGACGCGGTGTCGGCGCGCTTTGTAGAGGGCGAGTACAGGCAGCGGTTCGTCAAGGACATGGTCGAGACCGGCAATACCGTCTCTTCGAGCATTCCGTTGTTGCTGGAAAAGCATGTGCTGGGTTCGCAGCACCAGCGGGTTGCCCTGAGCGGTTTCGGCGTAGGCCTTTCCTGGGGTTCGGCAATCATCGAGCGCTGTGATTGACCGGCCCTCATCGATTACAAGACGCCGCCGCTTCAGGGCGGCGTTTTCTTTTCTCTGCTGCGCAGCGAGTGCGCCTGTAATCTGGCGTCAAACCCTTGATTTCATTGGGATGGCCGGATGCCAGCAAAAAAAGTGAGAAAACGCCCTAAAGCAAACTGCCCTGACGACGATAAACATTACGAAGGTTCTCTGTGCCACACCCGGCGAATTGCCAAGGCCGGAAGCCGTAGTACCCAATCCAACGAGGAATTCGTCATGGCTTTGACTGTTAACACCAACACCACCTCTCTGGGCGTTCAGAAAAACCTGAACCGTGCTTCCGATGCGCTGAGCACCTCGATGACCCGTCTGTCCTCCGGCCTGAAAATCAACAGCGCCAAAGACGACGCCGCCGGCCTGCAGATCGCTACCCGCATGACCTCGCAGATCCGTGGTCAGACCATGGCTATCAAAAACGCCAACGACGGTATCTCCATCGCCCAGACCGCTGAAGGCGCGATGCAAGAGCAGACCAACATCCTGCAGCGTATGCGTGAACTGGCCGTTCAGTCCCGAAACGACTCGAACAGCACCAACGACCGTGTCGCTCTGGACAAAGAATTCCAGTCGATGGCTTCGGAACTGACCCGTATCGCCAACAGCACCCAGCTGAACGGTAAGAACCTGCTGGACGGTTCGGCTTCGGTCATGACCTTCCAGGTTGGTTCCAACACCGGTTCCGCCAACCAGATCACCATCGACCTGAGCGCCAAGTTCACCGCTTCGGACCTGGGCGTTACCTCCTCGATCAACATTCAGGGTTCCGACACCACCACCGCCGAAGCCAACTTCAGCGCTGCTGTTTCGGCCATCGACGCCGCTCTGCAAACCATCAACAGCAACCGTGCTGACCTGGGTGCCGCGCAGAACCGTCTGACCAGCACCATCAACAACCTGCAAAACATCAACGAAAACGCCGAAGCTGCTCGTGGCCGTGTACAGGACACCGACTTCGCTGCTGAAACTGCCCAGCTGACCAAGCAGCAGACCCTGCAGCAAGCTTCCACCTCGGTTCTGGCCCAGGCCAACCAGCTGCCGTCGGCAGTACTGAAGCTGCTGGGCTAATCTGCCTGGTTGCTGGCGGGGAAGTGCTGGTAAGGCACTTCCCCGCCTTTTCATTGCGAGGTGGTGGGCATGGACATGAGCGTCAAGCTGAACCTGTCTTATCCGGCCGCACGTCCGGCCGAGCAGGTTGCCGAAAAACCGGTTGCCCGGTCGACGGAAAACGTAAAACCCGAAGACGACAAGAAAGACGCCAAGGCGGTGCAGGATGCCGACAAGGTCAAACATGCCGTTTCGGAGATCGAAAAGTTCCTGAAGGCGTCGCAGCGTAATCTGGAATTTTCCACGGATGAAGAATCCGGCAAGATCGTGGTCAAGGTCATCGCGACCGACAGTGGTGAACTGATTCGCCAGTTGCCCTCGGAAGAGGCCCTGCGGATCGCTCACAGCCTGAGCGATGTCAAAAGTGTTCTGTTCGACGCCAAGGTATAGTTGGCGGCGAACACCAATGAAGTGATGCATGTCTGTCCCGCAGGAGCGGGTTGACGCGTTGATGAGAGGGACTACAGCATGGCAAGCCCGATTACTTCCAGTACAGGCCTAGGTTCTGGTCTCAACATTACCGAGATCGTGACCGCGTTGGTCAAGGCCGATACATCCGCCAAGCAGGCGCAGATCACTCGGCAAACCAGCAACAACACTGCGATGATTTCGGGTATCGGCTCGCTGCGCAGTGCCCTCACGGCATTCCAGGACGCCATGAAGGCGCTCAACAACAAGGATGCACCGTCGTTCAACGCCTATGCAGCGACCTCGGCCAACGAGTCGGTGGTCAAGATCAAGTCGAGCAACTCGGCGGTAGCGGGTAGCTATGACATCGTGGTAGACAAGCTGGCCACCAGCTCGAAAGTGGCCAGCCAGCAGTTCAGCGGTGGGGCCACCAGCCCGATCAGTGCTGGCCAGCTGACCATCAGCCAGAACGGCAAGACCTACAACCTGGACGTGGCCAGTGGTGCGACGCTGCAAAGTGTGCGCGACCAGATCAACAAGGAAATGAGCGCGAACGGCATTTCCGCCAACATCGTCAACGAGGAAGGCGGCTCGCGCCTGGTGCTCAGCTCTACCACCACAGGTGCGGGGACTGACATCTCCCTGAGCGGTATCGCCGAGCTGGCAATCGATGGCACCACGCAGATGTCCGGGACCGGTGCGGGCTTCATCACTGCCAAGGCCCAGGATGCCGAACTGACCATCGATGGCTTGAAGGTCAAGAGTGCCTCCAACACGCTCGATAGCGCCATCAGCGGCATGACCCTGGAGTTGACCGGGGTCAGCCCCAAGGCCAGCGGAGCTACCACTGGTACGCCGACTGCGGTCACCGTTGCAGCGGACAACGATGGCCTGAAGAAGTCGGTGCAGAGCTTCGTCGATGCCTACAATACGCTGCAGAAGGCGATCACTTCGCTGACGTCGACCAGCCGTGATGACGATGACAAGCTGGTGCTCGGCCCGCTCACCAACGACCCTACCACCCGCTCTTTGCTGGGTGATGTGCGCAAGGTACTGAGTGAGGTAGGGGCCGGCGACCAGCTGACCACGCTGAGCCAGTTGGGTATCAACACCCAGAAGGATGGCACGCTCGAATTCAACAGCAGCAAGTTCACCGCCGCGATGAACGACAAGAAGCTCGGCCCGGAAGTGCAGGAGCTGTTCACCGGTACCGACGGCATCTTCGAGCGCATGAACAAGGCCATCGATCCTTACAACAAGACCGATGGCAGCCTTGCAACGCGCAAGTCGAACCTCGACAAGGCGATCTCGGAGCTGGCGAACCAGCAGGCCGCGCTTGATCGCCGCACCGAGTCCCTGACCGAATCGCTGACCAAGAAGTACGTGGCCCTGGACACCGCCCTGGGCAAGATGAAAGCCCAGGCCGACCAGATCACCTCGATCTTCGAAGCGATCAACGCCCAGGCCAAGAAATCCTGATCGGCTGAGCATGCCAAAAGCCCGGCGGCGTCCGCGAGACGCCCCGGGCTTTTTGCTTTTCCCCTAAAGTTTTTTGACGTACAGGCGATACAGCAGGTACAAGCAACTTTTTACCGCAGCAACGAGGCAGATCCATGAACCCGATGTTGGCCCTTCGGCAGTACCAGAAAGTCAACGGCGCAGCGCAGACGTCCGAAGCCAGCCCGCACCGCCTGGTGCAGATGCTCATGCAGGGCGGCCTTGATCGCATGGCGCAGGCCAAGGGAGCCATTGCCCGCAACGACATCGCGCAAAGAGGCATCCTCATCGGCAAGGCCATCGACATCATCGGTGGCCTGCGTGAAGGCCTGGACCTGGAAAACCATGCCGATAGCCTGGCTGAGCTGGACAGCTTGTACATGTACATGAGCCGTCGCCTGATCGAGGCCAACGTCAAGGGTGACCCGGCCATCATCGACGAGGTCGCGCGCCTGCTGATCACTGTGAAGGAAGGTTGGGACGCAATCGGCGATCAGTCGTCGGCTTCCTGATAAAGGAGGATGACATGAGCGAAGTAATCGCCCGGATCGAGCAGACCCGGGAAATGCTGCTGGCGGCGCTGGCCGAGCGCAACTGGGAAGCGGTGGGGGAGCTGGACCTGGAATGCCGCTTGCGCATCGGTGACATGGTCAGTGAGGCGAAGGGCAACGAGGCCGATGTCAGTGCCAGCCTTGAGCAGTTGTTGGCCGTATACCGTCAACTAATCGAAGTTGCAAGTGGCGAACGTCAATCCTTGGTGGATGAAATGACGAAAATCCGTCAGGCGAAGAACGCGGCAAAGGTATACCATTTGTTCACCTGACCACAGATGTTGCCAAAAGCCATGCGCCATTAATTTGACTGGCTGGTGTTTTTTGACTTTACTAGTGGCTGTTTTCGAATTTCAGACGTCCGAACACTGACCATTCAGTCGGAATGATGTCGAGCACGCCCTCGGGCGCCGATATGACTAGGGAAGTTGCTATTGCATGTGGCGTGAAACCAAGATTCTGCTGATCGACGACGACAGCGCACGCCGCCGCGACCTGGCGGTGGTGCTTAACTTCCTCGGCGAAGAAAACCTCGCTTGCTCCAGCCAGGACTGGCAGCAAGTGGTCGAGCCGTTGTCTTCGAGTCGCGAAGTGCTGTGCGTGCTTATTGGCACTGTAAATGCCCCGGGCAGTGTGCTTGGGCTCGTTAAGACAGTGACTGGGTGGGATGAGTTCCTTCCGGTTCTGCTTTTAGGTGAAATTTCTTCTGCGGAGTTCCCGGAAGACCTTCGCCGCCGGGTGCTTTCCAACCTGGAAATGCCGCCAAGCTACAGCCAGCTGCTGGATTCGCTGCACCGTGCCCAGGTCTATCGCGAGATGTACGACCAGGCGCGCGAGCGTGGTCGCCAGCGCGAACCCAACCTGTTCCGCAGCCTGGTCGGCACCAGCCGTGCCATTCAGCACGTGCGGCAGATGATGCAGCAAGTGGCCGATACCGATGCCAGCGTGCTGATCCTGGGTGAGTCCGGCACCGGCAAGGAAGTGGTCGCGCGCAACCTGCACTACCATTCCAAACGCCGCGAGGCGCCGTTCGTGCCGGTCAACTGCGGTGCGATCCCGGCCGAGCTGCTGGAAAGCGAACTGTTCGGCCACGAGAAGGGTGCCTTCACCGGGGCGATCACCAGCCGTGCCGGGCGTTTCGAGCTGGCCAACGGCGGTACCCTGTTCCTCGACGAAATCGGCGACATGCCGTTGCCGATGCAGGTCAAGCTGTTGCGCGTGCTGCAGGAGCGTACCTTCGAGCGCGTGGGCAGCAACAAGACCCAGAGCATCGATGTGCGCATCATTGCCGCGACTCACAAGAACCTCGAGACCATGATCGAGGAGGGTACGTTCCGCGAAGACCTGTACTACCGCCTGAACGTGTTCCCTATCGAGATGGCGCCGCTGCGTGAGCGGGTGGAAGACATCCCGCTGCTGATGAACGAGCTGATCTCGCGTATGGAGCACGAGAAGCGCGGGTCCATCCGCTTCAACTCCGCGTCGATCATGTCGCTGTGTCGCCACGGCTGGCCGGGTAACGTGCGCGAGCTGGCCAACCTAGTCGAGCGTATGGCGATCATGCACCCGTACGGGGTGATTGGCGTTTCCGAGCTGCCGAAGAAATTCCGTTACGTCGATGACGAAGACGAGCAGATGGTCGACAGCCTGCGCAGCGACCTGGAAGAGCGCGTGGCGATCAATGGCCATACGCCGAACTTCAGCAACCACGCCATGCTGCCACCTGAAGGCCTGGACCTGAAGGACTATCTGGGCAGCCTGGAGCAGGGCCTGATCCAGCAAGCGCTGGACGATGCCAACGGTATCGTTGCGCGTGCGGCTGAACGTTTGCGCATTCGCCGCACCACCTTGGTCGAGAAGATGCGCAAGTATGGCATGAGCCGCCAGGGCGGCGAGGAACAGGCGGAGGATTGACGGCTGGGGCGGGGTGTTCGGCTTGGCGTTGATGGTGTCTGTTAGGTCGAGCGCCGCCCGCGCGGCGGTTCTCGAGTGTTTGCCGTTGTACTTTCT
This sequence comes from Pseudomonas sp. B22(2017), assembly GCF_002113105.1. Lineage (NCBI taxonomy): Bacteria > Pseudomonadati > Pseudomonadota > Gammaproteobacteria > Pseudomonadales > Pseudomonadaceae > Pseudomonas > Pseudomonas sp. B22(2017). Next base: position 175,579 of record NZ_NEJN01000007.1, read on the forward strand.
GCGCCTGTGAGACCGAGCGCCGCCCGCGCGGCGCTTCGCGGGACAAGCCCGCTCCCACATTTGTTGCAACGTGCCGAACCTGTCAGGCCATGGTTGTCAGCCTTGTTGCCTTGACGCGGTTTCCCGGCTGGCGCTACCGCCGTCTCTCCAGTCTCAAACTCTCCGCCAAAGCGGGCAACGCCTCTCCCACAGGCATGGCCACGTTGCAACAAATGTGGGAGCGGGCTTGTCCCGCGAAGCGCCGCGCGGGCGGCGCTCGGTCTCACAGGCGCAGAAAGTGTCAAGGCGAATACCCGCGAAGCGCCGCGCGGGCGGCGCTCGGCCTCACAGGCGCAGAAAGCGTCAAGGCGAATACCCGCGAAGCGCCGCACGGGCGGCGCTCGATCGCACCCCATACACTCCACATTCCGCAATACTTTTCAATGCTCCAATCCGTCGCATGCGCCTATGTTTCCTGAGCCTTTGTGCGAGGAAACCACATGGAGCGTGCTCAATCCCATCTCTTGCGCCGTGGCCGCTTCTCCATACCCGGCGGCCTGTATCTGTTAACAACCGTAACGAATAATCGAAAGCGAATGTTCACGGATTTTTGGCTGGCCCGAGCGGTGATTCAGCAACTTCGGCAGGCTGAGCGCGAAGGTGCGTGTCAGTCATTGGCCTGGGTTGTGATGCCGGACCATCTCCATTGGTTGATTCAGCTGAACGACTCGACATTATGTAGCTTGATGCGACGATTTAAGTCGCGCAGCAGTCATGCGCTGTATCACCGAGGAATGCGGCGCGAAAAAGTGTGGCAAGCGGGCTATCAGGACCATGCCATTCGGCGAGAGGAAGACATTCGCAGGGTGGCGAAATATGTAATTTGCAACCCATTGCGGGCGGGGTTGGCAAGCAGGGTCGGTGATTATCCACATTGGGACGCCGTATGGGTCTGAGTCATCTGGAAGCGGTGAGCGCCGTCCGCGCGGCGCTTCGCGAGTGTTTGCCGTTGTACTTTCTGCGCCTGTGAGATCGAGCGCCGCCCGCGCGGCGCTTCGCGGGGCAAGCCCGCTCCCACATTTGTTGCAACGTGCCGAACCTGTCAGGCCATGGTTGTCAGCCTTGGTGGGATGGCTGTATTTCTGGGTTGGCACTACTGCCGCCCCATTGCCTCAAGCCTTGCACCAAGGCTGGCAACGCCTCTCCCACAGGCATGGCCACATTGCAACAAATGTGGGAGCGGGCTTGTCCCGCGAAGCGCCGCGCGGGCGGCGCTCGATCTCACAGGCGCAGAAAGTGTCAAGGCGTATATACCCGCGGCGGCGCACGATATGCGCCCCACCAAAATCTCAAACCCTGCATTAAACCCCATCTCCGGCACGGCTATTGCTACACCGCTGGCAACACACCGTTTTTATGACGGTCAGCCATGCGAGAGAGCAACATGCCCCAGGCCGCCCACATATCCCTAGCCCCCGGTCCGCAGGGGCAGCCCCCGATCGAGCAGGACAGCCGCCAGGGTGTCGAGCAGGCCTTCGCTCTGTTCAATCAGGTCTCGAGCCAGCTGAGCCAGTCCTATAGCCTGCTGGAAGCCCGGGTCAGCGAACTCAAAGGCGAGCTGGCGGTGGTCAGCGCCCAGCGCATCGATGAACTGAGCGAAAAGGAACGCCTGGCCAACCGCCTGCAGAACCTGCTGGACCTGCTGCCCGGCGGGGTGATCGTGATCGATGGCCAGGGCCTGGTACGCGAAGCCAACCCGGCCGCCTGCGAATTGCTCGGCGAGCCGCTGGTCGGCCAGCTGTGGCGCCAGGTGATCGCTCGCAGCTTTGCCCCGCGCAAGGATGACGGTCACGAAGTCTCGCTGCGCGACGGCCGCCGTCTGTCCATTGCCACTCGCTCGCTGGATGCCGAGCCTGGCCAGTTGGTGTTGCTCAACGACCTGACCGAAACCCGTCGCCTGCAAGACCAGCTGGCTCGCCACGAGCGCCTGTCTTCGCTGGGGCGCATGGTCGCCTCGCTGGCGCACCAGATCCGCACGCCACTGTCGGCGGCGATGCTCTACGCCAGCCACCTGGCTGATCCCGAACAAGACCTGAGCGCGGAAACCCGCCAGCGCTTTGCCGGGGCCCTGAAAGAGCGCCTGCACGAATTGGAACACCAGGTGCGCGACATGCTGGTATTCGCTCGGGGTGAGCTGCCGCTGAATGATCGAGTCACGCCAAAAGCCTTGTTCCAGGCCCTGCAGCAGGCTGCCCAGGCGCATGTGCAAGGGCACGCCGTGCGCTGGCAGTGCGACAGCCACCTGGGTGAGCTGCTGTGCAACCGCGACACCCTGGTTGGTGCATTGCTCAACCTGATCGAAAATGCGCTGCAAGCCAGCGACGGCCCGGCGCGACTGAAGGTGCACCTGTTCCGTCGCGAGCGCAGCCTGCACCTGTGTGTAAGCGACGCCGGCAGTGGCATCGATGGCGACCTGCTCGGCCGCCTGGGCGAGCCGTTCCTGACCACCAAGGCCACTGGCACCGGCCTGGGCCTGGCCGTGGTCAAGGCCGTGGTGCGCGCGCACCAAGGTGCGCTGCGCCTGCGCTCCAGGGTTGGCCGTGGCACCTGTGTGCGGGTGGAGCTGCCGTTGATCGACGGGCAGCTGGCGGAGGGCATGTAATGACGATCAAGGTGCTGCTGGTCGAGGACGACCGCGTATTGCGCCAGGCGCTGGGCGATACCCTGGAAATCGGCGGCTTCGCCTACCAGGCGGTGGGCAGTGCCGAAGAAGCGCTGGAAGCGGTGCTGGAGGAGGCCTTCAGCCTGGTAGTCAGCGATGTGAACATGCCAGGCATGGATGGGCACCAACTGCTAGCCCAGCTGCGCCGCCAGCAACCGCAACTGCCCGTGTTGCTGATGACGGCGCATGCCGCGGTGGAGCGTGCCGTCGAGGCGATGCGCCAAGGCGCCGCCGACTATCTGGTCAAGCCGTTCGAGCCCAAGGCGTTGCTCAGCCTGGTCGAGCGGCATGCCGCCGGGCGCGTGGCTGAAGAAGAAGGCCCGGTGGCCTGCGAACCAGCCAGTCGACAGTTGCTGGAGCTGGCCGCGCGGGTGGCGCGCAGTGACTCGACCGTGCTGATTTCGGGCGAGTCCGGCACCGGCAAGGAAGTGCTGGCGCGCTTCATTCATCAGCAATCGTCGCGGGCGGCGCAGCCCTTCGTGGCGATCAATTGTGCTGCCATCCCCGACAACATGCTCGAGGCCACGCTGTTCGGCCACGAAAAGGGTGCCTTCACTGGCGCCATTGCCGCCCAGGCCGGCAAGTTCGAGCAGGCCGAGGGTGGCACCTTGCTGCTTGATGAGATCTCGGAGATGCCGATGGCCTTGCAGGCCAAGCTGCTGCGGGTGCTGCAGGAGCGCGAGGTGGAGCGGGTGGGTGGGCGCAAGCCGATCAGCCTGGATATCCGTGTGCTGGCTACTACCAACCGTGACCTGGCTGGCGAAGTGGCGGCCGGGCGTTTCCGTGAAGACCTCTACTACCGCCTTTCGGTGTTCCCCCTGGCCTGGCGCCCACTGCGCGAACGCCCGGGTGACATCCTGCAACTGGCCGAGCGCCTGTTGGCGCGTCACGTGGCCAAGATGAAGCACGCCCCGGTGCACCTGTCGCCCCAGGCCCGGGCCTGCCTGCAGGCGTATGCCTGGCCGGGCAACGTACGCGAACTGGACAACGCCCTGCAGCGGGCGCTGATCCTGCAGCAGGGCGGGGTGATCGAGGCGGCGGATTTTTGTCTGGCAGGCGCCATTCCATTGTCAGCTGGCATCGAGCCATCACCTGAGGTGGTGGCCGAGCCTGGCGGGCTGGGCGATGACATGCGTCGTCATGAGTACCAGATGATCATCGACACCCTGCGCGCCGAGCGCGGCCGCCGCAAAGAGGCGGCCGAACGCCTGGGGATCAGCCCGCGTACCTTGCGCTACAAGCTGGCGCAGATGCGCGATGCCGGGTTTGACGTCGAGGCCAGCCTGTTCGGCTGACAAAAACCTCAGAGCTTGCGCAGCCTTTGTAGGAGCAGCCTTGTGCTGCGAAGAGGCCAGCAAGGCAGAAGGTGGTCTGTTGCATCAAAGGCCCCTTTCGCAGCACAAGGCTGCTCCTACAGTGAACCGAGGTGCGCGTGCCAAGGCTGGCACCTTTGTTGCTTTACGTTGGCTATCCGCCGCATCACTGTCAAAAAAATGCGGCCGCAGGAGAGAGAAGGGTCATGAGCCAAGGTGTTGAATTCAATCGTCTGATGCTGGACATGCGGGCCATGCAGGCCGATGCCATGTCGCTGCCCAAGGTGGCCGCCGCTCCCGAGCTGGCACCGGGGCAGAGTACCTTTGCCGACATGCTCGGCCAGGCCATCGGCAAGGTGCATGAGACTCAGCAGGCTTCGACCCAGCTGGCCAACGCCTTCGAGATCGGCAAAAGTGGTGTCGACCTGACCGATGTGATGATCGCTTCGCAAAAGGCCAGCGTGTCGATGCAGGCCCTGACCCAGGTACGCAACAAGCTGGTCCAGGCGTACCAGGACATCATGCAGATGCCGGTTTGAGGACGGACGTAAACCATGGCTGAAGCAGTCGTCGACAACGCCCCTGCCAAGAGCGGCCCGCCCGCGGCCAAGCCGCCGCTGTTCGGCATGGCGTTTCTGGAAAATATCGCGCAGATGCCCATGCTGCGTCAGATCGGCCTTCTGGTCGGCCTGGCCGCCAGCGTGGCGATCGGCTTTGCCGTGGTACTGTGGTCGCAACAACCTGATTACCGTCCGCTGTACGGCAGCCTGGCGGGCATGGACACCAAGCAGGTCATGGATACCCTGGCCGCTGCCGACATCCCCTACAACGTCGAGCCCAACTCCGGGGCTCTGCTGGTCAAGGCCGACGACCTCTCCCGTGCGCGCCTGAAACTGGCGGCCGCCGGCGTGGCGCCAAGCGATGGCAACGTCGGTTTCGAATTGCTCGACAAGGAGCAGGGCCTGGGCACCAGCCAGTTCATGGAAGCCACCCGTTACCGTCGCAGCCTGGAAGGCGAGCTGGCGCGTACCGTGTCCAGCCTGAACAACGTCAAGGGCGCGCGCGTGCACCTGGCCATCCCGAAAAGCTCGGTGTTCGTGCGTGACGAACGCAAGCCCAGCGCCTCGGTACTGGTCGAGTTGTACCCGGGCCGTGCCCTGGAAGCCGGGCAGGTGATGGCCATCGTCAACCTGGTCGCCACCAGCGTGCCGGAACTGGACAAGTCCCAGGTCACCGTGGTCGATCAGAAGGGCAACCTGCTGTCCGAGCAGATCCAGGACACCGCCCTGACCCAGGCAGGCAAGCAGTTCGACTACAGCCGCCGGGTAGAAAGCATGCTCACCCAGCGGGTACACAACATCCTGCAGCCGGTGCTGGGCAATGACCGCTACAAGGCCGAAGTGTCTGCCGACCTCGACTTCAGCGCGGTCGAGTCCACCTCCGAGCAGTTCAACCCCGACCAGCCGGCACTGCGCAGCGAGCAGTCGGTCGACGAACAGCGTGCCAGCAGCCAGGGGCCGCAAGGTGTCCCCGGCGCACTGAGCAACCAGCCGCCAGGCCCGGCCTCGGCACCGCAGACCACCGGTGGTGCCGCTACCCCGGCCGCGGCCATCCAGCCTGGCCAGCCGCTGGTGGATGCCAACGGCCAGCAGATCATGGACCCGGCCACCGGCCAGCCGATGCTCGCGCCGTACCCGTCGGACAAGCGCCAGCAAAGTACCAAGAACTTCGAGCTGGACCGCTCCATCAGCCACACCCGCCAGCAGCAGGGGCGCATGACCCGCCTGTCGGTGGCGGTGGTGGTGGACGACCAGGTCAAGATCGACCCGGCCACCGGCGACGCCACCCGTGCGCCATGGGGCGCCGAGGACCTGGCACGCTTCACTCGCCTGGTACAGGACGCGGTCGGCTTCGATGCCAGCCGTGGCGACAGTGTGACGGTGATCAACGTGCCGTTCGCCGCCGACCGTGGCGAAGAGATCGCCGATATCGCCTTCTACCAGCAGCCGTGGTTCTGGGACATCGTCAAGCAAGTGCTGGGCGTGGTGTTCATCCTGGTGCTGGTGTTCGGTGTGCTGCGCCCGGTGCTGAACAACATTACAGGGGGCGGCAAGCAGGCTGCCTCGGATAGCGACATGGAGCTGGGCGGCATGATGGGTCTGGATGGCGAACTGGCCAACGACCGCGTCACTCTGGGTGGCCCGACAAGCATTCTGCTGCCTAGCCCGAACGAGGGTTACGAGGCACAGCTCAACGCAATCAAAGGCCTGGTGGCCGAAGACCCGGGCCGCGTTGCCCAGGTCGTGAAAGAGTGGATCAACGCCGATGAGTGATAACCGAGCCGTTACCGCCAAGCTGAGCCGCGTCGACAAGGCGGCGATCCTCCTGCTTTCGCTGGGCGAGACCGATGCCGCCCAGGTGCTGCGGCACATGGGGCCCAAGGAAGTGCAGCGTGTGGGTGTGGCCATGGCGCAGATGGGCAATGTGCACCGTGAACAGGTCGAACAGGTGATGAGCGAGTTCGTCGAAATCGTCGGCGACCAGACCAGCCTGGGCGTGGGCTCCGATGCCTATATCCGCAAGATGCTCAATCAGGCCCTGGGCGAGGACAAGGCCAACGGCCTGGTCGACCGCATCCTGCTCGGTGGCAACACCAGCGGCCTGGACAGCCTGAAGTGGATGGAGCCGCGCGCCGTTGCCGACGTGATCCGCTACGAGCACCCGCAGATCCAGGCCATCGTGGTTGCCTACCTCGACCCCGACCAGGCCGGCGAAGTGCTGAGCAACTTCGACCATAAGGTGCGCCTGGACATCGTCCTGCGCGTGTCGTCGCTGAACACCGTGCAGCCGGCGGCGCTGAAGGAGCTGAACCAGATCCTCGAGAAGCAGTTCTCGGGCAACTCCAACGCGGCGCGTACCACCTTGGGTGGCATCAAGCGCGCTGCCGACATCATGAACTTCCTCGACAGCTCGGTGGAAGGTGCACTGATGGACGCGATCCGCGAAATCGACAGCGACCTGTCGGAGCAGATCGAAGACCTGATGTTCGTCTTCAACAACCTGGCCGATGTCGACGACCGTGGCATCCAGGCGCTGCTGCGCGAAGTCTCGTCCGATGTGCTGGTGGTGTCGCTCAAGGGCGCCGACGAGCGGGTCAAGGACAAGATCTTCAAGAACATGTCCAAACGTGCCTCGGAGCTGTTGCGCGACGATCTGGAGGCCAAGGGGCCGGTACGGGTCAGCGATGTGGAAACGGCGCAGAAGGAAATCCTCACCATCGCCCGCCGCATGGCCGAGGCCGGCGAGATCGTGCTCGGCGGCAAGGGTGCCGAGGAAATGATCTGAGGTATTCGCGATCTGAAGGCCGACGCCGCCCCTTGTGGGAGCGGGTAAACCCGCTCCCACAAGGACCGTGTCGGCTGAACATGGTTTGAGAACATGACAGCATGCCCACCAAAGAACATCACCCCAGCGACCTGATCCGCGCCCGCGACCTCGAGGGCGTGGACGTATGGGCGCTGCCCAGCTTCGACCCGGAACCCGAGCCTGAGCCCGAACCGGAGCCGGAACCCGAGGTAGTCGAGGAAGAAGTCGAGGAAGTACCGCTGGAAGAAGTCCAGCCGCTGACCCTGGAAGAACTCGAGGCCATCCGCCAGGAAGCCTACAACGAAGGCTTTGCCACCGGTGAGCGCGAGGGCTTCCATAGCACCCAGCTCAAGGTCCGCCAGGAAGCCGAAGAGGCCCTGAAGACCAAGCTGGAAAGCCTCGACCGGCTGATGACCAACCTGATGGAACCGATCGCCGAGCAGGACACGCAGATCGAGAAGGCACTGGTCCACCTGGTCGCTCACATGACCCGCCAGGTAATCGGTCGCGAACTGCGGAGTGATTCCAGCCAGATCACCCAGGTACTGCGCGAAGCGCTCAAGCTGCTGCCCATGGGCGCTGACAATATCCGCATCCATCTCAACCCGCAGGATTTCGAGCTGGCCAAGGCCCTGCGCGAGCGCCATGAGGAAAGCTGGCGGCTGCTAGAAGACAGCGCGCTGCTGCCGGGCGGCTGCCGTATCGAGACCGCGCACAGCCGCATCGACGCGACCATGGAAACCCGCATCGAGAAAGCCGTGGCGCAACTGTTCGATCAGTTGCACGACCATTCGCTGCACCCGGCGGCAGCCGATATGTCCATTGACCTGGACAGCCTGGTGGATACCCCGGATGCACCTTGAACGCACCAGCTTCGGCAAACGCCTGGGCAGTTATGCCGAGGCCATCGAACTGCCGGCCCAGCCCATCGTCGAAGGCCGCCTGCTGCGCATGGTTGGCCTCACCCTGGAAGCCGAAGGCCTGCGCGCTGCAGTCGGCAGCCGCTGCCTGGTAATCAACGACGACAGCTACCACCCGGTGCAGGTGGAGGCCGAAGTCATGGGTTTTGCCGGGCCCAAGGTATTCCTCATGCCGGTCGGCAGCATTGTCGGCATCGCCCCCGGCGCGCGGGTGGTGCCGCTGGATGACAGCGGCCGTCTGCCCATGGGCATGAGCATGCTCGGCAGGGTGCTCGACGGCGCCGGTCGCGCGCTGGATGGCAAGGGCGGGATGAAGGCCGAGGACTGGGTGCCGATGGACGGCCCGGTGATCAACCCGTTGAACCGCGACCCCATCAGCAAGCCGCTGGACGTGGGAATTCGCAGCATCAATGGCCTGCTCACGGTCGGTCGCGGCCAGCGCTTGGGCCTGTTCGCCGGTACCGGTGTGGGCAAGTCGGTGTTGCTGGGCATGATGACCCGCTTCACCGAAGCCGAAATCATCGTCGTCGGCCTGATCGGCGAGCGGGGCCGCGAGGTCAAGGAATTCATCGAGCATATCCTGGGTGAGGAAGGCCTCAAGCGCTCGGTGGTGGTCGCTTCGCCCGCCGACGATGCGCCGCTGATGCGTCTGCGCGCCGCCATGTACTGCACACGTATTGCCGAGTACTTCCGCGACAAGGGCAAGAACGTGCTGTTGCTGATGGACTCGCTGACCCGTTTCGCACAGGCCCAGCGTGAAATCGCCCTGGCCATCGGCGAGCCGCCGGCCACCCGGGGTTACCCGCCGTCGGTGTTCGCCAAGCTGCCCAAGCTGGTGGAGCGGGCCGGCAACGGCGAGCCAGGTGGTGGTTCGATCACCGCGTTCTATACCGTGTTGTCCGAGGGCGACGACCAGCAGGACCCGATTGCCGACGCGGCGCGCGGTGTGCTCGATGGCCACTTCGTGCTGTCGCGGCGGCTGGCCGAAGAAGGTCATTACCCGGCCATCGACATCGAAGCCTCGATCAGCCGGGTCATGCCCCAGGTGGTCGATGCCGACCATTTGCGCCAGGCGCAGAAGTTCAAGCAGTTGTGGTCGCGCCTGTCGCAGAGCCGCGATCTGATCAGCGTGGGTGCCTACGTGGCGGGTGGCGACCCGGAAACCGACCTGGCCATCGCCCTGCAATCGAAGCTGGTGGAGTTTTTGCGCCAGGGCCTGCGCGAAAGCGTGGGCATGGCGCAAAGCCGCGAACAGTTGGGGGCGATCTTTGCGCCCCCGGCGGCCGGTTGATAGGCCATGGCGCTGCCCGGACGTGCCGCGCGCCTGGCGCCGGTGGTGGACATGGCCGAAGAGGCCGAGCGCCAGGCGGCCCAGCGCCTTGGGCAGTTCCAGCAGCAGGTGGCCGCGGCCCAGGCCAAGCTGGCCGAGCTCGAGCGGTTTCGCGAGGATTACCAGTTGCAGTGGATCAACCGCGGCGGGCAGGGGGTAAACGGTAGCTGGCTGGTCAATTACCAGCGCTTCCTCGGGCAGCTGGAAACGGCCATGACCCAGCAGCGCCAGAGCCTGGTCTGGCACCAGAACAACCTCAACAACGCCCGAGGCACCTGGCAGCAGGCCTATGCCCGGGTGGAAGGCCTGCGCAAGCTGGTACAGCGCTATCTGGAGGAAGCCCGGCGGGCCGAAGACAAGCGCGAGCAGCGCCTGCTCGACGAGCTGTCGCAGCGCCTGCCGCGGCAGAATCACCTATAGCCTGTACTGGCTTTTTCGCGGGTAAACCCGCTCCCACAGGTACGGTGCAGGATTCGAATTTGTGAAGGTCCTGTGGGAGCGGGTTCACCCGCGAAGAGGTCGGGACAGGCAGTCCACATGCTTGCCACCCCCGCCATCGCCTGCTAAACCTTTAAGGAGTTGCATCCGCCATCATCGAAGGAATCGCTAGCATGGCAGTCGAGACGGATTTTTCGCAGGACGGGAAAAAGCTGACAATAAAGATCAAGGGGCGCTTCGATTTCGGCAAGCACCAGGAATTTCGCGACGCCTACGAACGCCAGCCCAACCGGCCAGATTCGGTGGTCGTCGACCTGAAGGACACTACCTACCTCGACAGTTCCGCGCTCGGCATGCTGCTGTTGCTACGTGACCATGCGGGCGGCGATGAGTCGGATGTGCGTGTGGTGCATGCCAGCTCCGACGTGCGCAAGATCCTCGCCATCTCCAATTTCGAAAAACTCTTCGATATCAGTTGAGCGCCGACATGCCGGCCGAACAGGCGTTGACCGTGCTGGTGGCTGAAGACGGTGCCGCCGACCGCCTGCTCCTGGCGCAGATCGTGCGCCGTCAAGGTCATCAGGTACTTACCGCGGAAAACGGCGAGCAGGCGGTGGCGTTGTTCGTCGAGCGTCGCCCGCAACTGGTGCTGCTGGATGCGCTGATGCCGGTGATGGACGGCTTCGAGGCGGCGCGGCAGATCAAGGCCCTGGCCGGCGAAGCGCTGGTGCCGATCATTTTCCTGACTTCATTGAACGAGGAGGAAGGCCTGGTGCGCTGCCTGGAGGCAGGGGGCGACGACTTCATGGCCAAGCCCTACAGTGCGGTGATTCTCGGCGCCAAGATCCGCGCCATGGACCGCCTGCGCCGGCTGCAGGCCACCGTGCTGGAGCAGCGTGACCAGATTGCCCGGCACCACCACCACCTGCTCAACGAGCAGCGGGTTGCCAAGGCGGTGTTCGACAAGGTGGCCCATTCCGGCTGCCTTTCCGCGCCCAACATCCGCTACCTGCAATCGCCGTATGCGCTGTTCAATGGCGACCTGATGCTGGCCGCGTTCACTCCGTCCGGCGACATGCGAGTGCTTCTCGGCGATTTTACCGGCCACGGCCTGCCAGCGGCGGTAGGGGCGATGCCGCTGGCTGAAGTGTTCTACGGCATGACTGCCAAGGGCTACGGCATGGCGCAGGTCCTGCGCGAGATGAACGCCAAGCTCAAGCGCATCCTGCCGGTGGACATGTTCTGTTGTGCGCTGCTGCTCAACCTGAGCATGCAGCGCGGTTCGGTGGAAGTGTGGAATGGTGGCATGCCTGATGGCTATCGCCTGGCAGTAGATGGCCAGGTGCTGTCGGCGCTGGGTTCGCGGCACCTGCCGCTGGGCATCCTGGACGCCGAGCATTTCGATGACAGTACCGAAGTGTTGCCGCTGGCGCCGGGTGAACGCCTGCTGCTGCTGTCGGACGGCGTGCTCGACACGGCCGACGACCAGGAGCGCCTGTTCGGTGTGCAGCGCCTGCACAGGGTGCTGGCCGACAACCGTGACCCGGCGCGGCTGTTCGACGAAGTGATGCAGGCTCTGGAGCGCTTTGGCGGGCGCCCGCGCGATGACATCAGTCTGTGCGACATTCGTATGTTCAGTGCCGAGGAGCGGGTGCCGGCGCCGATGATCTACTCTGATAGCGGCCGCTCCAGCCCGCTGGACTGGTCGCTGGGGTTCGAGGTGCGTGGCGAGAGCCTCAAACGCTTCCACCCGGTGCCGTACCTGGTGCAGTTGTTGCAGGAGATTCACGGCCTGCGTGCGCGCACCGGCAACCTGCACAGTGTGCTCAGCGAGCTTTATTCAAACGCGCTGGAGCATGGCGTGCTGGGCCTGGATTCGCAGCTCAAGCGCGATGGCCAAGGCTTTGCAGACTATTATCAAGAGCGCGCCCGGCGCCTCGGGGTGTTGACCGACGGTTACGTGCGCATCGATTTCAAGGTTGAACCGCATGCCGACGGCGGGCGTCTGATGATCGAGGTCCGTGACAGTGGTGCCGGGTTCGATGTGCAGCGCGTGCTGTCGCGGCCCACGCTGGAGCAGGGGCTGAGTGGGCGTGGCCTGAATTTGGTAAGGCGGCTGGCCAGCAGCGCTTGCTGGAGTGAGGGCGGGCGTTGCGCGCATGTGGAGTTCGTCTGGTGAGCCACGGGTTGGCTCGGGCATAATCTGGCTTGATCAAGGAGTGAACAAGTGACTGACATGCATATTGACCATAAGGTACTCAGCGACCTGCGTGAGGTCATGGAAGATGGCTACCTGCAGTTGGTGCAAACCTTTCTTGACGACTCCGAGCGGCGCCTGGGCCAGCTGCATGCGGCCAAAAGTGCCGAAGAGCTCGGTTCTGCGGCCCACAGTTTCAAGGGCAGCAGCAGCAACATGGGCGCGGTTGCGCTGGCCAGCCTGTGCCAGCAACTGGAGGAGCGCGCGCGGCGGCCTCCGCTGTATGGCATCGAGGACCTGATCAACCGCATCGACCTGGAGTTCGTCGAGGTGCAGCGCTTCTACCGAGGTGAGCAGCAACGCATTTCGGCGGGTTGATACACGACTTGGCGCGAGTCTTGCCTGTCTCTGGCTGGATGATTTTTTTGTTTCTGGCGCGGAGACCGCTCGATGCCTGTCGCACCCAACCCATTGTTGCAAGGCAACGCCATTGCCAATACCTCGCGTTCGGCCACCGCACAGGCCGACAAGCCGCTGCAGGCGCTGGGCGACAAGGGCGACGGCTTCGGCCAGGTGATGGCCAGGCAGGGCCGCGACAAGGCCGCAGGGCAGGACGACAAGGTCGCCCAGGCCAAGCCCAAGGACAAGCCCGAGGCGGCGCAGGGCGGCAAGAAAGCCGCTGCCGACAAACCCGCGGTTGCCGATGACGGCAAACAATTGCCAGCCGACGACCAGGCCCAGACTGACACCGGCTTGCGCGATGCCAGCCTGGTGGCCGGCCAGGTAACCGACGCTCAGCCTGGCGCTCAGCTGATCCAGGCGCAGGCCGAGGCGGTGGCGCCGGTGTTGCAGGCCGCCGCGGCGCAGGTCACCGCCGAGCTGCCCGAGGAGCCGGCCGCCGAGGAAGCCTTCGATCCCGACGCCGATCCTCTGGCCAACCTGCCGACCTTGCGCCTGGCGCTGGAGCAAAGTGCCCAGGCCAAGGGAGCGACCTCGGCGCATGCCCTGGATCCTTCGCAGGCTCAGGGCGAGGAGGGGCAGGCCGCCGTCAATACCTTGGCGAATCTGGTCGAGAATGCCGAGGGTGAAACGGGCGAGCCCGGCGACAAGGCCTTTGCTGCCTTGCTCGAAGATGGCCTGAAGGACACCAAGAGCGCTGGCAGCGATACACGCGTAGACGATTTCGCCAACCGCCTGGCCAACCTGACCCAGGCCGCCACGGCCAAGACCGCCAATGCCGTGCCGGCCAGTGCCAGCCCATTGCACCAACCGCTGCCGATGAACCAGAACGCCTGGGCCGAGGGCCTGGTCAACCGGGTCATGTACCTGTCCAGCCAGAACCTCAAGTCGGCGGATATCCAGCTGGAACCGGCTGAACTGGGCCGCCTGGACATTCGCGTCAATGTTGCGACGGACCAGTCGACCCAGGTCACCTTCATCAGCGGCCACGCCGGCGTGCGTGACGCCCTCGACAGCCAGGTGCACCGGCTGCGCGAGCTGTTCGCCCAGCAGGGGCTGGCACAGCCGGATGTCAACGTGGCCGACCAGTCGCGCGGGCAGCAGCAACAGCAGCAGGGGCAGGCGCAGGGCAGCAACCTGTCCGGGGTGGCGGCGCGCCGGGCCGAGCAGGGCGGGGCAGAGGCAGTCGATAGCGCCCGGCCTGTGGAGCAGCAGGTGGTTGTTGGCGACAGTGCGGTCGATTATTACGCCTGATATTTCTTTTTTCCGAACCGGCCTCTTCGCAGCACAAGGCTGCTCCTACAAAGGAATGCGTTCCCTGTAGGAGCAGCCTTGTGCTGCGAAGAGGTCGGTTCAGGCATTCCAGTTCCATTCTGGCATAACACTTGCTCAAGCCAAGCCATCCTCCCTTGAACCCCCGATGGACGACGGATTATTGGCATGGCGAAGAGCGAAGCAGTCAAAGACCCCGCCACTAAAGGCAAACTCAAGCTGATCCTGCTGGCAGTAGTGGGCCTGTTGCTGGCGATCGGCCTTTCGGTGGGCGCTACCTGGTTCATCATGCACAAGAGCGAGCCAGCCCCAGCCGCCGACCCTGCAGCCAGCAACGTCAAGCCAGCGGCCATCTACGAAGCATTGGCCCCGGCCTTCGTGGTCAACTTCAACCAGAACGGTCGCCAGCGCTACATGCAGGTGAGCATCACCCTGCAAGCGCGCAACCAGGCCGACCTGGATGCGCTCAAGGTGCACATGCCGGTCATCCGCAACAACCTGGTGATGATGTTCTCCGGGCAAGGCTTCGACACCCTGGCCGGTAGCCCGGTGGGACAGGAAATGCTGCGCCAGAAGGCCACTGCAGTGGTCCAGGAAGTGGCGCAGAAGGAAGTCGGCAAGCCGGTCGTCGACCAGTTGCTGTTCACCAATTTCGTATTGCAGTAGGAGTCCGCAATGGCCGTACAGGACCTGCTGTCCCAGGATGAAATCGATGCCCTGTTGCATGGCGTCGACGACGGGCTGGTGCAGACCGAGAGTGCATCCGAGCCTGGCAGCATCAAAAGCTACGACCTGACCAGTCAGGACCGTATCGTGCGGGGTCGCATGCCGACCCTGGAAATGATCAACGAGCGCTTCGCCCGTTACACCCGTATCAGCATGTTCAACCTGCTGCGCCGCTCGGCCGACGTGGCGGTGGGTGGCGTGCAGGTGATGAAGTTCGGTGAATACGTGCACTCGCTGTACGTGCCGACCAGCCTCAACCTGGTCAAGATCAAGCCGCTGCGCGGCACTTCGCTGTTCATCCTCGATGCCAAGCTGGTGTTCAAGCTGGTGGACAACTTCTTCGGCGGCGATGGCCGCCATGCCAAGATCGAAGGCCGCGAGTTCACCCCCACTGAATTGCGCGTGGTGCGCATGGTGCTGGACCAGTGCTTCGTCGACCTCAAGGAAGCCTGGCAGGCAATCATGCCGGTCACCTTCGAGTACATGAACTCCGAGGTCAACCCGGCCATGGCCAACATCGTCGGCCCCAGCGAGGCGGTGGTGGTGTCCACCTTCCACATCGAGCTGGACGGCGGTGGCGGCGACCTGCACGTGACCATGCCGTACTCGATGATCGAGCCGGTGCGAGAAATGCTCGACGCCGGTTTCCAGTCCGACCTGGACGACCAGGACGAGCGCTGGGTCAAGGCCCTGCGCGAGGACGTGCTGGACGTGGCCGTGCCGCTGACCGCCACCGTAGCCCGGCGCCAGCTGAAGCTGCGCGACATCCTGCATATGCAGCCTGGCGACGTGATCCCGGTGGAGCTGCCCGAGCACCTGGTGCTGCGTGCCAACGGCGTGCCGTCGTTCAAGGCGCGCCTGGGTTCGCACAAGGGCAACCTGGCGCTGCAGATCATCGACCCGATCGAACGCCGCTGACGGCGTGCCGGTCGCACATAACGAATTGAATGCCTGTCGAGGAAACCATGGCTAACGAAAACGAGATCACCTCCGCAGAGGACCAGGCACTGGCCGATGAATGGGCTGCGGCACTGGAAGAAACCGGTGCAGCCGGCCAGGCCGATATCGATGCACTGCTGGGTGGTGACACCGGTAGCAGCACCGGCGGCGCGGGCCGCCTGCCGATGGAGGAGTTCGCCAGCTCGCCGAAGCCGAACGAAAACGTCAGCCTCGAAGGCCCTAACCTGGACGTGATCCTGGATATCCCGGTGAACATTTCCATGGAAGTGGGCAGCACCGAGATCAACATCCGCAACCTGCTGCAGCTCAACCAGGGCTCGGTGATCGAGCTCGACCGCCTGGCCGGCGAACCGCTTGACGTGCTGGTCAACGGCACGCTGATCGCCCATGGCGAGGTGGTGGTGGTCAACGAGAAGTTCGGCATCCGCCTGACCGACGTGATCAGCCCCAGCGAACGTATCAAGAAGCTGCGCTGAGTGAAGGGCACGATGCGCGCCATCGCGGCGGCTGCCGCGCTGCTCGCCAGCCAGGCTTGCCTGGCAGCGGCCACGCCGGCGGCAACCCCGGCAACCGCGCCTGGCAGCCTCGGTGGGCAGCTGGCGCAGATGGTCTTCGGCCTGCTGCTGGTGGTCGGCCTGATCTTCTTCCTGGCCTGGTTGCTGCGGCGCATGCAAAGCACGGCGGTAAAGGGCGGGCAGGTGATCGAGATCGTCGGCAGCCGGGCCATCGGCCCGCGTGATCGGCTGCTGCTGGTGCAAGTGGGCAAGGAGCAGATCCTGATTGGCCATACCCCTGGCAGCATCGAGGCCCTGCATGTGCTGGCCGAACCCGTGGAAGTGCCTGAAAACGCCCGCCAGGCGACGCCGGAGTTTGCCCAGCGGCTGATGGAGCTGATGGGCAAGGACCCTAAGGACAAGAAGTGATGAGTGGCGCGCTGCGTGTGTTGTTGACTCTGGCGCTGCTGCTGGCTGCGCCGCTGGCCCTGGGTGCCGACCCGCTGTCGATCCCGGCCATTACCCTGTCCAATACCGCGGACGGGCAGCAGGAGTATTCGGTCAGCCTGCAGATCCTGCTGATCATGACAGCGCTCAGCTTCATCCCGGCGTTCGTCATCCTGATGACCAGCTTCACCCGCATCATCATCGTGTTCTCGATCCTGCGTCAGGCCCTGGGCCTGCAGCAGACGCCGTCGAACCAGCTGCTGACCGGCATGGCGCTGTTCCTGACCATGTTCATCATGGCGCCGGTGTTCGACCGGGTGAACCAGGACGCCCTGCAGCCGTACCTGAAGGAGCAGATGACCGCCCAGCAGGCCATCGACAAGGCCCAAGGGCCGCTCAAGGACTTCATGCTGGCACAAACCCGGCAAAGCGACCTCGACCTGTTCATGCGCCTGTCCAAGCGTACCGACATCGCCGGCCCGGACCAGGTGCCGCTGACGATCCTGGTGCCGGCGTTCGTGACATCCGAGCTGAAGACCGCGTTCCAGATCGGTTTCATGATCTTCATCCCGTTCCTGATCATCGACATGGTGGTAGCCAGCGTGCTGATGGCCATGGGTATGATGATGCTGTCGCCGCTGATCATCTCGCTGCCGTTCAAGATCATGCTGTTCGTGCTGGTCGATGGCTGGGCGCTGATCATGGGTACCCTGGCCAGCAGTTTCGGCGGCGTCTGACGCCGTCAAGGAGAGCCGCCGATGACACCTGAAGTCGCTGTCGACCTGTTCCGTGATGCCTTGTGGCTGACCACCCTGATGGTCGCCATACTGGTGGTGCCCAGCCTGCTGGTAGGCCTGGTGGTGGCCATGTTCCAGGCCGCCACCCAGATCAACGAACAGACCTTGAGTTTTCTGCCGCGCCTGCTTGTAATGCTGGTCACGCTGATCATCGCCGGGCCGTGGCTGGTGCAGAAGTTCATGGAGTACTTCACCAGTCTCTATACCAACATTCCTCAGCTGATCGGTTGACGCGCCGATGCTGGAGCTGACCGACACGCAGATCGGCACCTGGGTCGCGACCTTCATCCTGCCGTTGTTCCGGGTGACGGCGGTGCTGATGACCATGCCGATCTTCGGCACCCGTATGCTGCCGGCGCGGGTGCGCCTGTACGTGGCAGTGGCCATCACGGTGGTGATCGTCCCGGCCCTGCCGCCCTTGCCCGAGTTCGACCCGTTGAGCCTGCGCGGCCTGCTGCTGTGTGCCGAGCAGGTCATCGTCGGGGCGTTGTTCGGGTTGTCGTTGCAGTTGCTGTTCCAGGCTTTCGTGATCGCAGGCCAGATCGTCGCGGTGCAGATGGGCATGGCCTTCGCATCGATGGTCGACCCGGCCAACGGCGTCAACGTCGCGGTGATCAGCCAGTTCATGACCATGCTGGTGAGTGTGCTGTTCCTGCTGATGAACGGCCATCTGGTGGCGTTCGAGGTACTGACCGAAAGCTTCACCACCTTGCCGGTAGGCAACGCGCTGGTGGTCAATCAGTTCTGGGAGCTGGCGGGGCGCCTGGGTTGGGTGTTCGGTGCCGGCCTGCTGCTGATCCTGCCGGCTATCGCCGCGCTGCTGGTGGTGAACATCGCTTTTGGCGTAATGACGCGTGCCGCGCCGCAGTTGAACATTTTCTCCATCGGTTTTCCGCTGACCCTGGTCATGGGCATGTTCATTTTCTGGGTCGGCCTGGCCGACATACTTTCCCATTACCAGGCATTGGCCAGCGAAGCGCTGCAATGGCTGCGTGATCTGGCAAGGGCGCGCTGAGCATGGCGGAAAGCGAAAGCGGTCAGGACAAGACAGAAGAACCCACCGACAAGCGCAAGCGCGATGCCCGCGAGAAAGGCGAGATCGCGCGTTCCAAGGAGCTGAATACGGTGGCGGTGACCTTGGCCGGCGCCGGTGGCCTGCTGGCGTTCGGCGGCCACCTGGCCGAGACACTGCTGGCGATCATGCGCATGAACTTCAGCCTGACCCGCGACTTCATCGTCGATGAGCGCGCCATGGGTGCCTTCCTGCTGGCCTCAGGCAAGATGGCCATCTGGGCGGTGCAGCCGATCTTGATCCTGTTGTTCGTGATTTCCTTCGTCGCGCCGATAGTCCTGGGCGGTTTCCTGTTTTCCGGTAGCCTGCTGCAGCCGAAATTCAGCCGCATGAATCCCCTGTCGGGGATCAAGCGCATGTTCTCGATGAACGCCTTGACCGAGCTATTGAAGGCGCTCGCCAAGTTTTTCGTGATCCTGGTCGTGGCGGTGGTGGTGCTGGTCAACGACCGCCAGGCGCTGCTTGCGATCGCCAATGAGCCGTTGGAGCAGGCGATCATCCATAGCCTGCAGGTGGTGGGCTGGAGTGCGTTGTGGATGTCGGCCGGGCTGCTGTTGATTGCGGCGGCGGACGTGCCGTTCCAGCTGTGGCAGACGCACAACAAGCTGAAGATGACCAAGCAGGAAATCAAGGACGAATACAAGGACAGCGAAGGCAAGCCCGAGGTCAAGCAGCGTATTCGCCAGCTTCAGCGTGAGGCTTCGCAGCGGCGCATGATGGCGGCTGTCCCCGAAGCCGACGTGATCATCACCAACCCGACGCATTATGCGGTGGCCTTGCAATACGACCCTGAGAAAGGCGGGGCAGCGCCGTTGCTGCTGGCCAAGGGGACGGATTTCATTGCCCTTAAGATTCGCGAGATTGGGGTGGAGCACAAGGTCCAGATCCTCGAATCGCCGGCGTTGGCGCGGGCGATCTACTACTCCACCGAGCTCGAGCAGGAAATCCCTGCCGGGCTTTACCTGGCGGTGGCGCAGGTGCTGGCCTATGTGTTCCAGATCCGCCAGTACAGGGCTGGCAAGGGCAAGCGGCCAGAGCCGCTGAAGGACGACCTGCCGATTCCGCCGGACCTGCGTCGCGACAGTTGATGTGTTTGTCGGTGGTTTTTCGGCGCCTGTGAGATCGAGCGCCGCCCACGCGGCGCTTCGCGGGGCAAGCCCGCTCCCACATTTGTTGCAACGAGCCAAACCTGTCAGGCCATGGTTGCCTGCCTTGGTGGGATGACTGGATTTCTGAGTTGGCATTGCTGCTGCATCACCTATCTCAAGCCCTGCCCCCCCCCCGGCTGACAACACCTCTCCCACAGGCATGGCCACGTTGCAACAAATGTGGGAGCGGGCTTGTCCCGCGAAGCGCCGCGCGGGCGGCGCTCGATCTCGCAGGCGATAAAACCCTCAGGGTGAACACCATCGAGCAAAGTTGGAAAGCTTCTTGCAATGCCAGCGCCAGGCGCCCCCTGTGCGTCAAAGTTTTGCATCAAGAGGACTCGCGGTGGATCGCACTCAGTTAATCAGCAACGCCCGTAACAACCTGGCCGGGCTCGGTCGGGGCAACCTGGGTGTGCCGCTGTTGCTGCTGGTGATGTTGGCAATGATGATGTTGCCGATACCGCCGTTCCTGCTCGATGTGTTCTTCACTTTCAACATCGCCCTGTCGATCGTGGTCCTGCTGGTCTGCGTCTACGCCCTGCGCCCGCTCGACTTCGCCGCATTCCCCACCATCCTGCTGGTGGCCACGCTGTTGCGTCTGGCCCTGAACGTGGCCTCCACCCGGGTTGTGATGCTGCATGGGCAGGAGGGCCACGGCGCCGCCGGCAAGGTGATCCAGGCCTTCGGCGAGGTGGTGATCGGCGGTAACTACGTGGTCGGTGCCGTGGTGTTCGCCATCCTCATGATCATCAACTTCGTGGTGGTGACCAAGGGTGCCGGGCGTATTTCGGAAGTGAGCGCGCGTTTCACCCTCGACGCCATGCCCGGCAAGCAGATGGCCATCGACGCCGACCTCAACGCCGGCCTGATCGACCAGGCCCAGGCCAAGCACCGTCGTGCCGAAGTGGCGCAGGAGGCGGAGTTCTACGGTTCGATGGACGGTGCCAGCAAGTTCGTTCGCGGTGACGCCATCGCCGGCCTGCTGATCCTGTTCATCAACCTGATCGGCGGCATGCTGATCGGCATGCTGCAGCACGGCATGAGCTTTGGCGATGCCGGCAAGGTGTACGCCTTGCTGACCATCGGTGACGGTTTGGTGGCGCAATTGCCATCACTGCTGCTGTCGACCGCTGCCGCGATCATGGTTACCCGCGCCTCGGGCTCCGAGGACATGGGCAAGCTGATCAACCGGCAGATGTTCGATTCGCCCAAGGCCCTGGCGGTGTCCGGCGCGCTAATGATCGTCATGGGCCTGGTGCCGGGCATGCCGCACGTGGCCTTCCTCAGCCTTGGCCTGCTGGCCGGGGGTGGCGCGTACCTGGTGTGGAAGAAGCAGCAGAAGGCCAAATCGCAGGCGCTGCAGGAAGCGCAGCGCCAGCAGGACCTGCTGCCATCGCCACAACGCGCGCTGGAAACCAAGGAGCTGGGCTGGGACGACGTCACGCCGATCGACATGATTGGCCTGGAGGTCGGCTACCGGCTGATCCCGCTGGTCGATCGCAACCAGGGTGGCCAGTTGCTGGCGCGGATCAAGGGTGTGCGCAAGAAGCTGTCGCAAGACCTGGGCTTCCTCATGCCCACCGTGCACATCCGCGACAACCTTGACCTGCAGCCCAGCGCCTATCGCCTGACCCTGATGGGGGTGATCCTGGCCGAAGCCGAGATCTACCCGGATCGCGAATTGGCAATCAACCCGGGGCAGGTGTTCGGTACCCTCAACGGCATTGCCGCGCGTGACCCGGCGTTTGGCCTTGAAGCTGTGTGGATCGATGTCGGCCAGCGCTCCCAGGCGCAGTCGCTGGGCTACACAGTGGTCGACGCCAGTACCGTGGTGGCCACCCACCTGAACCAGATTCTGCAGAAGCACTGCCACGAGCTGATCGGCCATGAAGAGGTCCAGCAACTGCTGCAGGTGTTGGCCAAGGCATCGCCTAAACTTGCAGAAGAGTTGGTGCCGGGTGTCATTTCGTTGTCGGGCCTGCTCAAGGTGCTGCAGGCGCTGTTATCGGAACAGGTACCCGTACGCGATATCCGCAGTATCGCCGAGGCGATCGCGAACAACGCCGGCAAGAGTCAAGATACCGCCGCGCTGGTGGCGGCGGTGCGCGTCGGATTGTGTCGCGCCATCGTGCAAAGCATTGTCGGCGTTGAGTCGGAGCTGCCAGTGATTACCCTGGAGCCAAGGTTGGAACAGATTTTGCTCAATAGTCTGCAAAGGGCCGGGCAAGGTCAGGAAGACGGTGTTCTTCTGGAGCCGAGCATGGCCGAGAAGCTGCAGCGTTCGCTGATCGAGGCGGCCCAGCGCCAGGAAATGCAGGGCCAGCCGGCCATCCTCCTGGTCGCCGGCCCGATCCGCGCCATGCTGTCGCGTTTCGGCCGCCTGGCTGTACCGAATTTGCATGTTCTGGCGTATCAGGAAATACCGGACAACAAGCAAGTCACCATCGTTGCCACCGTGGGCCCTAACGGCTGAGGTAGGGGATAATGCAAGTTAAGCGATTTTTCGCCGCCGATATGCGTCAGGCCATGAAGCTGGTCCGTGATGAGCTGGGCGCCGATGCCGCCATCATCGGCAACCGTCGCATCGCCGGCGGTGTCGAGCTGACGGCCGCGCTGGACTACAAGCTGTCCGCCCTGGCTCCACGTGTGCCCAACGCCGAACTGGAAGAAGAGCTGCGCAAGACCCATACGCGCATCGCCACTGCCCAGGCCGAGCTGGGCCACCGCCAGGATAGCAGCGACAACAACCGCCAATTGTTCGCCGGGCAGTCGCTGACCGCCGCCGAGCCGTTGATCGAACCGCATGTCGATGTTCCCGAGGCTGCTGCAGCGCCTGCGTCGGCGCCGGTCGACCCGCGCCTGTTCGATGCCATGCGCTCCGAGCTGTCGGGCCTGCGCGAGCTCCTGGAAGTGCAGCTCGGCTCGCTGGCCTGGAACCAGCTGCAAGGCAGCAAGCCGCAGCAGGCCACCGTCTGGCGCCGGCTGCAGCGTATCGGCCTGTCCGGGCCGATCGCCCGTGAGCTGCTGGACCTGACTGCCGAGATCGACGAGCCACGCCAGGCCTGGCGCATGTTGCTTGCGCATCTGGCGCGGATGATCGAAATCCCCGAGGTCGAGCCGATCGAAGAGGGTGGGGTGATTGCCATGGTCGGCCCGGCCGGCATGGGCAAGACCACCACCCTGGCCAAGCTGGCCGCCCGCTACGTGCTCAAGTACGGCGCGCAGAACCTGGCGCTGGTGAGCATGGACAGCTTCCGCATTGGCGCCCAGGAGCAGCTCAAGACCCTGGGCCGCATCCTCAACGTGCCGGTGACCTACGTCGACCCGGGCCAGTCGCTTGCTGCGGCGCTGGAGCCGCTGCTGCGCAAGCGCGTGGTGCTGATCGATACCGCCGGCCTGCAGGCCAGCGACCCGGCCCTGCGCATGCAACTGGATACCCTGGCCGGGCGTGGCATTGCCGCGAAGAACTACCTGGTGCTGGCCACCACCAGCCAGAAGCAGGTGCTGACCGCCGCCTACCACAGCTACAAGCGCTGCGGCCTGGCCGGTTGCATCCTGACCAAACTCGATGAAACGGCGAGCCTTGGCGACGTGCTGAGCCTTGCCATCAGTCATGAACTGCCAGTGGCCTACCTGACCGACGGGCCGCGCATTCCTGACGACCTGCACCTGCCTCGGGGGCACCAGTTGGTCTCCCGCGCGGTCAATGTGCAGCAGCAGGACGAGCCCAGCGAAGAGGCCATGGCCGATATGTTCGCTGATCTCTATCACAACCCACGGCGAGCGGGTTGATGATGAAATGTGTGCAAGGTAGCTATGCCAAGGGGTACGCAGAATTGCCCTACGTGTGGCCTGAGTCCCAGCGAGACAAGGTAAAGAACAGACATGGGTAGCATGCATCCCGTACAGGTGATCGCCGTGACCGGTGGCAAAGGTGGCGTCGGCAAGACTAACGTTTCAGTGAACCTGTCCCTGGCGCTGGCCGAGCTTGGCCGCAGGGTCATGCTGCTCGACGCCGACCTGGGCCTGGCCAATGTCGACGTGCTGCTGGGCCTTACCCCCAAGCGGACCCTGGCCGATGTCATCGAAGGGCGCTGCGAGCTGCGCGACGTGATGTTGCAGGGCCCCGGTGGTGTGCGCATCGTGCCGGCTGCCTCGGGCACGCAGAGCATGGTGCACCTGGCCCCGGCCCAGCATGCCGGGCTGATCCAGGCGTTCAGCGAAATCGGCGACAACCTCGACGTGCTGGTGATCGACACTGCGGCCGGTATCGGTGATTCGGTGGTCAGCTTCGTCCGCGCCGCCCAGGAAGTGCTGCTGGTGGTATGCGATGAACCCACCTCGATCACCGATGCCTACGCCCTGATCAAGCTGCTCAATCGCGACTACGGCATGAACCGTTTCCGCGTGCTGGCCAACATGGCGCAGAGCCCGCAGGAAGGCCGTAACCTGTTCGCCAAGCTGACCAAGGTCACCGACCGTTTCCTCGACGTTGCCCTGCAGTATGTGGGCGCTGTGCCGTATGACGAGTGTGTGCGCAAGGCGGTGCAGAAGCAGCGTGCCGTGTACGAAGCCTTCCCACGCTCCAAATGCGCGCTGGCCTTCAAGGCGATAGCCCAGAAGGTCGACAGCTGGCCGCTGCCGGCCAACCCGCGTGGCCATCTGGAGTTCTTTGTCGAGCGTCTGGTGCAACCCACCAGCGCGGGTCCAGTGCTATGAACGCCAGCGGTTTCAAGATGTACAGCCGAGCGTCGAAAGACGCCCAGTACGAGCTGATCGAACGCTACGCCCCGCTGGTCAAGCGCATCGCCTACCACCTGCTGGCGCGGCTGCCGGCCAACGTGCAGGTCGAGGACCTGATCCAGGCCGGCATGATCGGCCTGCTGGAAGTGGCCAACAAGTACGACGCCAGCAAGGGCGCCAGCTTTGAAACCTACGCCGGCATCCGCATCCGCGGGGCCATGCTGGACGAAGTGCGCAAGGGCGATTGGGCACCGCGTTCGGTGCACCGCAACACCCGCATGGTCAGCGACGCGATGCGTGCGGTTGAAGCCAGAACCGGCCGTGACGCTAAAGATCATGAAGTTGCTGCCGAACTCCAATTGAGTCTCGATGATTACTACGGGATCTTGAACGATACCCTGGGCAGCCGCCTGTTCAGCTTCGACGACCTGTTGCAGGACGGCGAGCACGAAGGGCTGCATGAGGATGGCGCCAGTGGCCAGGTAGAACCTGCGCGCGGCCTGGAGGACGAGCGCTTCCAGGCCGCCCTGACCGAGGCCATCTCCAACCTGCCGGAGCGTGAGCGCCTGGTGCTGGCGCTGTACTACGACGAAGAGCTGAACCTCAAGGAAATCGGTGAGGTGCTGGGGGTCAGCGAGTCGCGGGTCAGCCAGTTGCACAGCCAGTGTGCCGCGCGCCTGCGCAGCCGCCTGGGGGAATGGCGGGCGCGTTGAGCCCGCTGTCGTTGCAGTCGTTTTCTACGTTGTACCGAATTGTGAATGCGCGCTCGGGGCCGAGCGCGTTTGAGACTGCTTGGAGGTCTACTTGAACAAAGACATGAAAATCCTCATCGTTGACGACTTTTCGACGATGCGGCGGATCATCAAGAACCTGTTGCGTGACCTGGGCTTCACCAACACCGAAGAAGCCGATGACGGCACCACGGCGCTGCCGATGCTGGAGAACGGCCACTACGACTTCCTGGTGACCGACTGGAACATGCCTGGCATGTCCGGCATCGACCTGCTGCGCAAGGTGCGTGCCCACGATCGCCTGAAAACCATGCCGGTGCTGATGGTGACCGCCGAAGCCAAGCGCGACCAGATCATCGAAGCGGCCCAGGCCGGCGTCAATGGCTACGTGGTCAAGCCGTTCACCGCCCAGGTGCTCAAAGAAAAGATCGAGAAGATCTTCGAACGCGTCAACGGCTGAGTCACGTCAGGGGGCGCGCCATGGATTCATCACAAACGTCTTTGGGCGAGTTCGAATCGACCCTGAAGAAGCATGCCCAGGAGCTGGTCGAAAGCCTGGAGCGGGGCCGTTTCGGCGAGGCGGTGCAGCTGATTCACGAGCTGAACCAGACCCGCGACCGCGGCCTGTACCAGGAAGTCGGCAAGCTGACCCGCGAGCTGCACAGTGCCATTGTCAGTTTCCAGATCGACCCGACCATGCCGCAGGCCGAGGAGGTGTCGCAGATAACCGACGCCACCGAGCGCCTGTCGTATGTCGTCAGGCTCACCGAGGGCGCGGCCAATCGCACCATGGACCTGGTCGAGGAAAGCACCCCGGTGCTCAACGACCTGGCCAGCGAGGCCCAGGCACTGAGCACCGACTGGCAGCGTTTCATGCGCCGCGAAGTGGCTGCGCCGGAGTTCCGTGACCTGGTCAAGCGCGTCGACAGTTTCCTGACGCACAGCGCCGAAGGTAACCGCAAGGTCGCCGGCCACCTCAACGACATTCTGCTGGCCCAGGACTATCAGGACCTGACCGGCCAGGTGATCAAGCGCGTCACCACGTTGGTCACCGAGGTGGAAAGCAACCTGCTCAAACTGGTACTGATGGCCAGCCAGGTCGACCGCTTTGCGGGCATCCAGCATGACCACGATCAACTGCGTGCAGAAAAAGATCGAGAAAAACATCCGACTCGGGGTGAAGGTCCGCAGATTCATGCCGATAAGCGTGAAGACGTCGTGTCCGGTCAGGACGATGTCGATGATCTGCTGTCCAGCCTGGGTTTTTAAGGAGCACGTTTGATGAGCTTCGGCGCCGATGAAGAAATCCTCCAGGATTTCCTGGTAGAAGCCGGCGAAATTCTTGAGCAACTGTCCGAGCAACTGGTCGAGCTGGAAAGCCGGCCCGACGATGCCGACCTGCTCAATGCGATCTTTCGCGGTTTCCACACTGTAAAAGGGGGCGCCGGCTTCCTTCAGCTGAACGAGCTGGTGGAGTGCTGCCATATCGCCGAGAACGTGTTCGACGTCCTGCGCAAAGGTGAGCGCCGGGTCGACGCGGAACTGATGGATGTGGTGCTCGAGGCACTGGACACGGTCAACAGCATGTTTGGCCAGGTGCGCGAGCGCGCCGAAGTGACCCCGGCTACCCCCGAGCTTTTGGCGGCGCTGTCGCGCCTGGCCGAGCCGGGGGGCGCCGTGGCCGTTGAAGCGCCTGCCGCCGCGGCACCGGCACCGGTTGCCGAAGCGCCTGCCGAGGAGCAGGACATCACCGACAGCGAGTTCGAACAGCTGCTCGATTCGCTCGATGCGGTCAAGGCGCAAGCTGCGGCCGACGAGCAGATGCAGGGCGAGACCGTGAGCGGTGAAGGTGACGAAATCACCGACGCCGAGTTCGAGTCGCTGCTCGACCAGTTGCACGGCAAAGGCCAGTTCAGCGCCGAAGTTGCCGCGCAGCCGGTTGCCGGCGCGCCGGAACCGGCCAGCGACGAAATTACCGACGCCGAATTCGAATCGCTGCTGGACCAGTTGCATGGCAAGGGCACCTTCCAGGCCGATGCCTTGCCCGCTGCCAAGGCGCTGGCGCCTGCTGCAACTGACACCAGTGCAGCCAGCGATGAAATCAGCGAGCACGAGTTCGAGGCGCTGCTGGACCAGTTGCACGGCAAAGGCAAGTTCGGCGGCGACGTGGCCGCCGTCGAAGCCCCGGCTGCAACCAAGGTGCAAGCGCCAGCTGCGGCCAAGGCCGACAGCCAGCCTGTGGCCAAGCCAGCAGCAGCTACTGCTCCGGCACCGGCGCCGGCGCCTGCCAGCAAACCTGCCGCAGCACCCCGCGCCCCGGCCCCGGCCGCCGACAAGCATGGCGCCAGCGAAGCGGAAACCACCGTGCGGGTCGATACCGCGCGCCTGGACGAGATCATGAACATGGTCGGCGAGCTGGTGCTGGTGCGTAACCGTCTGGTGCGCCTGGGCCTTAACAGCGGTGACGAGGCCATGTCCAAGGCCGTGTCCAACCTCGACGTGGTTACCGCCGACCTGCAGACCGCGGTGATGAAAACCCGCATGCAGCCGATCAAGAAAGTCTTCGGCCGCTTCCCGCGCCTGGTGCGCGACCTGGCCCGCCAGCTCAAGAAAGAAATCAACCTGGAGCTGGTCGGCGAAGAGACCGACCTCGACAAGAACCTGGTCGAGGCCCTGGCCGACCCGTTGGTGCACCTGGTGCGCAATGCCGTCGACCATGGCGTGGAGATGCCCGAGGAGCGTGAAGCCTCCGGCAAGGCGCGTACCGGCCGCGTGGTGCTGTCGGCCGAGCAGGAAGGCGACCACATCCTGCTGTCGATCTCCGACGACGGCAAGGGCATGGACCCCAACATCCTGCGCGCCAAGGCCGTGGAAAAGGGCCTGATGGACAAGGATGCCGCCGATCGCCTGAGCGAGTCGGACTGCTACAACCTGATCTTCGCCCCAGGCTTCTCGACCAAGACCGAGATTTCCGACGTGTCCGGCCGCGGTGTGGGCATGGACGTGGTGAAGACCAAGATCTCCCAGCTCAACGGCTCGATCAACATCTTCTCGGCCAAGGGCCAAGGCTCGAAGATCGTCATCAAGGTGCCGCTGACCCTGGCGATCATGCCCACCCTGATGGTGATGCTGGGCAACCAGGCGTTTGCCTTCCCGCTGGTCAACGTCAACGAGATCTTCCACCTCGACCTGTCGCGCACCAACGTGGTCGACGGCCAGGAAGTGGTGATCGTACGCGACAAGGCGCTGCCGCTGTTCTATCTCAAGCGCTGGCTGGTCCAGGGCCAGGTGCACGAAGAGCAGCACGAGGGCCACGTGGTGATCCTGTCGGTCGGCACCCAGCGCATCGGCTTTGTCGTCGATCAACTGGTTGGCCAGGAAGAAGTGGTAATCAAGCCGCTGGGCAAGATGCTGCAGGGCACCCCGGGCATGTCCGGGGCCACCATCACCGGCGACGGTCGCATCGCGTTGATTCTCGACGTCCCGAGCATGCTCAAGCGTTACGCCGCGCGGCGTATTTGATTTCGGTGGCGCACCCTGGCGGGTTGCGCCGCCTAATGGAGTGTTTATGGCAGTCAAGGTCCTGGTGGTGGATGATTCCGGTTTCTTCCGCCGCCGCGTCTCGGAAATCCTCTCGGCGGATCCGACGATCCAGGTAGTGGGTACCGCGACCAACGGCAAGGAAGCAATCGACCAGGCGCTGGCGCTGAAGCCCGATGTCATCACCATGGACTACGAAATGCCCATGATGGACGGCATCACCGCGGTGCGGCACATCATGCAGCGCTGCCCGACGCCGGTGTTGATGTTCTCGTCGCTGACCCATGAAGGCGCCCGTGTCACCCTCGATGCGCTGGATGCCGGTGCGGTGGATTACCTGCCGAAGAACTTCGAGGACATCTCGCGCAACCCCGACAAGGTCAAGCAACTGCTGTGCGAGAAGGTGCATACCATTTCCCGCAGCAACCGCCGTTTTGGCAGCTACGCCAGCCATGCGCCGGTTGCCGCACCCGTACCCGCGCCGGCAGGCAGCGGTCACGCTGCTGCCAGCAGTTTCGCCAGCCCGGCAGCGGCGCGCACGCCTGCGCCTGCCCGTGCAGCGACCCCGGCAGCGGCGCCAGCGCATTCGCCGGCACCCAAGCGCAAGCCATACAAACTGGTGGCCATCGGTACCTCCACGGGCGGCCCGGTCGCCCTGCAGCGGGTGCTGACCCAGCTGCCGGCCAACTTCCCGGCGCCGATCGTACTGATCCAGCACATGCCAGCGGCGTTCACCAAGGCCTTTGCCGAGCGCCTGGACAAGCTGTGCCGCATCAGCGTCAAGGAAGCCGAGGACGGCGACATGCTGCGCCCGGGCCTGGCCCTGCTGGCCCCAGGTGGCAAGCAGATGATGATCGACGGCCGTGGCGCGGTGAAAATCCTGCCCGGTGACGAGCGTCTGAACTACAAACCGTGCGTGGACATCACCTTCGGCTCGGCGGCCAAGTCGTATGGCGACAAGGTGCTGTCGGTGGTGCTTACCGGCATGGGTGCCGATGGTCGTGAAGGGGCGCGCCTGCTCAAGCAGGGCGGCAGCACGGTCTGGGCCCAGGATGAAGCCAGCTGCGTGATCTATGGCATGCCCATGGCCATCGTCAAGGCCAACCTTGCCGACGCGGTGTACAGCCTGGACGAAATCGGCAAGCACCTGGTGGAGGCGTGCGTCTGATGGACGTGCTCAGCCTGATCGGCCTGATCCTCGCGTTTGTCGCCATCGTCGGTGGCAACTTCCTCGAAGGCGGCCATGTCGGCGCCCTGGTCAATGGCCCGGCGGCACTGATCGTGCTGGGCGGCACCCTGGCGGCGGCCTTGCTGCAGTCGCCGCTTTCGTCGTTCAAGCGCGCCTTGCAGATTCTGCGCTGGATCCTGTTTCCGCCACGGGTAGACCTGGCGGGCGGGATCGACCGCGTCGTCAACTGGAGCCTGACCGCGCGCAAGGAAGGCCTGCTGGGCCTGGAAGGGGTGGCCGACAGCGAGCCTGACCCTTATGCGCGCAAGGGCCTGCAGTTGCTGGTGGATGGTGCCGAGCCGGAGGCCATCCGCAGCATCCTCGAAGTCGACTTCCTGACCCAGGAAAGCCGTGATATCCAGGCAGCCAAGGTGTTCGAGAGCATGGGCGGCTACGCGCCGACCATCGGCATCATCGGTGCAGTGATGGGCCTGATTCACGTGATGGGCAACCTGGCCGACCCGTCGCAGTTGGGCAACGGCATTGCCGTGGCCTTTGTCGCGACCATCTACGGCGTGGCCAGCGCCAACCTGGTGCTGCTGCCGATCGCCAGCAAGCTCAAGGCCATCGTCATGCGCCAGTCGCGCTACCGCGAGATGCTGCTAGAGGGCCTGCTGTCGATCGCCGAGGGTGAGAACCCGCGCTCGATCGAGCTGAAGCTGCAAGGCTTCATGGAGTAACCCATGCGTCGCCGTCGTCATACCGAGGAACACGAAAACCACGAACGCTGGCTGGTGTCCTACGCCGACTTCATCACCTTGCTGTTCGCCTTTTTCGTGGTGATGTATTCCATTTCCTCGATCAACGAGGGCAAGTACAAGGTCATTTCCCAGGCCTTGCTCGGGGTGTTCAACGACCCCGAGCGCAGCATGAAGCCGATCCCCATCGGTGAGGAGCGGCCGCTGAGCGTGCGTCCGGCCGAGCCGTTGGTGAAGGACAGCGAGCAGACCGATGCGGGCCTTGGGGCGACCAGTATCGACCCGCTGAAAACCATCAGCGATGACGTGCGCGATGCCTTTGGCGACCTGATCAAGAGCGACCAGATGACTGTGCGCGGCAATGAACTGTGGATCGAGATCGAGCTCAATTCCTCGTTGCTGTTCGGCAGTGGCGATGCCATGCCCAGCGACAAGGCGTTTGCGATCATCGAGAAGGTGGCCGGCATTCTCAAACCGTTCGCCAACCCGGTGCACGTCGAAGGCTTTACCGACAACCTGCCAATCCGCACTGCGCAGTACCCGACCAACTGGGAGCTGTCTTCGGCTCGGGCGGCAAGCATCGTGCGCCTGCTGGCCATGGAAGGGGTCAACCCGGCACGCATGGCCTCGGTCGGCTATGGCGAGTACCAGCCGGTTGCCAGCAACGACACTGCCGAAGGCCGTGCGCGCAATCGCCGCGTGGTGCTGGTGATTTCGCGCAACCTCGAAGTACGCCGCAGCCTGACTGGCTCGGGCAGTGCCAATGCCACGCCGGATGCTGCATTGCGCCGGGCTGGCACACAAAGTGCACCGGCAACGCCAGCAACGGTGGCGGGGCAGTGATTCGTCAATTCCCCGACGCTGCCAAGTAGTTGAATGTAGCGCGGTCCTCTGTGGGAGCGGGTTCACCCGCGAAGAAGGTGACACGGTGCATGGCACCGGCTGCGCCGGTGTTCGCGGGTAAACCCGCTCCCACACTGATCGCGCCAGCTTTCCGATGTTGAGCAAGACAGTTGCCCCAGCAGTGTCCCTGCCAAATCAATAGATAGAGTTTGCTTGATGAGAGTCTGGGCAGTAGCCAATCAAAAAGGTGGCGTCGGCAAGACCACCACTACCATCGCCCTGGCCGGCCTGCTGGCCGAGGCCGGCAAGCGCGTGGTCGTCGTTGACCTCGACCCGCACGGCTCGATGACCAGCTATTTCGGGCACAACCCCGATGCCCTGGAGCACAGCTGCTACGACCTGTTCCTGCACAAGGGCGCGGTGCCCGAGGGCCTGCCCGGGCAACTGCTGCTGCCTACCAGTGACGAACGCATCTCACTGTTGCCGTCGAGTACCGCGCTGGCGGTGCTGGAGCGCCAGTCACCGGGGCAGAACGGCCTGGGCCTGGTGATCGCCAAGAGTCTGGCGCAGCTGTGGCAGGATTTCGACTATGCCCTGATCGACAGCCCACCCTTGCTCGGTGTGCTGATGGTCAATGCCCTGGCAGCCAGCCAGCAGCTGGTGATTCCGGTGCAAACCGAATTTCTCGCGGTAAAGGGCCTGGAGCGCATGGTCGGGACCTTGGCCATGGTCAACCGCTCGCGCAAGCAGGCGCTGCCGTACCAGATCGTGCCGACCTTGTTCGACCGCCGCACCCAGGCCTCGCTGGCCACGCTCAAGCTGCTGCGTGACACCTACGGCCAGCATGTGTGGCAGGGCTATATCCCGGTGGATACGCGCCTGCGCGATGCCAGCCGCAAGGGCGTCACGCCCTCGCAATTTGACAGCAAGAGCCGCGGGCTGGTTGCCTACAGGGCGCTGCTCAAGCACCTGCTGACCTACAAGACTGCGGCGCAGGTGGCCTGATGACCCAGACCCGGCAAACCAGTACCCGGCCACAGATGGCCCTGCAGTCGTACCTCGACGGCCTGCTGCAGGACGCCACCGAAGCCGAAGACTTGTTCGAGGCGCCAGCGGCGGCGGACGAGTTCGCCGAAGCGGTGCGCGAAGAGCAGGCGCATGATGCCTTGCAGCAAGCCAGGCCGGCGTCAGCCGAAGCAACCGTCAGCCCCGCACCACGGCCGTTCGCCGAGCCCAGGCTGGCGGTGCTGCCACAGGTGATGCCGGTGGAGGCACCGGTAGTGACGGTGGTCGAGCGCGAGGTGGTGGCCGAGGCCAGCATCCCGATGCTGGTCGAGGAGCAGACCGTGGAGCCGGCAGTGCCGCTGGTGGACGTACACCTGCCGGCGCCGCAGGTACCCGTGCCCCCGGCCACGGTCGATGGCCGCCCGGCCTGGGCCGCCGAGCCGTTCGAATGCCTGCTGTTCGACGTGGCGGGCCTGACCCTGGCGGTGCCGCTGGTGTGCCTGGGCTCGATCTACACCCTGGCCGGCCAGGAACTGACACCACTATTCGGCCAGCCGGATTGGTTTCTCGGCATCCTGACCTGCCAGGCCGGCAACCTGAAGGTGCTGGACACCGCGCGCTGGGTGATGCCCGATCGCTACCGCGATGATTTTCGCCAGGGCCTGCAGTACGTGATTTCCGTGCAGGGCTACGAATGGGGGCTGGCCGTACACCAGGTCAGCCGCTCGCTGCGCCTGGACCCGTCCGAGATCAAGTGGCGCAGCCAGCGTGGCCAGCGTCCGTGGCTGGCCGGCACGGTTATTGAACACATGTGTGCGCTGCTCGACGTCGCTGCACTGGCCGAGCTGATCGCCAGTGGTGCGGTCAAGCAGATGCACGCCAAACAGAAATGACACCGAACACACCGCCTGTGGCGGATTTTGAGGGTAGGGGAATGAAAAAGTCGTCTGCACAAGGTTCCGAAGATCCGATCCTGCAGTGGGTTACCTTCCGTCTGGACAATGAGTCCTACGGCATCAACGTGATGCAGGTGCAGGAAGTGTTGCGCTACACCGAGATCGCCCCGGTGCCGGGTGCACCAAGCTACGTGCTGGGCATCATCAACCTGCGCGGCAAC
Organism: Pseudomonas sp. B22(2017); assembly: GCF_002113105.1. NCBI lineage: Bacteria > Pseudomonadati > Pseudomonadota > Gammaproteobacteria > Pseudomonadales > Pseudomonadaceae > Pseudomonas > Pseudomonas sp. B22(2017). The sequence continues at coordinate 209,124 of NZ_NEJN01000007.1, forward strand.
GTGGTGACCGTGATCGACACCCGCCAGCGCTTTGGCCTTATGCCGACTGAAGTCACCGACAACACCCGTATCGTCATCATCGAGGCCGACAAGCAAGTGGTCGGTATCCTGGTCGACAGCGTGGCCGAGGTGGTCTACCTGCGCCAGTCCGAGATCGAGACCGCGCCGAACGTGGGTAACGAAGAGTCGGCCAAGTTCATCCAGGGCGTGTGCAACAAGAACGGCGAACTGCTGATCCTGGTCGAACTGGACAAGATGATGACCGAGGAAGAGTGGTCCGAGCTGGAGAACATCTGAGTTGATCCTAGAGGTTGCTGTCATCTTCCTGGCGCTGGTCTGGGCGCTGAGCCTGTGGTTTTTCCTCAACTACAGCAAGCGCCAGCGCGAGCTGGCTGCGCAGCAGGCAGCGGGTGACGCGCTGCGTGACCAGCGCATCAAGGACCTGGCCAAGCGCCTGGACGATTACCAGAACGGTACTGTGCGCATGGGCGAGGCGCTGCATGACTTGCGCGTGGCGGTTGCGCCGCTGCCCGACAAGATCCAGCAACTGGAGCAGCGCGACCCGCACAACGTCACCTTCACCCAAGCGGCCAAGCTGGTGGGCATGGGCGCCAGCGTGGCCGAGCTGACCGAAAGCTGCGGCCTGACCCAGGCCGAGGCAGAACTGATGAGCAAGCTGCATCGCGGCAACTGATTGCCATGAGTCTTGTGCGGCCCCAGGCACAGCGGCCGCGCAAGCCCGACCGGCCGTCAGTAACCCTGAGCGTTCCCTGCCATTGCGACCTCTTCCAGGGGTAGCAACCGCAGCTCTGCACGCCGTTGTGCTGCTTCATCCAGCAGCGCGTCGTAGTTCAGGGTGTGCATGTTTGTCAGGTCCGCCACCTGCCTGAAGGTGTAGAGCTCAGGTAGACGTTGGTCGATTACATGGTTGAGCACCGCGGGCCCGGTCAGCGTGTTGAGCCTTTCGGTATAGGCCTGGAATGCCGCCGCATGCTGCCGCGGCGGTTTGGGAGCCTCGTAGAACGCCTGGCCCTCCGGGGTGAGGTAACGGCCCAGGATCTCGTCCGAAATGGCGTTCAGCACCGGATTGCCGGCACGGCTGCCAATCATGCTGGTGTTGTAGCTGGTATACATGCCCAATTGCGCATTGCACACCGGGCTCCTCAACAGCAGCCCGTCGAGGGGCGTGGTGAGCGGTACGCTGTCGATCTTTGCCCGTAACTGCCCGGTTGCGTCCGGCTCGACCAGCAGATGGTCGTCAATATCCAGGTAGATGCCGCCTTCGCTATGCAGGATGCGGTAGCGCAAAATATCGGAGGCCGAGGAGAAGTTGCTGGCCACACCGCCATTTCCTTCCAGCGCAGCCTGGTACTGGTCGAAGTATTCACTTGCCGCGAATTGATGATAGAAAGTCTGCTGCTCCAGTACTGCAACCTTCAATCCCCTGTCGATGCGGGGCTGCAGCAGGGTCATGTTACGTTCGAATGCCTGAGGGTTGGCGTTGGAGAGGTAGAGTTTGAGCGTGAAATCGCTGTTGCGCAGTGCCTGCACGTTGTTGTCGAGCGCGGCCAGGTAATCACCGGCGATCGTCCTGTCACCCAGCCAGATGTGAAATACCTGCCTGGGGACGGGTATGCCTGGTGCAGTCCCCAGCGCATCGAGGTCGATGGGCAGCTGCAGATCGATACCCAGTGCCCGCAGCGTGCGCGAGCGCGATGCCGGGCTGATTTCCCGCAACGGGTCTGTATCGGGCAGCAGTCGGCTGATCGAGGGCTGCAGCGGATCGGCGCTGGCCACATAGTGCTGGGCGCCGCGTGTGCCGTTGGGGTACTTGAGCACGAAACTGTCCTGTCGGGCGTCGTAGTACAGCGGGTGTGGGCCATTCCCCGCATCGCCGATCAGTTCGTCACCTGTGCCGAATGCCTTGCGCCGCGTTACGCAGCGGGCAACGTGTGAGTCTGCGCCGGGCAAGGTGGTGGCTACTTGGTCACCCGCTACTGCCAAGTCCTGGAAATAGGGTGTCATCGCAGGCCCGGGCCAGCGTGGCGGCGAGACCGGGCTCAGCGGGTAGCCTATGCGGCCATTGAGCCTCACCGGTTTGATGAAGCCAATGGGGCGTTGGCCGAACAGCGCCTTGCTCGCCTTGACCCCGCGCGCCAGCCCCGGGGCTGCGTTCAGCAGGCCGAACACGGCCTGCTCCGCGCCTTCGAGCTGTTGGTTCACATCCTTGCCGTGCAGCGCCTGGTCCAGGCCTACTGTAAATTGGGCCACCCCGGCCACGGCAGCCAGGGGTAGCAGTCCGGGAACCACCAGCAGAAACGGTGTGGCCAGGTTCATGGTCAGGTAGAAATAGCTGCGCCATGCGGCCTTGGTCACTTCACTGTCGCGCGTGATCAGGAAGTCGGCGTCGGATTGGCTGCGTTGACGTTGTGCCACCGTCAATGCCTCGAACAGGTTGTATTCGATGCGTGGGCTGGAGGTTTCTGCCTTGTAGTTGATCAGGGTGTGCGGGTTCCAAACCCTGGCCAGGCGATACACGCTGGTTGCAGGCAGGATGATCTGGCGGGGCGGGAAATCGGCCATGCCCTGAAGTACCCGACGCAACCCCGAGCGGCCAATCCTGTCCGGAATATCGCAGGCCCTGAAGTGGGCAAGCAGGGCTGCCCGTTTGTCGGCGTCGCGGCACTGCCTGGCAAGCCACGCACGCATGGCGCCTGGGTTGGCGAACTCATGCAACGGCGCCGCATTGCCCGGTATGTACAGCAAGGTCAGGCGGCTGCGCATATCGCTCAGGCAGAGGATGTCGCTCGATGGGTAGCCATTGATGTTCAGCAGCCTGGCCTCTACCCCGTTGTCACTGAGGTTGGCGCCGTGGTGCCAGCGTTCCACGCCTGCCGCCCGCCACGCCAGGCTGCGCCCCTGTTCACTGAGGTTGCCCCGCAATGCCTGCCTGTTGCAGGCAGCGAGGAATGCGATGCACGCGCTGACGCTGTACTGGCTGGCGGCATGGGCCCAGAAGTCATCGAGCTGGCGTTTGAATACACCCTGGAAGTCGAGTTGCCAGATGAAGGACTGGAAGGTCGTGGCGTCGAACTGCACATAAGTGCTGGCGTCGTAGCGCATGGGTGCGGTCTGGCGGAAAAGGCCATGGAATTCGGTGTGCACATCGATGTCGTGGTCCAGGCCACTTCCTGGCAATTCATCGACGATCGTCACCTGGCCATTGCTGAAGGCCTGGGCCCAGGGCGCTCGACCGTGTGGCAGGGAAAGCTCTGGCAGTACACCTAGCAGGTCGACGGTGGCCGTCCCGCCTCTTAGCAGCAGCTGCGCGGTTTGCTCGGCAACCTTGGAGTAGCCGCTTTGCTGCCAGTTGCCAAGCAGCGCTTCGGTCAGGCTCATTTGTTGGACGATCTTGGCCAGCCAGCCCCGCTTGGAAACGAATTTGCAATGCAAGGTCACTGCAAGCGTGTTGTCGGGTTCCACGTCCAGCCGCTGCTGGCTGGCCCATTCGCGGATGGCTGCACTGGCACTGCGGTCAGGCCGAGGCACGGAACCCAGCATTGCCTTGACGTAGTCTTGGCCGGCTGCGCCGACCACAGGTTGGCGCGGGTTCATGTTCGGCTCCAGGAATGGTTGCCACCGACAGTGGCGAAGCGGTTCAGGGGCAGGAGCGTACGCACCGAATCGCGCATGCGTGGCAGATCGACGAATCGGTAGGCATTGATGCGCGGCATCCCATAAAGATTGGTGAGCTGGCGCAGGATGCGCAGGCTCGGCAGTTGCCGATCGACCACGTCGCTGAGCAGGGCAGGGCCGGTGAGGTAGCTCAGGCGGCTGGCATACTCATAGAAATTCCCCGGGTCTTCAGCCAGGCTGGGCTTGCTGTCGTAGAAGTCGCGATTGAGCTGGTAGCGTGCGTACATCTCTTCGGAAATGGCCTCCAGGGTGGGGTTGCCGGGGTGGCTGCCGATAAGGCTGGAGTTGTAGAGGCTGTTCATGCCCATCTTTTCATTGGACATGGGCGGTACCAGCAGCAGCCCATTGGCGTCCGTGCTCAAATCGACCTGATCGATGGGTTCACCGGCGGCACCTACCGATTGGCCGTCGATGATCAATGAGTATTCGCCTGGCGCGAGCAAGGTGTCATCGACATCCATGTACAGGCCACCTTCGTGGTGCAGCATCGGGTAGCGCAGCACATCGCATGCCGATGCATAGTTGCGGGCAACGCCGCCGTTGCCATCCAGGGCAGCGTCGTACTGCGCGTAGTACCTGCTTTGGCGGAAAGCCCTGAAGAAGGCCTGCTCTTCCAAGGGCAGCACCTGCAAACCCGGGGCATGACTGGCCAGCAGCTCCAGGTTTTCGGCATAGGCCTGCCGGGCAGTGCTGGAAAGGAACAACCGCATGCTGTATTCGCTACCTTGCAACCGCGCTGCGTTCTGGCCCAAGTTGGCCAGCAGCTCCGGGCCGATGATCTGGTCACCGACCCACAGGCAGGAGATGTGCTTGGGTATTGGCCAACTGCCTGGCGCTCTGGCCGGCACCTGTAGCGGCAATGGCAGGTCCACGCCCAGCGCCCGCAGGGTACGACTGCGCATCGCATGGGTAACCACGCGCCCTTGTGGCGCGGGGCGCAGGTTCCGGCTGCCGGGTACCGCCACGAAGCCGACAGGGTCGACCTGGTTCAGGTCTTCGGCCCGAATGAATACGTCCCGCTCCATGTCGTAGATCACCTTGGCGTTGTAGCCATCGATGTTCGCTGCCAGGGTGTCTGGCTCACCATCGTACTGGGGTGTACGAATGACGGCGTCGGCAACTGCCTGGTCAGCGTCCTCCAGTGGCTCTATCGGGTCGGTGATATGGAAGTAGCTTGCGCCCTCGGGCTCCGGGAAGCGCGGTGGCGAGAGCGGGCTCAGGGGGTAGCCGATCTGTTCATTCAGCCGCGTCGGCGGCGCGAAACCTTCGACCTTGAATTCGAACAACGCCTGGGCCCTTGCGGCAGCGCCTGCCGCCAGGGGCAAGGCGTTGAACAGGCCCCAGGTGATGTTGCCGATGCCTTCCTGCTGCTGCTGAAGTGACTTGCCGTTGATTGCCTGGTCGAGCCCCAGGCCAAGCTGGGCGATACCGCCGACGGCCAGCAGCGGCCCCAGGCCGGGTACTACCAGGCACAGTGGCGCTAGCAGGTTGAGCGTAGTGGCCAGGTAGCCACGCCACCTGGCCTTGATGACTTCGCTGTCAGCCGTGATCAGAAACGCGGCATCGTCGTAGCTGCGCTGACGCTGGCGCTCGGCCAGTGCCTGGAACAGGTCGCCCTTGATTTTGGGGTTGTACTTGGCTGGTCGATAATTGACATAGGTCTGCGGCGGCCAGGTGCCGTCGTCGTTGAAATAGCCGTGTTCGGGCGGCAGCAGGTGCCGTTCAGGGTAGGCGCCCAGCCCCTCCATGGCAGTGTCCAGGCCGCTGAAGTCGAGGCCTTGCGGACAATCTGCCAGGCGAAAGTGCTGTTTCAGGGCCTGGCGCCTGGTCGGGTCTTTGCATTGTTCACCGACCCAGGCCTTCAATTCTCGTTCGCTGCTGAACGTCAGCAACGGTGAGCTGTTGCCAGGTACGTACAGCACCGTCAGGTCGGTGGCGGGGTCGTTCAGGTACAGCAGGTCGGTCGCTGCATAGCCGTAGATGCTCAACGTGCTGCGTCGCAGCCTGTTGCGCCGTGGCATCAGCCCGGCCGCTTGCCAGACCAGTTGCCGTGCAGGTTCGCTGAGGCTGCCCTCGCTGACCTGTCTGTTGCAGGCTGCGATGAAGTTGAGCTTCAGCGCCAGCCTGTGACTGTGCAGATGGTCACGCCAGTAGACATCCAGCGCCGCCTTGAAAGGCTGCTGGAAGTCCAGGTTGTTGATGAACTGCTGGAAGGCTTCGGCGCTTACCGGCAAATGGGTGGAAGCGTCGTAGCGTTGCGCGGTAGTGCGCCGGAACAGTCCGTTGAATACCTCGAAGGGTGCCCCGTAGTGATTGAAGGCGGGGGCCGGGAGGGTGTCCACCAACCGTATCGGACCTGCGGGTAACGCACCGGCCCATGGTGCTTGCAGCAGCTTGCCGAACACGTCACTGGCCGACTCGCCCTGCCAGTTGCCCAGCAGTGCCTGGGTCAGGCTGGTGCGCTGGCTGATCGCGGCCAGCTGGCCACCTGCGCCATCCGAACAGTAGTGGAGGGTAACGACGTCGAGCTGGTCCGGGTCCAGGTCATGGCCTTGCTGCGCAAGCCATTGGCGGATGGCGCGGTTGGCCTCACGATCGGGGCGGGGCACATGGCCAAGGTGGTCTATAACGTAATGCGTGCCCATCACGTTGATGCGGGTCGAATGCATGGGGGGTATACCTTGCGCTGAGATGAGGTCGGCAAGGTTGAAACAGGGGCGCGGGAAAACGGTGGTAGATATTTCGGTACAGGACCTGACCGGTCTCATCGCACCTGGCCTCGGTCGCTGATGGCATTTTGCATGTATGTCACTATCCTTCCGTTTCCTGTCCGGTTCCCTTCTTACCCGGGGTCTTACTTAAACGTTTAAATCCCTGCCTGTACGCACAAGGGATTTACGCAATGAACACCCTCTCTTCAAAGCAGTTGGCCCCCGGCGAACCACAGTTGCAGTGGTTGCGCCAGGCTGACAGCCATACCGCGCCAGCCATCATGCAACTCATCAACAGCACGGTTGGCGATGGCGGTGTTCTGGGTTACGAGCACGAGATGTCTGCCGGGCAGAGCGTCGAATTCACGGCCTCGCTGCAAGAGCGCATCCGTGGCGGCGATACCCACGTCCTGCTCGGCCAGGCAATGGCAGGGCCGGCATGCCTGGTCATCCTTTCGCGCAGCAGCATGCCGAACTGCCGGCATATTGCCGACCTTAGCAAGGGCGTGGTGCATCCGGCCTATCGCGGGTCCGGCCTGGTGGCACGGGCTTTCTGCGAAGTCGTGCGCTTGTGCCAGGCCCAAGGTATCGAGCTGTTGACCCTGGATGTGCGCGAGGGCACTCGTGCACACCGGTTATGGCAATCCTTCGGGTTTCAGACCTACGGCGTGCTTGACGACTACGCGCGGGTCGATGGCGTGAAGCATCGCGGCCATTACATGGCCCAGACCGTGGAAAGCCTTGCGCTGCGACTCAACCTGCACTGAATTGCCCTTCATTGACCCCGCCTGCGGTCATCCCCGTCAACGGCAACTGCTCATTCACCCAAGGAACGCCCCAATGGCCTTATCTACTGCAGATTTTCGCGATCAGTTGGAGCAGAAGCTGCACCACCATCTGACCTTGTCCCACCCGATATTCGAGGAATTGCTTGCGCCTGAGGGCAACCGGCTGCTGCTGCGCAAGGTCGCGCTGCAAGGCTACCAGCTCACCAAGTATTTCCTGACTTATGTCGAGCACTTGTTCTTTCATTGCCCGCTGCCCGCCCACAAGCGGGCATTGATCACCAATTGCTTCGAAGAAGAAACCGGCCGGCTTTCGCGCACCGATAACCATGTCGTGCTCATGCAGAACTTCCTGCGGGCGCTGGGTATCACCGATGCCGAGCGTGATGCCGAGCAACCGCTGCCAGCCACCCGGGAGTTGATCGATTTCCGCCTGCAGGCGGTACGGGACCCGGCGCGTTATCACATTGGTGCAGCAGCAGTGATGATCGCCAGCGAGGGGCAGAACCTCGAGACCGTCGCTGGAGATGCACGGCACGTGTTGCTGGGGCGAGCCTATGGCCTGACCGAACAGGACCTGCTGTTCTTCTCGGTGCACCAGAAGGAAGACGTGGGCCACGTCAATGAAGGCTTGGACCTTGTCTCGCAGTTGTGCACCACCGCGCAGATGCAGGAAGAGGCGTTGCAGGCGGTAGACCACACCTGTCGGCTGTTCTACGCAATGTACGAAAACATGTACCAGGCCTATTGCCGAGTTCCGCAAGCCGAGGCGGTGTAATGCCCACACGATAAGGATTGGCCATGAAACAGAAATTCAGCTCTACCTTGATCGTCTCGGTGCTGGTAGTCGGCTTCGTGGTGATGTTTCTGTCCAGCGCATTGAAAGGGTTGTACCAAGTCTACTTCGTCGACCTGGCCTCGCACTTTGGCGAGGGGCGCGCAGCCTTGGCCACCGCAGGATCGCTGTTCGTCCTGACCATTGGCCTGGTGTCGCCCGTGGTGGGGTGGCTGAGCGACCGGGTTGGCCCCTTGAGCACGGTGGCCCTGGGCAGTCTCAGCGGCGGGGTGGTGCTGCTGGGCGTGACCTTCGCCGGCACGCACCTGCTGGTGTTCACCCTGGTGTATGGCCTGCTTGGAGCCTTTGCCCTTGCGGCGATGACCTATGTACCCATGGGTATTCTGGTCGATCGCCTGGTCGCCGAACGGTTCAAGGCCTTCGCTTTCGCATTCGTCACCAACGGCACGTCCATCGGCTTCATCGTGCTGTCGCCGTTGTGGATCATGCTGCAGCAGAGCGTGCCCTGGCAGTCGGTGTTCTCTTGGGTTGGCCTGATCTTCCTGGTGCCTTTGAGCCTGGCGCTGTATTGGGTATCCCGCACCGTGCTGCTGAAGCCCGACCCGCAGGCGGCAAAGGTCAGGCATCCGGTGATGTTTCTGCTGCGTGACCCGCGCTTCTTCGTGCTGGCGCTCAGTTTCGCCAGTTGTGGTGCCACCATGGCGTTCATCGATGTTCATCTGGTGTCGTTCTGGCAGGGTGAGGCGCTGCCCAGTTCGGTGCAGGCCAGCGGCCTGAGCCTGCTGGGTGTGCTGGAACTGGTCAGCGGCCTGCTGGCGGGTTGGTTGGCCACCCGCTACAACAAGGGCCTGCTGCTGATGATGTTCTACCTGCTGCGAACCGCTGCGGTCATCGTGCTGCTGACCACGCCCGGGCCCCTCGGAACGTACGTGTTCGCTGTGCTGTTTGGCGCCAGTTACCTCGGAACGGTGGTGCTCACGTCTGCCTTCTGCTTCGCGCTGTATGGCGCCGAAATCAAAGGCAAGGTGTTTGGGATGCTGTTCCTGGTACACCAACTTGGCGCCTTGGTAGCCACGCAGCTGGGCGCACTGGATTTCGACCGGCATCAAAGCTACCAGCTGACCTTGGCCGGCCTGGCCACGGCCACGGCGGTGGCTGCCCTGGCATCCTTGTGGCTGGTAGCGGTTCGCCCTTCAAGCGAAACCCTGGCCACTCAACTCGCCGAACCTGAATAGTCCACCGATCAATTGCGCATTGTTCAATGCAAACAAGGAGGCGCATAACCATGCAATCGACCGTGATTGGCCTGGATGATTTCAACGCAACTGATTTCAATGCAACCAGGGCGTTGCATGCTCACCGGGTCAGCGACCTGTCCGATGTGTTCTGTGAGCCGTTGGCCATGACGTCCGCCTATACCTTCGCTTCAGCCAAAGAGGCATGCGAGCGCTTCAGCGGCCAGCAGCAAGGCAATGTATACAGCCGGTTCACCAACCCGACCGTCCAAGCGTTTGAAAGCCGTGTGGCAGCGCTCGAACGCGCTGAAAGCGCAGTGGCGTTCGCTTCTGGTATGGGCGCTTTCACCGCGCTTTGTCACGCCTTTCTCCAGCAAGGCGACAACATCGTCTGCAGCCGGGACGTGTTCGGCACTACGGTCAATGCCTTCAGCTACTACATGGCCCGTTTCGGGATCGAGGCCCGATTCGTCGATTTGACAGACCTGGCGCAGTGGAAGTCAGCAATCGACGGCAGGACCCGCCTGGTGGTGTTGGAGTCGCCATCCAACCCGCTGCTGAAAATCGGTGATATCCGCGCCATAAGCTTGCTGGCACATGAAAAAGGGGCATTGCTGGTGGTGGACAACACCTTGCTGACCCCGGTTTTTCAGCGGCCACACACACTGGGAGCGGACCTGGTCATCCACTCCGCTGGCAAGTACATGGATGGCCAGGGGCGTGCATTGGCGGGCGTCGTGACCGGTTCGCAAAGCCTCCTGCAGGTGTTGCGGGGTGTTCTGCGTACCTTGGGCATTTCTTGCAGCCCGTTCAACGCCTGGCTGCTGCTCAAAAGCCTGGAAACCCTCGAAGTCAGAATGATGCGGGCGCAGGAGAGCGCCTTTGAGCTGGCACGCTGGCTTATGGATCAGGACCTGGTGACTGCAGTCCATTACACCGGCCTTGAACACCACCCCCAGCATGCATTGGCGTGCCGCCAGCAGGACGGCCATGGCGGGCTATTGGCTTTCGAGATCGTCGGGGGCCAGGCCGCAGCCTGGCAATGGATTGACGAACTGCGTTGTGTGGCGCGCTGTACCAACATCGGCGACACCCGCAGCATGGTCACGCATCCGGCCACAACCACACACGGGCGGTTGGACGCACAGGCACGCCAACAGGCGGGTATCACGGATGGTTTGATCAGGTTGTGTGTCGGCCTGGAGCGTGTTGACGATATCAAGGCCGACCTGCAACAGGCCTTCCAGGCCGTGTCCTCGCAAAGGTCCATGGCAGCGACGGCCGGCCGTGCCCGGAACGCGGTGTTCAATGGCTGAACTGCTCGCTTCAGGATTCGGCATCGGCGTGTTCGCCGTGGGGGTGCAGATCCTTGCATTGATCGCGGTATATGGCACGGCCTGCGCGAAGGAAGTGCGTTTTTATGCCGTGGCTTTTGTGCTGGCGAGTTGCGTGATGACAGGCATGGCGATGCTCGACCCGTTGGCATTCACCCAATGGCATGTCGATGGCCTGGCAGTAATGACGATGTGCGGCTGATGCCAGGCGCCGCCAATTTTCGATAACGGGTGAAGGTTCAACACCCGCTCATGACGTTCAGGGGTAACCAGATGTTCAAAGTAATGGCCATCAGCTTGGTGCTGGGCTGTGCGCTTCCGTTCGCAGCGGCCCGGGCTGAGGTCGCCGCCACCGATAGCGGCACCGTTGCCACTGTCAGCAAACGATTGGTTTCTTTCTATAGTCAGCCCCTGCCATCCGCCGGCAAGGCGATACCAATTCGGGTTCCGGCTGTATTGTCGCTGCCGGCCAACGCTGCGGGCCCGGTACCGGCGGTGATCATCCTGCATGGCTCGGCGGGCATGGATTCGCGCGGCCCGTTGCATGGCGGCGACCTCAATGCCCGCGGCATCGCTACGCTGGAGTTGGATATGTGGGGCGCGCGCAGGCTTGCGGGCGGTGCACAAGGGCGGCCACCACGTGTGCACGATACCCTGCCGGACCTGGCAGGCGCCCTGGCTTACCTGGCCAAGCAACCCGGTGTCGATGACAAACGCGTGGGCGTGCTCGGGTTTTCCTGGGGTGGCGTACAGGCCATGCTCGCCGCCTCTGCTCCCATCAATGACGAACTGGAGAAAGCCTCAGGCGTACGCCCCATCTCGATGGCCGCGTTCTACCCCGTGTGTTGGGGTTACAACCGTGTGCCAGGTTATACCTTCAAGCATCTGGCCCCGGCGCGCTTGCTGGTGCTGGTGGGCGAAAACGACCAGTACGACGATGACCCGCGTGCCTGTTCGTCGCTGATTTCAAACCTGCCCAGCGAAGACCAGGCGCGGGCGCAGGTGCTGGTGTACCCCGGCGCAGAGCACGGCTTCAATGGGTTGGAGGCTGCACAGGAGTATCAGGACCCGTTCCTGCACCGTGGCCAGGGAGGCGTGGGGCGTTCGGCACCTGACCCGGCAGCGCGTGACGCTTCGCGCCGGGCCGTGGTGGAGTTCTTCACCGAAAGCTTCGCCCCGACTGCGATAAGCGAGCGGTAGCAGCACAAAGATCTAGGCGCCCTCGTTAGCCAGAGCATGGCGAAACTGCAGTGGCGGCTGCGGCATTTCCTGGCGCCATGCCAGGCGAAAGGCATGGCTGCTGCCGTAGCCGCAACGCTCGGCGATCTGTTCCACGTTGAGATGGCTGCCGCGCAAAAGCTCACGGGCCAGGTCGATGCGTTGGGCGCGCAGGTAGTTCTGCAGCGTTTGGCCGGTATTATCGCGGAACAGCCGCGCCAGGTGCCGGTAGCTCACATTGAACTGGCTGGCCAGTTGTTCGAAGCTGAAGTTGGTACCCAGGTGTGCATCCATGTAGTCCTGGGCTGCATGCACCAACGGGTGGATGTGGTTGCGCGCCAGTTCTGCCGCGCGCAGTTGCACATCTTCGCCGGCGCGGCGACGGTAGATGACCAGTTCCTGCGCCACCTGGTTGGCTACTACCTTGCCAAATTGCAGGCTGACGATGTGCAGCGCCAGGTCGGTTCCGCTGGACACGCCTGCCGAGGTGAACACGCCATCATCCTCGACGAACAGGCGGTTCTCCAGCACCTTGGCTGCTGGGTAGCGCGTTCGCAGCAAGTCGACGTAACGATGGTGCGTGGTGCATTGCCGGCCATCCAGCAAGCCAGCTTCGCCCAGCAGAAACGCACCGGTGCATATGGAGCACAGCTTTATATCCGGCGTTTGCCTGACCACCTGCGCCAGCCACCGGGCTGTGGCGGTCAATATCGCGGTATCGGCGGGTGTCGCAGAGAGCTTGTTGCCCACCACGAACAGCAAGTCCTTCGGTGCCAGCCGGTCAGGCAACTGGTGCAGGCCACTCAGTGTCACGCCCTGAAAACTGCTGACTTGTTGTCTGGCGGCTATGCAACGTACGTTGACCGGAGCCAGCTGGAGTTCTTCAAGGCTCGCCATGATTTGTAACGGGCCGCCGAGATCAAGGATGTGGGTGCCCGGAAGCAGCAAGAACCAGATGGTACGCATTACAGTATTCCTTACATCGCCAAGCGCCTGACCTTGAGCGGCACGTTACCAATATGGCGCAAAAAGGCAATTTGCATGAATACCAGGGTGGTCAGGTGCCTTCGCCTTCTGGCAGCAGCCTTCCCAGGAGCGGTGGCACAGGCCCTGGGGCGGCAGGTTCGTCATCGAAGCCCGCGGGCACCTTGCCCCGCAGGTGCCAGGCAAAGGCGATGATTTCGGCGATGGTCAGGTACAGCGCCTCCGGTATCTGGTCCCCCAGCTCCAGGCGCGCCAGCAGACGCACCAGCTCGGCATTTTCGTAGATCGGCACCTCGTGTTCCCGGGCCAATGCCAGGATGGCCTCGGCCAGCGCATCGTCACCCTTGGCGGTGAGGGTCGGAGCTTGCTGCCCGTCGTAGAACAGGGCAATCGCCTGGCGTGCAGGTTGGTGCGTCATGCGTTCTCATCCACCCAACGTTGTTCTACCCGCGTACGCGGGCCTTGTGGTGGGATACCAGGATGGCATTCCAGATCACCCACATCCAGGCCCCGCGCCAACAGGCGTTCGCGCAAGCTGCCGAGCTGGCTGTCGATCAGCCGGGCTGTCGCCTCGCGTTCCGCCCAAAGCTGGCCACCCAGGCGGCCTTGGCTCAGTTGTGCCTGGACCTGCACCGGGCCAAGGGGCGAGAGGTCGAAAGCCAGCTCGATACGCCACAGGGCTTGCAGCGGGTCGGCTGACTCCTGCTGGCGGTCGGCCTGCTGTTGTGGCGTTTCCTCGCGCTGCAGCTTGACCTGCAACGGGATGAACTCCTGGCCGTGACGGATCGGCACTTCGGTTTGCCAGGTGGTCTGCAGGTTGCCGTTTTCCAGGGTACCGGTTTGTTGCAGGCTGCTCATGGCATGGCTTTGCAGGCGCGATACGGCAGCGGCGGCCAGGCGTAGCAATTGTTGCAGGTCGCCTTCGTCCTCCATGGCCTTGAGCAGGCGCGACGGCAGCGGGAATGCGCCCGGCTGCGGCTTGGGGCTGACCCGTTCGAGCATGCCCAGCGCGCTGCGGGCCAGGGCCGGCATGGTAACGGCCAGGCTGGCGGGCGCCAGGTTGGGCGCCCCGGGTACGCTTGCCGGCGTGTTGGTGATCAGCCGCAGCAAGTGGGCCTTGAGGTCGGTGGCGACGCTGGCCGGGAAACCGCCCAGCAGTTTGGCTTCGAGAAAGGCACCGCTGTTGTTCAGGGCCTGCGCCACTGCCTTGGCATCACCCAGTTGCCGGGCTTCTGGCAGGCTCGCCAGCAGGCGTTCGGCGCTGGCTCGCAATTCGCCATCGGCGCCCGGGTCGCGGGCCACCTGTTGCAGGGCATTGAGCAGGCCGGGCAGCGAAGCCTGGCGGTTTTGTTGGGTCAGCAGCTGCTGGGCAATGCTGAGCTGGTCCTGGCGGCCGCTGAGCGGTACGAAACGCAGCGACTGGTCGCCCTGCACCAGCGCGCTGAGCAGGCTGCCAACGGCCAGCGGGCGCGGGCTGTCCACGCTCAGGGTAGCGCCGGCCTGGGCGCTGTTGAGCAGGCTGACCAGCGCCCGGTAGACGGCTGGCTGGCCGGGCGCCTGGGCCAGCGCCTGGTTGGTCAGGACCTTGCCCTGCAGCAGGGTGCCGACCGGCACTTTGCTGGTGTCCAGGCGGGTGAGGGTGGCGACCTGGCTGGCGCTGGCCTGCTGCAGCATGATCGCCAGGCGGTTGCTTTCAGTCTGGCTGACCGTGACCTGGCTGCCCTGGGGCAGGGGCTGGCTGGCGCTGGCTTGCAGCTGGGTCTGGGTGCCGTTGGCCTGCATCAGCCGCAGCACCAGCTGAAAATCCTGGCCCACCTGGCGCAACGACATGACTTCGGCCTGGGCGGTCTCGCCGGGGGCCATCAAGCCGGGTTGCGGTTGTGTCAGGCGCAGCAGTTCGCCGGTCATGCCCGCCTTGATGGCCTGGGGGCTGATTGCGGTTTGTGCGCCGAGACTATTGATTTCAGTCATGATTGTATACAACCTGTCGAACCCGCCCTCTTGGCAGCGCGGCGGCGCGTGTAATAATGCCGACCGTCCGTCGTTGCCAGTATAACGGCAGCGAGGGGGGCGACTTGAGATACAGGGCTAGAGGTCGGCGTCGCCTGCTTCGCGGGTAAACCCGCTCCTACAAGGGTTTGCGCAGCTTTCAAACCCTGCGTTGAACCTGTGGGAGCGGGTTTACCCGCGAAGCAGGCGACGCCGACCTCTAGCCCTACAAAGATAAGGCGAAACCGTGACCCTTCACCTCCAAGCCGCGGGCCTGGCCTGCGAGCGCGACTGGCGCCTGCTGTTCGAGCACCTCGCTTTCGAGCTGCGGCCCGGCGACATGCTGCAGATCAGCGGCCCCAACGGCAGCGGCAAGACCAGCCTGCTGCGCTTGCTGGCCGGCCTGATGCAGCCGACGGCCGGGCAGATCCTGCTGGGTGGCAAGCCACTGGCCGAGCAGCGCCACGCCCTGGCCAGCATCCTGTTGTGGATCGGCCATGCAGCGGGCATCAAGGACCTGCTCACCGCCGAGGAGAACCTCACCTGGCTGTGCGCCCTGCACCAGCCGGCCAGCCGCGAGGCGATCTGGGCGGCACTGGCGGGCGTCGGCCTGCGTGGTTTCGAAGACGTGCCCTGCCACACCCTGTCTGCCGGCCAGCAGCGCCGCGTGGCCCTGGCCCGGCTGTACCTGGCCAGCCCGCCGCTGTGGATCCTCGACGAACCCTTCACCGCCCTCGACAAGCAGGGCGTGGCGCAGCTCGAGGCGCACCTGGCGGCCCACTGCGAGCAGGGCGGCACCGTAGTGCTGACCACCCACCACACGCTGGAACGCAAGCCCTCCGGTTACCGTGAACTGAACCTGGGGCAATGGGCGGCATGAGCGTATTCATCCTGTTGTTGCGCCGCGAAGCGCGCCTGCTGTTCCGCCGCCCGGCCGAGCTGGCCAACCCGTTGGTATTCTTCGCCATCGTGGTTGCGCTGTTCCCGCTGGCAGTCGGCCCGGAAAGCCAATTGTTGCAAACCTTGTCGCCAGGCTTGGTCTGGGTGGCGGCACTGCTGGCGGTGCTGTTGTCGCTGGACGGCCTGTTCCGCAGCGATTTCGAGGACGGCTCGCTGGAACAGTGGGTGCTGTCGCCGCACCCGTTGGCGCTGCTGGTGCTGGCCAAGGTGCTGGCACACTGGATCTTTTCCGGGCTGGCGCTGGTATTGTTGGCGCCGCTGCTGGCGCTGATGCTGGGGCTGCCTAGCCATTGCCTGCCGGTGCTGCTCGGTTCGCTGCTGCTGGGTACGCCGGTGCTGAGCCTTTTGGGCGCGGTGGGCGCGGCGCTGACAGTCGGTCTGAAACGCGGCGGTTTGCTGCTGGCATTGCTGATTCTGCCGTTGTATATCCCTGTATTGATCCTGGGCAGTGGTGCGTTGCAAGCGGCGTTGCAGAATATGCCGGCAACCGGCCACTTGCTCTGGCTCGCCAGCCTGACGGCCCTGGCCGTGACACTGGCACCCTTTGCGATAGCGGCCGGCCTGAAGATCAGCGTCGGCGAATAACGAGTCCCGGGCTTCCAAGCCCGGCCAATACCCTGGATGTACCCTGATGAAAATAAGCTGGACGTGGTTCCACAAGCTGGGCTCCCCCAAATGGTTCTATGCCATCAGCGGCCGCATGCTGCCGTGGCTTGCCGGCGCTGCCGTGCTCCTGCTGCTGGTCGGCATCACCTGGGGCCTGGCCTTCGCCCCCCAGGACTACCAGCAAGGCAACAGCTTCCGCATCATCTACATCCACGTACCGGCGGCGATGCTGGCGCAGTCCTGCTACGTGCTGCTGGCAGTGGCCGGGGTGGTGGGGCTGGTATGGAAGATGAAACTGGCCGACGTCGCCTTGCAATGCGCCGCCCCCATCGGTGCCTGGATGACCGCCGTGGCACTGGTCACCGGGGCCATCTGGGGCAAGCCCACCTGGGGAAGCTGGTGGGTCTGGGATGCCCGGCTGACGTCCATGCTCATCCTGTTGTTCCTGTACTTCGGCATTATTGCGCTGGGCCAGGCAATCAGTAATCGTGACAGTGCAGCCAAGGCCTGTGCGGTACTGGCGATCGTCGGCGTGGTGAACATCCCGATCATCAAGTACTCGGTGGAGTGGTGGAACACCCTGCACCAGGGCGCCACCTTCACCCTCACCGAAAAGCCGGCGATGCCCGCAGAAATGTGGTTGCCGCTGCTGTGCACGGCGCTGGGCTTCTACTGCTTCTTCGGCGCGGTGCTGTTGCTGCGCATGCGCCTTGAAGTACTCAAGCGCGAAGCGCGCGCCAGTTGGGTCAAGGATGAAGTATTGAACAGCCTGGGGCGGAGGGCCGCACAATGAGTTTCGCCACCTTCGGTGACTTTCTCGCCATGGGCCACCATGGCCTGTACGTGTGGACGGCCTATGGCATCTGCCTGGCGGTGCTGGCGCTGAATGTCGCCACGCCCGTGCTGGCCCGCCGTCGCTACCTGCAAGATGAGGCGCGCCGTTTGCGCCGGGAGAACAACCAGTGAATCCGCAGCGCAAGAAACGCCTGTTGCTCATCGTCGGCCTGCTGGTCGGCGTCGGGGTTGCCGTCGGCTTTGCCTTGAGCGCATTGCAGCAAAACATCAACCTGTTCTACACCCCGACCCAGATCGCCAACGGCGAAGCGCCGCTGGACACCCGCATCCGCGCCGGCGGCATGGTCGAGAAAGGTTCGGTACAGCGTTCGTCCGATTCGCTGGACGTGCGTTTCGTGGTCACCGACTTCAACAAGTCGGTGCCGATCACCTACCGTGGCATCCTCCCCGACCTGTTCCGCGAAGGGCAGGGCATCGTCGCCCTCGGCAAGCTCAACGCCGATGGCGTGGTGGTGGCCGATGAAGTACTGGCCAAGCACGACGAGAAGTACATGCCGCCCGAGGTTACCAAGGCCCTGAAGGAAAGCGGCCAGGCCGCCACCGGCGGGGAGGCCAGGCCATGAACGCGGCGCTGGTGATCCCCGAACTCGGCCAGCTGGCGATGATCCTGGCCATCTGCTTTGCCGTCGTGCAGGCCAGCGTGCCGCTGCTCGGCGCCTGGCGTGGCGACAGCCTGTGGATGAGCCTGGCGCGGCCGGCGGCCTGGGGGCAGTTCGCCTTCCTGGCCTTTGCCTTCGCCTGTCTGACCCATGCCTTCATGACCGACAACTTCTCGGTCGCCTATGTGGCCAGCAACTCCAACAGCGCCTTGCCCTGGTACTACAAGTTCAGTGCCGTGTGGGGTGCCCACGAAGGTTCGCTGCTGCTGTGGGCGCTGATCCTCGGCGGCTGGACCTTCGCCGTGTCGGTGTTCTCGCGGCAGTTGCCGCAGGTGATGCTGGCCCGCGTGCTGGCGGTAATGGGCATGATCAGCGTGGGCTTCCTGAGCTTCCTGATCATCACCTCCAACCCGTTCCAGCGCCTGCTGCCGCAGGTGCCGACCGATGGCCGCGACCTCAACCCGCTGTTGCAGGACTTTGGCCTGATCGTCCACCCGCCGATGCTGTACATGGGCTACGTCGGGTTCTCGGTGGCCTTCGCCTTCGCCATCGCCGCCTTGCTCGGTGGCCGCCTGGACGCCGCCTGGGCGCGCTGGTCGCGGCCCTGGACCATCGTTGCCTGGGCCTTCCTCGGTGTCGGCATTACCCTGGGTTCGTGGTGGGCCTACTATGAACTGGGCTGGGGTGGCTGGTGGTTCTGGGACCCGGTGGAAAACGCCTCGTTCATGCCTTGGCTGGTGGGTACGGCGCTGATCCACTCGCTGGCGGTGACCGAAAAGCGCGGGGTATTCAAGAGCTGGACCGTGCTGCTGGCGATTGCCGCGTTCTCGCTGAGCCTGCTGGGTACCTTCCTGGTGCGCTCCGGTGTCCTGACCTCGGTGCATGCGTTTGCCGCCGACCCGTCGCGGGGCATTTTCATCCTGATCTTCCTGCTGTTCGTGGTCGGTGGTTCGCTCACTCTGTTCGCCTTGCGCGCACCGGTGGTCAAGAGCCAGGTCGGCTTTGCCCTGTGGTCGCGCGAGACGCTGCTGCTGGCCAACAACCTGGTGCTGGTAGTGGCGGCCTCGATGATTCTGCTCGGCACCCTCTACCCGCTGGTGCTCGATGCGTTGACCGGTGCCAAGCTGTCGGTCGGCCCACCGTATTTCGACGCCTTGTTCCTGCCGCTGATGGCACTGCTGATGGTGGTGCTGGGTGTGGGCGTGGTGGTGCGCTGGAAAGATACTCCGGGCAAATGGCTGGCCAGCATGATGACCCCGGTGCTGCTCGGCAGCGCCATCCTCGCGCCGGTGGCAGGCTTTATCGTCGACGACTTCGACTGGCCGACCCTGACCGCCTTCGCCCTGGCCGCCTGGGTGGTGCTTGGCGGGCTGCGCGACATTCTCGACAAGACCCGTCACAAAGGCCTGCTCAAGGGCCTGCCTGGCCTGGGTCGCAGCTACTGGGGCATGCAGCTGGCGCACCTGGGCCTGGCGGTGTGCGCGCTGGGCGTGGTGCTGTCGAGCAACAACAGCGCTGAACGCGACCTGCGCATGGCTCCGGGCGAGAGCGTGGAGCTGGGCGGCTACCACTTCCTGTTCCAGGGGGCCAGGCACTTCGAAGGGCCGAACTTCATCTCCGACAAGGGCACCGTGGTGGTCAGCCGCGATGGCCGTGAAGTGACCACCCTGCACCCGGAGAAGCGCCTGTACACCGTGCAGCAGTCGATGATGACCGAAGCCGGCATCGACGCCGGCTTTACCCGCGACCTGTACGTCGCCCTCGGCGAGCCGCTGGAGAACGGCGCCTGGGCAGTACGCGTGCATATCAAGCCTTACGTCCGCTGGATCTGGCTGGGCGGTCTGCTGACCGGCCTGGGCGGGTTGCTGGCGGCCCTCGACCGGCGCTATCGCGTCAAGGTCAAGACCCGGGTGCGTGATGCCCTGGGCGTGTCTGGAGCAGCTGCATGAAGCGTTGGATCATGGTAGTCCCCCTGGCGGTATTCCTGCTGGTGGCGGTGTTCCTCTACAAAGGGCTGTTCCTCAAGCCCGACGAGCTGCCCTCGGCAATGATCGGCAAGCCGTTCCCGGCGTTTTCCCTGGCCTCGACCCAGGGCGACCGTACCCTGACCGAGGCCGACTTGCGGGGCCGCCCGGCACTGGTCAACGTGTGGGCCACCTGGTGCCCGTCGTGCAAGGTAGAGCACCCGTACCTGAACCAGCTGGCCCAGCAGGGTGTGGTGATCCACGGCGTCAACTACAAGGACGACAATGCGGCGGCCCTGAAGTGGCTGGCCGAGTTCCACAACCCGTACCAGCTGGACATTCGTGACGAGCAGGGCAGCCTGGGCCTGGACCTGGGCGTGTATGGCGCGCCGGAAACCTTCCTGATCGATGCCAAGGGCATCATCCGCTACAAGCACGTGGGCGTGGTCGATGCCACGGTCTGGCGTGAGCAGCTGGCGCCGCTGTACCAGGGCCTGGTCGATGAGGCCAGGCCATGAAGCGGGGGCTGGCAGCTGCGGTGCTGGGGCTCTTCATGGGGTTGAGCCTGGCAGGCGTGGCCAAGGCGGCCATCGACACCTACCAGTTCCGCGACGATGCCGAGCGTGAGCGCTACCAGCAGCTGACCAAAGAGCTGCGCTGCCCCAAGTGCCAGAACCAGGACATCGCCGACTCCAACGCGCCGATTGCCGCCGACCTGCGTCGGGAAATCTTCCGCATGCTCGGCGAGGGCAAGAGCAACCAGCAGATCGTCGACTTCATGGTCGACCGCTATGGCGACTTCGTGCGCTACAAGCCGGCGCTCAGCGGGCGTACCTGGCTGCTGTGGTTCGGCCCGGGGATTTTGCTGGCTGGTGGTTTCGTGGTGCTGGCGCTGATCGTGCGCCGGCGCCGCAGTGCGGCCGTGCAGGGCGCCAATGAGTTGTCCGCCGAAGAACGCGAGCGTCTCGCCAAATTGCTGGAAAAAGAACAGACCCATGATTGAATTCTGGCTTAGCGCGGGCCTGCTGCTGCTCGCTGCCCTCAGCTTCCTGCTGGTCCCGATACTGCGTGGCCGTGGCCGCCAGCAGGAAGAAGACCGCACCGCCCTGAACGTGGCCCTGTACCAGGAACGCGTCGTCGAACTGGCTGCCCAGCAGGCCGCCGGCGTGCTCGATGAGGCGCAAATGGCCAAAGGCCGTGACGAGGCCGCCCGTGAGCTGCTGGCGGATACCGAAGGTGCCGAGGCCCCGCGCCAGGGGCACCTGGGCAAGGCCCTGCCGTTGCTGGCGGCGCTGCTGGTGCCGCTGCTGGCATTGGGGCTGTACCTGCATTTCGGCGCGGCCGACAAGGTTGAGCTGACCCAGGAGTTTGCCGAAGCGCCCAAATCGATGGAAGAAATGACTGCCCGCCTGGAGCGGGTGGTGCAGGCCCAGCCGGATTCGGCCGAGGCCGTGTACTTCCTGGGCCGAGCCTACATGGCCGAGCAGCGCCCCGCCGATGCCGCGCGTACATTCGAGCGCGCCGTGGCCCTGGCCGGTCGCCAGCCCGAATTGCTCGGGCAATGGGCACAGGCGCTGTACTTCGCCGCCGACAAGAAATGGAGCCCGCAGCTGCAGGCGCTGACTGACGAGGCGCTGAAAGCCGACCCCAACGAAGTGACCAGCCTGGGGCTGCGTGGTATCGCTGCCTTCGAGGGCGAGCGTTACCAGGAAGCCATCGATTACTGGAAGCGCCTGCTGGCGCAGCTGCCGGAAGGTGATACCTCGCGTGCGGCGCTGCAGGGCGGCATCGACCGCGCCGCCGAGCGCCTGGGTGGTTCGCCGGGGCAGTCTGCGGCGCCCGTGGCGGCTCGCTTGAAGGTGCGCGTGGAACTGGCTGCGGCGTTGAAGGACAAGGTCAAGCCGGACGACACGGTATTCATCTTCGCCCGCGCCAGCAATGGCCCACCCATGCCGCTGGCGGCCAAGCGGGTGACCGTGGCGCAGTTGCCGATCGAGGTGGAATTGTCCGATGCTGACGCCATGATGCCGCAGATGAAACTGTCGGACTTTGCCGAAGTCCAACTCGTTGCACGTGTATCACGCGCTGGCCAGCCAACCCATGGTGAGTGGATTGGCCAGGGCACGCCATTGCCCAGCGCCACCCAGGCCATCCAGCACCTGACCATCGACAGCCCCGACCCGTAAGAGAGCAATGCCATGCACAGCATCGTCCGCCTGACCCTGATCACCCTGGCCCTGGGTTTGTCTGCGTGTACGGTGCATGAGCCGTACGAGCAGCCCGAACCACCGATCGAGCGCCTGCCGCCGCCGGGGCCGGCGGTCAAGCCTTTGCCGGACAGGCAGCCGGCCCCCGCGCCGAGCAAGCCTGCGGCCACGCCCAAGCCGATGCCACGCACCTCGGCCAGCTTCGCGCCGCCGCCTGGCGGGGCGAGCCATTGGGACCCGAAGCTGGGTGTGTATGTGCTGGAGAAGAAGCCCAATACCTTCTACCGCCAGCGGACCTACTACCGCTTCAACAACGGCTGGAGCTGGTCGCTGAGCCCGGATGGACCGTGGCAGGAGACTGACAGCAGCGGTGTGCCGGGTGGTCTGGGGCGTGCGTTCGCCCAATAATTGCAACGTTGCCGTTGCCGTTGCCGTTGCCGTTGCCGTTGCCGTTGCCGTTGCCGTTGCCGTTGCCGTTGCCGTTGCTTTTGCTTTTAAGCGCGCGGTAGTCCAGGCGCCGCCGATTGCGACTTCAGGAGGCCGAGCGAAGGGACTGCGGAGGGAGGTGACGGGCATGGATGCCCGTCAAGCGCTGAGGCCCCATGGATGGGGCCTGCAGCGCGTACTCCCGGGAGCAGGCCCGTAGCGAGGGAACCCCGGAGCGCAGCGTAGGGGCCGGATGATAGGAGCCAGCGTTTTTTGGTTACTTTTTGTCGCGTTTGACAAAAAGTGACCCGCCGTAAGGGCGGAAAGGTGAATAAGCGCCACCTTCGAAAATGAATGTTGACCTTGTTGTTGATGCCCACGCTTGAAAGCGGAGAGCGGAGAGCGAAGAGCGGAAAAGTACTGGTCTTGATCTCGCGCATAGTCCATTTACGATGGCGACGCATACTCACCTTTTCGCCCTTACGGCGAGTCACTTTTTGTCAAACGCGACAAAAAGTAACCAAAAAACGCTGCGCTCCCATCATCCGGCCCCTGCGCTGCGCTCCGGGGTTCCCTCGCGCCGGCCTTGCTCCCGGGAGTACGCGCTGCAGGCCCCATCCATGGGGCCTCAGCGCTTGACGGGCATCCATGCCCGTCACCTCCCTCCGCAAGACCTCTGCTCGGCCTCCTGAAGTCGCGAAGATCAAGATCAAGATCAAGATCAAGATCAAGATCAAGATCAAGAGCAAGATCAAGATCAAGAGCAAGATCAAGAGCAGAGCAGAGCAGAGCAGAGCAGAGCAGAGCAGAGCAGAGCAGAGCTAAGCAGAACAGTGCAGTTTCACCTCTTTATTTCGGTTGACTGTACTGGCCGGTGACTCCGCATAATGTCGCCTCGAACTGACCCGGAGGTGGCATGCACAAGACAGTTCTGGTGCTGGTGGAAACCGTCGATGATTACCTGCCCATGCTGGAGCAGGCCGGCTACCGTTTGATCCGTGCCCCTTCGCCGCAACTGCGGGCCGAGGCCATCCAGCGCCATGCCCATGAAGTAGATGCTGTGCTCACCCGCGGCCCGCTGGGCCTGACTGCCAGCGAAATCGACACGCTGTCCAAACTGCAGATCATCTGCGTGATCGGTGCCGGCTACGAACAGGTTGACCTGGCCGCGGCCGCTGCGCGCGGCATCACTGTCACCAACGGCGCCGGGGCCAATGCCGAAGCGGTCGCCGACCACACCCTCGCCCTGCTGCTGGCGCTGTTGCGCGACATTCCCCGCGCCGATGCCAGTACCCGCCGGGGCGAATGGAACCGGGTGATCAGCCCCTCGGTGAGTGGCAAGCGCCTTGGCATTCTCGGCCTTGGTGCGGTGGGCCTGGCCATCGCCAGGCGCGCCCATCTGGGCTTCGCCATGCCCGTCAGCTACCACAGCCGCACGCCGCGCCAGGATGTGCCCTACACCTGGTACGACAGCCCGCAGCACCTGGCCGACGCCGTCGACATCCTGGTGGTGGCAACCCCCGGAGGAGCCAACACTCGTCACCTGGTCGATGCACAGGTGCTCGAGGCGCTGGGGGCCGAGGGCTACCTGGTGAATATCGCCCGAGCCAGCGTGGTCGACACCCAGGCCCTGGTGGCCGCGCTGCAGCATGGCCAGCTGGCTGGTGCGGCACTGGATGTGTTCGACGACGAGCCGGCTGTACCCGATGCTCTCAAGGCCCTTGGCAACACCGTGCTCACCCCCCACGTGGCCGGCCAGTCGCCGGAGGCGGCGCGCGACACGGTGACCTTGGTGCTGCGCAACCTGCAGGCGTTCTTTGCCGGCGAAGCCGTGTTGACTCCGGTACGCCAGTAACCCTTTTCATACATCTGCCTGGCAGCGATCGGGCAACAAGGAGTGTGTGCATGCAACTTGAAATCTTCCAGGTCGATGCGTTTTCCGCCGAGCCGTTCGGGGGCAACCCGGCGGCAGTGATCCCACTGCAAAGCTGGCTGCCGGACGACGTGCTGCAGCGCATTGCCGAAGAGAACAACCTCTCGGAAACCGCCTACTTCGTGCGCAACGGCGAAACCTTCGACCTGCGCTGGTTCACCCCGACCGTGGAAGTCGACCTGTGCGGCCATGCCACCCTGGCCTCGGCCTATGTGCTGTTCGAAGAGCTGGGCGAGCAGGCGCAGGTGCTGCGTTTCAACACCCGCAGTGGCGAGCTGCGGGTCAGCCGCAACGCTGACGGGCTGCTGGCCATGGACTTCCCGGCCAAGCAGCCGGTCGCCGTGGACATGCTGCCGGGCCTGTTGCAGGCGCTGGGCCTGGGCCAGGCACAGGCGCTGTACCGCAGTGACGACTATGTGGTGGTGATCGATGACGCCCTGTTGCTCGACACCCTGAAGCCGGATTTCGTTGCGCTGTCGGCGTTCGATGTGCGCGGTATCGCCGTTACCGCGGCAGGCCGTGGCTTTGATTTCGTCACCCGCTGGTTCGGCCCAAGGGTTGGCGTGAACGAAGACCCGGTGACTGGCTCGGCGCACACCTCGCTGGCGCCGATATGGGCCGAGCGTCTGGGTAGGAACGTGCTGAGCTGCGAGCAGGGTGGGGCGCGCAAAGGGCAGCTGCAGTGCGAAGTGCCGGATAACGGCCGGGTGATCATCAGCGGGCGGGCGGCGTTGTACCTGCGCGGTACGGTGTACATCTGACCTTGGGCAACTGTCTTGTGCTGCCTGTGCCTGCCTCATCGCCGGCAAGCCAGCTCCCACAGGTACTGCACTGGCCTGAGAACGGCGCGGTCGGGGTGGGAGCCGGCTTGCCGGCGATGAGGCCGGTACAGGCATCTATACTTGCTGGCCCATCTTCCGCTCAAGGAGCCAGCCATGGCCCTGGAAAAACACGGCACCTGCCTGTGCGGCGCCACTCGGCTCAAGGTCACCGTCGACAATACCCATATCAGCGCCTGCCACTGCAGCATGTGCCGCAAATGGACCGGCGGCCCATTGCTGGTGGTGCATTGCAGCCAGCCACCGGTGATCGAAGGGCGCGCGCCCAGCGTCTATGAATCTTCCGATTGGGCCCAGCGCGGCTTCTGCGGCCAGTGCGGCACGCACCTGTACTACCGGCTCAAGGCCAATGACTTCCACGCCGTGCCGGTCGGCCTGCTCGACGGCGACCAGGAATGGCATTTCGACTTGCAGATCTTCGTCGAACAGAAACCCGCCTGGTATTGCTTCGCCAACCAGACCAAGGAACTGACTGGCCAGGAAGCCTTCGAGCAGCTCGGCTGATTCAGGCGGCGTGCTGTGATCGATGCGCCAGCACGAAACGCCACGCGAACTTGCCAAACCGGTGCATTCCTGAGAAAAGGGCGGCTTTGTTTCCAGCGTTGGAGTATGCCCCGTGAGCCAAGAACTGCAGATCATCGACCTTGTGGAGGGGGATGGCAAAGCCGCCGTCAAAGGCGCCCTGATCACCACCCAGTACACCGGCTGGCTGGCCGACGGCAGCGAGTTCGACTCGTCCTGGTCGCGCGGCAAGCCGTTCCAGTGCGTGATCGGCACTGGTCGGGTAATCAAGGGGTGGGATCAAGGCCTGATGGGTATGCGCGTTGGCGGCAAGCGCAAGTTGCTGGTACCGGCGCACCTGGGCTATGGCGAACGCAGCGTGGGGGCGATTCCGCCGAATTCGGATTTGACCTTCGAGATCGAATTGCTGGAAGTGCTGACACGGGATGATTGAGGAAAAGGACTACACGCGCTGTCGGCCAGTGTCTGATGGAGGTGCCTCCCGGGTACGGCTAACCTTGCAGACTCACTGAGTGAAGAGGGTAGCCTATCCATGAAATCGCATTTTTCCTCACGGGTGGTACGCAAAGCGAACGCGCTGTTGGTGGCATCAGGCGCGCGAATGGAAATCTCGTTACCACGCGAACTGGCGAGTGTGGTTACCAACTCCCGAAAGACCCGTTCGGAACTGAAGGCAGCATTCGAGGCTGCGTATTCCCGCCTGCGCAAAGGGTAAGAGCCATATGGTCGGGTGTGGCACAAAGTCTCGTGGGCTCGATTCTCTTCGTGTTCTTGCTGGGCTTTCTGGTGTTCTTCACCTGGAGTCTGAATCAAGGCCCAAAGCAGGTTATCGAGCAGGTATTTGATGTAACCATTCTCGACTCTGTCTCTATGGAACAAGCAGCTGGGCCACCGTAACGGTAATCAGCGAGAGCAACGAGTAACGAACGGACACATTTCAGCAACACCCATCCTCTAATCTAAGCCTTGCCTAGGGAACGGCATCCACCTCCAGGGAGGAACCAAACGGGTTCAGGGCACTCTCACCCTCACTCGTTGCCAAGGATGGCATTCACTACAAGGATGCCCCGCGGTGCTGTTGGCGGGGTGATGTGGCGGGTCTACCCGATTCTTTCTGCCACATGGGCCTGTTTTGATGAAGTTGCCAACATTCTTCCGCCGTCGTCGTCACTGGTTGCTGAGCCTGACGCTTACAGCCATAGCCGTACCGCTGGCGCTGGAAGCAGTCGAAAGCCGGGCGCAACCGGTGGATGGCACCCAGACCCTTGTGTTCCTGCGCCACGCCGAGAAGCCGGGCGAGGGGCTGGGCCAGTTGAACTGCCAGGGCCTCAACCGTGCGCTGGACCTGGCTACCCTGCTCCCCGAGCGCTTTGGCAAGGCCGACTACGTGTTCGCTGCCAACCCCTCGCGGCATGTCGAGGAAGGCAGCAAGGACCAAAGCTACAGCTACATTCGCCCGCTGATGACCATCAGCCCCAGCGCCATTCGCCTGGGCCTGCCGGTAAACATCGACTATGGCGCCAACGACACCGACGCGCTGGCCGAAGAGCTGCTGCGCGACAAGTACCGTAACGCGACCGTGTACACCGCCTGGTCGCATGGCTACCTCCCTGACCTGATCAATGCCGTGGCTGGCAAGGCCCTCGGTGAAAAGCGGGTGATCACCGAGGACTGGAGCGGCGACGACTTCGACACCCTCTACGTCCTGACCCTGACCTGGCACGACGGCAAGGCCAGCCTGCTCAGCCGCAACGTGCGTCAGGGCCTGAATGATGGTGCGCATAGTTGCCCGACCTGATCCGCTGGTGATGGTTTGCCTGTACCGGCCTCTTCGCGGGCTTGCCCGCTCCCACAGGTACAGCGCAGCCCTTGAGAGCGGTGGGGGCCTGTGGGAGCGGGCAAGCCCGCGAAAGGGCCGGCACAGGCAAATAGAAGGTTAGCGCCCGAACCGCATCGGCCAACCCACCACTTTCTTCACCCGTGGCGTGGCATAGGTACGGACCTTGGAGGTACTCAAGCCCATGCGCACCAGCGATTCGGCCATGGTCACCGCCGCACTCACACCATCCACCACCGGCACGCCGGTGCGCTGGCGGATCTGCTCGTCCAAACCGGCCATGCCGCCGCAACCCAGGCAGATCACCTCGGCCTTGTCGTCACGCACGGCGCGTTCTGCCTGCTCGACAATCGCCTCTACCGCGCGCTGCGGGTCGGCTTCCAGCTCCAGCACCGCCAGCCCGCTGGCCCGCACCGATGCGCAGCGGTCATACAGGCCGGAGAGCTTCAGGCGGTCTTCGATCAGCGGCACGGTGCGGTCCAGGGTGGTCACCACCGAGTAGGCATGGCCCAGGTACATCGCCGTGCTGGCGGCTGCATCGGTGATGTCCACCACCGGTACGTTCAGCAGTTCCTGCAAGCCTTCGCGGCCATGTTCGCCGTAACCCGCCTGTATCACGGCATCATAAGGGCCTTCGTAGGCCAGCACCCGGTCCATCACCGCGATGGCGGCCAGGTAGCTTTCGAAGTTGCCCTCCACCGACTCGGCACCGAACCATGGGGTGAGGCCGATGATTTCCGTGCCGGGCGCTGCCACCGCACGGGCCTGTTCGGCAATGGCTTCGGTGATGGCTTCGGTGGTGTTGACGTTGGCGATCAGAATGCGCATGGGTAGTCCTCCCTGGTCAATGGCTGCTGTGGTCCACGGCGATGCATTCGCCGCTGACGTCCTGGTATTGGTGTTTGCGTGGGGCGATCAGCAGGTAAAGTGCGGCGGCGATGCCGGCACCGATCAGCCAGGAGAATGGCGCCACGCCATGGAAGTTGGGCACCAGGGCCAGGACGATGGCCAGCAGGGCGGCCGGCACGAAGGCGGCCACGGCGCGCAGGTTGATGCCCTTGGTGTAGTGGTAGGCGCCAGCCGGGTCTTCGCTGTACAGCTGCGGCACGTTGATGCAGCCTTTGCGCAGCAACCAGTAGTCGGACATGATCACCCCGTACAGCGGGCCGAGCAGGGCACCCAGGCCGGACAGGAAGTACACGATCACCAGTGGGCTGTTGTACAGGTTCCACGGCAGGATCAGCACCGCCAGGGTGGCGCTGATCAGCCCGGCGCGGCGGAAGTTCAGGTGACGCGGTGCCAGGTTGCTGAGGACGAAGGCCGGGGCGACGAAGTTGGCCATGATGTTCACCGCCACCGTCACGATCAGGAAGGCCAGGCAGCCCAGTACCAGGAACGCTGTACTTGGGATGGCCGCGACGATCTGGGTCGGGCTGTCGATGATCTGGCCGTTGATCTGGAACTGCGCGCCGCACAGCACCACGGTGATCACGGCGAACACCAGGATGTTCACCGGCAGGCCCCAGAAGTTGCCGACGCGGATGGTCTTGCGGCATGGCGAGGAGCGGGCGAAGTCACAGAAGTTCAGCACCAGGGTGCCGTAGATCGCCAGCCACAGCGCGCCGCCGGCAAATATGTTGCGCCACATCTCGTAGCCGGCCAGCGGTTCGGCCACCGACCAGGCGATGCGGGCGTCGGCCTTGAAGTACATGAACACCGCCAGGGCGGCGACGGTCAGCAGGATCACCGGGCCGGCAAAGGCCTCGTAGCGGCGCACCATCTCCATGCCATAGGCCAGGATCACCAGCTGCACCAGCCAGATCGACACGAAGCACACCCAGCCCAGGCTCGACAGGCCGAGGATGCTGTCATGGTCATAGGCTGCCATCTGCGGCCATACAGCGGTGAGCAGCACGCGCAGCACCACCGAAGCCAGGTAGGTCTGGATGCCGAACCAGGCGATGGCGATGACCGCACGAATCAACGCCGGAATCTGCGCGCCGTGGATGCCGAAGGCGATGCGGCTGATGACCGGGAATGGTACGCCGGTCTTCTGCCCCATGTAGCCGGACAGGTTCATGAAGAAGTACACCAGCGCCGCGCCGATGGCCAGCGACAGCAGGATCTGCCAGCCACCCAGGCCGAGGGCGAACAAGCCCATGGCAAACGAGTAGTTGGCGATGTTGTGCACATCGTTGGTCCACAGCGCAAAGATGCTGTAGCCGCCCCAGCGGCGACCTTCGATGCGCGTCGGCGCGAGGTCGCGGTTATGCAGGCGCGGGCTCAGGGCGAGTTCCGGCTGGCTGCCGGCGAGAGTGGACGCGGGGTGGGTGCTGGCGACGGATAGTTCAGGGGCAAGGTCGAAGCTGGTACTCATTCCGGCGGGCTCCTGATGCACGTGGACTGCGATGAGCGGGCATGCGCACGGGCTCGCCATCTCGTCGGTGCAGCGTTGGCATCTCAGGGTTTGGGGCGCGGCGGCCGATGTTGAGTCGGCGTCGCGGGTTCTTGTGTATTTATGTTTTGCTTTGTTTGTATACAAAACACGAACACACAAAAGCGAGTTCCATGCCAAGGAAAAAGCAAACTTCAGTTGGCCATCATTTTGAACTTACCTTGTTGAGTTGTAAGTTCATGAAATGAAGAGAGTATAAGTTGACCAAATGAACAGATTTAAATTTCCCGAAGGTAAATTTGTTGATCGTTTGGTCAGAATAATTTGTGGGAAGTGTGTAACCTATTGGGGCGCAATCTTGAAAAGTGCACACAAAAACGGCACTTAAGGTGACATTTTTGTGTACGAAAATTAGTCAACTTTTTCCTGTGCTGGCCTCTTCGCGGGTAAACCCGCACACAAGTACCCCGTAGCATTCAGGTCGGTCGAAATCCTGTGGGAGATTCTATGGTTTTCAGCAAGCCAGTTTCTCGCCTTTGGTGACATATTCGTCCTGATTTTTCATCAGGGCGAATGCCACCCGCGCGAGC
>NZ_NEJN01000039.1:0-706 GCF_002113105.1 Pseudomonas sp. B22(2017)
GCCGGTGATCATCATCATCGGCATGCCGCCCAGGTAGGCGTAGGCGCTGGCGGTGACCAGGTTGGTGGCGCCAGGGCCGAGGGTCGACAGGCTGACGCCAGTCTTACCGGTCAGGCGACCATAGGTGGCAGCCATGAAGCCTGCGGACTGCTCGTGGCGAGTCAGTACCAGCTTGATCTTCGACTTGCGCAGGGATTCCAGCAGATCGAGGTTTTCTTCACCGGGAATACCGAATACATACTCGACACCTTCGTTTTCCAGGCATTGCACAACGACATCGGCGGCCTTGGCCATCTTGCTTGCTACCTCAAGTGATGGGACGGTGGAAGTCCGGAAATGCGCAGCACGGTACGCTGGCATCGCTCAGCCCGGGGCCAAGAGTGCCCCGAACCAAAGTCTTGACGTAGGGTGGATGCGGGAAAGTCACGTGAATGTGACGGGAATATTGTCGCAACCTGGGTATTTTGCGGTCGGGGTGGGAGCAGGCGTGTCGAGGCGTCGAACCGCCGCGAAGCGGGCGACGTGGTGGATGGCACCGGCTATGCCAGTGTTCGCGGGTGAACCCGCTCCCCCAGGGACTGCGTATGCCCGGGAATTTTTGCGCCACAAAGACAAAACCCCTACCTGCATGCGCAGATAGGGGTTTTGCGAAATGAATCTTGACGATGACCTACTCTCACATGGGGAAACCCCACACTACCATCGG
>NZ_NEJN01000008.1:0-230927 GCF_002113105.1 Pseudomonas sp. B22(2017)
AACTCAGCAGTGAAACGATGCATCGCCGATGGTAGTGTGGGGTTTCCCCATGTGAGAGTAGGTCATCGTCAAGATTCATTTCGCAAAACCCCTATCTGCGCATGCAGGTAGGGGTTTTGTCTTTCTGGCCAATAAGCCCCAGACCTGTGCAACGCTCCCACAGAGGCCCGCGTAGCTCCGAAAGCAATCATGAAATGTGCGTCATTTATGCCTGACGAATCACAGGTCAATGCTACGCTCGCGGAAATACTCAGCACGGATACCCATCATGGAAATGAACTGGCACCAGGCCTTGCAAGAGAGCCTGAGCTGGCTGGCAATCGCCTCGTTCATCACCCTTGTCTGCTTCACAGCAGCCGCCACACTGGCCGTACGTTGTACGCGCTGGGGCAGCCAGTTCTGGCAGCTTGCCGGGCCCTATTTCAGTTTCAGGCGCAGTTGGCGGCCGTTACTGGTATTCGCCCTGCTGCTGGTTCTGACGCTATTCTCGGTGCGTCTGAACGTGCTGTTCTCATTCTGGTACAACGGCTTCTACAGCGCCTTGCAGGGCCTTGACCAAGCCGCTTTCTGGTACCTGCTCGGTGTCTTTGCAGTATTGGCCACCATCCATGTGCTGCGTTCGCTGTTCACCTTCTATGTAAGCCAGGCGTTCAGCATCCAGTGGCGAGTCTGGCTGACCGAGCGCCTGACCCACGACTGGATGCATGGCGATGCCTACTACCGTGGCCAGTTCCTCGCCGAGCCCGTGGACAACCCTGACCAACGTATCGAACTGGACGTCAACGCCTTTGTCAGCAACTCGGTGACCCTCGCCCTGGGCGCAGTCAGTGCGCTGGTTTCGCTGGTGGCGTTCACCGGCATCCTCTGGGGGCTGTCGGCGCCGCTGGCCGTTGCCGGTGTGGAGATTCCCCGGGCTATGGTGTTTGCCGTGTACCTTTACGTCATCGTCGCCACCTGGATCGCCTTCCGTCTCGGGCGACCGCTGATCCGCCTGAACTTCCTCAACGAAAAGCTCACCGCCAACTTCCGTTACGCGCTGATGCGTCTGCGCGAAAATGCCGAGAACATCGCTTTCTACCAGGGCGCGCAGGTCGAGCGGGGCACGTTGCTGGGTCGCTTTGGTGCCTTGATCGTGAATGCCTGGGCGCTGGTGTTCCGGAACCTGAAATTCAGCGGTTTCAACCTGGGCGTGAGCCAGGTCGCAGTGGTGTTCCCCTTCATTCTGCAGGCACCGCGCTTCTTCAGCGGGGCGATCAAGCTGGGCGACGTCATGCAGACCTCCCAGGCCTTTGGCCAGGTGCAGGATTCGTTGTCGTTCTTCCGCGAGTCGTATGATGCGTTTGCCCAGTACCGGGCCACCCTCGACCGTCTGACCGGCTTCCTCGATGCCAACGAGCAGGCGAGCGCTTTGCCGCGCGTCATCACCGAGGACCAGGAGCATGCCTTGGCGATCAGCCGCCTGCAGGTGCTGCGCCCGGACGGGCATGCCCTTATCACCGACCTGGACCTTGACCTGCATGCCGGCCAGGCGCTGTTGATCAAGGGGCCGTCGGGCAGCGGTAAAACCACGCTGCTGCGTGCGCTGGCGGGACTCTGGCCGTACGCCGAGGGTGAGGTCAGGCGGCCGCTGGGCCACCAGGCGCTGTTCCTGTCGCAGCGGCCGTACCTGCCGCTGGGCGATCTGCGCACTGTCATCGCCTACCCGGCGGCCAGCAAGCCTGAGGATGAATCGCGGATGCAGCAGGCCTTGCGCCAGGTCAACCTGGCCCACTTGGCCGAGCGACTGGAAGTCAGCTGTGACTGGTCACACATTCTCTCGGTTGGTGAGCAGCAGCGCCTCGCATTTGCCCGGGTGCTGTTCAACCGGCCGCAAGTGGTGTTCCTTGACGAGTCCACTTCGGCCATGGACGAAGGGCTCGAGCATGCCCTGTATTCACTGTTGCGTACGGAAATGCCGGGGGCATTGCTGGTCAGTGTCGGGCACCGCAGTACACTGGCAGGTTTCCATACCCACCGGCTGGAGGTGGATGGACATGGCGGCTGGTCGCTGCTGGAGCAGCAGCCAGCACTGGCCTAGTTCGGATTGCCGGTGATCGGGCCCGACCTGAGCAATACGACCCCGATCAGTGTGCCGCCAGCACACGCTGCGCCAAGCAGGAATGTCGCCTTGAAGCCGACTCCGTCCCACAACAGTCCGGCCACCACGCTCGCCACGAGCAGCGCCACGCCGGTCAGCAGGTTGAACAGGCCGAAGGCTGTACCGCGCAACTCGGAGGGGGCGCTGTCGGCGATCATGGCGGCAAAGATGCCTTGGCTGAAGCCCAGGTGCAGGCCCCAGGCAGCCACCCCCATGGCCAGCCCGGTCCAGCCCGGCAGCAGGGCCAGCAGCAGGTCTGCGGCGACCAGCAGCCCCAGCCCGATCATCAGCACGCCGCGGCGGCCTACGCGGTCCGACAGCATTCCCGCTGGGTAGGCCGACAGCGAGTACACCATGGCCATGAGCACCAGCACTGCCGGCGCCCACAGCGGCGCCAGGCCCATGTCCTGCGCGCGCAGCAGTAGAAACGCCTCGCTGAAGCGGGCGAGGGTGAACAGTGTGGCCAGGCCGATCAGCCGCCAGTAGGACGGGCCCAGGCGTGCCAATTCGAGCAGGGCCAGCGGTGAGCGCACCGGCCGGGTGGTGGCCGGCGTTTCAGGTTCGCGCACGAAGGCGATGAGGATGTACACCGCCACGAACGCCGGAAGCACCGCCACCCAGAATACCGTCTGGAAATGGCTCGCCGTCAACCACATCAGCACGATCGCCAGCAACGGCCCAAGGAAGGCGCCCACGGTATCCAGCGCCTGGCGCAGGCCGAAGGCTGCACCACGCAGTTCGGCGGGCGTGACATCGGCCACCAGTGCATCGCGCGGCGCCCCACGAATGCCTTTGCCGACCCGGTCGACGAAGCGTGCTGCGGTCAACCACTCCAGCCCGGAGGCCATGGGGAACACCGGCTTGGTCAACGCTCCCAGGCCATAGCCCAGCACCGTAAGCAGCTTGCGCTTGCCCAGCCGGTCGCTGAGGGCGCCGGAAAACACCTTGGTGATCGAGGCGGTCGCTTCGGCAATACCTTCGATAAAGCCCACCGCCACTACCGAGGTGCCAAGCACGGTGACCATGTACAGCGGCAGCAGGGCGTGAATCATTTCCGAGGAAATGTCCATGAACATCGATACGAAGCCCAGCGCCCAGACACTGCGAGGGATCTTCGACAGGGACCTGGTGGCGTTCATGGCGTGGCATTCTTCGTGGCTGCGCATCAGGAGGCTCGGCAGAGGGGGCTACGTTCGAAACTGTAGGAGCCGTCACGCAAGATGCAAATCGGACAGGTATATGCAAGCAACAACGCGAATTGTCGGGCTGCGCGGGCAGCGCTGTCGTGCCAGCAAAGTTCCGTTACAAACATGTAAACTTCGTAAATAAGATTTAAACTCAATTGCGAATCTCTATATTTACCATCCCTGTTGGCCACCAAACTGTGTTTGCGAGGCCGGTGGGCGAGGGCTCCCGGTCTCCGACAGGGATGTGCCGTTTCGCTCATGAATCGCAGGAGATGTTCCCATGCAGTGCAAGACTTCACCCAACAGCCTGGCCCTGGCGTTTGTCGCGCTGGCGTCACCGGCCATGGTGGCCACCGTGGCCCAGGCCGAAGAACAGCGTACGGGTGAGGTGCTGGAGATGCCGGTCGCCGACAACGCGCTGGTGATCCAGGACACCCTGGTCACCGCCGAGCGCGAGGCACGCCAGGCCTTGGGTACGTCGATCATCACCGCCGAAGACATCAAGCGCCACCCGCCGGCCAATGACCTGTCCGACATCATCCGCCGCGAGCCCGGGGTCAACCTGACCGGCAACAGCGCCAGCGGCGCGCGTGGCAACAACCGGCAGATCGACCTGCGCGGCATGGGCCCGGAAAACACCCTGATCCTCATCGACGGCAAGCCATCCAGCGCACGCAATGCCGTGCGCTATGGCTGGAACGGCGACCGTGATACCCGCGGTGAAACCAACTGGGTTCCGGCAGAAGCAGTCGAGCGCATCGAGATCCTGCGTGGCCCGGCGGCCGCACGTTATGGTTCCGGCGCCATGGGCGGGGTGGTCAATATCATCACCAAACGGCCCACCGACGAACTCAAGGGCAGCGTCAGCCTGTACACCCAGCTGCCGGAAGACAGCGCCGAGGGCACCAGCCGCCGGGCCAACTTCAACCTGGGCGGCGGCCTGACCGACAACCTCGGCTTCCGCCTGTACGGCGGTCTGGCCAAGACCGATGCCGACGACCTGGACATCAACGCCGGGCATGCAACCAGTGCGCTGGTGGCGGGCCGCGAAGGCGTGCGCAACAAGGACATCAATGGCCTGCTGAGCTGGAAGCTGAACGACGAGCACCGCCTCGAGGCCAGTGCCGGCTATAGCCGCCAGGGCAATATCTTTGCCGGTGACACCATGAACAGCAACGGCGGTGGTGACGTCGAGTTCGTGTCCAGCCTGTATGGCCATGAAACCAATGTGATGCAGCGCAGTACCTACGACCTGACCCACCTGGGCGATTTCATCTGGGGTACCAGCAAAACCGTGCTGGCCTACGAGTACGTGCGCAACTGGCGTCTAAACGAGGGCCTGGCAGGCCGTACCGAAGGTGCTCCCAATGCTGAAGGCGCCGCCATGTCGCGCCTGCGCAACACGCGCCTGAGCAGCGAAGTGAACCTGCCATTCGCCATGGGCAGCTCCGAGCATGTGCTGACCCTGGGCGGCGAGTACCTGTACGAAACGCTCAATGATCAGGGCTCGCTGCGCCCACAAAGCTCGGACCCCACGGGTAATGACGGGCTCGTCGGTTTCGACCGCAGCAGTTCGAAGACGACTGCCCGCAGCTATGCGCTGTTCGTCGAGGACAACATCATTGTCGGCGATACCACCATTACCCCGGGCCTGCGTTTCGACCACCACGAAACCTTCGGCGACAACTTCAGCCCCAGCCTGAACCTGTCGCACAAGCTGACCGAAGCACTGTCGGTCAAAGGCGGTATCGCGCGCGCCTACAAGACCCCGAACCTGTACCAGTCCAACCCCAACTACTTGCTGTACAGCCGCGGCAACGGTTGCAGCGTGCAGCAGACCAACAATGGTGGTTGCTACCTGCAGGGCAACGCCGACCTCAAGCCAGAGATCAGCGTCAACAAGGAAATCGGCCTGATGTACGACCGGGGTACCTGGCGCACCAGTGCCACATACTTTCGCAACGACTACAAGAACAAGATCGTCGGCGATACCGATGTGTTGTACACCATCGGCACCGGCAGCCGCGTGACCCAGTGGGACAACGCCGGCAAGGCGCGGGTGGAGGGTATCGAAGGCAACCTGTTCATCGAACTGACCCCGGCCCTGGACTGGAACACCAACCTGACCTGGATGCTCGACAACGACAACCGCGAGACCGGCGAGCCGCTGTCGGTGATTCCGGAATACACCGTCAACACCACCCTCGACTGGCGCGCCACCGAGAAGCTGTCGTTCCAGGTGGCGGGTACCTACTTCGGCAAGCAGAAGTCGCCGACCTTCAACGACCGAACCCAGCAAAGCTACGACAAGGCCGCGCAACAGGATGTGGAAGCCTACGGGCTGGTGGACGTGAGCGCCGGGTACAAGTTCAACGCCAACTACGACGTGCGGGTGGGGGTGAACAACGTGTTCGACAAGCAGATCCTGCGTGGTGGCAACGCAAGTACTTCGGGCGCCAATACCTATAACCAGCCAGGCAGGGCGGTGTTCGCTGCGCTGAATATCACCTTCTGACATCGGGGTGCTGTACGGCCCATTCACCGACAAACCGGGGAACACTGGCGCAGGCGGTGCCATATTTGTTGCGGCAAAAAGTGCCGCAGCATGCTAAACCTTGCGCCTCGAGCCGCCATGAGAAAAACCCGGTGAAAGCCGTCCGCCTGACGCTGATCTGCCATGCCCTGACCCAAGCCCAGAAGTCCGGGCGACTGCACCATGCCGAAGACGGCATTCTTCCACTGGGCCAACAGCCTTTCGCCGACCTTTCCGGTGTGCCGGTGCTGACTGCACCAGAGCGGCGAGCCTTCGAGACAGCGGCGTGGTTTTCGGGGCCGGTGCAGGTCGAGCCGGCATTGGCCGATTGCGACCTGGGGCGTTGGCAAGGGCTGACACTGAAGCAACTGCAGACCGAGCAATCGCAGGCGTTGACCGAATGGCTTCAGGACCCGGCCAGTGATGTTCACGGCGGCGAGTCGTTCGCCGTGCTTTGCCAGCGCATCGCCGCCTGGCTGGCGGCCTTCGACAGACCTGGTGAATGGCTGGCAGTTACCCACCCGATGGTGATGCGCGCCGTGCTTGTACAAGTACTTGGCTGCCCGATGAGCGCCAGCCAGCGGGTCGACGTCTTGCCCCTGTCGCGCCTGGAGCTGAGCTTTACCGGGCAATGGCGCCTGCGCCTGGGCTGAAGGTCAGAACGCCAGCTTGTAGCCGATCAGCAACAGCATCGCCGCCAGGCACGGGCGCAGCACGCGGTCGGAAATCCGCCCGGTGAGGTGGCTGCCCAGGTAGATGCCTGGCAGCGAGCCCAGCAGCAAGTAACCCAGCAGCGACCAGTCCATATTGCCCATCCCCGCATGGCCCAGCCCTGCCACCAGGGTCAGCGGCACGGCGTGGGCGATTTCAGTACCGACCAGACGGCGGGTGACCAGGAACGGGTACAGCAGGAACAGCGCCACGGTACCCAGTGCGCCAGCGCCGATGGAAGTAAGGGTGACCATCACCCCCAGCACCACGCCGGTGAGCACGGTAAGGGTGTTCAGGCTGCGGTCGCTGAGGTGATAGTGGTCACCGGCATGGCGGCTGGCGAAGGCCTGCAGACGCGATTTGAACAGGATGGCCAGCGCGGTCAGGATCAGCACCACCGCCAGACCTTGCTTGATGACGGCGTTGAGCGCCGATGTGTCGGTGTGCAGGGTGCTGAGGAACCACAGGGTCAGCGCCGCGGCGGGCACGCTACCCAGGCTGAGCAGGCCGGTGATCTTCCAGTCGACGTTCTTGTTGCGCGCATGCACCCAGACGCCACTGGCCTTGGTGATGGCGGCATAGAGCAGGTCGGTACCGACGGCCGTTGCCGGGCTGATGCCGAACCACAACAGGATCGGGGTCATCAGCGATCCGCCACCGACGCCGGTCATGCCGACGATGAAACCCACGACCAGGCCTGCAATGGTGAAACCGAAAGAACCTACATCCATACGCTACTCGACTGCCCAACTTTGCCCGTTATCGGATGCAGCCAGCATATAGATTTTTTTATAGCCAAATAGACTTGTTCGTTATTAGGTTATAACCAGGTGCTGCCTGCCAGGGCCCTATCAAGCCGGCTCCCACACCGACCGCATCAACCTCAAGGCCTGTGCCGTACCTGTGGGAACTGGCTTGTCGGCGATAGGCCCTGGCAGGCAGCACCGGGTCAGCGATCAGTCATCACCACCATCACATGCGCATCTGCGCCATCGTCACTTTCCGACAGGTAGATATGTCCCACCTGGCTGTCGAAATACGCCGTCTCCTGCGGCCCGATGCTCACCGCTTCCCCGGTTTCGAACTCGATACGAACGCGCCCGCTCAGTACCAGCGCGAATTCTTGGCCCGGGTGGCGGATAAAATCGTCGAACTGGCCACGTTCACGGGCAATGATGCGGGCATAGGCGGGTGTCATGCGCCGTTCAGGGAAGTCGCCGGCAATCGGGTGATAGTCATAGGTGCCGGTCGAGTAGCCAGCCGCCGCTGGCAGTGAATCGACCACCACCGTCACCGGCACTGGTGCGGTTACCGTGCCGCTGGCGCGCAACAGCTGGGCAATGTCGACGTTCAGCGCCCGGGCGGCGGCGGCGAGTTTTTCGTAGCTGACCGAGACCTGCGCCAGCTCCATCTTTGACAAGGTGGACAGCGGGACGCCACTGGCTTCGGACAATTGCTTGAGTGTCATCTGACGCGCCTTGCGCACCTGGCGCAGGCGCTGGCCGACTACGGCACGGTCCAGCAAGGGTAGGGCAGCGGGCATTCGGGGGTCTCGGCATGCGGCGTTGGTCGGGCATCTTACCTTGGACCCTTGCGTATTCGTAAATTCTCATATATTAGAATTCTCATATATGAAAATTCCTTGGCAGGAGCGTGCATGATCCCGATCTACGACACCCTCATCATCGGCGCGGGCATCGCTGGTGCATCCCTCGGTTATCGCTTGGCCGGCCGGCAGAAGGTGCTGCTGCTCGAGCGCGAGGCGCAGCCTGGCT
Source organism: Pseudomonas sp. B22(2017) (assembly GCF_002113105.1). Taxonomy (NCBI): domain Bacteria; kingdom Pseudomonadati; phylum Pseudomonadota; class Gammaproteobacteria; order Pseudomonadales; family Pseudomonadaceae; genus Pseudomonas; species Pseudomonas sp. B22(2017). The sequence goes on from NZ_NEJN01000008.1 coordinate 8,344, forward strand.
ACCATTCCACCGGGCGTTCGGCAGCCATGTTCATGGAGGCCTACGGCACTCCGCAGATACAGGCGCTGACCCGTGCCAGCCGGGCCTTCTACGAAGCACCACCGCAAGGGTTCTGCGAGCACCCGCTGCTGGAACCGCGCGGCTGCCTGTACGTCGCCAGCCTGGAACAGCGCACGCTGCTCGAGCAGACCCACGCACAGAACCTGGCCAACGGCACCAAAGTCAGCCTGCTCGACCGCGACGCAGCCCTGGCCCTGGTACCGAGCCTGTGTGCCGAGAACCTGGCCGGCGCGGTGCTTGAAGCGGGCGCAATGGACCTGGACGTACATGCCCTGCACCAGGGCTTCTTGCGCGGCTATCGCGCCGCTGGCGGTGAACTGCTCTGTAACGCCGAGCTGATCCAGGCCTGGTACCTGGATGACCTGTGGCAGGTGCAGCTGGGCGATGGCAGCCACGTACAGGCGCGCCAGCTGGTAAATGCCGCTGGCGCCTGGGCCGACCGAGTAGCCGAGCAGTGCGGGGTGGCGCGCATCGGCCTGCAACCCTGCCGGCGCAGTGCCTTTACCTTCCCCGGCCCGGCAGACCAGGACTTCGCCCGCTGGCCGGCGGTGATCGGCGTAGACGAAAGCTTCTACTTCAAGCCCGACGCCGGCCAGCTGTTGGGGTCGCCGGCCAATGCCGACCCGGTCGAACCCCAGGACGCCGTGCCCGAGGAGCTCGACGTGGCTTTGGGCATCTACAACATCGAAGCCATGACCACCCTGGAGATCCGCCGGCCGAGCCACACCTGGGCCGGGCTGCGCTCGTTCGTCGCCGACGGCGACCTGGTGATCGGTTTCGATGTGCGCGCGCCAGCGTTCTTCTGGCTGGCGGCACAAGGTGGCTATGGCATCCAGTCGGCTGCGGGCGCCTCGCGCCTGGCTGCCGACCTGCTGCTGGGCCTGCCCCTGTGTCCCGGCCTTGTCAGCCAAGGGGTGGTGCCCGAGCGCTTGTCCCCGGCCCGTTTCCAGCAACCCTGAAAGGAGCATCCCATGAGCAATGATATCCAGCGTTTCCCCAGCAGCCTGCCGTTCCCGTTCTCCCGAGCGGTGAAAGCCGGCGGCTTCCTGTTCCTCTCCGGCCAGGTGCCGATGAGTGCTGGCGGTGAAGTGGTGCGCGGCGACATCCAGACCCAGACCCGCGCCGCCTGCGAGCGTATCTCCGAAAGCCTGGCTGCCTGCGGCGCGCGTTTCGACCAGGTAGTCAAGGCCACGGTCTGGCTCTCGGACATGAGCCACTTCGCCGGCTTCAACGAGGTGTACAAGGAATTCTTCGGCGCAGCGCTACCGGTGCGCTCGACCGTGGCCTCGGCATTGGCGCTGGGGGTGGATGTGGAGATCGAAGTGCAGGCGTTCGTCGGCGACGCCTGAGCGCTTCTGTAGGAGCAGCCTTGCGCTGGGAAGAGGCCAGTAAAACCCATGCATTTGCAACAGTCATACCGGCCTCTTCGCAGCGCAAGGCTGCTCCTACAAAAAGTATGCGGTGGCAGTGAGACAACAACAATAAATCCAGAGGTTCACATGCAAGAGCAGCTGAAGATTGCCGGCGCGTTTGTCGGCGTGATCGTGGGGGCGGGGTTCGCTTCGGGGCGGGAACTGTTGTTGTTCTTTGTCGATTTCGGTGTGTGGGGGCTGGTCGGTGCGCTGGTCAGCGCAGCCTTGTTCACCTTCCTCGGCATGGCCCTGGCGGGGCTGGGCAATCGCCAGCAGGCCACTTCGCACAAGGATGTGATCCAGGCCATCTGCGGCCGTCACCTGGGCCTGTTCGTCGACTGGCTGATCACCTTTTTCATGTTTGCCGTCACCGTGGTCATGCTGGCCGGTGGTGGTGCCTTGCTGGAGCAGCAGTTCGGTATCCCGGCGCTGGCCGGCAGCGTGCTGGTGACGCTGGTTGTGGTGGGCATCGTGTGCCTGGATGTGCGCAGGGTGATCCTCGCCATTGGTGCCATCACGCCGTTGCTGATCCTGGTGGCCTCGGCGATTGCGTTGTACGCCGTGTTCAGCCGGGAACAGAGCTTCGCCCAACTCGACCAGCTGGCCAGCCAGCAACAGGCGGGCGCCCGTCACTGGCTGCTGGGGGCGTTCCTGTACGTGTCTTACAACATCGTTGCCGGCGCGCCGATCCTGGCCATCCTGGGTGGGTCGGCCAAGGGCGAGCGAACCGCTGTATGGGGTGGGCTGCTTGGTGGCGCCGCACTGGGTGGGCTGATGCTGGTGATGAGTGCCGGGCTGTTGTCGCGCCTGGACAGCGTGGCTGACCTGCCGATGCCGATGCTGTCGATTGCCAACGAAGTATCGCCACTGCTGGGGCTGGTGATGTGCCTGATTATTTTCGGCATGATCGTCAACACCGCGGTGGGTACGTTGTTCTCCTTCCTCTCGCGGCTGATGCCGGCGGGTACGGTGAGGTTTCGCTGGGGATCGGTGGTGACTGGCGTGGCGGCGTTCGGATGCAGCCTGGTGGGGTTCATCAGCCTGGTGGGTCAGGTGTACCCGCTGTTCGGCTACCTGGGTTTCGTGCTGATGGCGGCGGTGCTGCTGGCCTGGGTCCGGCGGAGCAGAGTGGTTAAAGCGGCGGTGGCGTAGGGGGCTGCGCAGCAGCCCCCCCCTGGGCCATCAGATTCTGAAGCTGCCTACCAGCTGCTTCAGGCGCCCGGCCTGCTGGGCCAGTTGGTCACAATGGCGCAGGGTCTCGTTGAGGTTCTCCACCCCTTGCTGGTTCAGGGCGTTGATCTGGGTGATGTCCAGGTTGAGGCTCTCGACCACGGCGGTCTGTTCTTCGGTAGCGGTAGCCACCGACTGGTTCATGCCATCGATCTCGCCAATACGCTGGGTCACGCTGGCCAGGCGCTCGCCGGCCTGGTTGGCTACCTGCACGGTCTGCTCGCTGGAAACCTGGCTGGTGTTCATGGTGTGCACCGCTTCGCGCGAGCCTACCTGCAGGCTGGTGATCATGCGGTGGATTTCTTCCGCCGATTCCTGGGTGCGGTGCGCCAGGTTGCGTACCTCGTCGGCCACCACGGCAAAGCCACGGCCGGCCTCACCGGCACGGGCCGCTTCGATGGCGGCGTTCAGCGCCAGCAGGTTGGTCTGCTGCGAGATGCCCTTGATCACGTCGAGAATCTTGCCGATTTCGTCGGTGCTGGCGTTGAGCGTTTCGATTTGCGCGCAGGACTCGCTGATGCGCTGCGACAGGGCGGTCATGGCGCTGATCGCTTCTTCGACCACTTCACGGCCACCGTGGGCCTGCTCGCTGGCACCGCTGGCATGCTGCGAGGCATCGGCGGCGTTGCGGGCGATCTCCTGGGTGGCAGCACCCAGCTCGTTGATCGCTGCGGCCACGCTGTTGGTGCGCATGCTTTGCTCTTCGGAGCCGATGATCGACGCATTGGAGGCATTGACCACTTTCTCCGACAGGTCGTGCACCAGGCGGGTTGCCGAGGACACTTCGCTGATCGAGGCATGAATGCGCTCGACGAAGCGGTTGAACGAAGTGGCCAGTTCGCCGAACTCGTCCTTGTTCTGCACGGTCAGGCGGCGGGTAAGGTCACCTTCGCCCTCGGCGATGTCGCGCATGGCGCGGCCCATGGTGGTCAGCGGGCTCATCAGTATCGGGATCAGCAGGCCGAGCAGGCCGGCGATGGCAGCCACCGCAATCAGCATCGCGATGATCGCCGAGGTGCGAAACTGGCTGAGCGCAGCGTAGGCCTTGTCCTTGTCGATCGACAGGCCGATGTACCACTGTGCCGAAGGCAGGCCGGCCACCGGGGCGAAGGAAATGATGCGGTCCTGGCCATTGAGGGTGACATCCTGCATGCCGGCGGCGACTCGCAGGTTGCTGCCGGGGTAGATGTCCTTGAGGTTCTTCATCACCTGGTCTTTGTCGGGGCTGACGATCACCTGGCCATTGCTGTCGGCCAGGAAGGCGTGGCCGATGCCGCCGAAATCGACCGAGTTGATGATCTCGACCAGGGTGTCGAGGGTGACGTCACCGCCGACCACGCCGATCAGCTCGCCATTGCCCTTGCTTTTCACCGGCGTGGCGATGGTGACCATCAGGCCACCAACAGCACCTTGGTATGGGGCAGTCAGCACGGTCTGCCCGGCGCTGGCCGCGGCGCCGTACCACGGGCGCTGACGTGGGTCGTAACCGGCGGGCATCTGCGCATTGGGGCGTTGGGTGAACGCACCGGTGGCCTGGCCCAGGTAAGTGAACAGGAAATTACGCGTATAGGATGGCTGCTCGATCAGTCCTTCCAGGGTATCGCCAGCGCCTTGCTGGGCGATGTCCTGGGCCAGGTTTTCCAGCACCAGGATGCGCCCGCTCATCCAGTTCTGCACACTACTGGCGGTCAGTGCGCCCGACTGCTGCACCGAAGCTTCGATGTTCTGGCGGATGGTATTGCGTTGCAGGTAGTCGTTGTAGAGCGTGAACAGGGCAAATGCCAGGACCACGACACCGCAGGCGCTGAGCAGGATCTTGTGGCGAAATTTCAGGTTCATGTTTCGAGACCTTGGGCCAATGAGGGGAGGGCGCAGCGCGCTCATGACGCATTGCGGAACCTATCGTTCGGGATATCGGCTCAAGGGGTAAAAGATTGAAGTGCTTACAGAAATTTCTTACGGTCATTTCGACGGACGGTATTCACTGGCTACACAACTGCTCGATCAACAGGCGTGCAGCCTGCTGCAACGGTTGTTGCTTGCGCCAGAAGATGTGTACCGGCAACTGCAGCTCGTTGCGGGTGTTGCGAAAATCCAGGCGCACCAGGCGCCCGCTGGCCAGCAGTGGCGCGACCCTCGACAGCGGCAAGTCGCCCCAGCCCAGGCCGGCCTCGACCATCTGCAGGGCGAGGTCGAAGCTGTCGGTTGACCAGTGCGTGGCGCCTATCAACGGGCGTGGGTCTGTCACCGGAAGGTCATGGCTACGCACCAGGATCTGGCGCACTCGGGTCAGGTCTTCGAGGTAGTGGATACGCCCCTCGCGCAAGGCCGGGTGAGCGGGGGACAGTGTGGCCACCAGCGATTCCATGCCGATGTGCTGGAAGCCGCGACGGGCATCGACCTGCAGCCCGGCAAAAGCCACGCAGAGGTCGGCGCGGCCACTGTCCAGCAGGTGTACGGCCTCTTCCTGCGGGGCGCTGAGCAGGGCGATGTCCAGCAGCGGGTGCCGCTCACCCAGGTGAGCGATGGCCGCCAGCAGCGGGCGGTGGTCGATGTCCGGCACCACGGCCAGGGTCAGGCTGCTCTCCAGCCCCTGGGACAGTTCCAGGGCATGCACCTGCAGCAGCCCCAGTTGTTCGGCGATCAACCGGGCATGAGGTTCCAGCGCCTTGGCCTCGGCGGTGGGGCGGACTTCCCGTGGGCCGCGCTCGAACAGGGTGTAGCCCAGTTCGGCCTCGAGGTTGCCGATGGCCATGCTCACGGCCGAAGGCACCCGCTGCAGAGCCCGCGCAGCGGCGGAAAACGAACCGCGGTCGAGCACGGCGAGAAACAGCTGGATATTGTCGCTGGAAAAGTTCATGGCAGCCTCCTGTCAGATGATCTGACAGCTGCTGACTTTTGCTGTCAAGAGCGATGAAGCATGATCGCGCCCCATCGCTTTGTCATTGGAGGTAATCCCGGGTGCAGGGACTCAAACGCAAACTCGTCTACGTGACTTTCTATGAACTGATCGGGCTGTGCATGTCGACCCTCGGGCTGGCCTACCTGTCGGACACCCAGGCATCGCATACCGGGCCTCTGGCGGTGATGATCACTACCATCGCCATGCTCTGGAACCTGATCTACAACACCCTGTTCGAGTGGTGGGAAAGCCGCCAGGCCAAGCGCGGACGCAGCGTGGCACGGCGGGTGGCGCATGCCATCGGCTTCCAGCTGACCCTGGTGGTGTACCTGATCCCGCTGATTGCCTGGTGGCTGGACATGACATTGCTGGAGGCGCTGCTGGTGGACATGGCGTTCATCGTGCTGGTGCCGTGTTACACCTTTGCCTACAACTGGGCGTTCGACCGGATCTTTGGCTTGCCCAGCTCAGCCTCGGCAGCAGCCTGATTCAACCTGTTCCGGCCTCTTCGCAGCACAAGGCTGCTCCTACAGCGACCGCACAACCTTCAGGCGGGAGCTGCGAAAAGGCCGACACAGTCAACCACTAAGGCGGCAGGCGAATGATCAAAGGCTCCTGCTGCTGCTTCACCTGCTGCTCAACCGGTTGTTCCTCCGTCCTCGGTGCACTGGCCAGCAAGCTGTCCTCGACCTGCCCCGAAAGGTAGTACACCCCCGACATGGCCCCGCTCTGGCGGTTCTCCATCAGCTCCTGCCATTCCTGGTTCAGCGCCACGTTGAGGATCACCCGCAACTGCTCGACCATCTGCGGGTGTTCGCGGTCATGGGTCATGACCCCGTAACCGGCCGCCGCAATCGAAATCATCGCCCCCGCCACTTTGCCCACCGCCGACGCCACGGCACTGGCGATGCCGCGCGGAGCCAGGGTGGCGCCGAGCTTTTCGCTGGCCTGGTTGGCCACCGAGTTCAGCCCGACATCGGTCTTGCCCGGGCCTTTGCTGGCCTGCTGGTGCAGATGCTGGCGCATGGCTTGCCAGGCAGGTTGCTGGGCCAGCGACTTGGCCCGCAGAAGCTGGTACAGGCTGGCATTGCGCGCATCCGGTGGCCCCAGGGCGATGGCGGGAATGCGGTTGAGGCGTTGGCTGAACTGCTCGGGGGGAGCGTTGTAGCGGCTGATGATAGCCGGCAGCTGCTGGCCGAGCAGTTGCAGGTACAGCTCGCTGGCGCGGTCGCGAATGCCTTCGGGGTTGATCTGCTCGGCCACCGGTTCGATCACCCGCTTGTGGTACTGCTCCTGCAGGTACAGCGCCAGGCGCTTTTCCGCCGGCTCCCGGCCTTCACCGCTGTCGATCTTGTACCAGGCTACCTTGAGGGTCAGCCACTGCTGGGTCCAGTAGCCGGTAAACCAAGGGATGAATTCGCTTTCGGTACGCTGCTGTACCTGTTCCTTCCACACCCGCATGGAACGGCGTGCATAGTCGTTGGCCGAGCTGCCGGCGCCGACCGAGGCTTCGATCAGCTCCTGGTCGATGCGTTGCCAGGTGGCGGGGGTGAGCACCACCGGTGGCGGCGGGACAGGTGGGGGCTTGCCTGCGCAGCCGGCCAAGGCCAGCAGCAGGCACAGCAGCAGGAGGGCTCGAGTGCTCACGCAACCGCCTCCCTGGTAGAGGCTGGGGTGGTTCTCGGAGTATAGGGTGGGTAGTGAAGGGCTGCCGTGCAGCCTATCGCCCATCGTCCAGCCAACGCGATCCATGTAGGAGCGGCCTTGTGCCGCGAAAGGGCCGCAAAGCTGCCCCGGCAATTTCTGCTGCACAGCTGAAATCCTGGGGCCGCTTCGCGCCCCATCGCGACACAAGGCCGCTCCTAGAAGGGGGGCGTCAGCTTGAATCGGTCATTCCAGGTCGAGCTTTTCTTCCAGGCGGTCGAGGTGCTTGTGCATCAGGCCCAGCGCCGCCTCGGCATCGCCATGCTCCACGGCATCGATGATCGCCGCATGTTCCTCCCACGCGCAGTGGTCGCAGCAAGGCGACTCGTAACGGGCGATGATCAGCGAGGTCATCGGCACCAGGCCATTGAGAAACCGCGCCAGTGGCGCATTGGCAGCCACCTGCGCCAGTTTCAGGTGAAACTCGCCGCCCAGGCGGATCGCCGCACAACGCTCGCCGTTTTCATGGTGCTGGCGCTCGCGCTCCACCAGTTGCCGCAGCTGGCGAATCTGTACCGGCCGGGCGCGCTGCGCGGCCAGGGTGATCAGCGTGGTTTCGGCCAGGCGCCGGGCGCTGAGCACCTGGCGTGCCTGCTCCGGGTCGGGCACGGCCAGATGCGCAGTGTGGCTGGGGCGCTGCACCACCACCTGCTGGTCGGACAGGCGCCCGAGCACACGGCGGATCACTGTACGGCTGACACCAAAGGCATGGCCCAGCGCCTGTTCGGGCAACAGGCTGCCAGGTGGCAGGCGCTGTTCGAGGATGGCATCGAACAGCCGCGGGTAGATCTGCTCGGCCGACAGGCGGGTTTCGCCGGCCGCGAGCAGGGCCGGCAAGTGAGGGGCGGCGTTCATGGTCGCTCTCCTGGGGTCATGGATGCGGGTGTTCGTCCGGGATGTTCAACGGGATGCCCATGCGCAACCCTTCGGCCAGGATGTGCTGGCGCATCTGGGCACTGGCCTGGGCGCTGCTGCGCTCACGTATGGCGCGCACCACCGCTTCGTTTTCCTTAAGCCGCGCGGCCAGGTGCTCTGGCGAATTGCGCAGCATGTCGGCGCTCTGCTTGAGGGCATTGCCGGTCTGTTGCACCACGCTCTGGAAGATCGGGTTGGTGGTCAGGGCGAACAGCGCTTCATGGAAGGCGATGTAGGCCCTGACTCCGGCTTCGCTGTCATCGGCCTCCAGCGCTTCACGCATGTCCATCAGGGTAAGGCGCAGTTGGCCGATGTCCTGACTGTTGGCCGACTGCGCCACCAGGCCGACGATGAAAGGCTCAAGGGTGTAGCGCAGCTCCAGCACGTCGGCCAGGCTGGCTGCGGCGCTGGTGTCCAGGCCCGGTTCCTGGGTGGCGGCATCGACATCCAGTACCAGCACGCCCTTGCCTGGCAGCGAACGCACCAGGCCCAGGGTTTCCAGCACGGTCACCGCTTCGCGCAGGCTGGGGCGGCTGATGCCCAGTTGTTCGGCCAGTTCGCGCTGGCCTGGCAGCATGTCGCCGGTACGCCATTGGCCTCGGGCCAGGGCCTGGCGCAGTTTTTCCACCACTGAGTTGACGACGGTAGATGAGCTGATCACGGTTCGCTCCTGGAAGGGCCGGCGTCAGTGCCGGCCACGTTCGCTCAGAATTCCTGTTGATGGGGGTTGGGCTGCTTGCGTGGCGTGGGGGCGAAACCGGGCTTGCCGTCGAGCACGTTGTGCGCACGTTCCAGGTCGATGTCCTTCTCCCAGCGTGCGATGGCCACGGTGGCCACGCAGTTGCCGATCAGGTTGGTCAGCGCTCGGCCGATGCCCATGAACCAGTCCACCGCCAGTACCAGTACCAGGCCGACCACCGGTATCGCCGGCACGGCGGTCAGGGTAGCGGCGAGGATGACCAGCGCCGAGCCTGGGATGCCGTGAGCGCCCTTGGAAGTCACCAGCGATACCAGCAGGATGGTCAGCAGGTCGGTCATTGCCAGTGGCGTGCCGGTGGCGTTGGCAATGAACACGATGGCCAGGGTCAGGTAGATGGAGAAACCATCGAGGTTGAACGAATAACCGGTGGGGATCACCAGGCCGACAGTGGAGCTGCCGATGCCCAGGTGCTCGAGCTTGCGCATGATCTGTGGCAGTACGGCGTCGGACGAGGCGGTGCCCAGCACGATGGTCAGTTCTTCACGCAGGTACTTGATCAGCGGCAGCAGCTTCAGCCCCGACAGGCGCATGACCGTGCCCAGCACGATCAGTACAAAGCCGGCACAGGTCAGGTAGAACAGCGCCACCAGCCCGCCCAGGTGCTGCAGCGATTCCAGGCCGTACTTGCTGGTGGTGAAGGCGATGGCGCCGAACACGCCGATCGGTGCCAGGCGCACGATCATGCCCATGATGCGGAAGATCACGTGGCTCAGTTCGTTGATCAGCCGCGAGATGCCGGCTGCCGAGTCACCCACCAGGTTCAGCGCGCTGCCGAACAGTACCGAGAACAGCAGTACCTGGAGGATGTTGTTGTCGGCAAAGGCGCCGATCACCGAGGTGGGGATCAGGTCCATGAAGAACGCCGTGGCACCGTGGATGTGCTGGCCGCGCTCGGCCAGGCTGCTGGCGTCGGCGCTGGACAGTTGGTCCAGGTGGATGTTGGCGCCGCTGCCGATGCCGCTGGTGAAGGCGAACACCAGGCCGATCACCAGCGCCAGGGTGGTCAGTACCTCGAAGTAGATCACCGACTTCAGGCCGATGCGCCCGACCTTTTTCAGGTCACCGGCGCCCGAGATACCGCTGACCACCACGCAGAACACGATCAGGCCGATGAGCATCTTGATCAGCTTGATGAAGCCGTCGCCAAGGGGTTTGAGTTGCAGGGAAAGGTCGGGGAAGCTGAGACCGCAGGCGATGCCGAGGGCAAGGCCGAGCACGACTTGAAGGAAGATCGAACGCGAGCACCATTTGAGCATGGGAGGGATCTCTGATCGGTGTCCTTGCTTCGGTAGCCGCACGGGGCGAAAGAGCGCAGGACTTAATTATTGTGGTCTTACCGGTTTGTTCAGCGCGAAGCCATGAAAGCGCGAAAAATCCGACATTGCAAGGATTTTTGGCCTTACCGGTCTGACCAGTTGTGGGGCAATCCAGCGTCTCTGGCTCTAATTCGGTGCATCTGGTTGGGTCGAGCCGCAGTGCGGCCGTTCACAGGTGAATCGCAGCGGCGAACCGCGTGCGCACATGAATCAGATCAGGCTTCGGCCAGTGCCTAGGGCACCTTTGCAATCAGCTTGCCAATCGCCATGCCGACTTCGATATTTTCGATAACGCCATGATTCGTAAGGTTTATTTGCATTCCTTGGCTGACCTCGTAGAATCCGCGCCCGACCGGGAAGTCACCAAAGGGTCGATTGCAGGGGATTCATCCTGATAATCGCCTCGCAAGCAGGCTCCCGGCGTTTGAATGAATGGAGTCTCATAGTGCGTCTCAACCTTCCGGTTACCCCGGTCGAGCAACGTTTTCCCCCCGATCAGCGATTGATTTCCGCTACCGACACCACCAGCCTGATCACCTACTGCAACCCCGAATTCGCCGCCATCAGCGGTTACAGCGAGGCGGAGCTGATCGGCAGCCCGCACAACCTGGTTCGCCACCCGGACATGCCGCCGGCGGTGTACCAGTTGATGTGGAGTTACCTGAAGGCCGGCAAGAGCTGGATGGGCATCGTCAAGAACCGCTGCCGCAACGGCGATTACTATTGGGTCAACGCCTACGTCACGCCTATTCTCGAAGCCGGGCGGGTGGTGGGCTATGAATCGGTACGGGTGTGCCCGACGCGTGAGCAGGTGGCCCGTGCCGAGGCCTTGTATGCACGCATGCGCAACGGTCAGGCTGTGTTGCCCTGGTCACGGCGCGCGACCATGCTGGCGCGTGACCTGGCCGTACCGCTCGTGGGCGGGGGGCTGGCTTTGGGGGCCAACAATCTGTGGCCCGGCCTGGTCGCGCAGGGGCTGACCCTGGGGCTGTTCCTGGCCTATGGCCTGTTGGCACGCAATGCCGTTGGGCGGCAGATGGAGCGCGTAGTGCAGGGCGCAGGCGGCACCTTTGCCGACCCGATCGCCGCCTTGACCTACAGCGACCTGCCCGGTGCTGGCGGACAACTGCAATTGATGCTGATCAGCGAGGAGGCGCGGCTGAAAACCGCGCTGACCCGGTTGAGTGACCTGGCGGCCCAGATGGCCGTGGCTGCACATGATGCCGGTGCGTTGTCGCGCAGCACCGAGGCGGCATTGCTGGAGCAGCGTGCGGAAACCGACCTGAGCGCCACTGCCATGAACCAGATGGCCGCTTCCATCGGTGAGGTTGCCAACCATGTGCAACTGACTGCTGCCGAAGCCCACACTGCGCACCTGCTGGCCGAGCAGGGCAGCCAGGTGGCCGACGCCAGCGGAGCTGCAATCCGCACCTTGGCTGGTACCGTGGCCCAGATCAACCAGGCGGTCAGCCACCTGGCTGGTCAGACCGGTGCTATTGCCGAAGCTACCGGGATGATCCGCGGTATTGCCGAGCAGACCAACCTGCTGGCGCTAAATGCCGCCATCGAGGCGGCCCGTGCCGGCGAGCAAGGCCGTGGCTTTGCCGTGGTCGCCGATGAAGTGCGGGCACTGGCCGACAAGACCCGGCAGTCGACCCTGCACATCCAGGCTATCATCGATGCTCTGCGCAGTGGCGCAGAAGAGGCCGTGGTGATTGCCAGCCAGGGCATCGACGGTGCCGAGCAGGGCGTTGCCCAGGTACAGGAAGCGCGGCAGGCGTTGCATGGCATTCGTGATGCGGTGCAGCGCATCAGTGACATGAGCCAGCAGATGGCTACGGCTTCGCAGCAGCAGTCAGCCGTCGCCGAAGACGTCTCGAGGCAGATCAATGGTGTGGCCGGCATAGCCCAGCACAGCGCACACAGCGCCAACGCCGCAGCCTCTCGCGGCGCCGAACTGGAAGAGGTGTGCGCCGGATTGCGTGCCCTTGTGGAGCGCTTCAACCGTTAAGGCAAGGATGCTTTATGGATGACAACTATCGTGCAGCCGTTGACGCGGCTGCGATCTTTTCCGAAACCGACCTGCGTGGAACCATCACTTACGTCAACCAGCAGTTCTGCAGCATCTCGGGCTACAGCCGCGAGGAGCTGCTGGGCGCCAACCACCGCATCCTCAACTCCGGCCTGCACGAGCCGGAGTTCTTCGTTGGCATGTGGCGGGCACTGGCCGCCGGCCGGGTATGGAAGGGCGAGATCTGCAACCGCGCCAGGGACGGCTCGCTGTACTGGGTCGACAGCACCATGGTGCCACTGGTCGACCCGCTCACCGGAGAGGTGCGCAAGTACGTGTCGATCCGTTTCGACGTCACCGAGAAGCGCCAGCTGCTGCATACCTTGCAATGGCGTGTGGGCCATGACGTGCTAACCGGCCTGCCCAACCGCGCTTACCTGTCCGACCTGCTGAACCAGGCCCTGGCCTACTCGCGCCGTGAAGACATTCCGCTGGCTGTGTGCATGCTCGACCTGGATGGCTTCAAGGCAGTCAACGACGGCTACGGGCATGCCATGGGCGACCTGCTGTTGGTCGAGGTGGCGCAGCGGCTGAAGCACATCCTGCGCGATGGCGACGCAGTGGCCCGGTTGTCGGGGGACGAATTCGTGCTGATCCTGCGCAACGTCGAAGACCGCCAGTTGCATGCTGCGCTGCGCCGGGTGCTGCGGGCACTGGCGGCGCCTTATGTGGTACGCGAGCAGCGCCTGTCGCTCAGCGCCAGTATCGGCGTGACCCTGTACCCGCAGGACGACGAAGACGCCGACACCTTGGTGCGCCATGCCGACCAGGCCATGTATGTGGCCAAGCAGCGTGGGCGCAACCGCTATCACCTGTTCGACGTGACACAGGAACAGGAACTCAAGGCTACCCACCAGACCGTGGCGCGGGTGCGCCGGGCCCTGCACAACGGCGAGCTGTGCCTGTATTACCAGCCCAAGGTCAACCTGCGCAGCGGCCAGGTGCTGGGCTTCGAGGGCTTGCTGCGCTGGCAGCGGCCAGGCCGCGGGCTGGTGCCGCCTGGTGATTTCCTGCCGGCGGTGGAGCAGACCGACCTGATCGTGGAAATCGGCGAATGGGTGCTCGACCAGGCGCTGAACCAGTTGCAGGCATGGCAACGTCAGGGGCAGCCCTGGTCACTGAGCGTGAACATCGCCGCGCGGCATTTGCAGCGTGGTGACTTTGTCGAGCGCCTGCAGCAGTTGCTGGCGGCGCACCCGGAGGTGGACCCGGCGCGGCTGGACCTGGAAATCGTCGAGTCGGTGGCCATCGATAACCTGCAGCATGTCAGCTGCTGTCTCGATGCCTGCCGCGCACTGGGTGTGCGCTTCTCCCTGGACGACTTTGGCACTGGCTATTCGTCGCTGAGCTACCTGAAGCGCCTGCCGACACAGACGATCAAGATCGATCAGTCATTCGTGCGCGACATCCTGCATGACCAGGACGACCTGGCGCTGACCGAAGCGGTGATCGGCCTGGCCCGGGCGTTTGGCCGCGAGGTGATTGCCGAAGGGCTGGAGAGCGTCGAGCACGGCCGCGTGCTGATGGGCCTGGGCTGCGAACTGGCACAGGGTTACTGCATCGCCCGGCCGATGCCGGCCAGTGCGGTGCAAGCCTGGGCGCAGGCCTACCGGCAGCCGGTGCAATGGCGTGACCCTTGATCATCAGCGGGCCATTGGCTTGACCTCGGCCAGCACCGGGTGCGCCACCAGCTTGTCGATGTGCAGGGCGTCGTCGTTCATCCAGCTTTCGCTGAGCAGCCGGTAGTGTTCCATGTCGCGGCAGCGCAGGCGCAGGCTGTAGTCGAAGTGGCCGCTGATCAGCTGGCACTCGTGCACTTCCGGGCAGTTGCGCAGGGTGGCTTCGAAGGCCTTCTGCGCGGCCCGCCCGCTCTGGTTGGACAGGGCGACCAGCACCAGCAGCGACACCCCGGGCGCGACCTTCTGCAGGTCGATGATCGCCCCGTAGCCGCGGATCACGCCACGGCGCTCCAGCTTGCGTACACGCTCCAGGCAGGGGCGCGGGGTGAGGTGGACGAGGCTGGAGAGTTTTTCGAAAGTGATGCGGCCGTCATGGCGCAGGATGTCGATGATCGCTTCGTCGATGCGGTCGAGGGGGTGGGCGTTGGCGTCCTTGGTGTCCATGCGCTTGGGCTTCTTTCAGAAGAGGGCATGGGACAGGGTAGGCGGTAAAGGGGGCCGCTGCGCGGCCCATCGCGACACAAGGCCGCTCCTACAAGGGATACGCGGTCCTTGTGTAGGAGCGGCCTTGTGTCGCGATGGGCTGCGCAGCAGCCCCAGGATCCATCAGGCGCAGACAGAACCAGCCTTGGGCACCGCCCGCAACTCCACCACCCGCGGCTGCAACAACCCATACAAATCCTTCGGATCCTCCAGCACCGGCACCAGCCCGATGTCCGTGCCGATACCCAGTGCTTGCGCCGTGTCCAGCACATAGCGCAATGCCGAGTAATCCTCCAGGGCAAACCCCACCGAGTCGAACAGCGTCACCTGTTCGCCGTGCTCACGCCCCTTGGCTTCCCCGGCGACCACACGCCAGAACTCGGTCACTGGCGAGTCTGCAGGCATCTGCTGGATCTCGCCTTCCACCCGGCTTTGCGGTTCGTACTCGACGATCACCCGGGCCCGCTCCACAATCGCCCGATGCAGCTCGGTCTTGCCCGGGCAGTCACCACCCACGGCATTCAGGTGCATGCCCGGCTCGATCATCTCCGGGGTGAGGATGGTGGCGCAGGCTTTGTCGGCGGTTACCGTGGTGACGATATCGGCCCCGCGCACCGCTTCGGCCACGGAGCTGGCGATGCTCAGCTTGAGGCCGGGGCGGTTGGCCAGGTTGGCGACCAGCTTGGCCGAGGCAGCCGGGTCGATGTCATACAGGCGGATTTCATCGATGCCCAGCAGGGCATTGAAGGCGATGGCCTGGAACTCGCTCTGCGAGCCATTGCCGATCAATGCCATGCTGCGGCTGTCTTCGCGCGCCAGGTAGCGGGCGGCCAGGGCCGAGGTGGCGGCGGTGCGAATGGCGGTCGTCAGGGTCATTTCGCTGAGCAGCAACGGTGCACCGGTATCGACGCTGGCCAGGGCGCCAAAGGCCATCACCGTGAGCAGGCCATGGCGAGTGTTCTTCGGATGGCCGTTGACGTACTTGAAGGCGTAGCGGCTGGCGTCCGAGATTGGCATCAGCTCGATCACGCCGTCCGCTGAATGGTTGGCCACCCGGGCGCATTTTTCGAAGGCGGGCCAGCGCAGGTAGTCCTGGCGGATGTACTCGGCCATTTCCAGCAGGCACGTGGGCAGGCCTTTGCGGTTGACCAGGCGGGCCAGGTCTTGCACATCGATATAGCGGGTCATGAGGGGTCTCCCTGCGGTCGACGCTTCCAGAGTGGGCTCTGGTTTCATTGTGCGGCGGGTGGGGAGGCAAAGCTGGCTGTAATGGGCTGTGGCGGCAGCGGCTTTGGCTGATTTCGCTGCGCTGGCAGCCGAATCGGCTGTGGCTGGGCCGGCCCTATCGCCGGCAAGCCGGCTCCCACAGGGATATCACAGGCCTTGAGAGCGGCGCTGTACCTGTGGGAGCTGGCTTGCCGGCGATGAGGCCAGTACAGGCCAGGGCAATCATCGCTCACGCAGCCGCTTGTACAGCGTGGTGCGGCTGATCCCGAGCCCACGCGCCACCGCCGAGAGGTTGCCGTTGGCTTGTGCCACCAGCTCGCGCAGGTCCGCCTCTTCGGTCGCAATCGGCACAGGCACCTGCGCCTCGGCGAGAAAACCCGCAGGCAGGTGATCCAGGCCGACAGGCCCATTGCCCGCCAAGGCTAGCGCCACCTGCAGCACACTCACCAGTTCACGCATGTTCCCTGGCCAGGGGTGCCGGTCAAGCAGCTCGATAATGGCCGCAGGCAGCCGCGCAGGCTGCCCGGGATCACGGTAGCGCGCATGCACCTGCTCGATCAGCTGCCGGCGGTCATTGCGCTCGCGCAGCGGCGGCAAAACCACTGCCAGCCCGGCGATGCGGTAATACAGGTCCTGGCGAAAGCGCCCGGCGCGCACTTCTTCGGCCAGGTCGCGGTTGCTCGCCGACACCACGCGGATATCCACCGCCACCGGTTCGCCGCTGCCCAATGGCTGGATGCTGCGCGTCTGCAGCACGCGCAGCAGGCGGGCCTGGGTGGGCAACGGCATGTCGCCGATTTCGTCGAGGAACAGGATGCCGTGGTGGGCCTTGCGGATCAGCCCCGGGTTGCCCTTCTGGTGGGCGCCGGTGAACGCGCCCTTGTCGTAGCCGAACAGCTCCGACTCCACCAGCTCTGCGGGGATCGCCGCGCAGTTGACGGCTATGAGCGGCTGGCTGGCGCGGCTGCTGGCCCGGTGCAGGGTATCGACGAATACCTCCTTGCCTACGCCGGTTTCGCCCTGCACCAGGACCGGGATGTCCTTTTCCAGCAGCAGGCCGGCCTGCGCCAGGGCTTTCTCCAGGCGTGGCTCGGCGCTGCTGGCGGCGGGGCGGCCGGGAGCCTCGCGCGGCGGCTGCCACTGGCAATGAAAGCGGTTGCGCCCGGTGGCTTGCAGGGCGAAGGGCTGTTGCCGGGGATGGCTGAGCAGCTGTTGCAGGGGCAACTGGAACAGTTGCGCGATGTTCTGCTGCAGCGGGCTGCCCCCGAGCAGGGTGTCGGCCCGGTGATTGGCGGCCAGCACCTGCCCCTGCTCATCGAACACCAGCAGGCCGGCCCAGGGGCTGTCGAGGTTGTCGGAGGCGCTGTTGAAGATCAATTGCGCATGCTGGTCGGCATGCTTGGCGAGGATCAGGCGGTTCTCCAGGCTCTGGCCCATCATGCGTACCAGGCCCAGGGTCTGGCTGGCCGGCAGGTAGCCGTCGCTGGCCACATCGAGCACCCCGACCAGCTGCCGTTCGGCGTCGAACAGCGGCGCGGCGGCGCTGGACATATAGCGGTTCTGGCGCAGGAAGTGCTCTTCCTGGCCCACGTGGATCGCCTCGGCGCAGACCAGCGCGGTGCCCAGCGCATTGGTGCCGACACCGCGCTCGTGCCAGTGGGCACCGGCGCTGAAACCATGCTGCTGGCGCGGCTCGATGAACCGCCGCGAGCCCCAGCTGTCGAGCAGGCAGCCGCTGGCATCGGCCAGCATCACCAGGTAGCTGGCATTGCCCAGCAGGTGGGCATATTGCGGCAGCACCGCTTCGCGGGTCAGGCGCAGCAGGGCCTGGCGCCGCTCCAGCAGGGCGCTCAGCTCGGCGCGGGTCAGGCAGTCGAAGTCCGGGGCGTGTTGGGGGTGCAGGCCGTGGTCGCGGCAGCGGGCCCAGGAGGCCTGGATCAGTTGGGCATGGGGCGAAGCGGATGCGGCCATGGGCCTGTCCTGTGTGATTGTTGTCATGGGGCCGACCGCTGTTCAGTGTCGTGCACGGTTGTTCAATGTCAAACCGGCAAGTGTTCAGTTGTTCAGTGCTTGTGTTCAGTTGTGAACCTGCGATTGACCGGCATTGCCGGCCAGGCCCCGGGCCAGACGGTTGCGGCGCATCTGGCACGAAACTGGCTGTGTCCGGCAGACAAAAACCACAAGAAGGCCACGCCATGTCCCTGGTGCTGGAACAGGTCAGTCGCAGCGTCGACAACCAGGCCTGGATCGTCGATGCCTCACTGCGTTTCGAACCCGGCTCGTTCAACGTGCTGCTGGGCCGCACCCTGGCCGGCAAGACCAGCCTGATGCGCCTGATGGCCGGGCTCGATCGCCCGGACCGGGGGCGGGTGCTGATGGATGGCCAGGACGTGACTGGCGTGCCGGTGCGCCAACGCAATGTGTCGATGGTGTATCAGCAGTTCATCAATTACCCGACCCTCAGCGTTTACGAGAACATTGCGTCACCGCTGCGCCAGGCACGCATGGACGAGCCCCAGATTCGCCGACGGGTGCAGGAAACCGCCGAGATGCTGCGCATCGAAGCCTACCTGCAGCGCCTGCCGCTGGAGCTGTCCGGTGGCCAGCAGCAACGCACGGCAATGGCCCGGGCGCTGGTCAAGGATGCCTCGCTGATCCTGTTCGACGAGCCACTGGTCAACCTCGACTACAAGCTGCGCGAGGGCCTGCGCCAGGAGCTGCGCGAACTGTTCGCGGCGCGCCACTGCATTGCCGTGTATGCCACCACCGAGCCCAACGAGGCGCTGGCTCTGGGCGGCACCACCACCCTGGTGCATGAGGGCCGTATCGTCCAGAGCGGGCCTACCGCCGAGGTCTACCAGCGCCCGGGCAGCGTGCTGGCTGCCGAGCTGTTTTCCGAGCCGCCGATCAACCTGGTACCTGGCCGTATCAGCGGCAACGACGTGAGCCTGGCCCAGGCCGTGCACTTTGCTCGCAATGCCGACTTGCAGCCGCTTGCCGAGGGTGACTACCGCTTTGGCGTGCGGCCCAGCCACATCAGCCTGGTGCCGGCGCACGACGACGACCTGGAATTGTCGGTGCTGGTGGAACTCGCCGAGATCAGTGGTTCAGAGACCTTCCTGCATGTACGCAACGAACACTGGCGCATGATCCTGCACCTGCCAGGGGTACACGAATACCAGGTGGACACGCCGATCCGCGTGTTCATCCCCACCCACAAGCTGTTCGTGTTCGACAGTACCGGGGCGCTGGTGCAGGCCCCGGGGCTGCGCCAGGTAAGGAGAGGTTGATGGCCGAGATCCGCCTGCGCCAACTGGCGCACAGCTACAGCCGCCAGCCCGCCAGCGAGGCGGACTATGCCCTGCACGCGCTGGAGCATGTGTGGGAGCAGGGCGGTGCCTACGCCTTGCTCGGGCCGTCGGGCTGCGGCAAGTCGACCTTGCTCAACATCATCTCCGGGCTGCTGACCCCTTCCCACGGCGAGGTGCTGTTCGACGGCAAGCCGGTCAACCAGCTGTCACCGCAGGCGCGCAACATTGCCCAGGTGTTCCAGTTCCCGGTGGTTTACGACACCATGACGGTGTTCGACAACCTGGCGTTTCCCTTGCGCAACCAAGGGTTGGACGAAGCCCGGGTGCAGGCCCGGGTGGAAGAGATTGCCGAGGTGCTCGACCTGTCGGCCGTGCTGCGCAAGAAGGCGCGCAACCTCAGTGCCGACGAAAAGCAGAAGGTCTCCATGGGACGGGGCCTGGTGCGCGATGACGTGTCGGCGATCCTGTTCGACGAGCCGCTGACGGTGATCGACCCGCACCTGAAGTGGAAGCTGCGGCGCAAGCTCAAGCAGATCCACGAGCAGTTCAACATCACGATGATCTACGTCACCCATGACCAGCTGGAGGCCTCGACGTTCGCCGACAAGATCGCGGTGATGCACGGCGGGCGCATCGTCCAGTTCGGTACCCCGCGCGAACTGTTCGAGCGGCCGCGGCATACCTTCGTCGGTTACTTCATCGGCAGCCCGGGGATGAACCTGATCGAGGTGCGCGCCGAAGTGGACGGGGTGGCGTTCGGCGATATTCACCTGATGCTGCCCGGGCATTTGCGGGAACATCTGCAAGAGCGCCTGGCGGCCACAGGTGGTGGTGGTCGCCTGCAGCTGGGCATCCGCCCGGAATTCGTGCAGCTGTGGGACAGCCCGTTCGATGATGCCTACCCGGCACGGGTGCTGGACGTCGAGGACCTGGGCACCTACCGCATCGTCACCCTCGAGCTGGGAGGTGTCGCGCTCAAGGCACGCCTGGGCGAGGACCGCCCGGTGCCGGTGGCCCAGGCCTGGGTCAGCCTGCCGGCGCAGTGGCTGATGCTGTACCTCGACGATGTGCTGCTGGAGGCCGGGCCATGAACAAGGTGCCGAACAACAAGGCCTGGTGGCTGGTGCTGCCGGTGTTCCTGCTGGTGGCATTCAGTGCGGTGGTGCCGATGATGACGGTGGTCAACTACTCGGTGCAGGACATCTTCGACCAGTCCAACCGCTACTTCGTCGGCGCCGACTGGTACCGTCAGGTGCTGCGCGACCCGGCGCTGCACGATGCGCTGCTGCGTCAGTTCATCTATTCCGCCTGCGTGCTGCTGATCGAAATCCCGCTGGGTATCGCCATTGCCCTGACCATGCCGACCAAGGGGCGCATGGCGTCGGTGTGCCTGATCGTCATGGCCATCCCGTTGCTGATCCCGTGGAACGTGGTCGGCACCATCTGGCAGATTTTCGGCCGGGCCGACATCGGCCTGCTCGGCGCTACCCTGGCCAAGCTCGGGGTCAGCTACAACTACGCCGGCGACCCGTTCGACGCCTGGCTGACCGTGCTGGTGATGGACGTGTGGCACTGGACATCGCTGGTGGCGTTGCTCTGTTACTCGGGGCTGCGCGCCATCCCCGACGTGTACTACCAGGCTGCGCGCATCGACCGCGCCTCGGGCTGGGCGGTGTTCCGCCATATCCAGTTGCCCAAGCTGAAGAACGTGCTGCTGATCGCGGTGATGCTGCGCTTCATGGACAGCTTCATGATCTACACCGAGCCCTTCGTGCTGACCGGTGGCGGGCCCGGCAACGCCACCACCTTCCTCAGCCAGACCCTCACGCGCATGGCCGTGGGGCAGTTCGACCTGGGCCCGGCGGCGGCGTTCTCGCTGGTGTACTTCCTGATCATCCTGCTGGTTTCTTGGCTGTTCTACACAGCCATGACCCATGCCGACAAGGACTAGGCCATGAGCACGCGCAAATCGCTGGCCCTGCTGCTGTACTTCTTCTTCCTGCTGGTGCCGATCTACTGGCTGCTGAACATGTCGTTCAAGAGCAACACCGAGATCCTCGGCGGCCTGACCCTGTGGCCACAGGCGTTCACCCTCGACAACTACCGGGTGATCTTCACCGATGCCAGCTGGTACAGCGGCTACATCAATTCGCTGTACTACGTGTGCCTGAACACGCTGATTTCGCTGCTGGTGGCGCTGCCAGCGGCATATGCCTTCTCGCGTTACCGCTTCCTCGGTGACCGGCACCTGTTCTTCTGGCTGCTGACCAACCGGATGGCGCCACCAGCGGTGTTCCTGCTGCCGTTCTTCCAGCTGTATTCGTCGATCGGCCTGTTCGATACCCATATCGCCGTGGCCCTGGCCCACTGCCTGTTCAACGTGCCGCTGGCAGTGTGGATCCTCGAGGGGTTCATGTCTGGTGTGCCGAAGGAGATCGACGAAACGGCCTATATCGACGGCTACAGCTTCCCACGCTTCTTCGTGAAGATCTTCATTCCGCTGATTGGCTCCGGCATCGGCGTGACGGCATTTTTCTGTTTCATGTTCTCCTGGGTGGAGCTGCTGCTGGCGCGCACCCTCACCTCGGTGAATGCCAAGCCGATCGCCGCGGTGATGACCCGTACCGTGTCTGCCTCGGGCATAGATTGGGGGGTACTGGCGGCGGCGGGGGTACTGACCATCTTGCCGGGCATGCTGGTGATCTGGTTCGTGCGCAACCATGTGGCCAAGGGCTTCGCCCTGGGCCGAGTGTGAGGAGGGCAAGGCATGGAGTGGATGGCCTGGACCTTGCCGACGACGCTGTTCTTCGCCGCCGTTGGTGTGCTGCTGCTGGGCATGACCCTGCTCGAACTGCGCCGCCCCTGCGTGGAGCGACGCGGCTTCCTGCCGCTGGTCACCAGCCGTGGCGACCGTTTGTTCATCGGCCTGCTGGCCAGCGCCTACCTGCATTTGCTGGTGGTTGGCGTCAGCGAGTGGCCATTGTGGGTGGCCTCGCTGCTGTCGCTGGCGTGGCTGGTGGTGGTGCTGCGCTGGGGCTGAGCGAGCGGCCCTGTGGGATAACTGAAACGGGAGATCACAATGTTCGACAACAAGTACAACAGGCGACATTTGACCCTGGCCGCGTTGCTGGTACTGGCCAGCGTGCAGGGCACAGCCTGGGCCGACCAGTACGAGGATGCGGCAAGGAAGTGGCTCGGCAGTGAGTTCAAGCCTTCGACCCTTACCCCTGAACAGCAGTTGGCCGAGTTGAAGTGGTTCATCAAGGCTGCCGAACCGTTCCGTGGCATGAAGATCAACGTGGTGTCGGAAACCATCACCACCCATGAATACGAGTCCAAGGTGCTGGCCAAGGCCTTCAGCGAGATCACCGGTATACAGCTGACCCACGACCTGCTGCAGGAAGGCGACGTGGTGGAAAAGCTGCAGACACAGATGCAGTCGGACAAGAACATCTATGACGGCTGGGTCAACGACTCCGACCTGATCGGTACGCACTTTCGCTACGGCAAGGTGGAATCGATCACCGACCTGATGGCCAACGAAGGCAAGGACTACACCTCGCCGACCCTGGACCTGAAGGACTTCATCGGCATTTCCTTCACCACTGCGCCGGATGGCAAGGTCTACCAACTGCCGGACCAGCAGTTCGCCAACCTCTACTGGTTCCGTGCCGACTGGTTCGAGCGGCCCGAACTGAAAGCCAGGTTCAAGGAAAAATACGGCTACGAACTTGGTGTGCCGGTGAACTGGTCAGCCTACGAGGACATTGCCAGGTTCTTTACCGAAGACGTCAAGGAAATCGACGGTAAACGCGTCTATGGCCATATGGACTACGGCAAGAAAGACCCGTCACTGGGCTGGCGCTTCACCGATGCCTGGTTCTCCATGGCGGGTGGCGGCGACAAAGGTTTGCCCAATGGTCTGCCGGTGGACGAATGGGGCATTCGCGTGGAGGACTGCCACCCGGTGGGGTCCAGCGTGACCCGTGGCGGCGACACCAACGGCCCGGCTGCCGTGTATGCCACGCAGAAATACGTGGACTGGATGCGTGCCTATGCGCCCAAGGAAGCCCAGGGCATGACCTTCTCCGAAGCCGGCCCGGTGCCGGCCCAGGGCAACATCGCCCAGCAGATCTTCTGGTACACCGCGTTTACCGCCGACATGACCAAGCCCGGTCTGCCGGTGGTGAATGCCGACGGCACGCCGAAGTGGCGCATGGCGCCTTCGCCGAAGGGGCCGTACTGGGAGGAGGGGATGAAGCTGGGCTACCAGGACACCGGTTCGTGGACCTTCTTCAAGTCCACCCCCGAGAAGCAACGCCTGGCTGCGTGGCTGTACGCCCAGTTCGTCACCTCCAAGACCGTGTCGCTGAAAAAGACCATCGTCGGCCTCACGCCGATTCGCGAATCGGACATCAACTCCCAGGCCATGACCGAGCTGGCGCCCAAGTTGGGCGGGCTGGTGGAGTTCTACCGCAGCCCGGCGCGGGTACAGTGGACACCGACCGGCACCAACGTGCCGGACTATCCGCGGTTGGCGCAGTTGTGGTGGAGCCACATCGCCGAAGTGGCCAGTGGCGAGAAGACCCCGCAGGAAGCGCTGGACGGCCTGGCCCGCGATCAGGACCGGATGATGGAGCGCTTGCAGCGGTCCAACGCCCAGGCCACCTGCGCACCGAAGCTGAACCCGGAGAAGGATGCCCAATACTGGTTCGACCAGCCTGGGGCGCCGAAACCGAAACTGGCCAACGAAAAGCCCAAGGGCGAGACAGTCAGCTACAACGAACTGCTGAAGTCGTGGGAGGCGGCCAGGAAGTGATCGGCTGAGCACCGCGCTGGCTTCTTCCCGCAGGTACCCCGCGCATCTTGAGAGCGGCGCAGTACTTGTGGGAGCGGGCAAGCCCGCGAAGAAGCCGGCGCGGTGCATAGTTTACGGGCAAAAAAAAACGGCACCTGCCAGAGGTGCCGTTTTCATATCACGCGGTCTTACTTGTGCAACTCTTCAGCCGCATACAGCGTGTTCTCCAGCAGGCATGCGCGGGTCATCGGCCCGACGCCGCCCGGCACCGGCGTGATCCAGCCGGCGCGCGGCAGGGCGGTCTCGTAGACCACGTCGCCGACCAGCTTGCCGTCTTCCTGGCGGTTGATGCCCACGTCGATAACGATGGCACCTTCCTTGATCCATTCACCCTTGACCAGGCCAGGCTTGCCTGCGGCCACTACCACCAGGTCGGCGCGGCCGACATGGCCGGGGAGGTCCTTGGTGAAGCGGTGGCAGACGGTCACGGTGCAGCCGGCCAGCAGCAGCTCCATGGCCATCGGGCGACCAACGATGTTGGACGCGCCGACGATGACCGCGTTCATGCCGTACAGGTCCTGGCCGGTGCTTTCCAGCAGGGTCATGATGCCCTTCGGTGTGCACGGGCGCAGCAGCGGGATGCGCTGGGCCAGACGACCGATGTTGTACGGGTGGAAGCCATCCACGTCCTTGTCCGGGCGGATGCGCTCGAGCAGCAGCGAGGCGTCCAGGTGCGCCGGCAGCGGCAACTGCAGCAGGATACCGTCGACGGCCGGATCGTCATTGAGGCGGTCGATCAGCTCGGTCAGGGCCTGCTGCGTGGTTTCGCTGGGCAGGTCGAACGCCTGCGAAATGAAGCCGACCTCTTCGCAGTCCTTGCGCTTGTGCGAGACATAGACTTGGGAGGCGGGGTCGGTGCCGACCAGGATCACCGCCAGGCCCGGCGTACGCAGGCCTTGCTGGCGACGCTCCACGACACGTTGAGCGATCTGCTGGCGCAGGCTGGCGGCGATCGCCTTGCCATCGATTAGGTGTGCAGTCATAGACGCGTGATTAACCATCGAGAAGGAAACAATTAAAGAGGGCGCATTCTCGCACGACATGGGCCAAGGGCAAAGGCGGGTGGTCGGGCAAATCCCCTAAGCCCTTAAATAATTTAAATTTTTTTGAGAAAGGTGTTGACGACTTTCAGGCTCGCCTATAAGATTCGCCGCACTTGTCGGGCACAGCCTAGCACTGGTTGGCGAAGTCGGGCAGAATGAGTGGTTTAGCAGTTACCTGTTAAAGGTCTCGTTCGGTTAGGCTTCAAGCTTAAGCGCCCGTAGCTCAGCTGGATAGAGCATCCGCCTTCTAAGCGGATGGTCGCAGGTTCGAGTCCTGCCGGGTGCGCCATTTAGGCAGCTTTGGCAAGCAAGTAGGCTGTAATGCAATATGGTGGGCGTAGCTCAGTTGGTAGAGCGCTGGATTGTGATTCCAGTTGTCGTGGGTTCGATTCCCATCGTCCACCCCATATTCTTCAAAGGCGCCTCGATAGCATCTGGCGCCTTTGTTTTAAGCGTTACGCGGACGTGGTGAAATTGGTAGACACACTGGATTTAGGTTCCAGCGGCGCAAGCTGTAAGAGTTCGAGTCTCTTCGTCCGCACCATGCTTCTGTAAGGTTGTACTGCAACATCGCAAGACCGCAATATGGTGGGCGTAGCTCAGTTGGTAGAGCGCTGGATTGTGATTCCAGTTGTCGTGGGTTCGATTCCCATCGTCCACCCCATATTCTTCGAAGGCGCCTTGATCGTGAGATCGGGCGCCTTTTTGTTTTGCGCCCTGATCTGGCGGCGCTGCGCTCAGGCGAGGGCAGGGCTGTTTTCCGGTATCAGGCGCACCTCTACGCGATGCCCGAGGGCGCGCGCTGCGCTGGCCAGGGTTGCCAGTGTCATGCCTGAGTCGTTCTGGTCGAGCGCCCGGTCAACCGCGGTGCGACTGGTGTGCATGCGCTCGGCCAATGCCTTCTTGCTGATCTTCTGCGCTTTCATGGCCTCGGCGATCTGCCAGGCGATCACGCGCTTCAGGGCGGCTGCGGATACCTCCTCTGCAAGGTCCTCGCTTGCCAGGAAGTCGTCGAAGTCGGAGCCGATATGTATGGTCATTGCTTGTGCCTCTTTATGGCGGCTTGGCGCTGCCTGGCGGCGGCCAGGTCCGGCCGCTGGTGTTTTCTGGCTCTTCTTGATGAAGCCGTGAAGCAGGATCATGGTGTTTCCATCCACGGTAAAAAGTACCCGGGCGATCGTGTTCTCAAGGTTGACCCTGGCCTCCCATAGGCCTTTCCCGAGCTTCCTGACAATGGGCATGCCTAGCGGCCATCCGATTTGTATTGTCTTGATCTCGGTTCCAATCAGGTATTTGTGGGTGCGGGGGAGTGAGGTCAACCATTCGCGTACAGGCTCATTGCCGGCTTCGGTGCGAAAGAAGCGGACATCTAGTGTTGTCGTGTTCCTGCCCATGGAAGTGTACCAAAAAAGGTGCTCCATTCAAGCGCAGGGCAATCGCTTGTGCCATAGCGTGTTTCCCGCAGTGCTGTAGGAGTGTTCGCCGGGTTGCAAATCAATCGATCCCGGCCCTTGCAATCCTCTGGTGACACCCCAATAAAAGCTGTTAGATTTCAGCCGGTTGAAACACTGGCCCATTTGGCCGGCAGAGGAACAACCCGATGATCGCAAAAGAAGGCCGTCAGGCCCTGGCGCTACAGCGCTTTGCCGAGGCCAACCCGCAGCTGCTCGAA
Source organism: Pseudomonas sp. B22(2017) (assembly GCF_002113105.1). Classification (NCBI taxonomy): domain Bacteria; kingdom Pseudomonadati; phylum Pseudomonadota; class Gammaproteobacteria; order Pseudomonadales; family Pseudomonadaceae; genus Pseudomonas; species Pseudomonas sp. B22(2017). The sequence continues at coordinate 34,987 of NZ_NEJN01000008.1, forward strand.
GAGATCCGTGAGCTGGATGCGCGCGAGCAGGCCCAGCAGATCGAGTGGGCGTTCGAGGATGCGGCCGAGGAGCTGGGTATCCAGCCTTGGGAGCTGGCCCTGCAACTGATCGCCGAAACCCCCGAGCAGCTGCAGGCCATGCGCCTGGAGACGCACCGCGAGGTAGCCGAGGCGCTGGGGATGGAGTGGGAGGAGTACTGCCAGTTCAACGAAATCGAACCTGAATAAAGGAAGCGAATTCGTTGGTGGCAGTTGTTTGACAAGGTATTTCGGCTGCAGGTCGCCTGGTGGCGTCGTGCGGCCCCATTGAAGCAGGCTCGGCGTTATGTCGTACGGGCCTTGAAAGTTAATCGACCGGCGTGGTTTCTCGTCGTCCCGAGTGGGGTGACTTCTGCTGCGCGACTCACTAGAATGCTTGCCCTTGATTCTGGAGTCGGGCTAACGCCGGCTAACGTCTGTGCAACGAGGAATATCCATGCAAGTTTCTGTTGAAAACACTTCCGCTCTCGAGCGCCGCATGACCATCGCCGTTCCGGCCGAGCGCGTCGAGAACGAAGTCAACAAGCGTCTGCAACAGACTGCCAAGCGCGCCAAGGTTGCCGGCTTCCGCCCAGGCAAAGTGCCGATGAGCGTGATTCGTCAGCGTTTCGAAGCCGATGCCCGTCAAGAGGCGTTCGGTGACCTCGTCCAGGCTTCCTTCTACGAAGCCATCGTCGAGCAGAAGCTGAACCCGGCTGGCGCCCCTGCGGTAGAGCCGAAGTCCTTCGAGAAGGGCAAGGACCTGGAGTTCGTCGCCATCTTCGAAGTGTTCCCGGAGTTCACCGTTGGCGGCCTCGAGTCGATCAGCGTCGAGCGCCTGAGCGCCGAAGTGGCTGATGCCGACCTGGACAACATGCTGGAAGTGCTGCGCAAGCAGAACACCCGCTTCGAGGCCGTCGAGCGCGCCGCGCAGAACGACGACCAGGTCAACATCGACTTCGTCGGCAAGGTCGACGGTGAAGTGTTCGCCGGTGGTTCGGCCAAGGGCACCCAGCTGGTACTGGGCTCCGGCCGCATGATCCCAGGCTTCGAAGACGGCCTGGTTGGCGCCAAGGCTGGCGAAGAGCGCGTTGTTAACGTGACCTTCCCAGAGGACTACCAGAACCTGGACCTGGCTGGCAAAGCCGCCGAGTTCACCATCACCGTCAACAGCGTTGCCGCTCCTGTGCTGCCAGAGCTGAACGAAGAGTTCTTCGCCCAGTTCGGCATCAAGGAATCGACCCTGGAAGGCTTCCGCACCGAAGTTCGCAAGAACATGGAGCGTGAACTGCGCCAGGCCATCAAGGCCAAGGTGAAGAATCAGGTCATGGACGGTCTGCTGGCTGCCAACCCGATCGAAGTACCGAAAGCCCTGCTGGAAAACGAAGTCAACCGTCTGCGCGTGCAGGCTGTTCAGCAGTTCGGTGGCAACATCAAGCCTGAGCAGCTGCCGGCCGAACTGTTCGAAGAACAAGCCAAGCGCCGTGTGGTCCTGGGCCTGATCGTGGCCGAAGTGGTCAAGCAGTTCGAACTGAAGCCGGACGAAGGCAAGGTTCGCGAAATGATCGAAGAAATGGCTTCGGCTTACCAAGAGCCTGAGCAGGTCATCGCCTGGTACTACAAGAACGACCAGCAACTGAACGAAGTCCGTTCGGTTGTGCTGGAAGAACAAGTTGTAGATACTGTTCTGCAGAAAGCGACTGTGACCGACAAGTCGGTCTCGTACGAAGATGCCGTTAAACCAGCACAGGCTCCAGCCGCCGCTGAGTAACAGGCTTCTCTCGTAGGAAACCCCCACAAGCCAGCCTTCGAGCTGGCTTGTGCGTATTCAAGCCATGACTATTTGGGAGTGAGCGCAGGACATGTCCCGCAATTCTTATATTCAGCAGAGCTCTGACATCCAGGCCGCAGGCGGTCTGGTCCCGATGGTTATCGAGCAGTCCGCCCGTGGCGAACGCGCTTACGACATCTACTCGCGCCTGTTGAAGGAGCGTGTGATCTTCCTGGTTGGCCCGGTAGAGGACTACATGGCCAACCTCGTCGTTGCGCAACTGCTGTTCCTTGAAGCGGAAAACCCGGACAAGGATATCCATCTGTACATCAACTCGCCGGGCGGTTCCGTCACCGCCGGCATGTCGATCTACGACACCATGCAGTTCATCAAGCCGGACGTCTCGACCATCTGCATCGGCCAGGCCTGCAGCATGGGCGCCTTCCTGCTGGCTGCTGGTGCCAAGGGCAAGCGTCACTGCCTGCCCAACTCGCGCGTGATGATCCACCAGCCGCTGGGCGGCTTCCAGGGTCAGGCCACCGATATCGAGATCCACGCCCAGGAAATCCTCAATATCAAGGCCCGCCTGAACGAGCTGCTGGCCTACCACACCGGCCAGGATCTCGAGACCATCAAGCGCGACACTGAACGTGACAACTTCATGAGCGCCTCGCGCGCGGCCGAGTACGGCCTGATCGACTCGGTCTACGACAAGCGGCAACTGGCCTCCTGAACCGGGGTGCCAGAGCAGGTAGGCGCGGAAAGCGCCTACCTGCGGACTTGAAAAAGCCCGCAATTGCCTTCATCTTGTGTTGCAAGCCTACCGGATTGGATCGATCGAATGACTGACACCCGTAACGGCGAGGACAGCGGCAAATTGCTTTATTGCTCCTTCTGCGGCAAAAGCCAGCACGAAGTGCGCAAACTGATTGCCGGGCCCTCGGTATTTATCTGCGACGAGTGCGTCGACCTGTGCAACGACATCATCCGTGAGGAGGTGCAGGAAGCCCAGGCCGAGAGCAGCGCGCACAAATTGCCTTCGCCGAAAGAAATCAGCGGTATCCTGGACCAGTACGTCATTGGTCAGGAACGCGCGAAGAAGGTGCTTGCCGTAGCGGTGTACAACCACTACAAGCGCCTGAACCAGCGTGACAAGAAGGGTGACGAAGTCGAACTCGGCAAGAGCAACATCCTGCTCATCGGGCCAACCGGCTCGGGCAAGACCCTGCTCGCCGAAACCCTTGCACGCCTGTTGAACGTACCGTTCACCATTGCTGACGCCACCACCCTGACCGAAGCCGGTTACGTGGGTGAGGACGTCGAGAACATCATCCAGAAGCTGTTGCAGAAGTGCGACTACGACGTGGAAAAGGCCCAGATGGGCATCGTCTACATCGACGAGATCGACAAGATTTCGCGCAAGTCGGACAACCCGTCCATCACCCGTGACGTATCGGGCGAGGGCGTGCAGCAGGCACTGCTGAAGCTGATCGAAGGCACCGTGGCCTCGGTTCCGCCGCAAGGCGGCCGCAAACACCCGCAACAGGAATTCCTGCAGGTCGATACCCGCAACATCCTGTTCATCTGCGGTGGTGCCTTCTCGGGCCTGGAAAAGGTCATCCAGAACCGCTCCACCAAGGGTGGCATCGGTTTTGGCGCCGAAGTACGCAGCAAGGAAGAGGGCAAGAAGGTTGGCGAGTCCCTGCGTGAGGTCGAGCCGGACGATCTGGTCAAGTTTGGCCTGATCCCGGAATTCGTCGGCCGCCTGCCGGTGCTGGCAACCCTCGACGAGCTGGACGAGGCCGCGCTGATGCAGATCCTCACCGAGCCGAAGAACGCCCTGACCAAGCAGTATGCCAAGCTGTTCGAGATGGAAAACGTCGACCTCGAGTTCCGCAGCGATGCGCTCAAGGCCGTGGCGCGCAAGGCCCTGGAGCGCAAGACCGGCGCCCGTGGCCTGCGTTCGATCCTCGAAGGCGTGTTGCTCGACACCATGTACGAGATTCCTTCGAAGAAGGATGTCAGCAAGGTGGTGATCGACGAGAGCGTCATCGATGGCACTTCGCAGCCGCTGATGATCTACGAAAACAGCGAGCCGCAAGCCAAGGCCGCGCCGGACGCCTGATCCAGGCAATGGCTGGTTGACGGTTGCAAGCAAGAAGGGGCCTACGGGCCCCTTTCTGCTTTTCCTGCGCTAGCGCTTGTAATTTCCCAAGCCTGCCCCCACATTAGGTCCAAGCATCATTTCCACCGGTTTCCGGCCATAAGGCCGCTGTAGAGGCGAAATCATGAAGACCACCCTCGACTTGCCTCTTTTGCCATTGCGCGATGTCGTTGTTTACCCGCACATGGTCATCCCGCTGTTCGTGGGGCGCGAAAAGTCCATCGAAGCCCTTGAGGCGGCGATGACGGGCGAAAAGCAGATTCTTCTGCTGGCCCAGAAAAACCCGGCCGACGATGATCCGGGCGAAGACGCCCTGTACCGCGTCGGTACCGTTGCCACCGTGCTGCAATTGCTGAAACTGCCCGATGGTACCGTCAAGGTGCTGGTCGAGGGCGAGCAACGCGGCGCCGTGGAGCGTTTCAGCGAAGTAGAAGGGCACATCCGTGCCGAAGTTTCCCTGATCGACGAAGTCGACGCCGCCGAGCGCGAGTCGGAAGTGTTCGTGCGCACGCTGCTGTCGCAGTTCGAGCAATACGTGCAACTGGGCAAGAAAGTCCCAGCCGAAGTGCTGTCGTCGCTGAACAGCATCGAAGAGCCAGGGCGCCTGGTCGACACCATGGCCGCACACATGGCCCTGAAGATCGAGCAGAAACAGGAAATTCTCGAAATCGTCGACCTGCCGACCCGTGTCGAGCACGTACTGGCGCTGCTGGATGCCGAAATCGACCTGCTGCAGGTCGAAAAGCGCATTCGCGGTCGGGTCAAGAAGCAGATGGAGCGCAGCCAGCGCGAGTACTACCTGAACGAGCAGATGAAGGCCATTCAGAAGGAACTCGGTGATGGCGACGAAGGCCACAACGAAGTCGAAGAGCTGAAAAAGCGCATCGAAGCCGCTGGCCTGCCCAAGGACGCACTGGCCAAGGCCCAGGCCGAGCTGAACAAGCTCAAGCAGATGTCGCCGATGTCGGCCGAGGCCACTGTGGTCCGTTCCTATCTCGACTGGCTGGTGCAGGTGCCGTGGAAGGCCCAGAGCAAGGTGCGTCTGGACCTGGCCAAGGCCGAGGAAATCCTCGATGCCGACCACTACGGCCTGGAAGAGGTCAAGGAACGCATCCTCGAGTATCTTGCCGTGCAAAAGCGCGTCAAGAAGATCCGCGGCCCGGTACTGTGCCTGGTTGGCCCACCCGGCGTCGGCAAGACCTCGCTGGCCGAGTCGATCGCCGCTGCCACCAATCGCAAGTTCGTGCGCATGGCCCTGGGTGGTGTGCGTGACGAGGCTGAGATCCGTGGTCACCGCCGTACCTACATCGGTTCCATGCCTGGCCGCCTGATCCAGAAGATGACCAAGGTGGGGGTGCGCAACCCGCTGTTCCTGCTGGACGAAATCGACAAGATGGGCAGCGACATGCGTGGCGACCCGGCCTCGGCACTGCTCGAAGTGCTCGACCCGGAGCAGAACCACAACTTCAACGACCACTACCTGGAGGTCGACTACGACCTCTCGGACGTGATGTTCCTGTGCACCTCGAACTCGATGAACATCCCGCCGGCGCTGCTCGACCGGATGGAAGTCATCCGCCTGCCGGGCTACACCGAGGACGAGAAGATCAACATCGCGGTCAAGTACCTGGTGCCCAAGCAGGTCAAGGCCAACGGCTTGAAGAAGGACGAGCTGGAAGTCGATGTCTCTGCGATCCGCGACATCATCCGCTTCTACACCCGCGAAGCCGGTGTGCGCGGCCTGGAGCGGCAAATCGCCAAAGTCTGCCGCAAGGTGGTCAAGGAACATACCGGGCAGAAGCAGGTCAAGGTCAAGGTAGCCAGCGAGCAGTTGGAGCACCTGCTCGGCGTGCGCAAGTTCCGCTACGGCCTGGCCGAGCAGCAGGACCAGATCGGCCAGGTTACCGGCCTGGCCTGGACCCAGGTGGGCGGCGAACTGCTGACCATCGAAGCCGTGGTCATCCCCGGCAAGGGCCAGCTGATCAAGACCGGCTCGCTGGGCGACGTCATGGTCGAGTCGATCACCGCCGCGCAGACTGTGGTGCGCAGCCGTGCCCGCAGCCTGGGTATCGCCGCCGACTTCCACGAGAAGCACGACGTGCATATCCACATGCCTGAAGGCGCCACGCCGAAGGATGGCCCAAGTGCCGGTATCGGCATGTGCACCGCGCTGGTGTCGGCGCTGACGCAGATTCCGGTACGTGCCGATGTGGCCATGACCGGCGAAATCACCCTGCGTGGCCAGGTGCTGGCCATTGGCGGGTTGAAGGAAAAACTGCTGGCGGCACACCGTGGCGGGATCAAGACGGTGATCATTCCCGAGGAGAATGTTCGCGATCTGAAGGAGATTCCGGAAAATATCAAACAGGATCTGCAGATCAAACCAGTCAAATGGATTGACGAAGTCCTGCAAATTGCGCTGCAATACGCCCCGGAGCCCTTGCCAGATGTGGCTCCGGAGATTGTCGCGAAAGATGAAAAGCGCGACGGCGATGCTAAGGAAAGAATTAGCACGCACTAGTAGTTTTTGGCTGGGGGGCTTTCCTTGACAGTTTTTTCGGGGCCTTGCTATAAAGCGGCACGCTATTGTCATCAGGCCACCCAGCGCACGTTTCATAAGCTTTTCATTACATACTTAGAAACAAACTCAATAGAGAAATAAGGGGACTTAGAGTGAACAAGTCGGAACTGATTGACGCTATCGCCGCATCTGCTGACATCCCGAAAGCTGTAGCCGGCCGTGCGCTGGACGCAGTCATCGAATCCGTCACCGGCGCCCTGAAGCAAGGTGACGATGTGGTACTGGTTGGCTTCGGTACCTTCTCGGTCAAGGAGCGTGCAGAGCGCACCGGCCGCAACCCGCAAACCGGTAACGCGATCAAGATCGCTGCCGCCAAGGTTCCAGGCTTCAAGGCTGGCAAAGGCCTGAAAGACGCCGTCAACTAAGTCGTCTCTTTCAGCCGGACCCGGCCTGGCCAGGTCCGAGCACGCTGATGGCGGGGCGCAAACGTTCCCGCCTGACACGTTTGCTAAGAAAAGGCGCATCCTCGGATGCGCCTTTCTTTTATCAGGTTTCTACCCACGCTCCGCGGTTGTCGACGCAGTGGTACAGCCGTTTCTGGGGGACGCATGCTGCAAAATATCAGGGACAATTCACAAGGTTGGATTGCCAAGACCATCATCGGCCTTATCGTCGTGTTGATGGCGTTGACCGGTTTCGAAGCCATTTTCCAGGCCGCCACCCATAGCCAGGACGCCGCCAAGGTGAACGGCCAGACCATCAGCCAGAACGAGCTGAGCCAGGCGGCCGACATGCAGCGCCGTCAGCTGATGCAACAGTTGGGCAAGGATTTCGACCCAGCGCTGCTGGATGACAAATTGCTGCGCGAAGAGGCACTGAAGGGGCTGATCAGCCGCAAGCTGCTGCTGCAAGGCGCCGAAGATGCCAAATTCGCCTTCTCCGAGGCCGCACTGGACCAGGTGATCCTGCAGACGCCGGAGTTTCAGGTGGACGGCAAGTTCAGTGCCGACCGTTTTGACCAGGTCATTCGCCAGATGGGCTATGGCCGCATGCAGTTCCGCGACATGCTTGCCGAGGAAATGCTCATCGGCCAGCTGCGCACCGGCCTGGCCGGCAGCAGCTTCGTGACCGACCAGCAGGTCGATGCCTTTGCCCGCCTCGAGAAGCAGACCCGTGACTTCGCTTCCCTGACCTTCAAGGCCGACCCGGCCGCGGTCAAGGTCAGCGATGAAGAGATCAAGGCGCACTACGACCAGCACGCCAAGGAGTTCATGTCGCCAGACCAGGTGGTGATCGACTACATCGAGCTGAAGAAGTCGGCGTTCTTCGATCAGGTCAAGGTGACCGACGAAGAGCTCAAGGCCCAGTACGAGAAGGAAATCGCCAACCTCGCCGAGCAGCGCCATGCCGCGCACATCCTCATCGAGGTCAACGACAAGGTCACCGACGCCCAGGCCAAGGCCCGCGCTGAAGAGATCGAGCAGCGCCTGGCCAAGGGCGAAGACTTTGCCGCGCTGGCCAAGGAGTTCTCCCAGGACCCTGGTTCGGCCAATAGCGGCGGTGACCTTGGCTTCGCCGGCCCGGGCGTTTACGACCCGGCGTTCGAGGATGCGCTGTACAAGCTGCAGGACGGTCAGGTCTCGGCGCCGGTTCGCACCGAGTTCGGCTACCACCTTATCAAGCTGCTGGGCGTGCAGGCGCCGGAAGTGCCGAGCTTCGCCAGCCTGAAGGACAAGCTGACCCGTGACCTGAAGATCCCGCTGGTCGAGCAGCGTTACGTAGATGCCAGTAAGCAGCTGCAGGATGCTGCCTACGAGGCTTCCGACCTGGCCCAGCCGGCCCAGGACCTGAACCTGAAGGTGCAAACCTCCGCAGCGTTCGGCCGCGAGGGTGGCGAAGGCATCACTGCCAACCGTTCGGTCGTGCAGGCCGCATTCTCCGAAGAAGTGCTGGAGGAGGGTGCCAACAGCACCGCCATCGAGCTCGACCCGGAAACCACCGTGGTGCTGCGCGTCAAGGAGCACCGCAAGCCTGAGCAGCTGCCGCTGGAAGCCGTGGCCAAGAACATCAGCGAGCACCTGGCCAAGGAGAAGGCAACTGCCGAGCTCAAGGCCAAGGCGGACAAGCTGATTGCCGGCCTGCGTGACGGTTCCATCGCAGCGGGCAGTGTGCACGAAGGGCAGGGCTGGAAGGCCTATGAAGCAGTTACCCGCGGCGAGGACGGTATCGACCCGGCCGAGCTGCAGGCGCTGTTCCGCCTGGGCAAGCCACAGGCCAAGGACAAGCCGGTTTATGGCAGCGTCGTGCTGCGTGACGGTAGCCTGGTGGTACTGCAGCTCAAGGGTGTCAACGAAGGCGCTGCTGCCACCGACGAAGAGAAGCAGCAGATCCGCCGCTACCTCGCATCGCGTGCTGGCCAGCAGGACTTCGCGGCATACCGCAAGCAGCTGGAAGCCAAGGCGGACATCACCCGCTACTAAGGTGATGGATGCATGAACGAACAGGCCGCCCAGTGCGGCCTGTTTCGTTTCTGTTGCTCATCGCCGCGCTTTAGGCCTGTTCGATACCCCTGTAGGAGCAGCCTTGTGCTGCGAAGAGGCCAGCAGGGCAATAGATTCTCTTCGCCCTGATGGCCTCTTTGCAGCGCAAGGCTGCTCCTACATGTGCTTCACATGTCTTGACGTCGATGCCGGCAATGAGGCCAGTACAGGCCATGTTAGCGTTTCACCCCTTCATGGATATCCAGCGTATCCCGCGCAATCTCCCGCCCCAGGGCAATCAGCTCCGGCGCCTTGTAGAACTCGAAAAACCGGCACACTCGTTTGGGCACGTTGATCAGCACATCCGGTGGATAGCCTGCGATCTTGTACTGTGCCAACGAGGTCTGCATGACCTCGAAGCTCTGGTTGATCAAGTCCAGCAGCGAAGCGGGCCCCACGTTGTCGATGATGAACGAGCCGGTCGCAGACTTTGGCGCACCCTCGCGCTCCGGTGCCGCCGCCGGTTGCTGGCCTTCCGGGTTGGCGGCATCGGCCAGCCACGGGTTAGGCGGCGCCAGCCCTTCGGCGACGATTTCCTGCTCGATACGTATCAGCTCCTCCGCCGGCTTGCGCCGGAACGGCAAGCGCGAACCCAGCGAACTGAGTAGCGCATCGAAGCGCATCTTGAACGCCGCTGGGCGTTCGATCACCGGTAGCTGGTACTGCTTCTGGTTGGTGGCATTGAGGTTGACCGCGATGATCAGGTCGCAGTGGCTGGACACCACCGGCACGATCGGCAGCGGGTTGAGGATGCCGCCGTCGACCAGCATGCGGTTGCCTTGCATCACCGGGGTGAACAGGCTGGGGATGGCTGCCGAGGCGCGCATGGCCTGGTGCAGGCAGCCCTCCTGGAACCAGATTTCCTGCTGGTTGGTGAGGTCGGCTGCAACCGCGGTGTAGGGGATGCGCAATTGCTCGATGTTGATCTCGCCGACGATCTTGCGGATTTGCCCGAACACCTTGTCGCCGCGAATTGCGCCGAGGCGAAAGCTGACATCGACCAGGCGCAACACATCCAGGTAGTCGAGGCTCTCGATCCAGTTGCGGTAGTCTTCCAGCTTGCCCGCGGCGTAGATGCCGCCGATCACCGCGCCCATGGAGCAGCCGGCGATACAGGCAATGTCGTAGCCGCGGCGCTCGATTTCCTCGATCACCCCGATGTGTGCATACCCCCGGGCTCCACCCGATCCCAGTACCAGTGCCACGCGTTTGCTCATGAACATTCCCCGGCCAGTGCAACCATGGTCCTACAATGCACCCATCGCCACCTGTGCTTCAATGTGCATCGTGCTGAGCTACTGTAATAAAACTGGCTGGGCCAAGCTGGCTGGGCAGGGCACTTTTCAGATGCCGGGGCGTCGAACAGCCAATGTTTTTTCCATTGAGGTATTACCGATGAAAGCCTGGATCTGCCTTCCACTGATTGCCTTGGCCCTTGCTGGCTGCGCGGGCAAGACGGCCTACCGCGAGAGTTGCGCAACCCAACTGGATGCCGCCTGGAAGGAGCTGGACCTGGCCAAGGCCGAAGGCTTTGCCGGTGCCGTGAGCTACTCCAAGGCCTTGTCGCTGCTGACCGGTGCCAAGACCCAACAGCAGTTCGAAGGTTATGAAAGCTGTACCAGAAAAGCCGAAAAGGCCCGTTTCTACATTCGTGAGTCTCGCGCCGGGCGCTGACCAAGGAGCGTCTTTCAATGTCTGCCATGCTCGATCACGTGGTTGCCCAGATAGTGGCCTTGCAGGTGCGCCTGCTGGCCTGCCGCGAGCGCCTGGCTGCCGATACCGACAGCGAGGCCTTGCATGACCTGCGCACCACCCTGCGGCGCCTGCGCAGCCTGCTGCGGCCGCTGCGTGGGCTGCCGGGGGTGGAGCAGCTGGAGGAGGCCGCCAGGTCGTTGGGTGCCCTCACCACGCCGTTGCGCGACCGTGAGGTGCTGGCGGCCGAACTGATTGGGCATGGTTTTGCCGAGGCCGGGCAGCGGCGCCTGGAAGGGCGTGCCAGGACATTCGCCAGTGTTGCCGCCAGCCCCGAGCTGACGCGGGTGCTGGCGATTGTCGACGCGTTTCCGCTGTTCATGCGTGCAGCCGGTCGCGAGGGCCTGGTCAAGGCGCTGGAAAAGCGCATCGACAAACGCCTGGTCAAGCAGTGGCGCAAGTTGTACCAGGCGCTGCAGGACCCGGCCCACGACCGCCACCGCTTGCGCTTGCTGATCAAGCGTGCGCGCTATGGCGATGAGGCCTATCCGCAGCTCGACCATGCGGGCAAGCAGTTGCGGCGCTTGCTGAAGCAGGCCCAGGGCGATTTGGGTGACTGGCATGATCGCCTGCAATGGCTGCTGCAGGCGCGCGAGCATGCCGATCTGGCGCCGTGCAAGGTCGCCTGGGAGCAGGAATTGCATGAGGCCGAGCGCCATTCGGATGCGACGCTGGATGCACTGCAGCAGGCGTTGGCGCGGCGAAAGCCCGAAAAATGACCGAAATGCGGGCTGATCGGTATGGGTTTGCTGGCTAGGATGGGCAGACCTTATTCGCAGCAGGCAGGAGCCGGCCAATGAATTTCAACCAACTGCTCGACGCCGTGCGGGCCAACCCCGAAGCTGTATGTGTCCCGCCAAGCTGGGCCCAGGGGCGCGCCGCCTTTGGCGGGCTGATGGCGGCCATGGTGTATGAAGCCATGCGCCAGAAAATCTCCGATGACCGCCCCGTGCGTTCGTTGGCCATCAGCTTTGTGGCGCCAGCCGCGGCCGATGTGCCAATCCGCTTCGATGTAGAGGTGCTGCGTGAAGGCAAGGCTGTCAGCACCTTGCTGGGCCGTGCCGTTCAAGACGGCCAGGTAGTGACGCTGGTGCAGGGCAATTTCGGTGCAGGGCGGCCGTCGGTGGTCGATGTGCCAGCCTTGCCGGCCGAGGAAATGAAAGCGCTCGACGATGCAGCTCCCGAGCTACCCCATATCAAAGGCGTTACTCCGGAGTTCATGCAGCATGTGGCCTTGCGCTGGGCGGTGGGTGGTTTGCCGTTCAGTGGCAATCAGTCGCGGCAAATGGGCGGTTGGGTACGTTTGCGCGGGGTGGCCGAAGAACCGGTCAACGAGGCGCACCTGCTGGCGCTGGTCGATGCCTGGCCGCCAAGCCTGATGCCGTTTCTCAAACAGCCGGCTGCCGGCAGTACGTTGACCTGGACCATAGAATTCATGCAGCCCACGGCGCAGCTATCGACCCTGGATTGGTGCCGTTATTGCGTGGAAACCGAGCATGCGCGGGATGGTTACGGGCACGCTGCCGCTGCGTTGAGGACGGCGCAGGGCGAGTTGCTGGCCTTGAGCCGGCAGACGGTTACCGTGTTTGCCTAGCAGATACCTGCAGGCCTGCACGCTTTCCTGTAGGAGCGGCCTTGTGTCGCGAAAGGGCCGCAAAGCGGCCCCGGCAATCTTCGCGGCGAAGCTGTAAATCCGGGGCTGCTGCGCAGCCCTTTCGCGACACAAGGCCGCTCCTACAAAAGATTGCGCGTGATTGGAGCATCATTGGCGATGCTTGTGTCGTTCCCGCCAGGCCTTCCACCAGGCCCCGCTCAGCAAGAAGCGCGGAAAGGTGATGAACTGCTCGGTCAGCAGGCGTTGCACGGCATCCTTGCGGTTGGCGAAGGGTTCGGGTTGCTCGGCTTCCAGTCGGTGGCCCTGGCGTTGCAGGCCCAGGCCGGCGATCAGCGCAATGATGCCAACGGCAATCTGGCCCAGGTCCAGGCCGAACAGGCCGGACAGAATCAGCAACGTGCCAAGGATGAACAAAGGCACGGCGATCAGGTGCAGCACCAGGTTGGCCGGGTGGCGGTGATTGTGGTGGTAGCCGCGCCATTGCCAGGCGGGCAGGTTGGGCAGGCGTTTGCTCATGGGCATTTCCTCTCGGTCATGCCCAAAGCTTAGTGCGCCCCCCAGGCGGGGGCCAATCGAGGCTGGCTATGGTGACTATAGCTTGAGCTGGCCAATGGCCTTGTTCAGTTCACCGGCCAAGGTTGCCAGTTCGCTGCTGGTGGTTGCCGAGCCCACGGTCTGTTGCACGGTCTGTTCGGTGACATCGCGGATACTCACCACGGCGCGGTTCATTTCCTCGGCCACCTGGCTTTGCTGCTCGGCTGCCACGGCAATCTGGGTGTTGCTTTCGCGCATCTGCGCCACGGCACCGGTAATCTCGGCCAGTGCTTCGCCGGCCTCCTGGGCCTGGCGGACGCAGTCGTCGGCCTTGTACGAGCTCTCCTGCATGAACTCCACTGCATCCCGGGTGCCCGACTGCAGTGCCGAAACCATGGTGGTGATCTCGTCGGTGGAGTTTTGCACGCGTTTGGCCAGGTTGCGCACTTCATCGGCCACCACGGCAAAGCCGCGGCCCAGGTCGCCGGCGCGCGCTGCTTCGATGGCGGCATTGAGCGCCAGCAGGTTGGTCTGCTCGGCGATGCTGTGGATCACACTGACCACGCCATTGATCTTCTGACTGTCTTCGGCCAGTTGACGAATCATCTCGGCAGTCTGCTGCACGCCGCTGGACAGCCCGGAGATCGAGTCCTGTACCCGGCTGACCACCTCCTGGCCGCTACCGGCCAGGGCGTCGGCTGTTTGTGACAGGTCACGGGTGGCGCCGGCATGCTGGGCGATGTGGTGCACCGTTGCCGACATTTCGTTGATGGCGGTAGCGGCCTGGTCGGTCTCGCTCTGCTGGCCGAGCATGCCGTGGCGCACGTCGCTCATGCTCGCGGCCAGGCGCGCGGCACCGGAGTCCAGTTGCGCAGCGGTGTGGGCGACAGTACTGACCACGCGGTGGTAGGTCGCCTGCATGGCATTGAAGGCCCCGGCCATCTGGCCGACCTCGTCACCACAGGCCAACGGCACGCGGGCCGACAGGTCGCCGGTCTTTTCCACGTGCAGCATCACATCCTTGAGGGTGTTGAGCTGGCTGAGCAGGAAGCGGATCAGCAACTGCGAGGCGCCGAGCATGGCCAGCATCAGGATCAGTACGCATACCGCGTAGTTGCTGAATCGGTCGAAGAACACCTGGCGCAGGCTTGGCGACTGGGCCAGCACGGCCATTTGCTGATCACCGTTGCGCAGTACCTGCGCGCCCTGTAGCGGGTTGTTGCCCAAGAGCCGGGCGGCAGGCAGTTCGACCCAGCCTTGGGCATTGCGCAGGGCCTCCAGGGGTTCGCCCGCGAAGGTGGGCGTTTGCCCGGGCGACCAGCTGATGACATTGGCCGGGCGGGGTAGCGGCTGGCCGGCCGGCCAGGCAGCAAGCAGTTGCGCCTGCGCGGCCGCCTGGGCCTGCGCGGCCTCGGCGCGGGCGCGCTGCTCCAGGTGCACGGCATAGAGCACCAGCAGCAAGGTCGTGACAAAGGCCACCGCGTTGACGGCCCAGAACTTGTACTTCAGGGAAACATTGCTAAGCCAGGCACCCATGGGCAGGTCTTCTCTGAGTTGAGCGGGAACAATATTGGCAAGGTGCCATCATTGTGCCTGCGCAAGCCAGGGCCTTTCTTGATGTGTATCAAGAAAATTCCGCCGCAAGTTCTGCCGCGCTTTTGTAGCAGCGGCCTTGTGTCGCGATAGGGGTGCGAAGCGCCCCCAGGTTTTCAGCTTCAGCGGATAGATTGCCGGGGCCGCGTTGCGGCCCTTTCGCGACACAAGGCCGCTCCTACAGGAGAACGCGTCGGGTTCAGGGGAGTTGGAAAAACGCCCGCGCCGTTGCCGTGGTATGTGCCGCCGTGTGTTCGGTCGACTCACCCCGGTGCAAGGCCACTTCACGCAACACCTCTGGCAGGAACGCTGGTTCGTTGCGCCCGTTCTTCGGCTTGGGCCGCAGGCTGCGCGGCAGCAGGTAAGGCGCATCGCTCTCCAGCATCAGCCGCCCCTCGGCAATGTTGCCCACCAGCGGATGCAGATGGGTGCCACGGCGTTCGTCGCAGATCCAGCCGGTAATACCGATGTGCAGGTCCATGTCCAGGTAGGCGAACAGCGCGTCGCGCTCGCCGGTAAAGCAGTGCACCACTGCGCCGGTCAGGTGGTCGCGGTAATCCTTGAGGATCGCCAGCAGGCGTTCGCTGGCGTCGCGTTCGTGCAGGAACACCGGCAGACGCAGCTCGGCAGCCAGTGCCAGTTGTGCCTCCAGGGCTTTTTCCTGCAGCGGGCGAGGGGAGAAGTCGCGGTTGAAGTCCAGGCCGCATTCACCCACGGCGCGTACACGTGGTTCACTCAACAGCTGGCGCAACTGGCGCTCGCTGCCGGCATCCCAGGTTTTGGCATCATGAGGGTGTACGCCTGCCGTGGCGAACAGGTGCGCGCCGCTCGCATCCAGTTGCTGGCACAGCTCCAGCGCCTGTTCGCTGACCGCCAGGCTGGTGCCCGTCAGCACCATCTGCGTGACCCCGGCCTCAAGGGCGCGCTCGACGATTGCCGCCTGCTGGTCGTGGAAACTGCTGTTGGTCAGGTTGACGCCGATATCGATCAGTTGCATGGTGCTATCTCGTGCCGCGGGGCGGCCAGCATAGCAAAAACCGTGTTTTTCTGAAAAAACCAAGAACTTCATGCTGTTGCCGTGGTCTTTTGCCGTCATTTCTCTCTTGGCGGTGCAACCCCATGGATGCCGCTCACCGACCACGGACACGTTTTCGCATGCAGCGATGCTGGCTCATTTTCCTGCTGATGCTTGGGCTGACCTTGACCGGGCCTGCCCACGCGCGCGTGCCGGGACCGCAGCAGAACATCGCGCCGGCCAAGGTCCGTGACCTGCAACAGATTCGCACCAGCCAGGTGCTGCGGGTGCTGGTCAACCAGAGCCGCAACAGCTCCGGTGAGGTCAAGGGCGAGCCGGTCGGCATCGAATACTATCGCTTGCGTGCCCTGGAGCATTACCTCAATGCCCGCGCCGCCGACGGCCAGGAGATCCAGCTCAAGCTGATCCCGCGGGCCAAGGAGCAGTTGCTGGGCGCCCTGGCCCGTGGCGAGGGCGACCTGGCCGCGCCGGGCGAGCTGCTCGACCCCGCCGTGGTGCGCGGGGTCAGCAGCAGCGCACCAGTGCTCGACCAGGTGCCGCTGCTGCTGGTGGGGCGCAAGGGCGAGCGCAGTTTCAGCCATGTCGAGCAGTTGTCCGGGCGTACCGTGGCCCTGACCAGCGCCAGCGCGGCCGGCCCTTTGATCCAGCAGGTCAACCAGCAGCTGGCGCTGCGCAAGCGCGCGCCGATCAAGGTGGAGTGGGTCGACTCGACCTTGGCGGTGGAGGATGTGCTGGAAATGGTCCAGGCCGGCATCTATCACCTGACCGTGGTCGAGCAGCCGATCGCCCGGCGCTGGGCCCGGGTGATGCCGCGCCTGCGCCTGGACAGCCGCGTAAAACTGGGGGCGCCGCAAGCCATGCGTTGGTATGTGAGGCCCGATGCGCCGCAGTTGCAGGCCACGGTCGATCGCTTTCTGCAGGGCTACCGCGCACCGGACAACCAGGACGCCGCGTTCGAGCGCATCTACCGCCGCCAGTACCGGGTGCACGACCCCTTGGCCAGCAAGAATCGCCAGCGCCTGACCGCACTGCGGGCGGTGCTGCAGAAACACGGTGAGGCGCAGCAGATCGACTGGCTCAACCTGGCCGCGCTGGCCTTCAAGGAGTCGACGCTCAACCCGGCAGCGCGCGGCACCGGAGGGGCCCATGGCCTGATGCAGATCACCCCTTCGGCGGCGCAGCGCGTGGGGGTGAGCAACACCGCCACGGTGGATGGCAATGTCCAGGCCAGCGCCCGTTACCTGGCGCTGATCCGGCGCAAGTTCTTTGCCAGCGCCAAAATCAACGAGCGCGAGCGCATGGCCTTCGTCCTGGCGGCTTACAACCTGGGGCCCGAGCGGGTCCAGGCCATGCGTGCGGAGGCGCGGCGTCGCGGGCTGAATGGCGACCAGTGGTTTTTCCAGACCGAACGTATCGCCATGGAGCAGGTGGGCATGGGGCCCGTCAACTTCGTCAATAGCGTGAACAAGTACTTTGTAGCGTTCAACCGGGAGCGTGCCGCGCTGGAGCGTGTGGCTAAACGTTGATAAATCGATTTTGTCGATTGCTATGTTGGGTTTTTTGCGATTTTCATATCTATCGAATCGATTATGATGGCACCCATCCCAACACAACTTTCCCGCTTCAAGGAGTCTTCGACATGAACACGCTACCCTCAACGCTCTGTTCTCCACCCGCGCCGGCGCTGGCCTGAGCGTCATCCGTATCCTGGTCGGCATCATCTTCATTGCGCATGGCGCGCAAAAACTGTTCGGCATGTTCGGTGGCTATGGCCTGGAAGGCACTGGCCAGTGGATGGAGAGCATCGGCCTGGCCCCGGGTTACCTGATGGCCCTGCTGTCCGGTAGTGCCGAGTTCTTCGGCGGCCTGGCCCTGGTGATCGGCCTGCTGGCCCGCCCGGCGGCCCTGGTGCTGGCGGTGACCCTGGTGGTGGCGATCCTCTCGGTGCACATCGGCAACGGCCTGTTCATGTCCAACAACGGCTATGAGTTCGGCCTGGCCCTGCTGGCTGGCACCGTCGCGGTGCTGATCGAAGGCGCTGGCCGCTTCTCGCTGGACCGCCTGATCGCCCGGTAACGACAGCTGCACGCTACAAGCAACAAGCCGCAAGCAAGAGCAGACCGAGTATTGGCCTGCCACAGCTTGCGGCTTGTTGCTTGCAACTTCCAGCTCATGGCTCTAGCATACCGTCTGCGCCGATTTAAACAGCTACTTGCGGGGCGCAGGAAAGCCCCTCTCCGGGTCATCCGAAATACCGCTAAAGCGCTGGTTCGGTGACGCCTCCCACCGCTGCCCAGCGGGATTCGCGAGGCGGAGAGAAGCTCCATGAGTTGCCCACGTACCAGTGTCTGTTTGAGCCCCTTGCCTGCCAGCCAGGCGTCCCGCACACCGCGCATCCTGCTCGGCGGCCAGCATCAACCCACTCTTTTGCGTCACCTTGAAGGCCTGTCCAGGCGCAAGGGCCAGGCGCGGGCCTTTCTGATCCAGTTTGCCGATAGCGGCTGCCACCTCGCGCAGTATGGCAATGACCGTTTCGACCTGGCCGTGATCCAGGCCCCGGCGCCGGACGAGGCCGCAGATATCATCGGCCACCTCACCCGTATCGCGCGTCAAGGCTTGATTACCCGCCGCTGAGGAGCGCGCTGTTGAGTACCAATATCATCACCACGGAAGGCCATGAGGCGCTGAAGAAAGAACTGGACCACCTGTGGCGGGTGTACCGCCCGGAGATTACCCAGAAGGTTACCTGGGCGGCCTCGCTGGGCGACCGCAGCGAGAATGCCGACTACCAGTACAACAAGAAGCTGTTGCGCGAGATCGACCGCCGGGTGCGTTACCTGCGCAAGCGTCTTGAAGATGTGAAGGTGGTGGCCTACTCGCCGCAGCAGGAGGGCAAGGTGTTTTTCGGTGCCTGGGTGGAGATCGAGAACGACGACGGCGAGACCATGAAGTTTCGCATTGTCGGGTATGACGAGATCTATGGGCGCAATGACTACATCTCGATCGACTCGCCCATGGCTCGTGCCTTGCTGAAGAAGGAGGAGGGTGATGAGGTGGTGGTGCACACACCTACCGGTGAAGCGACCTGGTATGTGAACAGCATCAGCTACGGGCAGTGATCTGATGTTGCCTGTTATGGCCCTATCGCCGGCAAGCCAGCTCCCACGGGGATAGCGCATGCCTCGAGGCCGATGCGGTCGAGGTGGGAGCTGGCTTGCCGGCGATAGGGCCCTGACAGGTAAGTCTCACCCTTCCCGCAAGACCGCCAGCGGGCTGGCATTCAACGCCCGTCGCGTCCCCAGCACCCCCGCACCACCTACCAGCAGCGCCCCTGCCAGGGGCAACAGCAGCAACCACACATGCGGGCTCCATTGCAGGTCGAAGGCATAGCGGTACAGCACCAGGGTAATCAGCTCGCACCCGAACGCCGCCAGCAAGCCGCTGGCCGCACCCAGCAAGCCGAACTCGATCCGCCGCGCCTTGACCAGCAATGGCCGCGCTGCGCCCAGCGCACGCAGCAAGGCGCCCTGGCGGATACGCTCGTCCAGCGTCGCCTGCAAGCCAGCGAACAGCACCGCCAACCCGGCTGCCAGCACGAACAGCAACACATACTCGACCGCCAGGGTCACCTGGGCGAGGATGCTGCGCAGCTGATCGAGCAAGGCGTCCACCTGCAGGATGGTCACTGCCGGGAATGCCCGTGACAGCGCCACCACATCCAGGTCATGGCCCGGTGCCAGATAGAAGCTGGTCAGGTAGGTGGTCGGGAGCCCCTGCAGCGTGCCGGGTTGGAAGATCATGTAGAAGTTCGGCTGGAAGCTGTCCCAGTGCACGCTGCGCAGGCTGCTGACCCGTGCCTGGCGTTGCTGGCCGCCGATGTCGAAGGTCAGCAGGTCACCCAGTTGCAGCTTCAGGCTGTTGGCCAGTTCCGCCTCCACCGACACACCGGGGATTTCATCTTCGGCGGGCAACGCCTGCCACCAGTTGCCGCCTGTCAGTGCGTTGCCTTCGGGCAGTTCGGCCGCCCACGTCAGGCTGAGGTCGCGCTGAACGGCGCGCTCACCTGCCGAGTCCTTGCTGACCACCTGCTGCACCGGTTGCTCGTTGATTTTTACCAGGCGGCCGGGTGTCACCGGGTACAGCGGCGCCGAGGTGGCATTGACCTGCTGCAGGTGTTGGGCGAAGGGCTCACGATCATCCGGCAGGATGTTCAGGGCGAAATGGTTGGGTGCATCTTTGGGCAGCTGCGCTTGCCAGGTGTCGAGCAGTTCTGCGCGCAGCAGCGCGACCAGGGCCATGGCCAGCAGGATCAGGCCGAAGGCCAGGGCCTGGCCGGCAGCGGCCATGGGGTGGCGCAGCAGTTGGCCCAGCCCCAGTCGCCAGGTCAGTGGTGCCCCGGCCAGCAATTGGCGCAGGCTGCGCAAACCGAGCAGCAGCAGGCCGCCGAGCAGCAGCGTGGCGACCAGGCCGCCACCGAGCAGGGCGAAGGTGAGCAGCAGGTCGAGGCTCAGGCGCCACATGATCAGGCCCAGGGCGAACAGGGCCGCACCGTACACCAGCCAGCTGCTGGGCGGTATCGGCAGCAGGTCGCGGCGCAGCACGCGAAGCGGCGGTACCTGGCCCAGCGCGGCAATTGGCGGCAGGGCGAAACCGGCCAGGGCTACCAGCCCGGTAGCGATGCCGGCCAGGGCTGGGACGATGCCGCCTGCAGGCACCACGCTTGGCAACAGGCCATGCAGCAGGCGGAACAGGCCCAGTTGCGCCAGCCAGCCGAGCAGGGCGCCGGCCAGCGCGGCGACCAGGCCGAGCATGGCCAGCTGCAGGCAGTACAGGCCCAGTGCCTGGCGGCGCGAAAGGCCCAGGCAGCGCAGCAGGGCGCTGGCGTCCAGGCGGCGTGCGGCATAGCGGCTGGCCGACAGGGCCACGGCAACGCCTGCCAGCAGCACCGCCACCAGGCTGGCCATGTTCAGGTAGCGCTCGGCCTTGCCCAGCGCGCCGCCGACCTGCTGGTTGCCATCGCGGGTGTCGCGCAGGCGCTGGTTGGCGGCCAGGTCCTTTTTCAGTGCCCCGCGGTACTGGGCCAGCGCTTCGGCATCGCCGCGCCACAGGTCGCGGTAGGTGACCCGGCTGCCCGGCTGGACCACGCCGGTGGCTTGCAGGTCGGCCAGGTTCATCATTACCCGTGGGGTAAGGCTGTAGAAGTTGTTGGCGCGGTCCGGTTCGTAGGTCAGTACGCGGCTCATGCGCAGCGTCTTCATGCCCACGTCGATGCTGTCGCCAACCTTCAGCCCCAATGCCGCCAAAAGGCGTGGTTCGACCCATGCTTCGCCAGGTGCCGGGCCGCCGCCCGGGGTTTCTGTGGCATAGGGCTGCGCAGCACTGCGCACTTGCCCGCGCAATGGGTAGGCACCGTCGGCAGCCTTGACGCTGGACAGCTGGATGCCGTTGTCGCCGCCGACCACGCTGGTGAACTCGACGACCTGGGCGTGGCGCAGGCCCAGTGCCTTGCCGGCCTCGATCTGCTGGTCGCTGGCCGGGGCGCTGCCCTGCAGCACCAGGTCGGCACCAAGGAACTCGCTGGCGCGCAGTTGCATGGCGCCGTTGAGGCGGGCACCGAAATAGCCGATGGCAGTGCTGGCCGCGACCGCCACCAGCAGGGCGAAGAACAGCACGCGCACTTCGCTTGCGCGAATGTCGCGCAGCAGCTGGCGCAGGGCCAGGCCGCACAGGCGGGACAGCGGCATGTGGGTCATCAGGCCTCCGCCGGGGCCACCAGGCGGCCCGCATCCAGGCGAATCTGGCGGCGGCAGCGCCGGGCCAGGCGTTCGTCATGGGTAACCAGCACCAGGGTGGTGCCGCGCTCCTTGTTCAGTTCGAACAGCAAGTCGCTGATGCGTTCGCCGGTGTGGCTGTCGAGGTTGCCGGTGGGTTCGTCGGCAAACAGCACTGCCGGTTGCGCGGCGAAGGCGCGGGCGATGGCCACCCGTTGTTGTTCGCCGCCCGAAAGCTGGCGCGGAGTGTGGCTCAGGCGCTTGCCCAGACCGACCCGTTCGAGCAGGGTGCGCGCGTGTTCGCGGGCATCGCGGCGGCCATCCAGCTCCAGCGGCAGCATGACGTTCTCCAGGGCATTGAGGCTGTCGAGCAACTGGAACGACTGGAACACGAAACCCACATGTTCGGCGCGCACCCGCGCGCGCTGGTCTTCATCCAGCGGCCCCAGGTCGTGGCCAGCAAGGATGACCTTGCCGGCACTGGGCTGGTCGAGGCCGGCGAGCAGGCCGAGCAGGGTCGACTTGCCCGAACCCGAGGCGCCGACGATTGCCAGGCTGTCGCCTTGGGCCAGGTCGAGGGACAGGGCGTGCAGGATGGTCAGGTCACCTTCCGCGCTGGGGACCACTTTGCTAAGGTTCTGCGCAACGAGAATGCTGGGGCCCATGGAGAATCCGATGCGAGTGTGGTGGTTGAGTGCCGGTCTGGCCCTGTATTGCCTGGCCCAGAGCGCGGCGGCGGGAACACTGCTGGTTGTCGGCGATAGTATCAGCGCCGGTTTTGGCCTGGATACCCGCCAGGGCTGGGTTTCCCTGTTGCAGACCCGCCTGCGGGACGAAGGTTTCGACGACAAGGTGGTCAATGCATCGATCAGCGGCGACACCAGTGCAGGTGGCCAGGCGCGGCTGCCGGCGCTGCTTGCAGCGCACAAGCCGAGCCTGGTGGTACTGGAACTGGGCGGCAACGATGGCCTGCGTGGGCAGCCGCCAGCGCAATTGCAACAAAATCTTGCCTCGATGATCGAGAGCTCGCGCAAGGCCGGTGCCAAGGTGGTGCTGCTGGGCATGCGCCTGCCACCCAATTATGGCGTGCGCTACACCACCGCCTTCGCCCAGGTGTATGAGCAGCTGGCGACGGAAAAACAGGTGCCGCTGGTGCCGTTTTTCCTCGAGGGGGTAGGGGGCGTGCCTGAGTTGATGCAGGCGGATGGCATTCACCCGGCCCAGGCCGCCCAGCAGCGCCTGCTGGAAAATGCCTGGCCGGCGATAAAACCCTTGCTGTGACGCTTTAAACGGCGCCGGCTTTCGGCTAATGTTGCGCCCCCCGTTTCGAGTGCCACCGATGCCGCGCCCTGCCTGGTCCCTGTATGCCTACCAACTGATCGAGCCTGATGAGCAGCTCGACCTGTTCGCCTGCCAGGAAATCCGCGTCCACCTCGTGGCCCGCCAGCTGGAGCTGGGCGTGCCGGCCGACCGCACTTTGTGCGGTGGCCTGCTGCCGGCGCAACCGCGCTGGTCGGGGGTGCCGCGCTCGATCTACCGCGATGGCCGCCTGTGCGACCTGTGCCGCGCCATCCTCGATGCCCAGCGGCGCGGCATGCGCCCGGTGTGGCCAGAGCTGCAGGGCGGCTGAACGCCGCACCTTTCATCATCTGAAACGCTTGCATGGCGCCAATGCCTCCCGCTTGCATCGGCGCGGGTGTACAATCGATTCTCTTGACCCACCTTTCGAAGGATTTACCGGATGTTGCCGCGCTTTCCTGCCGTCACCCGTAGCCTGTCCCTGGCCGCCCTGCTGGTAGCAGGCCCCGCTGCTGCGCTGGAGCTGCCACTGCCACCACCCGGTGAAGACATCATCGGCCAGGTGCATGTGATCAAGGCAAAGTACGAGGACACGTTCGCCGATATCGGCACTGCCAACGACCTCGGCTACCTGGAAATGATCGCCGCCAACCCGGGCGTGGACCCGTGGTTGCCAGGTGCCGGCACCGAGATCATCCTGCCGACCCGCTACATCCTGCCGCCTGGCCCGCGTGAAGGCATCGTCATCAACCTGGCCGAATACCGTATGTACTACTTCCCGAAAGGGCAGAACGTGGTGCATACATTCCCGCTGGGCATCGGTCGTGAAGGCTGGGGTTCGCCGATCGCCAATACCAAGATCACTGCCAAGACGCCAAACCCGACCTGGACTCCGCCAGCGTCCATCCGTGCCGAGCACGCGGCTGACGGCGACATCCTGCCGAGCGTGGTGCCGGCTGGCCCGGACAACCCGCTGGGGCCGTTCAAGTTCACCCTCGGCGTGCCGGGCTACCTGATCCACGGTTCGAACAAGAAGTTCGGCATTGGCATGCGTACCAGCCACGGTTGCTTCCGCATGCTCAACAACAACGTGCTGGAACTGTCGAAGATGGTGCCGGTGGGTACGCCGGTGCGCATCATCAACGAGCCCTACAAGTTCGGTATCAGTGGTGGCAAGGTCTATCTGGAGGCGCACACGCCGCTGGACGACCAGGGTAATCCGTCGGTGGTCGATAAACACACTGCTGTTATCAATGCCTTGCTCAAGCGAGAAGACCTGGCCAATAACCTACGCATGAACTGGGACATGGTGCGTGATGTGGTGGCCGCGGAAGATGGCATGCCGGTGGAAATTGCCGTACCGACCGAAAACCAGGGTGGTGCGCCAATGGTTTCGAGCATTCCGCCCGAACTGCAGTAAGGTAATTGCGACACACCCGGGCCTGCCTTAGTGCAGGCCTTTTCGTTTCTGCCTGGCGCGTTTGCCTTGTGCGCAGGCAATAAAAAAGCCGACCCACAAGTGGGTCGGCTTCATAACAATCCGTGAGGATTATTACTTGCGGCTGGCTTTGTCCAGCATACGCAGAGCGCGCTCGTTGGCTTCGTCAGCGGTCTGCTGAGCCTTCTGAGCGGCTGCCAGTGCGTCGTCAGCCTTACGGTAGGCTTCGTCAGCACGAGCTTGAGCGCGAGCTGCTGCGTCTTCAGTCGCAGTCAGACGAGCTTCGGTTTCTTTGGATACGCTGCTGCAACCGGTAGCCAGAACTGCGGCCAGAGCCAGAGCAGAGAATTTCAGAACGTTGTTCATCGTGTTCCCCTTCAAGGACTTTCTATTAAATAGCCATCTCTCGGAAAAGAGAAACTGGCCGGCGTACATAGTACCCATTACTTGTAGTAAGTAAACTGACTAAGCGCAAGAACTGCAAAAAAAATGTTGCCTGACGCCTTTTCGACAAGATTTGCGGCACGCTCCGTGAAAAAAACGTGCAGGGCTCGCAAGCGACTGTAGTACAGGAACTTTTTTGTTGAACTAAGGGTGACTCTAACTGTCTGCCAGCGTCTTAAGCCCTAGTACATCCGGTTGCTGCAGGGCGCGCGGTCAAGAATGGCATTTGGCTGCATTTTCGCCATTTTTAACCGCCACCACCTTGAGCAATCCTGCCTGCGGCGCCTACTATCTTGTGAGTGCCAGAAGATCCGAACGATTGCAATCGTCCAGTGGTCGAAGTGGGCAACAGGTGGCGTAGAGGATTCTGTGCCGGATAAACCACCATCGGTTAAGGTATGGGTCTGCCGAGAAGACCTGCGAGGAGTAGTGATGAGCGAAGCGCTGACCATCCATCATGACCAGGCCGGTCATCAGTTCGAGACCAGCGTGGACGGTCATCGTGCCTATCTGACGTACATGGACCTGGGCAAGCAGACGCTGGACATCTATCGCACCTTCGTACCCAACGCCCTGCGCGGCCGCGGGATTGCTGCCGCCCTGACCGAGCGGGCCCTGGAGTATGCTGAGCAGATGGGCTACACGGTGATTCCGTCCTGCTCGTACGTGGAACGCTACATGGAGCGCCAGCAGCGGCATTCGAGCAAGGTCTGATTCTGTATAAAAAAGCGGGGCCGCTTCGCGCCCCATCGCGACACAAGGCCGCTCCTACAGGAAATCGCATAACCCTGTAGGAGCGGCCTTGTGTCGCGATGGGGCGCGAAGCGGCCCCGCTCTTTTATTGCATCAGCCGCGCTTACGCTGCGGCAGCACATCCTTAAGCTTGGCACGCATGCTGCGCAGGGTCTTCTCGGTAGCCGACCAGTCGATGCAGGCATCGGTAATCGACACGCCATACTGCAGCTCGTCCAGGTTCTTCGGAATCGACTGGCAGCCCCAGTTCAGGTGGCTCTCGACCATCAGGCCGATGATCGACTGGTTGCCTTCGAGGATCTGGTTGGCAACGTTCTCCATCACCAGTGGTTGCAGGGCCGGGTCCTTGTTGGAGTTGGCGTGGCTGCAGTCGACCATGATATTGGCCTTGATCTTGGCCTTGGCCAGGTCCTGTTCGCAGAGGGCGACGCTGACCGAGTCGTAGTTCGGCTTGCCGTTGCCGCCGCGCAGTACCACGTGGCCGTACGGGTTGCCCTTGGTGGTGACGATCGACACGCCGCCTTCCTGGTTGATGCCGAGGAAGCGGTGCGGCTTGGATACCGACTGCAGGGCGTTGATGGCAACGGTCAGGCCGCCGTCGGTGCCGTTCTTGAAACCGACTGCCGAGGACAGGCCCGAAGCCATCTCGCGGTGGGTCTGCGATTCGGTGGTGCGGGCGCCGATGGCCGACCAGCTGATCAGGTCCTGCAGGTACTGCGGGGAAATCGGGTCGAGCGCTTCGGTGGCGGTCGGCAGGCCCATTTCGGCCAGGTCCAGCAGCAGCTTGCGGCCGATGTGCAGGCCATCCTGGATCTTGAACGAGTCATCCAGGTACGGGTCGTTGATCAGGCCTTTCCAGCCGACGGTGGTACGCGGTTTTTCGAAATACACGCGCATGACCAGGTACAGCGTGTCGGACACTTCCTCGGCCAGCACTTTCAGGCGCTCGGCGTACTCGTGGGCGGCCTTGATGTCGTGGATCGAGCAAGGGCCGACCACGACGAACAGGCGATGGTCCTTGCCGTCGAGAATATTGCGCACCACTTCACGGCCGGCAGTCACGGTCTGCAGGGCCTTGGCGCTGAGGGGGATTTCCTTCTTGAGCTGATCGGGTGTGATCAGGGTCTCGTTGGAGGCAACGTTCAAGTCATCGATCGGTAAATCAGCCATCGTGTTACTCGTCAGGTCACGGGTGCCGGCCGCCAACTATCCCCGTGCGGCCCAGCAGCAAGAATAATCGCAGCGGGGAGCCGAACCTTAGCGCGTTACAGGTGGCGCGACAATGGGCTGGGCCCAGTCCGTGTGGGGTTTTTCCGAGATGGCAGGTGTTTGCCGAGCATGGGCTGCCCAGCGCCGCGCAACCTGTGTAAAAAGAGGGCTAACATTTACCAGGAGATCGGCATGCATCCGCACACACCACGTATCGGCATCATCGGCAGTGGCGCCATCGGCGGCTTCTATGGGTTGATGCTGGCCCGGGCCGGCTTCGATGTGCATTTTCTTTTGCGCAGCGAGTACGAGGTTGTCCGCAAGCAGGGGTTGACCCTGGAAAGTGCCGAGCATGGCAAACTGCAGACAAAGGTGCAGGCCTATTCCAGTGCCGCTGGCATGCCGCCCTGCGACTGGCTGCTGGTGGGTGCCAAGGCCACCAGCAATGACCAGTTGGCGCCGCTGATCGTGCAGGCGGCTGCACCGGGCGCCAAGGTGGTGCTGTTGCAGAATGGTCTGGGCGTGGAGGAGCAGTTGCGTCCCGCCTTGCGCAGCGACATGCACCTGCTCGGCGGCCTGTGTTTCATCTGCGTCAACCGCCAGGCGCCCGGCGTGATTCGCCACCAGGCCCTGGGCGCGGTCAACCTCGGCTACCACAGCGGGCCGGCAAACGATGGCGGTGCCGCGCTGGTCAATGAGGGTGCTGAGCTGTTCCGGGCTGCGGGCATCGACTCGCAGGCCATGCCCGACCTGGCCCAGGCACGCTGGCAGAAGCTGGTATGGAATGTGCCCTATAACGGCCTGTCGGTGCTGCTCGGAGCCAGCACCACGCCGTTGATGGCCGACAGTAATGGCCGTGCCCTGATCCAGGCCTTGATGGCGGAGGTAGTACAAGGCGCGGCGGCATGTGGCCATGTGTTGCCCGAGGGATATGCCGAGCACCTGTTCCAGGTGACCGAGCGCATGCCCGACTACTGGCCCAGCATGTACCACGACCATGTCCACAAGCGCCCGCTGGAGCTGCAGGCCATCTATGCCGAGCCGTTGGCACAGGCGCGTGCGGCAGGCTGCCACTTGCCGCGCATGGAGATGCTGTATCAGGCGCTGGCTTTCATCGACCGGGGCGAACAGCCCCGCTGAGGGTGGCTCTGGCCCCGTCGGGGCGCTCCAGCCCGCATCGGCAGCGCGCCGGACGGCAAAGCGTGCGTCCGGCGCGCTGCTAAGCTGAAGCTTGCTCTGCCGCAGCGGCAGTCGAGGAGGTCGAATGATCCACTCCATGCTGTATGCCACCGACCTCGGTGTCTACGCCCCTTTTGTCATGCAACACGCGCTGGCGCTGGCGCGCACATTTGGCGCCGAGTTGTATGTGATCCATGCGGTGGAGCCCATGGGCCAGTTCGCTGAATCTCTCCTGCAGAGCTACCTGGATGAACAGACGCTCGACCAGTTGCACAGCCAGGGGGTGAATACGGTGATGGCCAATATCGAGCAGCGTGTGCTGGAAAACTTTCGCGACGAACTTGGCGAGGAGGCTGACCTGGCAGTGATCAAGGCAGTGCGGGTACGCCAGGGCGACCCAGCGCAGGTGATCCTCGACCAGGCACAGCGGCTGAGCGTCGATCTGCTGATTTTCGGTAGCCATAGTGCCGGCGCCGGCGTGGATGTGCCATTGGGGCGCACGGCGGTACGGCTGCTGCAGCTGTCGCCGGTACCGGTATACATGGTGCCGCTGGCGCAGCATTTGGGGCGTAGGAAAGCATGAAGATGGCCGTAGGCCATTTCGGGGTGGTATGTAACAAAATAGTTCTAGATTTATTTCCAGAACCACTAATATAGTTATATATCGTCGCCGCCTGCTGCCGCGGACTCATCGCTGAACCGAGGGAAACCTATGAAGCTTCAACAACTGCGCTACATCTGGGAAGTGGCGCACCATGACCTCAACGTCTCCGCGACGGCGCAGAGCCTGTATACCTCCCAGCCAGGTATCAGCAAGCAGATCCGCCTGCTCGAGGATGAACTGGGTGTTGAAGTCTTTGCCCGCAGCGGCAAGCACCTGACCCGCGTTACCCCGGCCGGTGAGCGCATCATCAATACCGCCGGCGAAATCCTGCGCAAGGTCGAAAGCATCAAGCAGATTGCCCAGGAGTTCTCCAACGAGAAGAAGGGCACGCTGTCCATCGCCACCACCCACACCCAGGCGCGTTATGCCTTGCCGCCGGTGATCAGCAACTTCATCAAGCAGTACCCGGAAGTGTCCTTGCACATGCACCAGGGTTCGCCCATGCAGATTGCCGAAATGGCTGCGGACGGTACGGTCGACTTTGCCATCGCCACCGAGGCGCTGGAGCTGTTCGGCGACCTGATCATGATGCCGTGCTACAAGTGGAATCGCTGCGTGGTAGTGCCGCAGGGCCATCCGTTGACCAAGCTGCCAAAGCTTACCCTGGAAGCGGTCGCCGAATACCCGATCGTTACCTACGTGTTCGGTTTCACCGGGCGTTCGAAGCTGGACGAAGCGTTCAACCACCGCGGCCTCACGCCGAAAGTTGTGTTTACCGCGGCTGACGCCGACGTGATCAAAACTTATGTGCGCCTGGGGCTGGGCGTGGGAATCGTCGCCAAGATGGCGGTGGACACCAAACTCGACAGCGACCTGGTGGCCCTGGATGCCAGCGAGCTGTTCGAAGCCAGCATTACCAAGATCGGCTTCCGCCGCGGCACTTTCCTGCGTGGTTTCATGTGCGACTTCATTGAGAAGTTCGCCCCGCACCTGACCCGTGAAGTGATGGCCAAGGCCATTCAGTGCCATAACAAGCAGGAGCTGGAAGACCTGTTCGAAGGCGTCGAGCTGCCGGTGCACTGATCTAGAATCGTACGGGGCCGCTTTGCGGCCCAATCGCCGGCAAGCCAGCTCCCACAGGATTACCATTGCCTGAAGGCTTGTGATGTTCCTGTGGGAGCTGGCTTGCCGGCGATTGGGGCGCGAAGCGGCCCCAGCTGTGTTATGCCTTGCTGATCAGGTTGCCCGCGTGCAACCCGCATTCCTTCTGCGTCGACTCTTCCCACCACCAACGCCCTTCGCGCTCATGCTGGTTTGGCAGCACCGGGCGGGTGCAGGGCTCGCAGCCGATGCTGATGAAGCCGCGCTCGTGCAGGCTGTTGTACGGCAGCTCCAGCATGCGGATATAACCCCACACCTCCTCGCTGGTCATCTGCGCCAGTGGGTTGAACTTGTACAGGGTGCGTTCGGGCGTGGAGAACGCGCTGTCGATTTCCACTGCAGCCACCTGGCTGCGGGTGCCCGGGCTCTGGTCGCGGCGCTGGCCGGTGGCCCAGGCGCTAACGGTGGCCAACTTGCGACGCAGCGGCTCGATCTTGCGGATGCCGCAGCACTCGCCGTGGCCGTCCTTGTAGAAGCTGAACAGGCCCTTTTCCTTGACGAACGGGTCGAGTTTGGCGCGGTCGGGGCTAAGGATTTCGATCGGCAGGTTGTACTGCTCGCGGACCTGGTCGATGAACCGGTAGGTCTCCGGGTGCAGGCGGCCGGTGTCGAGGCTGAACACCTTGACCTGCTTGTTCAGCTTCCAGGCCATGTCCACCAGCACCACGTCCTCGGCGCCGCTGAAGGAGATCCACAGGTCATCACCGAAGTGCTCGAAGGCAAGCTTGAGGATGTCCTGCGGGGACTTGTTGGCATAGGTCGCGGCCAGGGCGGCGACGTCGAAGGGTTGGCTCATCAGGCGGTTTCCATCTTGGCTGTGGCGCTGTGCGCTCGTAGTGAGGTGATGGTAACAAAAAATGCCGGGTTAGGCGGGCTTGGAGTCGGTGGCGCCTGCTCCCACAGGTACAGCACACATCTGCCAGTTGTGGGTGCGGGCGAGCCCGCGAAGCAGGCGTCGCCGATTACAAGCCCTGCAAGGTCTCCATCAACACCCGCACCTTGGCAATCGACTCTTCATATTCGGCCTGCCACTCGGAGTCGGCCACCACCGCGCCGCCGCCCCAGCAACTGACCTGCCCACCCTTGACCAGCAGGCTGCGAATGGCAATCGAGCTGTCCATCTCGCCGCGCACATCCACGTAGAGCAGTGAGCCGCAGTACAGCGCCCGGCGTGCCGGCTCCAGTTCATCGATTATCTGCATGGCGCGGATCTTCGGCGCGCCGGTGATCGAACCGCCGGGGAAGCTGTCGCCGATCAGGTCAAGGGCGTCCTTGTCGCTGGCCAACTGGCCGGTGATGCTGCTGACCAGGTGGTGCACGTTGGGGTAGCTCTCCAGGCTGAACAGCTCCGGCACCTTCACCGAGCCGATCTCGCAGGTACGCCCCAGGTCGTTGCGCAGCAGGTCGACGATCATCAGGTTTTCCGAGCGATCCTTGGGGCTGTGCAGCAGTTCCTCGGCATTGCGCATGTCTTCTGCCGGGTTGCTGGCGCGCGGGCGGGTGCCCTTGATCGGCCGGGTTTCCACCTGGCGCTGGCTGACGCGGATGAAGCGTTCGGGCGAAAAGCTCAGCAGGGCGCTGCCGTCGGCCAGTTGCTGGTAGCCGGAGAAGGGGGTGGGGCAGGCTTTGCGCAGGGCCTGGTAAGCGTGCCACGGGTCGCCCTGGCAGGGCGCGCGGAAGCGCTGGGTAAGGTTGATCTGGTAGCAGTCGCCGGCCTGGATGTAGCGCTGCACCTGGTCAAAGGCGGCCTTGTACTGCTCGGGCTGCAGGTCGCCGGCCATCGGCGCGAGTAGCTGGAAGCTGCCGCTTTCCGCGTTGTCGACACCTTCGAACAGGGCGATCAGGCGTTCCCGTTCGCTGTCCGGCAGGCTCGGGTGGAACACCAGTTGGCTGGTCGCGCACTGGTGGTCGGTCACCAGCGCCCAGGCATACAGCCCCAGTTGCGCGTCCGGCAGGCCAAGGTCGTCCACGGCCAGGCTGGGCAGGTGTTCCAGGCGGCGGCCGAAGTCATAGCTCAGGTAGCCGATCAGGCCGCCAGCAAACGGCAGCTCGCTGCCTGCGGGCAACTGCGCATGGCCCAGTCGTGCCAGGCCGGCGCGCAGGCGCTGGAGGAAGGTGCGGCCATCTTCGTCGGGCTGCGCTTGCAGGTGTTGCAGCGGCCAGGCGCTGAGCAGGTCGAAGCGCCCGCGTTCGGCGCCGGGGCGGGCGCTGTCCAGCAGGATCGCACCGGGGGCCTGGCGCAGGCGGGCGAAAAAGGCGGCAGGGTCGGGCTGGTAGGGCAGGGGGTGGAGCGTACAGGTCGGCATCAGTGTGGACGGCGATGTAAAAGCGAGGAGGGCGATTGTAGACCTGTGCAGGAAATGCGCCTAGCGCTGGGCGCGACATTCACCATTGTGTTTGGCGCCGGGGGCTGCTTTGCAGCCCATTCGCAGCACAAGGCTGCTCCTGCAGGAGATAGCGTAAACCTGTAGGAGCAGCCTTGTGCTGCGAATGGGCCGCAAAGCGGCCCCCCGGGTTGCTAGCGCGGATGCACGTGCCCGAACAAACCTTGCGATACTCGCACGCGCTGTACGGCATCTTCGCTGATGCCATCCTTGGCCAGTGCTTCCAGGTGCGCTTCGATGGCGTGGGTGCGCTGGGTCAGGCCGCAGTCGTTGGCGATCTGGATGTTCAGGCCCGGGCGGGCGTTGAGTTCGAGGATCAGCGGCCCCTTGTCCTGGTCCAGCACCATGTCGACACCGATGTAGCCCAGGCCGCACAGCTCGTAGCAGCCGGCCGCCAGCTTCATGAAACCGTCCCAGTTCGGCAACTGCACGCCATCCACCGCATTGGTGGTGTCCGGGTGCTTGCTGATGATGTTGTTCAGCCAGGTGCCGCGCAGGGTAACGCCGGTGGCCAGGTCGACACCCACGCCGATGGCGCCCTGGTGCAGGTTGGCCTTGCCGCCGGACTGGCGGGTCGGAAGGCGCAGCATGGCCATCACCGGGTAGCCCATCAGCACGATGATGCGGATGTCCGGCACGCCTTCGTAGCTGATGCTCTTGAAGATCTGGTCGGGGGTGACCCGGTACTCGATCAGTGCGCGGTCGCGGTGGCCGCCCAAGGAGTACAGGCCGGTGAGGATGCTCGAGATCTGGTGTTCGATCTCCTCGTGGCTGATGATCTTGCCCGATACCGTGCGGTAACGGTCCTCGAAGCGGTCGGCGATCACCAGGATGCCGTCACCGCCAGCGCCCTGCGCCGGCTTGATGACGAAATCGTTGCGCCCGCCGATGATCTGGTCGAGCTTCTCGATCTCTTTCTCGGTCTCGATGATGCCGTACATTTCCGGCACATGGATGCCGGCCGCCAGGGCGCGCTCCTTGGTGATGATCTTGTCGTCGACGATCGGGTACAGGTGGCGCTTGTTGTACTTCAGCACGTAGTCCGCGTTGCGCCGGTTGATACCCATGATGCCCCGGGCCTCCAGGGCTTTCCACGTCTTGATCAGGCCAAACATCAGGCGTCAGCCTTCTTCAGGAATGCCTTGAAGCGCACGAGCTCGGTCAGGCGGTAGCCGCGGTAGCGACCCATTGCCAGCATGAAGCCCACCAGGATCAGCAGCACGGCCGGGAAGGTGAACACGAAGTACACCAGCTCCGGCACCATCATCAACAGGTGCGCCAGGGAAGCGGCGAACAGGGTGCCGATGGCCACTTTCATGGCATGGCCGCCGCCACGCTCTTCCCAGGTGATGGACAGGCGCTCGATGGTCATGGTCAGGATCACCATCGGGAACAGCGCTACCGACAACCCGCGCTCCAGGCCCAGCTTGTGGCTGAACAGGCTGATGGCGGCAATCAGCACCACGACGAAGGTC
This sequence comes from Pseudomonas sp. B22(2017), assembly GCF_002113105.1. Taxonomy (NCBI): domain Bacteria; kingdom Pseudomonadati; phylum Pseudomonadota; class Gammaproteobacteria; order Pseudomonadales; family Pseudomonadaceae; genus Pseudomonas; species Pseudomonas sp. B22(2017). Next base: position 68,248 of record NZ_NEJN01000008.1, read on the forward strand.
AGTACCACAGACAGGCGTGGCAGCATCTGCAGCTTCAGGTGTTCCAGGTACGAGCGCAGCGACAGGCCCAGGGCGGTGATTACCGTGAACAGCACGATACCGAAGCCCAGCTGGGTCTCGCGGAAGGCCAGGGCGATCAGTACCGGGGTGAAGGTACCCAGTGTCTGCAGGCCGACCAGGTTGCGCAGCACCAGGATCACCAGCACACCGATCGGGATCATCACCATGATCATGAAGGTTTGCTGGGTCTGCAGCGGCAGGCCGTACAGCGAATATTCGAGGAAGTCGGCGTCGGTATTCTCGTCGGTCAGCTTGGCCAGACGGATGGCGTTCATCTCGCTGTTGTTCATGCTGAAGGTAACGTTGGCCTTCTTGCCGCCATCGACGGTGATCAGGTTGTCGTCACCGGTCCACCACAGCAGGCGATCGCTGGGCAGGCCCTGCTCGCCGGTGTCCGGGTTGAAGTACAGCCAGTCGGTACCGTTGAAGCTGCGCAGCCACAGTTCCGGGGTTTGCGGGGTGTCGGCCACCAGGCGGATGGTGTGCACCTTCTCCATCGGTACGTGGGCGATCGACAGCAGCAGGTCGATGACCTGGGCCTTCTTCATGGCCGAGGTGTCGCCGGCCAGCAGAAGCTTGACGTTGTCGTCGTTGAGGTTGTTGACCCGCTTGATGGTCTCGCTGACGAAGGTCTCGACGTCGGCCGAATGCTGGCGGATCGGCGCCATCAGGGCCTCGGCGGCGATCTTTTCGGGGCCTTCCACTGCCAGGCTGTCACGGAAGGTCGGGCCTTTGACCGTGGTCTTCTCGTTGCTGTAGCGCTTGGTCAGCACCAGGCGGTAGTAGAGGGTCTGGTTGCCGCTGGCGCGGCGGGCCGACCAGGTAACCTTGCGGTTGCCGTCGGCACGGTTGACGCTCACCCCGTAGTTGTTGGAGATGAAGCTCTCGTTGAGGCTGACGTAGTCGCGGTTCAGCGGTGGCACGAACATCTGCACCTTGACCGGGTCCTTGGTGCTGGCCACGAACTCGACCTTGGCGTCGATGTTCCACAGGTCGTCGGTTTCATCCTCGGTTACCGGGATGCCGAGTACGAAGATCTGATAAGCCGTGACCGCCACGCCCAACAGCACCAGCACGGTGATCAGGACTTTAAGATGGAGGGTAAGAGAGCGCATCGGGATTACTCTGCTTTGGGAGCGTCGGTGGCACAGGCAGGTTTGCCGGCCGCGTATTTAAGGCTTGGGTCGACCAGCGCGTCGAAGTGCTTGAGCGCCTCGGAGCCGATCAGCAGCGGGAACTGGAAGGCGCTGCGGTCGGTGAGGTTGACTTCGATGGTGCGCATGGCCTGGCCCATGCAGATTTCAAGTTCGATGACCGGGCGCGCGGTGTAGGCCTTGCCCGATTCAGCATCATAGTCGCCGGCCCGGCGCTTGATCTTGCTTACGCGTGCCAGCGGGCGTTCGATAGGGTGCGAATGGGCGGCGTCGATGGCCAGGTAGAAGCGCACCCAGCTTTCGCCGTTGCGCTTGAAACGCTTGATGTCGCGGGCGCTGAGCGACGCGGTCTTGGCGCCGGTGTCGAGCTTGGCGGCCACTTCCAGGTCCAGGTCGCCCAGGCGTGCATATTCGTTGAGACCGTACACGGTCTTGCCTGCGGCCTGGCCAAGGGCCGGCAGCAGGGTGAGGCAGAGCAGCAATGATGCGGGTGTAAGTCTCATATTCCTGGCGCGGTGCAGTGCAAGGTTCGGGGCTGTTTTCAAAGCCATGTTCAGAGCCGTGTTCAGGGCAAGGCGACTGGCAGCGACTGCGCAAGCTTCCTCGTTCATCTGTCAACAGCATGAATGGATGACAGACAGGCTATCCATACTCCATCGGAGGCGCGGCATTCTATCACGCCGGCGCCTTGACGCCAGCGGTGCGCGATCTGACAGCACCGGGCTGGCATTAGTTCGTTCTTAGACGATTGTCGACAATATTGATTTTGTCTTTGACTGCTTCGGTCTAATTCGCTAATTTCTGGCAAAGAGATTTTCAAGGTGTCGACAATATGCAGGACCTATCCACCCCCAGCCCGGTGCTGACAGACGAAACGGAAACCTTGTCCGAAAACGTCTTCCGGCGCATCCAGGCGGCCATCGTCAAGGGCGATATCGCCCCCGGCAGCAAGATTTCCGAGCCGGAGCTGGCGCGTACCTATGGCATCAGCCGCGGGCCGCTGCGCGAGGCCATCCACCGCCTCGAAGGCCAGCGCCTGCTGGTGCGCGTGCCGCATGTGGGGGCGCGGGTGGTGTCGCTCAATCATGCCGAACTGATCGAGCTGTACGAAATTCGCGAATCGCTGGAAGGCATGGCTTGCCGCCTGGCCGCCGAACGCATGAGCCAGGCCGACATCGACGAACTGCGCCGGGTGCTCGACACCCACGAGCGCGATGCCGCGTTCCAGGCCGGCCTGGGCTATTACCAGCAGGAAGGCGACTACGACTTTCATTACCGGATCATCCAGGGCAGCGGTAACCAGACCCTGGTCAAGATGCTCTGCGGCGAGCTGTACCAGCTGGTGCGCATGTACCGCATCCAGTTTTCCGCCACGCCCAACCGGCCGCGCCAGGCCTTTGCCGAACACCACCGCATTCTCGATGCCATCGCCGACCGTGACGGCGAGCTGGCCGAACTTCTGATGCGCCGCCACATCGGCGCGTCCAAGCGCAATATCGAGCGTCACTATCTGGACGCCCACAACAACAGCCCACGAGGTGAGAAATGACTGTGAAGAGCACCCCCGGTCAGCGTTTCCGCGACGCCGTTGCCGCTGAACATCCGCTGCAGGTGGTTGGCGCCATCAATGCCAATCATGCCCTGCTGGCCAAGCGCGCCGGCTTCAAGGCCATCTACCTGTCCGGTGGCGGCGTCGCCGCCGGTTCGCTGGGCCTGCCGGACCTGGGCATCAGCGGCCTGGACGATGTACTCACCGATGTGCGCCGCATCACCGACGTGTGCGACCTGCCGCTGCTGGTGGATGTCGACACCGGTTTCGGTGCCTCTGCCTTCAACGTCGCCCGTACCGTGCGCTCGATGAGCAAGTTCGGCGCTGCCGCCATCCATATCGAGGACCAGGTTGGCGCCAAGCGCTGCGGCCACCGCCCGAACAAGGAAATCGTCAGCCAGCAGGAAATGGTCGACCGCATCAAGGCCGCAGTCGATGCCCGTACCGATGACAGCTTCGTGATCATGGCGCGTACCGACGCCCTGGCCGTGGAGGGCCTGAACGCCGCCCTGGACCGCGCCGCCGCCTGCGTCGAGGCCGGTGCCGACATGATCTTCCCTGAAGCCATCACCGAGCTGCAGATGTACAAGACCTTCGCCGACCGGGTGAAGGCACCGATCCTGGCCAACATCACCGAGTTCGGCGCCACGCCGCTGTACACCACCGAGGAGCTGTCCTCGGTCGACGTGTCGCTGGTGCTGTACCCGCTGTCGGCGTTCCGCGCCATGAACAAGGCAGCCGAGAACGTGTACACCGCGCTGCGCCGCGACGGCACGCAGAAGAACGTGATCGACACCATGCAGACCCGCATGGAGCTCTACGATGCCATTGGTTACCACGCCTTCGAGCAGAGCCTCGATGCGCTGTTTGCCCAGAAAAAAGGTTGAGCCTGTGAGGGCCTCATCGCCGGCAAGCCGGCTCCCACAGGTACCGCACAAGGTTCGAGCCCTGTGCAGGACATTGTGGGAACTGGCTTGCCGGCGATAGGGCCGATACAGCCACCCCCGAATTAGCCAGAAAGAATCCATAACAAGTTCAAGAAAGGAGAAACACCATGGCCGAAGCAAAAGTACTCAGTGGCGCAGGCCTGCGCGGCCAGGTGGCCGGCCAGACCGCGCTGTCGACCGTGGGCCAGGCCGGTGCCGGGCTGACCTACCGCGGTTACGATGTGCGTGACCTGGCAGCCGGTGCCGAATTCGAGGAAGTCGCCTACCTGTTGCTGTACGGCGAGCTGCCGAGCAAAGCCGAACTGGCCGACTACAAGCGCAAGCTCAAGGGCCTGCGCGACCTGCCGCAAGCCCTGAAGGAAGTGCTCGAGCGCATCCCGCGTGACGCCCACCCGATGGACGTGATGCGCACAGGTTGCTCGGTGCTGGGTACCCTGGAGCCCGAACTGACCTTCGAGGCCCAGCGTGACAAGACCGACCGCCTGCTGGCACTGTTCCCGGCGGTGATGTGCTACTGGTATCGCTTCACCCACGATGGCGTGCGTATCGACTGCACCAGCGACGAAGACACCCTCGGTGGCCACTTCCTGCACCTGCTGCACGGCAAGAAGCCGAGCGAGCTGCACGTCAAGGTCATGAACGTGTCGCTGATCCTCTACGCCGAGCACGAGTTCAACGCCTCGACCTTCACCGCTCGCGTCTGTGCCTCGACGCTGTCCGACCTGTACTCCTGCGTCACCGCTGCCATCGGCTCGCTGCGCGGCCCGCTGCACGGCGGTGCCAACGAGGCGGCGATGGAATTGATCGAGCGCTTCCAGAGCCCGCAGGAAGCCACTGCCGAGCTGCTGCGCATGCTCGAGCGCAAGGACAAGATCATGGGCTTTGGCCATGCCATCTACAAAGAGTCCGACCCGCGCAACGAGGTGATCAAGGGCTGGTCGAAACAGCTCGCCGACGAAGTCGGTGACAAGGTGCTGTACCCGGTCTCCGAAGCCATCGACAAGACCATGTGGGAGCAGAAGCGCCTGTTCCCCAACGCCGACTTCTACCACGCCTCGGCGTACCACTTCATGGGCATCCCGACCAAGCTGTTCACCCCGATCTTCGTCTGCTCGCGCCTGACCGGCTGGGCGGCGCACGTCTTCGAACAGCGCGCCAACAACCGCATCATCCGCCCGAGCGCCGAGTATGTCGGCGTCGAGCAGCGCCAGTTCGTGCCGATCGAACAGCGCTGACAGGCCGTACCTGTGGGGGTCTGTTCCGGCCTCATCGCCGGCAAGCCGGCTCCCACAGGGACTGCACCAGCCTCAGGAGCAGTGCAATACCTGTGGGAGCCGGCTTGCCGGCGATGAGGCCGGAACAGCTGACACAGGGCTGCAACTAGAAAGCTATCCACGACCGTACCGTGACCGAGCCTGATAACGATATGAACACTGCATTCCGCAAGCACCTGCCAGGCACCGACCTGGACTACTTCGATGCCCGCGCGGCGGTCGAGGCCATCAAGCCCGGCGCCTACGATGGCCTGCCTTACACCTCTCGCGTACTCGCCGAAAACCTGGTGCGCCGCTGCGACCCGGCTACCCTCGACGCCTCGCTGGGCCAGCTGATCGAGCGCAAGCGCGACCTCGACTTCCCGTGGTTCCCGGCCCGCGTGGTGTGCCACGACATTCTCGGCCAGACCGCACTGGTCGACCTCGCCGGCCTGCGTGACGCCATTGCCGACAAAGGCGGCGACCCGGCCCAGGTCAACCCTGTGGTGCCGGTGCAGCTGATCGTCGACCACTCGCTGGCCGTCGAGTGCGGTGGTTTCGACCCGCAGGCCTTCGAAAAGAACCGCGCCATCGAAGACCGCCGCAACGAAGACCGCTTCCATTTCATCAACTGGACCAAGAAGGCGTTCAAGAACGTCGACGTGATCCAGCCGGGCAACGGCATCATGCACCAGATCAACCTGGAGAAGATGTCGCCGGTGATCCACAACGACCGTGGCGTGGCCTACCCGGATACCTGCGTCGGCACCGACAGCCACACCCCGCATGTCGACGCCCTGGGCGTGATCGCCATCGGCGTGGGTGGCCTGGAGGCCGAGAACGTGATGCTCGGCCGTGCCTCGTGGATGCGCCTGCCGGAAATCGTCGGCGTCGAGCTGACCGGCAAGCTGGCGCCGAACATCACCGCCACCGACCTGGTGCTGGCCCTGACCGAATTCCTGCGCAAGCAGAAAGTCGTCGGCGCCTACCTGGAGTTCCACGGCGAGGGTGCACGTGCCCTGACCCTGGGCGACCGCGCCACCATTTCCAACATGGCCCCGGAATATGGCGCCACTGCGGCGATGTTCGCCATCGACCAGCAGACCATCGACTACCTGCGCCTGACCGGTCGCGAAGAGCAACAGGTCAAGCTGGTGGAAACCTATGCCAAGGCCACCGGCCTGTGGGCCGACAGCCTGGGCGGTGCAGTCTACGAGCGCACCCTGAGCTTCGACCTGTCGAGTGTGGTGCGCAACATGGCCGGCCCGTCCAACCCGCATGCCCGCGTCGCCACCAGCGACCTGGCGGCCAAAGGCATCGCCGGCAGCTGGGAAGAAGTGCCAGGGCAGATGCCAGACGGCGCGGTGATCATTGCTGCCATCACCAGCTGCACCAACACCAGCAACCCGCGCAACGTGATTGCCGCAGGCCTGCTGGCGCGCAATGCCAACAAACTGGGGCTGGCCCGCAAGCCGTGGGTCAAGTCGTCGTTGGCGCCTGGTTCCAAGGCCGTGCAGCTGTACCTGGAAGAAGCCGGGCTGGAGAAGGAGCTTGAGCAGCTCGGCTTTGGCATCGTCGCCTTCGCCTGTACCACCTGCAACGGCATGTCCGGTGCCCTGGACCCGGTGATCCAGCAAGAGATCATCGACCGTGACCTGTACGCCACTGCCGTGCTGTCGGGTAACCGCAACTTCGACGGGCGCATCCACCCGTATGCCAAGCAGGCCTTCCTCGCTTCGCCGCCACTGGTAGTGGCCTACGCCATCGCCGGTACCATTCGCTTCGACATCGAGAAGGATGTACTGGGCGTGGTCGATGGCAAGGAAATCCGCCTCAAGGATATCTGGCCCAGCGACGAAGAAATCGACGCCGTGGTACGTGCCGCGGTCAAGCCGGAGCAGTTCCGCAAGGTGTACATCCCGATGTTCGCCATCGAGGAAGACCGTGGGCCGAAGGTGGCGCCGTTGTATGACTGGCGCCCGATGAGCACCTACATCCGCCGCCCACCGTACTGGGAGGGTGCCTTGGCCGGTGAACGGACCCTGCGCGGCATGCGCCCGCTGGCAGTGCTGCCGGACAACATCACCACCGACCACCTGTCGCCGTCCAACGCCATCATGCTCGACAGCGCTGCCGGCGAGTACTTGGCGAAGATGGGCCTGCCGGAGGAGGACTTCAACTCTTACGCTACCCACCGTGGCGACCACCTGACCGCCCAGCGCGCCACCTTTGCCAACCCCAAGCTGTTCAACGAAATGGTGCGCAAGGAAGACGGCAGCGTGAAGCAGGGCTCGCTGGCGCGTATCGAGCCGGAAGGCAAGGTCACCCGCATGTGGGAGGCGATCGAGACCTACATGGAGCGCAAGCAGCCGCTGATCATCGTCGCCGGTGCCGACTACGGCCAGGGTTCGTCCCGTGACTGGGCGGCCAAGGGTGTGCGCCTGGCCGGTGTCGAGGCGATCGTCGCCGAAGGCTTCGAGCGTATTCACCGTACCAACCTGGTGGGCATGGGCGTGCTGCCGCTGGAGTTCAAGCCGGGCACCGACCGCAAGACCCTCGGGTTGGACGGCAGCGAGACCTATGACGTGCTGGGCGCGCGTACGCCGCGGGCGACGCTGACCCTGGTGATCACCCGCGCCAACGGCGAGCGCCTGGAGGTGCCGGTGACCTGCCGCCTGGACACCGCCGAGGAAGTGTCGATCTACGAAGCCGGCGGCGTGCTGCAGCGCTTCGCTCAGGACTTCCTCGAAGCGACCGCCTAATTGCAGGGGGCCGCTTTGCGGCCCATCGCCGGCAAGCCAGCTCCCACAGGGATTGCACAATCCTGCAGCCAGGTGGGTTCCTGTGGGAGCTGGCTTGCCGGCGATGGGCTGCATGGCAGCCCTGGGTTTTCATGTCTATCAGACAGGACAGCACATCCATGGCTCATGTACCGCAAGTAAAAATCCCCGCCACCTACATCCGTGGCGGCACCAGCAAAGGCGTGTTCTTCCGCCTGCAAGACCTGCCCGAGCAGGCGCAGATCCCCGGCCCGGCCCGCGACGCACTGCTGCTGCGGGTGATCGGCAGCCCCGACCCTTACGGCAAGCAGATCGACGGCATGGGCGGTGCCACTTCGAGCACCAGCAAGACCGTGATTCTGTCGCAGAGCATCAAGCCTGAGCACGACGTCGACTATCTGTTCGGCCAGGTCAGCATCGACAAGGCCTTCGTCGACTGGAGCGGTAACTGCGGCAACCTCTCCGCCGCGGTCGGTTCGTTCGCCATCAGCAGCGGCCTGGTCGACCCGGCGCGCATTCCGCGCAATGGCATCGCCACCGTGCGCATCTGGCAGGCCAACATCGGCAAGACCATCATCGCCCATGTGCCGATCACCGAAGGTGAAGTGCAGGAAACCGGCGACTTCGAGCTGGACGGGGTGACCTTCCCGGCCGCCGAGGTGCAGCTGGAATTCCTCGATCCGGCGGCCGACGAAGATGGCGACGGCGGGGCGATGTTCCCCACCGGCAACCTGGTCGATGACCTCGAGGTGCCGGGTGTCGGTACGTTCAAGGCGACCCTGATCAATGCCGGCATCCCGACCATCTTCGTCAATGCGGCGGATATCGGCTACACCGGCACCGAACTGCAGGACGCCATCAACGGCGATCCGCAGGCGCTGCTGCGCTTCGAGACGATTCGCGCCCATGGCGCCGTGCGCATGGGCCTGATCGACAACGTCGACCAGGCTGCCGGGCGTCAGCACACACCGAAAGTGGCTTTCGTCGCGCCGCCGAGCACCTACACTGCGTCCAGTGGCAAAGCGGTGCAGGCAGGTGATATCGACCTGCTGGTACGGGCCTTGTCGATGGGCAAGCTGCACCATGCAATGATGGGGACGGCCGCGGTGGCCATCGGTACCGCGGCGGCCATTCCGGGCACGCTGGTCAACCTCGCCGCAGGCGGGGGCGAGCGCAGCGCCGTGCGTTTCGGCCACCCCTCGGGCACCCTGCGGGTGGGGGCCGAGGCGCGCCAGGTGAATGGTGAATGGACAGTGACCAAGGCAATCATGAGCCGCAGTGCTCGCGTGCTGATGGAGGGCTGGGTTCGCGTGCCTGGCGATAGCTTCTAACGCACCACTGGCGCTCGGCTTTAGTTCGTTGGGGCCGCTTTGCGCCCCTTCGCGGGCAAGCCCGCTCCTACACGGTTAGCGCGGTACCTGTAGGAGCGGCCTTGTGTCGCGAAGGGCTGCAAAGCAGCCCCGGCAATTCTGAAGGGAGCTGGATATGAGCGCCAACGTAGACCTCAACGCCCGCCCGGACTACGACCGGGTGCTGCAAACCCTCGCCGATTACGCCCTTACGTACCGGGTCGAATCCGCCGAAGCCCTGGACACCGCGCGCAACTGCCTGATGGATACCCTCGGCTGCGGCCTGCTGGCCCTGCGCTTCCCCGAATGCACCAAGTTGCTGGGCCCCCAGGTTGAAGGCACCGTGGTGCCCAACGGCGCCCGCGTGCCCGGCACCGCCTACCGCCTCGACCCGGTCAAGGCTGCCTGGGACATCGGCTGCACGGTGCGCTGGCTGGACTACAACGATACCTGGCTGGCCGCCGAATGGGCCCACCCCTCGGATAACCTTGGCGGAATCCTGGCCGTTGCCGATCACCTGTCGCAGAAGCACGTGGCCGCAGGTGAGGCACCGCTGCTGATGCGTGATGTGCTCGAAGCCATGGTCATGGCTCACGAGATTCAGGGCGTGATGGCGCTGGAAAACGCCTTCAACCGCGTTGGCCTCGACCACGTGATACTGGTCAAGGTGGCCTCAACCGCGGTGTGTGCCAGGCTGATGGGGGCCAACCGTGAGCAGATGCTGAGCGCTCTTTCCCATGCCTTCGTCGACGGCCAGGCGCTGCGTACCTACCGCCATGCACCCAACGCTGGTTCGCGCAAATCGTGGGCCGCCGGGGATGCTTCCAGCCGTGGCGTGCGCTTGGCCGACATTGCCCTGCGTGGCGAGATGGGCGTGCCTGGCGTGCTCACCGCGCCGCAGTGGGGCTTCTACGATGTGCTGTTCAGCCACACCAACAAGGACCTGGCGCTCAAGCCGTCCGAGCAGCAAGAGCTGCGCCTGCCGCAAGCCCTGGGTAGCTACGTGATGGAAAACGTGCTGTTCAAGGTCAGTTTCCCTGCCGAGTTCCACGCCCAGACCGCCTGTGAGGCTGCGGTAACATTGCATCCGCTGGTGCGTAACCGCCTGCACGAGATCGACCGTATCGTCATCACCACCCAGGAGTCGGCGATCCGCATCATTTCCAAGAGCGGTCCGCTGGCCAATGCCGCTGACCGCGACCACTGCCTGCAGTACATGGTGGCAGTGCCGCTGATTTTCGGGCATCTGGTGGCCGAGCATTACGAAGACGCCTTCCATGCCAACCATCCAAGCATCGACCGCCTGCGCGAGAAGATGGAGGTGGTTGAAGACCCGCGCTTCAGCCGTGAGTACCTGGAGGCGGACAAGCGCTCGATCGCCAACGCACTGCAAGTGTTCTTCAAGGATGGCAGCAGTACCGAGCAGGTGGTGGTGGAATACCCGATCGGGCATCGCCGGCGGCGAGGGGAGGGCATACCGTTGCTGGAGGCCAAGTTCAGGGAAAACCTGGCGACGCGGTTTGCGCGGCAGCGGTGTGGGGAGATCGTGGATGTGTGCAAGGACCAGCAGAAGCTGGAGCAGATGGCGGTGCACAGGTTTGTCGACCTGTTCGTGATCTGAGTCGGCCTGCACAGCGCTCAAGGCCTGTGCAACCCCTGTAGGAGCAGCCTTGCGCTGCGAAGAGGCCATTAAAGCTCAGGAGAGTCTGTCGCCTTGCTGGCCTCTTCGCAGCGCAAGGCTGCTCCTACAGGGATCTCGGCTGGTGCGGGCAAAACAAGAAAGCCCCGACATTTCTGCCGGGGCTTTCTTTTACATCTTTACAACTCAGCTTACGCCTGAACCACCGGGATCTTGGCGTTGGCTGCCGCTTCGCGGAACTCGGCGATCTGGTCGAAGCTCAGGTAGCGGTAAACGTCGGCAGCCATGCTGTCGATGTCCTTCGCGTACTGCATGTACTCTTCAACGGTCGGCAGCTTGCCGATGATCGAAGCGACAGCGGCCAGCTCGGCCGATGCCAGGTACACGTTGGTGGCGTCGCCCAGACGGTTCGGGAAGTTACGGGTCGAGGTGGAGACCACGGTCGAACCGGTCTGCACACGTGCCTGGTTACCCATGCACAGCGAGCAGCCTGGCATTTCCATGCGTGCGCCGGCCTTGCCGTAGATGCCGTAGTAGCCTTCTTCGGTCAGCTGGTGAGCGTCCATCTTGGTTGGCGGAGCCAGCCACAGACGGGTCGGGATGCCGCCCTTGACCTTGTCCAGCAGCTTGCCGGCAGCGCGGAAGTGGCCGATGTTGGTCATGCACGAGCCGATGAACACTTCGTCGATCTTCTCGCCCTGTACCGAAGACAGCAGGCGGGCATCGTCCGGGTCGTTCGGTGCACAGAGCACAGGCTCTTTCACTTCGGCCAGGTCGATTTCGATGATTTCGGCGTATTCGGCATCGGCGTCGGCCGACAGCAGCTCAGGCTTGGCCAGCCAGGCTTCCATGGCCTGGGCGCGGCGCTCCAGGGTGCGGGCATCGCCGTAGCCTTCGCCGATCATCCAGCGCAGCAGGGTGATGTTGGACTGCAGGTACTCGGCGATGGCCTTCTCTGGCAGCTTGATGGTGCAACCGGCAGCGGAACGCTCGGCAGAGGCGTCGGACAGCTCGAAGGCTTGCTCGACGGTCAGCTCGTTCAGGCCTTCGATCTCGAGGATGCGGCCGGAGAAGATGTTCTTCTTGCCCTTCTTCTCGACGGTCAGCAGGCCCTTCTGGATGGCGTAGTAAGGGATGGCGTGGACCAGGTCACGCAGGGTGATGCCTGGCTGCAGTTTGCCCTTGAAACGCACCAGCACGGATTCTGGCATGTCCAGCGGCATGACGCCGGTGGCGGCGGCGAAGGCCACCAGGCCGGAACCGGCCGGGAACGAGATGCCGATCGGGAAGCGGGTGTGCGAGTCGCCACCGGTACCTACGGTGTCAGGCATCAGCATGCGGTTCAGCCAGCTGTGGATGATGCCGTCGCCCGGGCGCAGCGACACGCCGCCACGGGTGCGGATGAAGTCTGGCAGGGTGTGGTGGGTGGTGACGTCGATCGGCTTCGGATAGGCCGCGGTGTGGCAGAACGACTGCATCACCAGGTCAGCGGAGAAGCCCAGGCACGCCAGGTCCTTCAGCTCGTCGCGGGTCATCGGGCCAGTGGTGTCCTGGGAGCCGACGGTGGTCATCTTCGGCTCGCAGTAGGCACCTGGGCGCACGCCCTGGCCTTCTGGCAAGCCGCAGGCACGGCCGACCATTTTCTGTGCCAGGGTGAAGCCCTTGCCCGAATCGGCAGGCTGCTCCGGCTTCTTGAACAGGTCGGAGGCGCCCAGGCCCAGTTCGGCACGGGCCTTCTCGGTCAGGCCACGGCCGACGATCAGCGGGATACGGCCGCCAGCGCGGACTTCATCCAGCAGCACTTCGGTTTTCAGCTCGAAGGTGGTGACCAGTTCGTCGCTGCCGTTACGGCGCACTTCGCCCTTGAACGGGTAAACGTCGATGACGTCGCCCATGGCCAGGTTGGTGCAGTCGAATTCGATCGGCAGGGCGCCGGCGTCTTCCATGGTGTTGTAGAAGATCGGGGCGATCTTGGTACCGAAGCAGAAACCACCGGCGCGCTTGTTCGGTACGTACGGGATGTCGTCGCCGAAGAACCACAGCACCGAGTTGGTGGCGGATTTGCGCGAAGAGCCGGTACCGACCACGTCACCGACGTAGGCAACCGGGTAACCCTTGGCCTTGACCGCTTCGATCTGGGCCAGCGGGCCGACCGAACCAGGCTGCTGCGGCTCGATGCCGTCGCGGGCCATCTTCAGCATGGCCAGTGCGTGCAGCGGGATGTCAGGGCGCGACCAGGCGTCCGGGGCAGGGGACAGGTCGTCGGTGTTGGTTTCGCCAGGCACCTTGAACACGGTCAGGGTGTACTTGTCGGCGATGGCCGGACGCGAGGTGAACCACTCGCCGGCAGCCCAGGATTGCAGCACGGCCTTGGCGTGAACGTTGCCGGCCTTGGCTTTTTCGGCCACGTCATGGAAGGCATCGAACATCAGCAGGGTGTGCTTGAGCTGTTCGGCCGCGACGGCGCCCAGTTCGGCGTCATCCAGCAGTGCGACCAGCGTTTCGATGTTGTAGCCGCCCTGCATGGTGCCCAGCAGTTCGGTGGCGTGCTTGCGGTCGATCAGAGGCGACTTGGCTTCGCCTTTGGCGACGGCGGAGAGGAAAGCGGCCTTGACATAGGCAGCTTCGTCGACCCCTGGCGGTACGCGGTGGGTGATCAGGTCTACGAGGAAGGCTTCTTCGCCGGCCGGCGGGGTTTTCAGCAGCTCGACCAGGCCTGCAGTTTGTTCGGCGTTCAGCGGCTGGGGCACGATACCCAGGGCGGCACGCTCTTCGATGTGTTTGCGGTAGGCTTCAAGCACAGTTATTTCCCTCATCAGTGGTCCCTAAAGGGGGTCCGGGACGCTCATCCAGCATTCAATGCACCCATGCGCTGCCACGGCTTTGTGGGCCGCCCAGCCAGAGTCGCAAAGAATCCTTACAGAAGCTGCTTTCAAAGTTTTACGCCAGCAGAACGGGGAGCTGATGAGGGCTGGCACGGGCATGCGAGGGATGCATGGCCCGGGCCAACGCCGTTCTACCGGATGAACTGTGCTCGTGACGCTTTGAAAACAGCTTCCAACGGACATTGTTGCCTTTGAAAAGGCGGGATGATTCTACGGCAAAAAAAGCCCGAAGGTAAGGCGGCGAAGATGACTTTAACGAGTGACCCTGGTTAGACAAAGGGCTAACATGGGTTCGTGTTCCATCGCCAAGCTGTTGTTTTTCATGTCCAACAAGTCCATCAAGACCCCTTGTGTCGGCCTGTGCTCCACGGTTTACGGAGACACGGTTTGCCGTGGCTGCAAGCGGTTTCACCACGAAGTGATCAGCTGGAACGGCTACGACGATGCGCAGAAGCGCGCCGTGTGGCTGCGCCTGGAGCAACTGCTGGTGCAGGTGATGATGGCCAAGCTGGAGGTGTTCGACAAAGGTTTGCTGCGCCAGCAACTGGAGCAGCGTTCCATCCGCTTTGTCGAGCAGCAGTCGGAATATTGCTGGGCGTACCAGCTGATTGCCCGCGGGGCGCGGATGATCCGTGACCTGGAAGCCTATGGCATGGTGCTGTTGCCGGAATTTCGCGACTGGGAGCTGCCGCAGTTGCGCGACGCCATCGACCGCGAGTTCTTCCTGCTGTCCGAGGCGCATTACCAGCGCTACATCGCCCCCGGTTTCCTGCGCGATGCCTTGGAGGCGGGGCAGGGCTGAAGCTTTGTTGGGGAAGCTGCCGGCCTCTTCGCGGGCATTGCCCGCGAATGGGCTGGTGCGTTTACCAAATCAGTCGCCGGTATATTCGCAACCGCTGGTGCAGGTTTCGTGGATGCGCACCTTCGACAGTTCCGGCAGCAGCGGCTTGACCTGGTCCCAGATCCACTTGGCGATCACTTCGCTGGTAGGGTTTTCCAGGCCCGGGATGTCGTTCAGGTAGTTGTGGTCCAGTTGCTCGTAGATCGGCTTGAAGACCGCCTTGATCTCGGCGAAGTCGCGGATCCAGCCGGTGTGCGGGTCGAGCGGGCCGGTCAGGTGCAGGCCGACCTTGAACGAGTGGCCGTGCAGGCGACCGCATTTGTGCCCGGCAGGGACGTGCGGCAGGCGGTGGGCCGACTCGAATGTAAATTCTTTAAAAATTTCCACGCTGTCATAACTCTGTGTGAATCAAGAATGCGCGCAGTCTACCAGCATGGCCGCTACAAGGCTTGCAGGCGTTCATGCAACCGCCCGGTGGCAATCAGCTCCAGCAACTCGTCGCCCAGCCGCTGGCTCTCGGCAATGGCCTTGTACCAGTAGCGCTTGCGGCCAGGCGCATCGCCCATGAAACGCTTGAAGTCATTGCGGTCGGGCAGCTTGCCGTAGGGCAGGGCCGCCAGGTACTGCGGCGAGGGCGTCATCAGCAGCACGTTCTGCAGGCGCGTGGCATCGCCCTTGCGCCAGGGCAGGGCCTTGTCGAACCAGCCGGGTACGACCTTGTCGGTGAAGTGCGGGTACAGCACCAGGTCGTCGCCGCGGTAGGGCAGGTCGAGGTGGTAGTCGAGCAGGCCGCCGTCGCGGTAGGTGCCTGCACCTGCGCCAGGGATGTCTTTCACGCCTTCCATGACCATGGGGATGGAGCCCGAGGCAAGCAGGGCATGGCGCAGGTTGGCCAGGTCCAGCGGCAGGCAGCGCGAGGGGAAGTCGGTCAGTGCGTCGAGCGGCGGCGTGGCGCGGCCGTCGTGCAGGATGATGCGCTCGAAGTGCCGTGCCAGGCGCGAGCGGCCGAGCAGGTTGCTGGCGATCACCGAACCCAGGCCGAGGCCCAGGCGGCCGCGATGATCGTGGGCGAGCTGGCCATGGCTCTTCACCACCAGGATGTTCAGGCGATAGTGCGGGTTGGCCAGCAGCTGGCCGTCGCGGCCTTGCAGCAGGTCATCGAGCATGTGTTGGCAGCTGCGGCTGATTTCGGCCGGGGTGACGCCCTTGGCGAAATCCTGCTCGGTGTACAGTTCGCCCAGGCGACGGATGCCTGCTACCGGGTCGTCGAGGCAGGCACTGGCAAAGCGCCAGGCGCCGATCGAGGCGCCGATCAGCGCACGTTGGCGTGGCGCCGACGGCAGCCACTCACCGAACAGCGCCAGGTCCAGGCCCTGGATGCCCAGCGGCTTCGGCCCGCCAGCCGCACCCGGCAGCACACCGACATCGGCCGCCTGCAGGCCGCGCTCGCGGACCTGCCGCAGGGCACGTTGGCCGGCCTTGAAGGTGAGGGCGGGGTATTTCATGTGAATGGCGCTCATGGCGGGTCTCTTGGGCGGCAGGCGAGTCATTGTAAAGGGTTCAAGGCATGCACAGGTATTTGTGCCATTGCCGAGGCCTGTGATGAACGGGTGGGAGCTGCGCTATCATGGCGCCAGTTGTTTTCAGGTTGAATTAAGGACCGGTGGTTAATCTTAACCCCGTAGACAACTTGTACAGTTCTCAGGAGAGAAGAACGATGAAACGCATGACTGCCCTGTTCACCGTAGCCGCCGCCCTTGCCCTGGGCGCCCATTCCGCCATCGCCAAGGATGTGCAGCCCGACGAAGTGGTCAAGCTGGTAGATGCCAAGACCGTCAAGTCGCTGGACGAACTCAAGGCCGCCGCCGTGGCCAAGCACCCAGGTGCCACCGTCACCGACTCGGAACTTGAAGATGAGTACGGTCGCTACATCTACAAGGTCGAGCTGCGCGACACGCAGAACGTCGAATGGGACGTGGCGCTGGACGCCAAGACCGGTGAAGTGCTGAAGGACGAGCGGGACAACTGATGATCCACCTACTGCGGCCGGCGCGCTACTTCGCGCTGGCGCTGCTGGCCGTGTGTTCCCTGGCCGTTGCCCGAGACCTCGATCAGGACGAAGCCCTGGAACTACGCCAGAAGGGCATCATCCTGCCGCTCGAGCATCTGCTGGAAACCGCCCTGGGGCGTCACCCCGGGGCGCGCCTGCTGGAGGCCGAGCTGGAAGAAGACGACAATCGCTACGAATACGAAGTCGAGTTGCTGACAGCTGAAGGCGTGGTGCGCGAGATCAAACTCGATGCCAGCAGCGGTGCCCTGCTAAAAGACGAGGAAGACGACTGAATGCGCCTGTTGCTTGTCGAGGACAATGTACCGTTGGCCGATGAACTTACCGCAGGCCTGCAGCGCCAGGGCTACGCCGTGGACTGGCTGGCCGATGGCCGCGACGCGGTGTACCAGGGCCAGAGCGAACCCTACGACCTGATCATCCTGGACCTTGGCTTGCCGGGCCTGCCGGGCCTGGAGGTGCTGGCCCAGTGGCGTGCCGCCGGCCTGGCCACGCCGGTGTTGATCCTTACTGCCCGTGGCTCGTGGGCCGAGCGTATCGAAGGGCTGAAGGCCGGGGCGGATGACTACCTGAGCAAACCCTTTCACCCCGAAGAGCTGCAGCTGCGCATCCAGGCGTTGTTGCGCCGTGCCCGTGGCCTGGCCAACCAGCCGACGCTGGAAGCGGCCGGCCTGCACCTGGACGAAAGCCGGCAGTGCGTGAACCGTGACGGCGTGGATATCCAGCTGACCGCCGCCGAGTTCCGCCTGCTGCGCTACTTCATGCTGCATCCGCAGCAGATCCTGTCCAAGAGCCACCTGGCCGAGCACCTCTACGACGGTGAAACCGAGCGCGACTCCAACGTGCTGGAAGTGCACGTCAACCACTTGCGACGCAAGCTGGGCCGCAGCGTCATCGAGACCCGCCGCGGGCAGGGCTACATCTACGCCGGGAGCGCCGCGTGAAGTCGATCCAGGCGCGCCTGAGCCTGGGCCTGGTGGCGGTGCTGGTGGTGGTCGGCCTGGTGCTTGCGCAGCTGACCCTGTGGTTGTTCGAGGTCGGCCTGCAGCGCTACCTGGAGAATGGCCTGCGCAAGGAAAGCGAAAACCTGCTGGTGGCCCTGGTGCGCGGGCCTTCGGGCCTGCAGCTGGATGAGCGGCGTATCTCGGCCGCCTACCAGCGGCCGTTTTCCGGCTATTACTTCCGCATCGATTTCGATAAAGGCACCTGGCGTTCCCGGTCGTTGTGGGATCTGGACATGCCCAAACCCGCCGCGCCGGGCCTTTCCGACAGCCACGAACTCGGCCCGGAAGGCCAGCAACTGCTTGCCCTGCGTGCCGACTACCGGCGCCTGGGCCAGGACATCTCGATCAGCGTGGCACAGGATTATTCACCGGTACGCGAAGGTTTCCGGCGCCTGCAGCAAATCGGCCTGGGCATGGGCCTGGTGGCGCTGATCCTGGTGCTGGTGTTGCAGCGCATCACCGTGACCCGCTCGCTGCGGCCGCTGGAGCGGGCACGCCAGCAGATCGCCCAGTTGCAGCAGGGCCAGCGCTCGCAGCTGGATGCCGAAGTGCCCAGCGAACTGGCGCCGCTGGTGGGGCAGATCAACCACCTGCTGAGCCATACCGAAGACAGCCTGCGCCGCTCGCGCAATGCCCTGGGCAACCTGGGCCATGCATTGAAGACGCCGCTGGCGGTGTTGCTGAGCCTGGCCTCCAGCGAGCGCCTGAAAGACCTGCCGGATGTTCGCGCGCAGATGCGCGAGCAACTGGAGCAGATTCAGCAGCGCCTGGCGCGTGAGCTGAACCGTGCGCGGCTGGCGGGGGATGCGCTGCCTGGGGCGCAGTTCGACTGCGACGTCGAGCTGCCGGGGCTGCTGGGGACACTGGGCATGATCCATGGCGAGGGCCTGCTGTTGGCCAGGGATGTGCCGCCCGGGCTGCTGCTGCCGTGGGACCGCGAGGACTTCCTGGAGCTGCTCGGCAACCTGCTGGACAACGCCTGCAAGTGGGCCGACAGCGAGGTGCGGCTGGGTATCGCGCCCTATGCCGAGGGCTATCAGGTGTGGGTCGATGATGATGGCCCCGGTATCCCCGAGGGCCAGCGGCAGCAGGTGCTGGAGCGCGGTTCGCGGCTGGACGAGCAGGTAGACGGGCACGGGCTGGGGTTGGGCATCGTGCGCGATATCGTCGAGGCCTGGGGCGGGCGCCTGGCGCTGCTGGATAGCCCGTTGGGCGGCTTGCGGGTAAGCATCGACTTGCCGCGCAAGGCTCGGTAATGCCGGGGGCGCTTTGCAGCCCATCGCCGGCAAGCCAGCTCTCATAGAACAACACATGACTCATTGGTTCGGCGAGGTTCTGTAGGAGCAGCCTTGTGCTGCGAAGAGGCCGGTACTGACAAAGCCTGTCTGTTGCTTGTACCGGCCTCTTCGCAGCACAAGGCTGCTCCTACTAAAGGACGCGTCAGACGAGCGATATTTGTTCTCTGCGCGACAGCGCAGCCCAAAAGGGCTGGGTAATCTCCCACAGGGATCGCGCCAACTTTTAGAATTTGAGCAAGACAGTTGCTCCCGCGCCACCCGCATCGACCTCAAGCCATGTGCAGGACCCTGTGGGAGCCGACAAGCATGACCCCATGGGCCGTATCACCACTGCAAAAAAATTGCAGTACAGCCGCATTTTTTTGAATTAGCCCAATCTCACCCCACCCGGCAAAATTCCCCCACGAAACCCTGTGGTTTCCATCTCTCCACGGACGGAGCCCCTTGTGCTATTGCGACCGCAATACGAGGCCCAGGCCACCTCGGCTGGGCTTTCTTTTTAACCAGAAAAAACTACAGATTCCGATTACCTACATGCCTGCCTCGCGTTTCGAAAGTCGTTTGCAGCGGCTGTTGCCAGCGCCCCTGAATATTCCCCCCAAAGAATGGTTGCGTGCCGGTATCGGCGCGTTGTTCGGCCTTTTCCTCGCCGGCTGGCTGACCAGCATGGCCTACGGCCCCAGCATTGCCTTGCACCTGCTCGGCCCGCTGGCGGCTTCGGCCGTGCTGGTGTTCGCCGTGCACTCCGGCCCATTGGCCCAGCCCTGGCCTGTGCTGGGCAGCTACGCCTTGGCCGGTGCGGTCGGCCTGGCCATGCGCCAGGGCTTCGGCCCGCAGCTGTGGGTTGCCGCTGCAGCCCTGGGTATCTCGATTCTGGTGATGTGCCTGCTGCGCTGCCTGCACCCGCCAGGCGGCGGGGTGGCGGTGAGCGCGGTGCTGGCCGACCCCGGGCTTACCGCCATGGGCGACCACCTGCTGGAGCCGGTGCTACTCAACGCGTTGATCCTGGTAGCGGTGGCGATCCTCTACAACCGCCTCACCGGCGTGCGCTACCCGAAAGGCGCGGTGCCGCGCAAGGACCTGCACCACACCCATGACCCGCTGCCCAGCGAGCGGGTCGGCATCCGTGGGGAAGACCTGGACCAGGCTCTGGAAGAACTGGGCGAGTTCGTCGATGTCACCCGTGACGAACTGGAACGCATCATCCTGGCCACCGAGCAACACGCCCTGCAGCGCAGCCTCGGCGGCATCACCGCGGCCTCGGTGATGTCCCGCGACGTGCAGTTCGCCACGCCCGACACTACCCTGGAGCAGGCCTGGAAACTGCTGGCCAGCCACCACCTGAAAACCCTGCCGGTGCTGCAGCAGGGCAAGCTGGTGGGAGTAGTCAGCCTCAGCGATCTGGTCGGCCCGGCCATGCAGCGTGGCCGCTTCAGTTGGCGTGGGTTGTTCGGCCGCAAGACGGTGCGCATGGAGCAGGTGATGAGCCGCCGGGTAATCAGCGTCAGCAGCCAGCACCCGCTGGAGCGCTTGCTGCCACTGCTGTGCGAACAGGGCCTGCATTGCCTGCCGGTGCTCGATGCCGACCAGTTGGTGGGGGTGATCACCCA
Organism: Pseudomonas sp. B22(2017); assembly: GCF_002113105.1. Classification (NCBI taxonomy): domain Bacteria; kingdom Pseudomonadati; phylum Pseudomonadota; class Gammaproteobacteria; order Pseudomonadales; family Pseudomonadaceae; genus Pseudomonas; species Pseudomonas sp. B22(2017). The sequence goes on from NZ_NEJN01000008.1 coordinate 88,685, forward strand.
GACCGATCTGATCGCCGGCCTCAAGCGCCAGTTGCTCAGCGAGGCCGAGGCTTCAGATAAGCGGGTCCCAGCGTTGTGACCAGTCGCTGGCGCCGGCGGCCACCAGCCGGCGCAGGATGGCGAAGGCCTGTTGCAGGGCTTCGCTGTCGCGTTTACGCGGGTACACCAGGAAGGTCGGGTAGGTGAATTCCGGCGCCTGCGGTACTCGTTCGAACACCCCGCTGTCCAGATAGGCCTGCACTACCCGCGTGCGGAAGTAGCCACTGCCGCCCTGGTCGAGTATGAACTGCAAGGCCAGCGGGCCCAGGTTGAAGCTCAGCGCCGGGCGCGCGCAGTCGGGCAGGGCGGCATCGTGCTGGCGACGGAAGGCTTCTCCCCAGTCGATATAGATGTACGGGTCCGGCTGGTCGACGCGGCGCACACGGATCAGCTTCTCCTCCATCAACTGCTCCACCTGCAGGCCCGGGCCGTAGATCGGCTGGTAGACCAGCGCGGCATCCAGCAGGCCCATCTCGACCTTGCGCAGCAGCGATTCGCCGTCGCTCACCTCGCTGCGGATGGCATGGCTGGGCAGTTCGCGGTGCAGGGCACCGACCCAGTCGAGCAGCATCGGGTTGCCCAGGCTCACCTCACCGCCCACGTGCAGCACTTGCTGGCAGCCTTCGGGCAGCGGCAGGTCGCGGCGCGCCGCTTCCCAGGTTTGCACCATCTGGTTGGCGTAACTGACGAATGCCTCGCCGTCGCTGGTCAGGCTGGCGCCGTTGCGGCTGCGCACGAACAGCTGGCAGCCCAGTTGCTGCTCCAGGCGCTGCACCCGCGCGGTGATCGCCGTTTGTGACACGAACAGGCGTTCGGCGGCGGCGACCAGGCTGCCGCAACGCACGATTTCCAGAAAGGTACGGGCCTGATCGATGTCCATGAGCTGCTCGGTGGCTGAAGGGGTGGCCTATTCTAGAGGCTTTGCACCGTTATGGGGCGTTTTTGCGTTGTCTGCAAATTTGCAGGTCGGTTGTGACTTTAGTCCCATGGCGGCGCGGGTGTAGCGGTCCATACTCAAGTTTCGCCCTTCAATAACAACAAGTACCGGGTTTCTTTCGATATGAGCTACCAGCACAGCTACGCCCATTCCATTTCCGACCCTGCCGCTTTCTGGGCGGAGCAGGCCGCGCACCTGGCCTGGCACCGCAAGCCAGCCCTCACGCTGCAAGAAAATGCCGACGGTACCCACCGCTGGTTTGCCGATGGCCGCCTGAACAGCTGCTACCTGGCCCTCGATCACCAGATCGAGCAGGGCCGTGGCGCGCAGCTGGCGCTGATCTACGACTCGCCGGTGACCGGTGTGCAACAGGCCTACACCTACCACCAACTGCGTGACGAGGTGGCGCGCCTGGCCGGGTTGTTGCGCCAGCTGGGGGTGAACAAGGGCGATGGCGTGATCATCTACATGCCCATGGTGCCGCAGGCGGCCATGGCCATGCTGGCCTGCGCGCGGATTGGCGCAGTGCACTCGGTGGTGTTCGGTGGCTTTGCCGCCAACGAGCTGGCCTTGCGCATCGACGACGCCCGGCCGACGCTGCTGCTGACGGCGTCCTGCGGGCTGGAGTTCGACCGGGTAATCGAATACAAGCCGCTGGTCGATCGCGCCCTGCAACTGGCCCGCCACCAGCCGCGCAACGTGCTGGTGCTGCAGCGCCCGCAGGCGCGTGCCCAGCTGCAGCCAGGCCGCGACCTGGACTGGCAGGCGGCATTGGCCAAAGCCGAGCCGGTGCCACCGGTGGAACTGGATGCGGGTGATCCGCTGTACATCATGTACACCTCTGGCACCACCGGCAAACCCAAGGGCATCGTGCGTGAAAACGGCGGCAATGCCGTCGCGCTGTGCTACGCCATGCGCCATATCTACGGCATGCAGGCCGGCGATGTGTGGTGGGGCATATCCGACGTGGGCTGGGTGGTTGGCCATTCGCTGATCGTCTATGGGCCGCTGATGAGCGGCTGCACCACGGTGTTCTACGAAGGCAAGCCGATCCGCACCCCGGATGCCTCGGCCTACTGGCGGGTGGTTGAGCAATACAAGGTCAACGCATTGTTCTGCGCCCCTACGGCCATGCGCGCCATCCGCAAGGAAGACCCTGAGGGCGAGCTGATCCGCAAGCACGACCTGAGCTCGCTGCGCCAGCTGTTCCTGGCTGGCGAGAAACTGGATTCCAGCACCCACGAATGGCTGGAACGGGTCAGTGGCAAGCCGGTGCACGACCATTGGTGGCAGACCGAGACCGGCTGGCCGGTCACCGCGCCATGCGTAGGGCTGGAAGGCAGTGCGGCGAAGCCCGGGTCGAGCAACCGGGCGGTGCCGGGCTATCACGTGCGCGTGCTGGATGACGAGGGCAACCTGCTGGGGCCGAACCACCAGGGTTCGATCGTCATCGCCTTGCCATTGCCGCCCGGGTGCAGCCAGACGCTTTGGGGCGACCACGAGCGTTACCTGCAGGCTTACCTGCGGACTTACCCGGGGTATTACCACACGGGTGACGGTGGCTACCTGGACGATGACGGCTTCGTCTACATCATGGGGCGCACCGATGACGTGATCAACGTGTCCGGGCACCGGCTGTCCACCGGCGAGATGGAAGACCTGGTGGCACGCCACCCGGCAGTGGCCGAGTGCGCGGTGATTGGCGTGCATGACGAGATCAAGGGGCAGGTGCCGTTGGCGCTGGTGGTGCTCAAGGACGGCGAGGGCATTGCCGAGGCGCAGTTGCTGGTGGACCTGGTGGGCAGCGTGCGTGAGGAGATTGGCGCGTTGGCGTGTTTCAACCGGGTGCGGTTGGTGAAGCGACTGCCCAAGACCCGCTCCGGGAAGATTCTGCGGGCGGTGCTGCGCAAGATTGCCGACGGGCAGGACTATGTGCCGCCTTCGACCCTGGATGACCCGGCGGTGCTGGGGGAGATCGAGGCGGTGCTGGCGGATTTGCCCAGGGCTGGCTGAGGGTTTGACCTTGCTGGCCTCTTCGCGGGTAAACCCGCTCCTACAGGGATGTCACAGGCCTTGAGAACTGTGCAATACCTGTGGGAGCGGGCGTGCCCGCGAAGAGGCCGGCCCGGGCAAAGCAGTTCTAGGGTCCTACCTGATGCAGCTGGCCCAACCGGCTGCGCGTACGCATCAGGTCGGCAAGCGGCCCGCCCAGGCTTTCTTCCAGTGGCCGCTTGCCGATCACCAGCACCTGCCGGTCCTGGTCATACAGCACATCCACCAGGTTGACGAAGCGCTGCTGCGCCGCCAGGGAACATTCCGACAAGTCATCCAGCCCATCGATGATCCACTCATCGTATTGCCCGGCCAGCACCAGGTAGTCGATCACTGCCGTGGCCTTTTCGCACAGGTCGTCAAAGCCCAGCACCACCCGCCGGCCGTCCACCGCCAGTGCGCGCAGCGGGCGCTTGTTCACTTCCAGCATCACCGGCTGCGGCTCGGGCACATTCAGCGCCTGGCGCTGCGCTGCATTGCCCGGCCAGACATAGTGGCCCCGGGTAAAGCGCTGATGTTCGCGGTTGGCCGGCAGGCTGCGGAAATCGGTATCGCCACCCACTTCCAGCACTTCCATCGCGCTGTTGATCAGGCGGATCACCGGCAGGAAGCGCTCGTGGTACAGCGGGTTTGGCAGCAGCCCTTCGGGTGCATAGTTGGACGTCACCAGCAGGAATACGCCACGGCTGAACAACGCATTGAACAGCCGTGTGAGCAGCATGGCATCGCCAATGTCGTGCACATGGAATTCGTCGAAGCACAGCACCTGGCAATCACCCACCAGCTCGTCGAGGGTCGCGCCCAGTGCATCATCCAGCGCCCGGTGGCGGTGCATGCCCTGGTGCAGGCGGGCAAAGAAGTCATGGAAGTGCAGTCGCAGCTTGGCCTGCACCGGCACGGCTTGGAAAAAGCCGTCGAGCAGCCAACTCTTGCCACGGCCCACCGAACCGTACAGGTACAGGCTGCGTGGCTGGCCTTGTTCGAGCTGCGCCAGCTGTTCGGCCATGCAGTGGATTACCCGGCGTTGGCCGTCGCTGAGTTGGTAACCGCGGCTGTGCGCCTTGTCCTCGAACCAGCCGAGCAGTTCGCTCTGGTTGGCGGCGGCGCCGCGCAGGCGTTGGCCAAGCTGGCGTAGCGGGGTAGGGATCCAGGCAGGCAAAAGCAAAGCTCCTTGGGCGATGGCAGGGCAGGGTGCAGCTTGCCCGAGGGCGGCCATTTTGACTAATACAGAAAGTGCGCGGCAATCATCGCCTGACGAGATAGGTTCGCCATGCAGGCGTACAGTAAAGGCTGGAACCGGTGCGAGGAGGGGCGAGCATGCACGCCGACTTTGATCTGCAGCGCTTCGTAGAGGCGCAGAACCCTGTGTATGACCAGGTGATGCAAGAGCTGCAGGCCGGGCGCAAGCGCAGCCACTGGATGTGGTACGTGTTTCCGCAGCTCGATGGCCTGGGCCACAGCGCCATGGCCGAACGCTATGCGCTGGCCGGTATCGACGAAGCCCGTGCCTACCTGGCTCATCCGCTGCTCGGCCCGCGCCTGCAAGCGTGCGTGACTGCGCTGCTGCAGCACCATGACAAGAGTGCCCGTGAAATGCTCGGCAGCCCTGACTACCTCAAGCTGCGCTCGTGCCTGACCCTGTTCGCCCAGGCCGCGCCCGGCAACCCGTTGTTCCAGCTGGCGCTGGTGCAGTTCTACGACGGTGAGCCGGACGCCCTGACGCTGGCCATGTTGCAGGGTTAGTTCAGGCCTTTTGCTCCAGTTGGCGCTCGATCATGTACTTCACTGCCAGCCGACGTTCTTTCAGGCGGCGCAAGTCTTCATCCTCGAAGTTGCCCGCCGAAATCGACTCGGCGGCCAGCACCTGATTGTCGATGTCCATGTATTCGTCCAGCAGACGGTCCAGTGCCTTGTCCTGCTGTCGGCGCTGCTGGACGATTTCGCGCGGGTAGTGCAAGTCCTGGTAAAGATCGTGGGAGACAGGCATGGGGTCCTCCTTGGTCAATGCAGATGGTTCATCTGATTGGAAGGGAGGAATGCGATTGTGTTGAAGCCAAGCGGGCGGAAAGCGACGGATGGTCGCCTCGCCAACCGCGAAAATGACTAACTCGCTGTTTTTTGGTAATTTTTTTTCATCAGGGGGTTCACAGACCGAAAGTTTGTTGTTAAAGTGCCGCGCATTCCAAGACAACAACCCAGTTGTCACTCAGTTGGAATTGTCAGAGCAGCAGATGCTGCATCCGATACAGGGGCGTCGCCAAGCGGTAAGGCAGCAGGTTTTGATCCTGCCATGCGTTGGTTCGAATCCAGCCGCCCCTGCCATTTTCTTGCTTCAAACGTATCTCGGTCCGGTGCTTGGAAATACAAGCGCTGGGCTTTGTCGTTTCCACAGGTTTTGCCGAAGGCTCTGTTCGGTCACCTGGCCGTTCCAAGCATCTCGTTCAGCAAGCGGGCCAGTTCATCGGCCTGTACCGGCTTCTGGATCACCAGGCTGCCCGGCAACTCCAGTCCCTGCAACTCTGCATAACCGGTAAGAAGCACCACCGGCAGGTGCGGGTAGCGCTCGCGCGCCGCCAGGGCCAGTTGCGCACCGTTGAACTCGGGCATGGCGAAATCGCTCAGTAGCAGGTCGATCTGCTCATCCAGCAAGGCCAAAGCCTGTTCGCCACTGTGCGCCTGGCGTACCTGGTAGCCGTACTGGCGCAACACATCACCAAGCATGTCGCGTACCAGATGGTCGTCATCCACCAGCAGCACGGTGCGATTACAACCGCTTTCGCTAGTCGAGTGGCTGAGCAGCGACGGCATCGGTTCGTTGACGGCTTCACCCTTGACTGCCGGCAGATACACGGCCACCTGCGTACCACGCCCCGGCGTGGTGTCGATGCGCACGCCACCCCCGGACTGTTTGGCGAAGCCGAATACCTGGGCCAGGCCCAGGCCCGAACCCTTGCCGATATCCTTGGTGGTGAAGAACGGTTCGAACACCTTGGCCAACACCTCTTCGCTCATGCCGCAGCCGGTATCGCGGATACTCAGCATCACGTACTCGCCAGGGTCCGGGTCTTCCGGGCGCTGTGGACGTGCGTCGATCCGGGTGTTGCGGGTCGACAGCGTCAGCTGGCCACCGTCGGGCATGGCATCGCGGGCATTGATCGCCAGGTTGAGAATGATCATTTCGGTCTGGGTCGGGTCGGTCAGGGCCTGCCACAAGGTTGGTTCCAGGTCCAGGCGCACCGAGACATTGCCGCCCAAGGTGCGGCGCAGCAACTCTTCCAGCCCGGCCAGGGTGCGGTTGAGGTTCAGCGCCACCGGCTCCAGGCGCTGGCGGCGGGAGAAAGCCAGCAACTGCGAGGTCAGCTTGGCGCCGCGCTCGCCGGCTTCGCGGATGTGCTTGAGCCGCGCACTGGCCTTTTCCAGGTCGGCTTTGGCCAGGTCGCGCTCAAGGAAGCTGGCGCCGGTGAGGATTACCGTCAGCAGGTTGTTGAAGTCGTGAGCCACACCGGCGGTAAGCTGGCCGACCGCTTCCAGGCGTTGCATCTGCTGCAGCGCGGCCTCGATGCGTTCGCGTTCGGCGATCTGCTCGCGCAGGCGGGCGTTGGCTTCGGCCAGGCCCAGGGCGGCTTCGCGCTCGCTGGTGATGTCGCGTGCCACCACGTACAGCAGGGTGTCTTCCGGCACCACCACCCAAGACAACCAGCGCTGCTGACCACCGGCATCCAGGATACGCCCGACAAAGCGGGCGCTGGTGCGACCATGGGCGAGGGCGGCCAGTTCGGTGAGCATCAGTTCCTGGTCATGCTCGGGCAGCAGGTGCAGCAAGGACGACTGGCTCAGACGTTCGCGGGACAAGCCCAGGCTGGCTTCCCAGGCGGGGTTCAGCGCGACTGGGGTCAGGTCCTTGTTGAGCACGGCCAGCAAGTCTTGCGACAGCTCCCAGGCACGGTCGCGTTCGCGGGTGCGGCGCTCGACCCTTTCCCCCAGCATTTCGTTGAGCTGGCGCAGTGCCTGGGTGGCCAGGCGTTGGGTGTGGATGTCCTGCAACACCCCGGAAAAGCGCACGCACTGGTCGTTGACGAACCGGCTCTGGCCGCTGCTGAGCAACCAGCGCGGTTCCAGGCCGTCGGGTTGGGCGATGCGGAATTCGACCCGATACAGGCCGCCACCTTCCGGGCACATGGCCTGTTCCACCGCCTCGCGCACCTGCGGCAGGTCGTCGGGGTAGATGCCGGCATAAAACACCTCGAGGCTCATTTCAGTATCGATGGGTAGACCGAACAGGGTCTTGCAGCGGTCATCCCACAACAACAGGCCTTCCTGCGGGCGCATGTCCCATGTGCCCATGCCGGCAGCGTCGATGGCAATGCGTGCACGTGCCTCGACGTCTGCCAGGGCCTCTTCGGCGCGGCGCCGGCGCTGGCGCTCCTGCACTTCGGTCAGGGCCCGGCGCACGGCCTTGGGCAGCAGAGGCAGGTTCTTCTTCAGCACATAGTCGGTGGCGCCCAGGCGGATCATTTCCACCGCATGTTCTTCGCCATAGATACCAGACAGGAAAATGAACGGAATGTCGGGTGCCAGGCGCTGGGCGATGGCCAGCACATCGGTGCCGGACGAGCCCGGCAGCACGCAGTCGCACAAGATCAGGTCGTAGTGGGCCTCGCTCAGGGCTTGCTCGACACCGGCATGGTCGAACACCAGCTGCGCCTGCACCTGCAACCCGCTGCGTTCCAGGCGCATCAGGGTCAGCTCGGCGTCCATCGAGTTGTCTTCGACCATCAGCAGTTTCAGCGGCGTTGGCTGCATCGTCGCGGGCACCTCAGATGCTGCCACGCCGGTTCAGGCGCAGCGAGCCGGGCGGTGGTTCGTTGAGTACCGCCCAGAATATCCCCAGGTCGGAAATGGCGGCGACGAATTCCTTGAACTCCACCGGCTTGACCACGTACGCGTTCACCCCCAGCTCGTACGCGCGCAGCAGGTCGGGCTCCTCGCGCGAGGACGTCAGCATCACCGTCGGGATACTGCGCAGCTCGGCGGTGGCGCGCACTTCCTTCAGCACCTCCAGGCCGTCGACCTTTGGCAGTTTCAGGTCCAGCAGCAACACGGCGGGGTTGCCATCGTCACGTTCGGCATAGGCATTGCGCCGAAGCAGGTAGTCGAGTGCCTCGGCACCGTCACGCAGCACGATGACCTCGTTGGCCAACTGGCTGCGCTCCAGCGCCAGGAGCGTCAGCTCCAGGTCCCGTGGGTTGTCTTCGACCAGCAGGATGGGTTTGAGCATGATGGTAGCGGTGCCTCAGGTAGTTGCGGGATGGCGCGGGAGGGTGAAGTGGAAGGTTGCACCCTGGCCAACCTTGCCATGGGCCCAGACCCGGCCGTCATGGCGTTCGATGATGCGACGCACGCTGGCCAGGCCGATCCCGGTGCCTTCGAAGTCTTCCATGCGGTGCAGGCGCTGGAACACGCCGAACAGTTTGTTGGCGTAGGCCATGTCGAAGCCCACGCCGTTGTCGCGAATGCAGATCTCGGTTTCGCCCGGGTGTTGCACGGCGCTGATGCCGATGCGCGCCGGGGTGCGCCCACGTGTGTATTTGATGGCGTTGGCCAGCAGGTTGTGCAAGGCCATGTTGATGAACGCCGGGTCACCGACCACCTTGGGCAACTGGGCGATGTCCCAGACAATTTCGCGGCTTTCGTAGTCGGGCGCCAGCTCGCTGCGAATGGCCTCGACCAAGGCGTTGAGGTCGACCTCGGACAGGCGCAGGGCCGAGCGGCCCATTTGCGAGAAGTTGAGCAGGTTGTCGACCAGGCTTCCGGCAAAATGCGCGGCTTCCTCGATGTGCTGCAAAAAACGCCTGCCGCGCTCGCTGAGGCTCTGGCCCTCGATTTCGCCGAGCAGTTCGGAGTAGCCGGCAATATGGCGCAGGGGGGCGCGCAGGTCATGGGACACGCTGTAGGAAAACGCTTCGAGCTCCTTGTTCGAGCGGCGCAGCTCCCCAGCCAGCTGCGCCAGTTCCTCGGCCTTGCGCAGGACAATGCCGAGCACTGCCGTGCGCAGCTCCTGCACGCCTTCGATGACCAGCGGGTGCCAGGGTTCACAGTAGCCGCGCAGTTTTTCCTGCCAGCTTTCGAAACTGTGCCGCGGGTCGAGGTTGCCCTGCGGCCCGACCTGTTTGTTCGGCTGCCCGGCCCAGTTCACCGTGCGCACCTGCTCGGGACGGAACCACAGCAGGTAGTGCGAGTGGATCTGCGAAATGGCCACTGCCAGCACACCGCCTGCATGGGCCGCGAGCTCGGGCAGTTCATCGATGTCGCGGCACAGGTTGTCGCTGTGGAACACGCTGTCTTCGCCACGCTGGGAGAGCCAGTGCACCAGGGCGTTTACCTGCGCGGCTGGAGGGGTCTTGCCGATCAGGTCGCAACGTTCGGCGGATATGACCGCGGCACCTTGGGCGCCGGCGAAGGCCAGCAGTACTTCGGGCAAGTCGCGCAGGCCGTCGCCGACACTGTCATGGTCGGCCATGGACGAGATCATGCGCACGATGTGCTGGCGCAGCTCCAGCAACTGGCGAGTGTTGGCGTGGGACTCGCGCGACTCGATCTGCAGCGACAGCACACTGGCCAGCAGTTCGCAGGCGGTACGGGTGCGCAGGTCCACCGGGCGTGGCTGTTCGTGGTGACAGGACACCAGCCCCCAGAGTTGCCCGTCGACCACGATCGACAGCGACATCGATGCCAGGGTACCCATGTTGCGCATGTACTGCAGGTGCACTGGCGACACGCTGCGCAGCGCGGCAAAGCTCAGGTCCAGCGGCTTGCCGGTGCGTGGGTTGGCAGCGGGCAGCAACGGCGAGGCCTGGTAGTTGGCATCCTCGATCACGCGGATGCGGTTGATTCGGTACAGCTCGCGCGCCTGGCGCGGTATGTCCGAAGCGGGGAAACACAGGCCCAGGTAGCTCGGGTAGCCCGGGTCGGCCACCTCGGCCAACACCTGGCCGTTGCCTTCGGCATCGAAGCGATAGGCCTTGACCCGGCCAAAGCCGGTGATGCGCTTGAGCTGCAGCACTGCTTGCTGCAGCAGTTCCTCGAGGCTGCCGGCCTGGTGCAGGCGGCCCACGAAGCTGCGCACCAGCGGGTAGTAGTCGCCTTGCCCGACAAGATCGGCCGGCAGGCGAGGGGGTTCGAATTCGGCGATCAGCACCTGGTCGTGACGATGGACCAGCAGGTGCAGGTTGCCACGATATGGAGCGACCTGGCGCAGGTGCACATCGCTGATGTGGAACGGAAAGACCTCGTCCTGCGGCAGGCGGGCCAGGTGCAGGCGCAAGTCGAAGGCACCGCTGACCAGTTCGGCGAACTCGCGACCTATCAGTTCACTGGCCGGTATGCCCAGCCAATGCTCGACATTTTCACTGGCCTGGAGTACCCGCATGTCGGTTTCGTCCAGCACCAGCAGAAAACCGTGGGGCTGGATGCTGCCAGGTAGCTGGATCGGCTCCTGGGCGCAGCGCTCGAGGGCTTGGGTGAGCGTGCTGTCTGCAATCATCTATGAAAACGCTCCTGTCGTGTCCTTCCATGCATGCCGCATGAGTCTAGGCAGGATGAAAGGGATACACCCTAACAGAATATCGGTCCGGATAACGGCCTTTGGCCATTTGAGGAGAATGTCGGCGATGCGTTCTGTGTTGTGCGGCTTTTTTTTAGTGGTAGCGCTTTTTGGCTAATACAAAAAAATGGCTCGATGCCAGCATCGTGATGCCACCTCGCTGCTACGCTCAAGGCAGCAGATATCGACAAGGATAATAAGGTGAAGGAGCGCTACCTGGCCGCCCTGTTGGGCCTTATGTTGAGCAGCAGCGCCATGGCGGCGGACTTCCTGGTGGAGGTACGGGTGCTGGTGCAGCGTGGCTGCATGCTGGTCAACCAGCCCCGCGATGCCGGGGCACAGGCGCTTGGGCGCATCGACCTGGGCGCTACTGCACGGCTGGATGGCCCTGGCGCGCCGCTCACCGGCGCGCTGTTGAGCCAGCGCCCGCCACGCCTGGAATGCAATCCCCACACCCCCTATCAGGTCCGCGTCGATGGTGGGCAGCATGGCGGCGTCGGCGAGTTGCGCTTTCTGGCCAGTGACGATGACACGGCCCGGCTCATCCCGTATCGCCTCTACCGCGACGCTGCCTGGCGCGAGCCGCTGGCGGTGAATGTGGCGCACTCGGCGCGGGTGCCGGACAGCGGCTCGGTCGAGCTGCCGTTGTACGCACGGATCGACAAGCTGGCCTGGGTACCGCCTGCAGGCCTGTACGCCGATCTGCTCAAAGTCACGGTCACCTGGTAGGGATGCAACCATGCTCAAGGACGCGACGCCATGAACCGCACCTCGATCCTGCTGCTTTCCCTGGGCCCGTTGCTGGTGCCCGGTGGAGCCGCGCATGGCACCAGCACCGGTTTCATCCAGGCGCGGCTGGTGATCAGCACCGCTTGCCAGATCAGCAGCAACGAGACGCAACCGGCAACGGTGGGTAACCCCGGCGTGATGGACTTCGGCGAGCGCGGACCGAACTGGGACCAGCCGCTGCGCAGCCGGGTTGATGATGTGAGCGGCGAAGGCAGCCTGCAGATCAGTTGTACGCCCGAGGTGCGGGCGTTCAACGTGCGCATCAACGGCGGCCTGAATGGCAGTGACGGCATACGGCGGCTGAGCAACGGCCGCGAGCTGATCCCCTACCAACTAGCGATCGACCCAGGTGGTAACAGCCGCTACGGCATCGGCCAGGCGCGTGCCTTCACCATCAGCAGTACCCGGCAGATCCCGATCCCCATCTACGGTGTGGTAATGGCGCAACCGCGTGCGCTGCCAGCCGGCCTGTACCGTGACACCCTGAGGGTGACCCTGGACTGGTAACGACACAAGGAGACTTCGATGCGAACGAACCTTTCACGCTGCATCCTCGCCGGTCTGGGGCTGATGCTGACTTACCAGGCGCAGGCCGCCACCACCGGGACTATCGAGTCGACGCTGACCTTGACCGCAGCGTGTCAGGTCAACGGCAGCTCAGCCACATCGGGGACCGACTTCGGTACCTTGGACTTCGGCACTCACGATGCCTTGTTCAACACCGCCGACGGCCAGGTAATCGGCGGCGGCGGTGGGGCGATCAGCATTCTCTGTTCGGCTGGCACGGTACCAGTCATCCGCGTGGGTGCAGGTTCCCACGATGGCCAGTCGGCCGGGGGCAGCCGTGCGCTGGCGGATGGCGTCGGCAACTTCGTGCCGTACGACTTCTACACCGATGCCGGGCGTACGCAGGTGTTGGCCATCAACGGCACCATCACCTTGCCGCTCAGCAGTGGTGTGGCCCAGACCGTCAACCTTTATGGCCAGGCGCGCGGCAAGGTCGGCCTGCCGGCGGGGGAGTACACCGACACAGTGTCCGTCGAGCTGTCGTTCTGAACCATGCGCAGCTGGCTGGCGGGCGGCCTGAGCGGCCTCGGCGTGCTGCTGGCCGCGCCTCTGGATGCGGCGACCACCAGCAGCTTCCAGGTGACGGCGCAGATCGTCGCCGGGTGCCTGGTGGTGGGCGGCGTGACCAGCTACGGGACGCTCGACTACGGCTCGCAGTCGGCACTGGCCACCGGAACTCTCGGCACCTCGTTGGGCGGTACCACGGTGACCTTCCAGTGCACCCCGGGCGTGGCCTTGAGCATGAGCGTGGATGGCGGGCAGAACAGTGCCAGTGGCACACGCAACCTCAAACGCACGGGCGGCACGCAGGTGCTGGCCTACCAGTTGTACCGGGACGCGGCATACAGCCAGAGCCTGGGGATCGGCCAGAGCGTGGCCGTGGGCTATACCGACCCGACGGCGATCAAGCTGCCGGTGTACGGGCGGGTTCAGCTGACCGGCACGATGCCGGCGGGGACTTACACCGATGTGGTGCAAGTGACGGTGACCTGGTGAATGCATCGGCACCAATGACCAGTATCCAAGGAGAGCTTCATGGGGGCAGGCGCGAAGTGGGCGCGAGGATTGATCGGGGTATCGTGGCTGGCGAGCCTGCCAGCCTGGGCGGCCACCTCGGTGCTGATCTGGCCGATCGACCCGGTGTTGGAGGCTGACCAGAAGGCTGGCGCACTGTGGCTGGAAAACCGCGGAACCGCACCGGCCAACCTGCAGGTGCGGGTGTTCGCCTGGCGCCAAGGTGATTACCAGGAACAGTATCAGGCACAGCGTGAGATCATTGGCAGCCCGCCGGTGGCCAACGTCGCCCCCGGGCAGAAGCAATTGATCCGCCTGACCCGCACCGGCCCCTCGCCAGTCGGCCAGGAGCAGGCCTACCGCATCATCATCGACGAAATCCCGCCCGCCATCCCGGTCGACAAGGCCGAGCCCGGCACCACCGCGGCGATCCGCCTGCAGATGCGCTACTCGGTACCCCTGTTCGTATACGGCGAAGGCCTGTGGGGCAAGGCAGGCCCTGAGGGCAAGCGCAATGCCGAGGGCGTCGGCAAGCCGCAACTCAGCTGGCGCGCGGTGACCGTGCAGGGCAAGCCGTACGTGGAACTGCGCAACACCGGCCCGGTGCATGCACGCCTGACTGATGTGGTGGTGCAGCAGGGCAGCCAGAGCAAACCACTGGCCGATGGCTTGCTGGGTTATGTGCTGCCGGGGGCCAGCATGCGCTGGCCGGCACCGCTAACACCGAGTGCCGGCAGTGTGCTGAAGGGGAGGGTAAACGGCCAGAGCAGCGCGGACGCCATCCGCCAAAGCCAATGAGCCTGCGCCTGAATGCCGCGCAGAGGCCGTGGAGAACCCGGCAATGGTTGGAAACCATGTGTGATGTGGCTGACCCACCGTTGGTGCCTGGGGCTTGCCCTGGTCGGCCCTGGCCTGGTGCTGGCCGACGACCTGCCGCCACCACCTACGGAGATGTCCGCTATCGCCGATGCCACGTTGTACCTCGAGTTGCTGGTGAACCAGGTGCCCAGGGCTGAGCTGGTACCGGTGCAGCAGCGCGCCGGGCAGTTGTACCTGGACAGCGAGGTGTTGCGGGCGGCCGGCGTCTCGCTGCCAGGCAACCCGCAGGGCGAGGTGGCCCTGGAGGCCATCGTGGGGATGCATGCCGACTACGACAGCCAGAACCAGCGCCTGCTGCTGCAAGTGCCGCCGGCCTGGCTGCCCGACCAGCAACTGGGCGACCGCAACCTGTACCCGGCCAGCGATGCGCGCAGCAGTTTCGGCGCCTTGTTCAACTACGACCTGTACCTGAACGACACCGATGACGGCGGCAGCTACCTGGCGGCCTGGAACGAACTGCGTCTGTTCGACAGCTGGGGTACGTTCTCCAGCACCGGGCAATGGCGCCAGTCGTTCAATGGTGCGCCGACCGACGACACGCGCCAGGGCTTCTTGCGCTACGACACTACCTGGCGTTTCACCGACGAGCAGCGCCTGCTGACCTACGAAGCCGGTGACCTGGTGACCGGGGCCTTGCCCTGGACCAGCTCGGTGCGGGTCGGTGGCCTGCAGTTGTCGCGCGATTTCGCTGTACGCCCCGACCTGGTCACCTATCCGCTGCCGGCGTTCTCCGGTGAAGCGACGGTACCGACCTCGCTGGACCTGTTCATCAATGGCTACAAGTCCAGCACCAGCGAATTGCAGCCGGGCCCCTACACGTTGACCAACGTGCCGTTCATCAACGGTGCCGGGGAGGCGGTGGTGGTCACCACCGATGCCCTTGGCCGGCAGGTGTCGACCACCTTGCCGTTCTACGTCACCAGCAGCCTGCTGCAGCAGGGCCTGGCGGATTATTCGGTAGCGGCCGGCAGCCTGCGGCGTGACTACGGGGTGCGCGATTTTGCCTACGGCCCCGGGGTTGCTTCGGCCAGCCTGCGCTACGGGGTCAGCGACGTCTTCACCCTGGAGACCCATGCCGAAAGCGCCGAATCGCTGATGCTGGGAGGCCTGGGTGGCAACATGCGGCTGGGCAACTTCGGTGTGCTCAATGCGGCGCTGGCGCAGAGCCGGCTCGACGGCGACAAGGGCCACCAGGTCGCCCTCGGCTACCAGTACAATAGCCAGCGCATCGGCTTCAGCTACCAGCGCCTGCAACGCCATGGCGACTATGCCGACCTGACCCGGGTCGACAGCCGGGACATACAGCTGAGCCAGCGCAGCGAACAGGTCACGCTGAGCCTGAACCTGAACGAATACGGCAACATCGGCGCCGGCTATTTCGATGTGCGCGCCGGCGACGGCACACGTACCCGGCTGATCAACCTGAGCTACAGCAGGCCGCTGTGGGGCAACAGCAGCGTTTATCTGTCGGCCAACCGTGAAGTGGGGGACAGCCAGTGGGCAGTGCAGGCGCAACTGGTGATCCCGTTCGACCTGCACGGCACCCTGGCCCTGGGCATGGAGCGCAGCCAGCAAGGCGAAACCCTGCAGCGGGTCAACTACAGCCGCGCGACGCCGGTGGGGGGCGGTGTCGGTTACAACCTGGGCTACGCCGCCGGTAGCGAGCGCGATGCCTACCGCCAGGCCGATGTCACCTGGCGCCTGCAGTCGGTGCAGTTGCAGGCCGGTTTGTATGGCAGCAGTGGAGAGATGACCCGCTGGGCCGACGCCAGTGGCTCGCTGGTTTGGATGGATGCCGGGCTGTTCGCTGCCAACCGTATCGACGATGCCTTCGTGTTAGTCAGCACCAGTGGTTACGCCGACGTGCCGGTGCGCTATGAAAACCAGGAGGTCGGCCGTACCGATGCCGATGGTCACCTGCTGGTGCCGTACAGCAGCGGTTACTACCGCGGCAAGTACGAGATCGACCCCATGGGCTTGCCGCCGGACATCCTCGCGCCGGAAGTGGAACAGCGGGTGGCGGTGCGCCGAGGCAGCGGCTACTTGCTGGAGTTCCCGCTCAGGCGCGTGCTGGCGGCCAGCGTCGAACTGGTGGACGCCGAACAGCAGGTACTCAAGCTGGGCAGCCGTGTCACCCATGCAGAAAGTGGCAGCCAGGCGGTGGTCGGTTGGGATGGCCTGGTTTATCTGGAGAACCTGACGCCGCATAACCGACTGCTGGTTGAGTTGCAGGGGGGCGGGCATTGCCAGGTGGCGTTCGACCTGCCTGAGTCGCAAGGCTCGATCCCGTTGATTGGCCCGTTGGTGTGCAAGTGAAGGCCTGCTGGCGTGGTTTGTGGGCATGCGCCTTGTTGTTGTGGGCGGGCTCGGCCTGGGCCAAGTGCACGTCAGTGTTGACTGCGCCGGCGGCGTTTGGTTCGCTCAACTCGACTCTGGTACGTGGCACGGTCCAGACAGCTTCCAGCACCAACTCTGGCCTGCAGTGCAACGGTTCGGTGATCAGCGTGCTCAGTAGCACCGACTCCTTCAAGATCAAGATCACCTCCACCACCAGCGGCCTGGTAGGGCCTACCGGGGATGTGATCCCCTACACGCTCTATGCCGACGCCACAACCAACTATCCGATCACCCGTGGCACCCCCTTCGAATTCAGGACCACCGGCATCCTCGACTTGCTCGGGTTGCTCAACGGTACACCGAAGAACGTGCCCATCTACATGCGCACGCAGGTGGGCAGCAACGTATCGGCGGGGCTATATCAGGAACTCCTCGATGTCGAGTGGACCTGGGACTATTGCGACGGGATTGGTGTTGGCGGGCTTTGCATAGGGCGAGACCAGGGCTCCGGTACCAGGACCCTGCTGGTAAGCATGACGGTGACCAACGACTGCCAGATCACCACGCCCAGCATCAACTTCGCCAGCGCGCCGGTGGTGGCGGGGTTCGGCACGGTGAGCCAGAGCCTGAGCGTGTCGTGCACCAAGGGCAGCAACTACACTGTGGGCCTGGATGACGGGCAGAACGTGGCCAATGGTCGACGGCGGATGAAGTCGGCGGCCAACAATTACCTGGCCTATGACATTTTCAAGAGCGCCGGGGCGGTGCGCTGGGGTTCGACAGGGGCTGCGCGACGGGCCAGTGCCGATGCCGATGTGAACCCTGGCACGGGGACCGGCACCGGTAGCCAGGTGTTCAACTACAACGCCAAGGTCTACACCGACCAGGCTACACCACCGGCTGCGACCTATACCGACAGCGTGATTCTGGATGTGCAGTTCTGAGCGCAGGATTGCTATCGGCCGAGGGACCTTGTGGGAGCGGGCGTGTCGAGGCGTCGAACCGCCGCGAACACCGGCGAAGCCGGTGCCATACACCGTATTGGATTCTTCGCGGGCACGCCCGCTCCCACAGGGGACGCGTCAGCCAGGGGCCTCAGCGCAAATCGCCAACCATCTTCGCCAAGGTCTCAAGCACCGCCCCGGCCAACGCCTTCGAACGTGCCCCCGACCACCCGGTGACGGCATCCGGCGCGTCGTCATGGTCCTTGAACGGCATTTCCAGGGTCAGTGACAGGCAGTCATGCGCCATCCCCACCGCATTGCAGGCCAGCGTCGTGTTGGCTTGCCCCGGTTCGTCGCGGGTATAGCCATGCACGGTCTGGAAGTCGCGGGTCAGGCTGCACAGGGTGCTGCGGAACTGCTCCTCCAGTTTGGCCAGACGCGGCGTGTAGCCCGGGTTGCCCTCGCAGGCCGCGGTGAACACATGGGGGATCTCTTCGTCGCCATGCACGTCGATGAACGCATCCACGCCGTGTTGCTTCATCTGTGCCTGGGCGAAGAAGACCTCGGGGCTGAGCTCGACGCTGGCGTCCTGCCAGGCACGGTTGAGGTCCTTGCCCTTGAAGTTGGTGCGCAGGTGGCCGAGGAAGGCACCGTCGGGGTTCATGTTGGGGATCAGGTACAGGTCGGCCTTGGCCAGCAACTGCCGGATCACCTCGTCGTTGGCCTGCAGGCGGTCGATCACGCCCTCCATGAACCATTCGGCCATGTGTTCGCCCGGATGTTGCTGGGCAATCAGCCACAGCTTGCGCTTGCCTGCGGCACCATCACCGGCACGCAGCAGGGGAATGTCGCGGCCCTGTACGCTGCGGCCACTGGCGAGCAATTCCACCCCCGGCAGTTGCCGTGCACGTTCGATCAGCTGGTTGTGACGAGCGCGCGGGTAGGGCTCGAAGTAGGCGAACCAGATGTGCGGCTGTTCGGCCTTTACCTCGAACGACAGCGCCGTGCCGTCGAACTGGCTGGGGACGCGGAACCAGGTTTGCTGGTCGTAGGAGGCCACGGCGTTGTAGCCGCTCCAGGCGTTCTTGTAGGAGGAACCGGAGGCATTGTCGAGGCTGAAGCGATGGACCTGGCCTGGCGTCAGCCCGCTGACCTTGAAGTGGAACCACTGGTAGTGGCCGCTGTGGGTGTCCGGGCGGATAGCCAGGTGCACCCGGGCCGGGTTGCTGGCATCCAGCACCTGAATGTTGCCGGAGTCGAAATCGCAGTCGATCTGCAGGGGGGACAGCGTCACTGTCATGTGCCGGGCTCCTTCTGGGGGCTTTGTTGTGAGGGTACTGTACACGGCTTGACAGGGTTGCTGTGCGAGATCAGGCGACGCGGGGGCGATCTCATATGTTTCCTACAGGCTATTTGAAGAACTGACTCGGCGTGATACCGAACTGGCGCTTGAACATGCTGGCGAAGGCACTGGGGCTGTCATACCCCAGCGTCCCCGCCACATCGATGATCCGCTCGCCCAGGGCGATCCGCTCCAGTGCCTGCATCAGCCGCGCCTGCTGGCGCCACTGGCCGAAGGTCATGCCGGTTTCCTTGCGGAACAGGCGCTGGATGGTCTTTTCGTCCACCCCCAGCTGCTGGCCCCAGTCGGCCACGGTGGCGTTATCGTCAGGCCGCTCGTGCAGCGCGGAGCAGATCGCCTGCAGGCGCTTGTCGCCGGGCTGCGACAGCTTCAGCGGCAAGGTCGGTAGCACGCAGATCTCGTCGAGGATCAGGCGCATCACCCGGGCTTCACGCGAGTCTTCGGCAAACGGCGCGGTAAAGCCTACGGAAGCCTTGATCAGCTCGCTGAGCAATGGCGAGATGCTGATCGCCTTGCTCTGCAGGGGCAACTGCACTGCCGCGTCGGCGCGCACGAACACACTGCGCATTTTCACATCGCCCACGCAGCGGATCGCGTGCACCTGGCCGCAGGGCATCCATACGCCGCGGCTGGGTGGCACGGTCCAGCGTTCGTTACCGGACTCGACGATCATCAGGCCTTTGGTGGCATAGATCAGTTGGTGTTTGGCATGGCTGTGGGGCTCGATGAACCAGTCGGTCGGGTAGTCCGTCGCACGGCTGCCCACCTCCCAGCTCCATTCATCCACCTCCACCAGCAATTCGTGCTGCGGCTTCAGCATTTCGACCTCTTGTACGGGCAGCCTGGCACGCCCACTTTAACAGCAGCGGCTGGGGCGGGCTTGCGAGCGGGTTGCCGGCAGCAGCGCGGTGGCCAGCCCCAGCAGCGGCAGGAACGAGATGATCTGGTACACCCACTCGATGCCATGCCGGTCGGCCAGTTCGCCAAGCCCGGCGGCGCCGATGCCGCTGATACCGAACATCAACCCGAACATCACCCCCGACACCATGCCGACCCGGCCCGGCACGGCCTCCTGGGCATACACCACCAGGGCGGCGAAGGCCGAGGACATCACCAGGCCGATGCCCACCGCCAGTACCGCCGTCCAGGCCAGGTTGGCGTAGGGCAGGGCGAGGGCGAATGGCGCCACGCCGAGGAACGAGACCCAGATCACCGCCTTGCGCCCGATACGGTCACCCACCGGGCCACCAGCGAAGGTGCCCAGGGCCACGGCCGCGAGGAACACGAACAGGTACAGCTGGCTGTGCTGCACGCTCAGGCCGAAATGCTCGATCAGGTAGAAGGTGAAATAGTTGGTGAACGAGGCGATGTAGACGAACTTGGCGAACATCAGCACGGCGATGACCGCCACGGCGCGCCACATGGCGCCACGCGACAGGCCGGGGGCCTGCTGGCCGGCGAAGGTCTTGAGCCGGGTCTGGCCGTGACGCACGGTCCAGCCGGTCACCCGCAGCAGCACGAATACCGCCAGCGCGGCCGCCAGCATGAACCAGGCGATGGCCGGCTGGCCGTGCGGAATGACGATGGCAGCGGTCAACAGCGGGCCGAGGGCCGAGCCGGTGTTGCCACCGACCTGGAAGGTCGATTGCGCGGTGCCAAAGCGCCCGCCGGAGGCCATCCTGGCCACTCGCGAGGCTTCGGGGTGGAAGGTCGCCGAGCCCACGCCGACCACCGCGGCGGCCACCAGCAGCATTTCATAGCTGCTGGCGAAGGCGAGCAGGGCGATGCCCACCAGCGTCACCAGCATGCCGGCCGGCAGCAGGTAGGGCTGCGGGCGCTTGTCGGTGTACAGGCCGACCCAGGGTTGCAGCAAGGACGCGGTCACCTGGTAGATGAGGGCGATCCAGCCGATCTGGGCAAAGCTGAGTGCGAAATCGCTCTTGAGCATCGGGTAGATGGACGGCAGCACGGCCTGGATCAGGTCGTTGAGCAGGTGGGCGAATGCCGCAGCGCCGACGATGCGGACCAGAAAGCCCTGGGGTTGGTCGGCAGGTGTGGTGGCGGCCATGGAGGCGGTGGAGGTCGTCATGGGCGATCTTCTTCTGGCGAAAGGGAACAAGGCATTTGCCGAAGAAGGGTAGCCAGTGCCCGGTTTGCCTGTCTCACGCCGAACAGGCAGCCACTGTCGCGTTTCGGACATATCCGTTGAGGCTGGGGCTTTATAGGGGCTGCTTTGCAGCCCTTCGCGGGCACGCCCGCTCCCACCGGAACCACGTATTCTGTGGGAGCGGGCGTGCCCGCGAAGGGCCGCAAAGCGGCCCCAATTTCACTGTCCCTGCCGCGCCACCCAGCGCAGCAATGCTGCAATCGGTACGCTGCGGTGAGCCTCGTGTCGGTAGGGCTTGCCCTCGGCGGTAAAGCGTTCGCGATAGCGGCTCAGCACCAGGCTCCGGCCATCGGCCGAAACCCGGGCCTCCAGTTCATGCAGCAACAGCGGTTGCCGGGCAGCGCCTTCCAGGCGCCTGAACAGCAGCATGGCGCCTTGGGCATCATTCTTCATGGGCACCCCCTGCGCAATCCACTGGCCAGGTGCCCGGCTCGCCGGCCTTGCCTTCTGCCACCCGGTTGCTGCGCCGCTGCGCGGTGTAGTCACGCATCGCAACGTAGTAGTCAGGCCAGGTGCGCAGCAGGTCGGTCAGTGGCAGTGCTTCGGCCCGTGCATCGACGATGCCGCCGGCCATGGCTACGTTGCCCATGGTTTCGACGGTATCGCTGTTGCCACCAAACGGGTCCAGTGCCAGGCCCAGCAGCGTGCCGGTGGCATCGCGCAGGTTGTGGGTGCCCAGCAGCGGCAGCTCGACGATGGGGCCAGAGGCGATGTTCCACACCCCGAAAGTCTGGCCAAAGTCCGAGCGATGCTGGCTCAGCCCCATCTTGCCAGACACGTCGACCAGCCCTGCCACACCCAGGGTGGTGTTGAAGATGAAGCGGGAGAGGCTGGTCATCGCCCGTTCGCCATTGCCCTGCAGCAGGTCGTTGACGAACACCTTCGGCTCACCGAAGTTGCTGGCAAAGTTGTGCATGCCCTGCCGGGCAAAACCAGGCAGCGCGGTGTAGCCCCGTGCGACGGGGGCCAGCAGATAGTCGTCGACCGTGCGGTTGAAGGCGAATACGGCGCGGTTGGCGGGCTCCGCCGGGTCACTGACCTGATAGGCGACATTGCCGCAGGCCGCCGTGGCTGGTGCACGTTGGCTGCAGCCTCCCGCCGCAAGCAGCGACAAGGCCAGCGCGGCTGAGCGCGCTGAGCGGGAGGCGGATGATGAACGGGACATAGATACATTCCTGGCAAGAACTGGCAGCGATGCTGCGCAGTTTTCTTTGCCTGGTAATGTCCGGATTGTCTCGGCGTCGACACTTTGTTTCCGGGTTGAAATATATGACGGCTACGTGGGGATGGCCTTAAAGTACGGCCTGATAACCTTGTTTTGCGGTGCTTTTTTGTGAGCCATTTGCTGATAGTCGACGATGATGTCGAGGTGCTCGACCTGCTGCAGAAGTTTCTCTGCCAGCATGGCTACGAGGTTGACGTGGCCAGGGATGGCAAGGCGCTGTGGCAGGCCGTCGAGCGGCGGGTGCCGGACCTGGTCATTCTGGATGTGATGCTGCCTGGCGACAGTGGCCTGGTGTTGTGCCAGCGCTTGCTGGCCGAGCACAAGGTGGCAGTGATCATGCTCACCGCCATGGGCGAGTTGAGTGACCGGGTGGTTGGCCTGGAGCTGGGGGCAGACGACTACCTGACGAAGCCGTTCGCCGCCCGTGAACTGCTGGCCCGGGTGAGGGCAGTGCTGCGCCGTGCCGGCGAAGCGGCCGGGAGCGTGGCGGGCCATGCCTGCGCGACCCTGGAGTTTGCCGGCTGGCGGCTGGATGTGGTGCGGCGCGAGCTGCGTTCGCCGGACAACGTCATGATCCCCTTGTCCAACGGTGAGTTCGAGCTGCTGCTGGTGTTCGCCGAACATCCGCGGCGGGTGCTCAGCCGCCAGCAGTTGCTGGACATGGCCCGTGGCGATGCCTACGACGCCTATGATCGCAGCATCGACGTCCAGGTCAGCCGGCTGCGCCGCAAGCTTGAAACCGACAACGGCAACGAGCCCTTGATCCGTACCCTGCGCAACGCCGGTTACCTGTTCACGCCCACGGTCGCGAAGCGATGAAGCTGCTCGCCAGGGTTCGCCAGGCCCTGCCACGGCCCAGGATCACCATTGCCCGCTGGATCGCGCTGACCACCCTGACGGCGATGCTGTTCCTGTTGCTGCTCAAGGGGCTGTTCAGCCTGTTGCTGAGTGTCTGGGCGCAGCCACCGCTGCTGGAGAGCGGGGTGATCGAGAAGGTTGCAGCGGTCACTCGCATCCTCGACGTCGCGCCCATGGCGCAGCGCGCCAACATCGCCAGTGCGGCGGGCGACGGCTCATACTCCGTGCGCTGGCTGCGCCGCCATGACGAAGCGGGCGTACCCGTGCTGGTCGATGCCGAGTTCAGCGAGGGCACGCCTATCCTGCGCGCATTGCTCAAGCGCCCGGATGCCAGGGTCGAGGCCTTCGCACCGTCCGACATGCCGGAGTACGCACCTGAACGTGGTTATGCGCTGATGATCGAGCTGACCGACAAGTCCTGGGTGCTGTTCCGTGCCACCAGCCGTAGCTGGGGCCTGGACGAACTGCCGCGCAACCTGATCATCCTCGGGCTGATGCTGGTTTCCAGCCTTGTCGTCGCGCTGCTGGCCACCCGCTACCTGGCCAAGCCGCTGGAACGCTTTGCCGAAGGTGCGCGGCGTTTTGGCAAGGACTTCAACGCCCCGCCCATTCCGGTGGTTGGCCCGCACGACCTGCGTCAGACCATTCTTGCGTTCAATGCCACCCAGGCGCAGCTCAAGCATTTTCTCAACGACCGCACCCAGATGCTCGCGGCCATCTCCCATGACCTGCGTGCACCGCTGACCCGCATGCGCTTGCGCGCCGAGTTCATCGACGATGCCCAGCTACAGGCCAAGTTGTTCAAGGACGTCGACGAGATGCAGGCGATGGTCGATGCGGCGTTGGGGTTCTTCCGTGATGACGTGCGGCTGGAACAGACGACCGTATTCGACCTCGGCGAATTGCTGCTGACCGTGGTGGACGACTTCAAGGATGCGGGGGTAGAGGTCGGCCTCAGCGGGCCGCGTCGCTGTGTGTATACGGGGCGGCCGGTGGGTATCAAGCGGGTGCTGGTCAACTTGATCGACAATGCAGCGAAATACGGCTGCGAGCCCACGGTGGTGTTGGCGGTAAACGCCAGGCAGATCGAGATTACCGTGCAGGATCGCGGGCCGGGCATCGCGCCGGAGCTGCACGAGCAGGTATTCGCGCCGTTCTACCGTATCGAAGGTTCACGCAACCGCAATACCGGTGGCGTGGGGCTGGGCCTGCCCGCAGCACGTGCCATCGTGCTGGAGCAGGGGGGCAGCATGTCCCTGGGCAACCGCCCGGGTGGCGGGCTGGAAGTCAGGATCATGCTGCCGCAGGGCTGATCAGAGCCCCAGTTCGCTGAGCCCGGGGTGATCATCCGGGCGCCGGCCCAGCGGCCAGTGGAACTTGCGCTCGGCTTCACTGATAGGGTGCTCGTTGATGCTCGAATGGCGGTTCTGCATCAACCCGTCCTCGGCAAACTCCCAGTTCTCGTTGCCATAAGCGCGGTACCACTGGCCACTGTCGTCGTGGTACTCGTAGGCATAGCGCACGGCAATGCGGTTGCCGGTGAAGGCCCAAAGCTCCTTGATCAGGCGGTACTCCAGTTCATGGTTCCATTTACGCGTCAGGAACGCCTCGACCTCGGCACGACCGCGCGGGAACTCGACGCGGTTGCGCCACACGGTGTCGATGGTATAGGCAAGCGCGACCTTGGCCGGGTCGCGGCTGTTCCAGCCATCCTCGGCCAGACGGACCTTTTCGATGGCGCTTTCGCGGGTGAAGGGCGGCAGGGGTGGGCGGGACATCGGGGTTCTCCTCAGTTCGATTGGCTGGTAGGAGAGTAGTAGCCGCTGGCTGAACAGAGAATGGGTGTGCCTGGCACATCATAATTGCAGTGCGTGGAACAATTGAGACCGCTCGAGATGGGGCAACTGTCTTGCTCAAATCTGAAAGCTTGCGCAATCCCTGTGGGAGCGGCCTTGTGTCGCGAAAGGGCCGCAACGCGGCCCCGGGATTTCAGCTGTGATGCATAGGTTGCCGGGGCTGCGATGCAGCCCTTTCGCCAAAGGCCGCTCCCACAGGGGGGGGCTCTATCAGGCTGGGTCGGCTGCGGTTTTCCCGGCAGCCTTGCTACGCCCGCCCAGCCACACCAGCAGCAGCCCGGCAGCCGCCAGCACGCCACCTGCCATCGGCACTGCCGCATAGCCCAGGCCCAGGCTGATCACCGCACCACCCAGCGCCGCGCCCACGGCATTGCCCAGGTTGAACGCGCCGACGTTGATCGACGAGGCCAGCCCCGGTGCTTCGATGGCGGCGATCATCACCCGCATCTGCAGCGGCGGTACCACGGCAAAGGTGAACATGCCCCACACCAGCAAGGCGATGGCGGCGCCGATGTGGCTGCCGAGCACCAGCGGCATCAGCAGCATGATCACTGCCAGTGCCGCGAGGAAGATCCGCGCCGCTCCATCCAGCGACCAGTCGGCCAGGCGGCCACCCAGGCTGTTGCCCAGGGTGAAGCCCACACCGATCAGCACCAGGCCGAGGGTGACGAAACTGTCCGAGGCGCCGGTCAGTTCGGCCAGTACCGGTGCCACGTAGGTGTACAAGGTGAACATGGCGCCGGCACCGAGCACGGTGGTGGCCATTGCCAGCAGTACGCTGGGGCGTGCGATGACCGCCAGCTCCTTGCGCACGTGCGGCACGCTGCCGCGTTCACCCTTGGGCAGGGCATACCACAGCGCGGCCATGGCCAGCAGGCCCAGCACGGCGGTACCGGCAAAGGCCATGCGCCAGCCAACCTGCTGGCCGATCCAGGTGGCGGCCGGCACGCCGCCGATGTTGGCGATGGTCAGGCCCATGAACATGGTGGCCACGGCGCTGGCCTGTTTCTCCTTGGGCACCACGCTGGCGGCCACTACCGCGCCAAGGCCGAAGAACGCGCCGTGGTTGAGGCTGGTGACCAGGCGCGAGGCGAGCAGGGTGTAGTAGTCCGGCGACAGCGACGACAGCAGGTTGCCGAGGGTGAAGATGGCCATCAGCGCCATCAGCGCGGCGCGCTTGCCGAAACGGCTGAACAGCAGGGTCATGATCGGCGCACCGACCATCACCCCGATGGCATAGGCGGTAATCAGCATGCCAGCGCTGGGGATGCTGACATCGACACCTTGGGCGATCACCGGCAGCAGGCCCATCGGGGTGAACTCTGTGGTGCCGATGCCGAAGGCACCGATGGCCAGGGCAAACAGGACGCGCCCGGCTTTCATTGCGCGTGTTCCTGTCATGGGGTGGCCTCCATCAGTTGGGCTTTTGTCTCATGGAACTGTGGCAATACGTATTCGGCGATTTCGCGCAGGGTTTCGTCCAGCGGCCGCACGTTACGCCGCAGGTGCAGGCCGATATGGTCGACGCTCGCCGCCCGCAGGGCGCCGAGTTCGGTCGCCAGCGCCTTGCGGCCGCCGCGGAAACCGAAGCGCCAGCGTTGCAGCGGTTCGTCGGGGTTGTCCGCCAGGTCCAGGTGGATGAAGCTGCTGTAAGGCTTGTTGCCCGCCACCGCGCGCCAGGCGGCGACCCGGTGCCGGTGGTCGTCCGCTGTGCCGGGGTAGGCCAGGCAGCCGTCCAGGTTGCTGCCGATCCATTCCGGGCTCTGCTGGGCCAGGCCGGCTACCAGCAACGGTAGCGGCGAAGCGGTGCTGGGTAGCACGGCCACCCCTTCGGGCAGGTGGCCGTTGGCACCATCACGCAGCAGCGCGACCTGTTCGCGGAATGTGTTGCCACGCCCCTCGAAATCCCGACCGAACAGTGGGTACTCCACCGGCCGGTCACCACTGGCCACGCCCAGCAGCAGGCGGTTGCCACTGAGGCGCTGCACGCTGTTGGCCGATTTCAGGGTCAGCAGCGGTTCGCGAATCGGCAGCACCACGGCAGCCGTGCCAAGCAGGATGTCGCGGGTTACCCCGGCCAGGTAGCCGAGGTAGGCAAACACCTCGAACACCTGGGCGGCGTCGCCGAACGACGGGTCGTACAGCGGCACATCGCGGACCCACAGGGCGCGGTAGCCCAGGCGGTCGGCCAGTTGTGCCAGTTCTGCGTGGCGGGCCAGGTCCGGCTCGCCGAACTGGCGGCCATCGCGGCGCCGCGCCTGGTCGCCGGCGGGCGTCCAGTCGTGGTCCAGCGGTGCTTCCAGGCCGATGCTGAAGCCGCCAGCGGTCAGGCGTTCGAGGGGCGTGGTCATGGTATCAATCCCAGATTGGCGCCAGGCCGTCAGGGCTGACTTCGCGGCCATTGCGTTCGAGCTTGGCGATGCGTGCCATGTCGTCGGCGTCCAGCTTCAGGTCACGGGCGAGCAGGTTGCTGGCCAGGTTTTCGCGCTTGGTCGACGACGGAATCACCGCGTAGCCCAGCTGCAGGGCCCAGGCCAGGGCAACCTGGGCGACGGTGGCCTTGTGCTTGGCGGCGATGTCGGCCAGAACCGGGTCCTTCAGCACCTTGCCGTAGGCCAGGGTCATGTACGAGGTGACGGTGATGCCTTGCTCCTTGAGGAACGCGGTCAGCTTGCCGTTCTGCAGGTAGGGGCTGAGTTCGATCTGGTTGGTGGCGATTTCGCCTTCTCCGACCACTTCGATGGCCTGGCGGGTCAGTTCGATGTTGAAGTTGGATACACCGATCTGGCGGGTCAGGCCCAGCTTCTTGGCTTCGGCCAGGGCGGCCATGTACTCGGGCAGCTCAACGCCGTTGCCTGGGGCTGGCCAGTGGATCAGCAGCAGGTCGACGTAGTCGGTGCGCAGTTTTTGCAGGCTGTCGCGCAGGCTGGGGACCAGCTTGTCGGCGGCGTAGTTTTCGACCCAGATCTTGGTGGTGATGAACAGCTCGCCGCGCTTGACGCCGCTTTCGGCGATGGCCTGGCCGACGTCGGCTTCGTTCTTGTAGATCTGCGCGGTGTCGATGACGCGGTAGCCAAGTTCCAGGGCCGACTTGACCGAATCGATGACGGCTTGGCCGGTTAGGCGAAAGGTGCCGAGGCCGAAGGATGGAACGCTCATGGATCTGCTCCTGGTGAGTGAGGGGGTGAGCCGAATCGAGCTTGGTCGCTCGGGTTCGATCGCTCTTCGTGTGGGGGAGCAGTGTGCGGCTTTGAGGGGGATTGATTAAGGTGGGGCGGGGCCAAGGTCATTTGACCGGGAGGCAAGAATAGGTCGCTGTGCCGTGACTGTTGCTGGGGGAATGCAGGATAAACCTGTACCGGCCTCTTCGCGGGTTCACCCGCGAAGAGGCCGGTACAGGAAAATGAAACGGCCCGCCATATAGGCGGGCCGTCTGGCATTGCAAGGTGACGATCAGCGCCGGCGGAACAGCGGCAGCGGCTCGTCGGTGGCAGCCTGGTAGGTCACCGAGAAGTCCTTCAGGCTTTGCAGCGCGTCTTCCGGGTCCTTGTCGGCACGGATGGCGAACGCGTCAAAGCCGCAACGGGCCATGAAGAACAGCTGGTCGCGCAGCACGTCGCCAATGGCGCGCAGCTCGCCCTTGAACTTGTAGCGGTCACGCAGCAGGCGCGCATTGGAGTAGTTGCGCCCGTCGGTGAACGCCGGGAAGTTCAGTGCGATGACCTGGAAGTGCTGCACGTCTTCGCCGATTTCTTCGGCTTCTTCGTCACTGTCCAGCCATATGCCCAGCCCGCCGTCACGGGCTTTGAGCGCATGGGCATGGTCGCGCCACATCTGCAGCGGGACGATGTAGTCGTCGCAGTTGGTCAGCTCGTCAAAGGACGTTTCCTTGGGCAGCAGATGCCAGGTTTCGTCGACGATCTGGTTGTTCTTAATGATTCGCTGCATAGACGCGTTCCTTGAAGGGGTCGATGCCGATACGCTGGTAGGTGTCGATGAAACGCTCTTCCTCGGTACGTTGCTCGACGTACACGGCGATCAGCTTCTCGATCACATCGGCCATGTCATCCTGGGCGAAGGACGGGCCGAGGATCTTGCCAAGGCTCGCGCCACGCGCGGCATTGCCGCCCAGCGACACCTGGTAGAACTCCTCACCCTTCTTGTCCACGCCGAGGATGCCGATATGGCCCACGTGGTGGTGGCCGCAGGCGTTCATGCAGCCGGAGATGTTCAGGTCGATCTCGCCGATATCGAACAGGTAGTCCAGGTCGTCGAAGCGGCGCTGGATGGATTCGGCGATCGGGATCGACTTGGCGTTGGCCAGCGAGCAGTAGTCACCGCCCGGGCAGCAGATGATGTCGGTCAGCAGGCCGATGTTCGGCGTGGCGAAGCCGTTTTCACGCAATTCCAGCCACAGGGCATGCAACTGACGCTGCTCGACGTCGGCAAGAATGATGTTCTGCTCGTGCGAGGTGCGCAGGAAACCGAAGCTGTAGCGCTCTGCCAGGTCGGCCACGGCGTCCAGCTGCTTGTCGGTGATATCGCCAGGTGCAACGCCGGTGGGCTTCAGCGACAGGGTCACGGCCACGTAGCCCGGGCGCTTGTGGGCGCGGGTGTTGCGCGAGCGCCAACGGGCGAAGCCTGGGTACTCGGCGTCCTGCGCGGCGTAGTCGACGTTGTCCAGGGCCAGGTAGGCCGGGTCGACGAAGTGGCGCGATACACGCTGCACTTCGGCTTCGGTCAGGGTGGTGCTGCCGCCGCGCAGGTGGACCATTTCGGCCTCGACCTTCTCGGCGAACACTTCCGGGGTAAGGGCCTTGACCAGGATCTTGATCCGCGCCTTGTACTTGTTGTCACGGCGACCGTAACGGTTGTACACGCGCAGGATGGCGTCGAGGTAGCTGATCAGGTCCTGCCACGGCAGGAACTCGTTGATGAACGAGCCCACCACCGGGGTACGGCCCAGGCCGCCACCGACCAGTACCCGGAAGCCCAGCTCGCCAGCGGCATTGCGCACCGGCTCCAGGCCGATGTCGTGCACTTCGATGGCGGCGCGGTCTTCCTGCGAGCCGTTGATGGCAATCTTGAACTTGCGCGGCAGGTAGGCGAATTCCGGGTGGAAGGTGGTCCACTGACGGACGATTTCGCACCACGGACGCGGATCGACGATTTCGTCTGCGGCCACACCGGCGAACTGGTCGGTGGTGGTGTTGCGCAGGCAGTTGCCGCTGGTCTGGATCGCGTGCATCTGCACGGTGGCCAGTTCGGCGAGGATGTCCGGGATGTCCTCCAGGGCCGGCCAGTTGAACTGCACGTTCTGGCGGGTGGAGATGTGGGCGTAGCCCTTGTCGTAGTCGCGGGCGATCCTGGCCAGGGTGCGGACCTGGGTGGCGTTCAGCTGGCCGTACGGCACGGCGACGCGCAGCATCGGCGCGAAACGTTGGATGTAAAGGCCGTTCTGCAGGCGCAGAGGGCGGAATTCTTCTTCGCTCAGCTCACCGGCCAGATAGCGGCGGGTCTGATCACGGAACTGCTTGACGCGGTCCTCGATGATCCGCTGATCGTACTCGTCGTATACGTACATAAAAGTCCTGTCTCAGGCATGCAGCTATTCGCGCGCACGGCCGCGCACTCCGCTTCGGAGCCGGGGAACGATAGCAGGTTGCGTTTATGCGCTAAAGTGATGTTTTTGCATATGAAAAGAACCAAATGGACTATGTGAGACTGACTGCCATTTGTGCGCTGGGCGTGGCTTGGCGTTTATAATCCGGCGTTTGCTTCGCAGGGATGTCAGCCCATGCTCAAGGCGTTGTGCCAAAGCTTGTGTCTTGCCTTGCCGCTGGCGGCAAGTGCGCAACCGGCTTCGGTGGTTTTCCTCAACCCGGGGCTGTCCACCGAAACGTTCTGGACCAGTTATACCCGCTTCATGCAGGCCGCTGCAGACGATCTGGGCATGACCCTGCACGTGGAATACAGCGAACGCCGCGCCGACCTGGCGCTGACCCAGGCCAGGGCGATCCTGGGCGGACCGCAGCGGCCGGATTACCTGGTCCTGGTCAATGAGCGGTACGTGGCGCCGGAGATCATCCGCCTGTCGCGTGGCACCGGTGTCAAACTGTTCCTGGTCAACAACGGCCTGACTGCCAGCCAGGCCCGTAGCATCGAGGCCCAGCCGGACAAGTATGCCGAGCTGCTGGGCACCTTGACGGCCAACGACGAGCAAGCGGGTTTTGAGATGTTGCACCAGATGGTCGCGCAATTGCCCCGCGACAGTGGGCCGGTGGACCTGCTGGCGTTTGCCGGGGTCAAGACCACCCCGGCCTCGCAGCTGCGCGAGGAGGGCATGCGCCGCGCCCTGGCCGACTTCCCCCAGGTGCGCCTGCGCCAGGTGGTATATGGTGGTTGGAGCCGCCAGCGCGCCTACGAGCAGGCGCAGCAACTGGTGGAGCGCTACCCGGCCACCCGCCTGGTATGGTCGGCCAACGACGAAATGGCCTTTGGTGCCATGCAGGCGTTCGAGGAGGCAGGGCGCAAGCCGGGGCGCGATGTGCTGTTCAGCGCCATCAACAGCTCGCCCGAGGCCCTGCATGCCCGTATCGACGGGCGTCTTAGCGTGCTGATGGGCGGGCATTTCACCCTCGGCGGCTGGGCCATGGTGATGCTGCACGATGATGCCCAGGGACTGGCGGTGAACCGCGACGGCCTGCGCGAGCATCGCATACCGGTGTTGCAGTCGATTGACCAGGCCAAGGCAACCCGTTGGCTGAAACTACTGGAACGGCCCGACTACGGTATCGATTTCCAGCATTACAGTGCCGAAGGGCGGCCGCCCGACTACCAGTACCCATTTCTGACATCACCGATCAATTATTGAAAGACCCTGCTTGAGGGAAGGGCATTGCTCGTCTTAACTGCTGGTGGTGAAGTGCATTCCCATAACCACTACAAGAGGCAATGCAATGGGAAACTCAACCAAGGTCCGCAAAGCTGACAGCAGCGTCGATGCCTGGGCGATCCTCTGCCTGATCATTCTGGTGGTGGTCACTGCCGTGTATTGGGTCAGCCACCAGTAGACTTGTATTCAAGACCGTGATGCAGCCAGAGCGCCTGCGGGAGGGAGTCCCGCAGGCGTTCTTGCTAGCGCGCAAGGTGCAGGGCCAATTGCACCAGGCCGATCAGTACGGCAATGAACACCAGGGTGAACAGCGTCCCCAGCGCAATGAAATGGCTGGCCTTGCCGTGGGTGAAGTCGCGGGCGCGGTTCTTGCCGCTTTGCACGCCGAAGGCGGCAGCGAGGATGCTGTGCAGCATCTGCCAGAAGGTAGGGGGCTTGCCCTGGCTGGAATCGTCCATGGTGGCTCCTGAGGAAATCAGAGGCAATCAGGGACAGTGTAGGTGGCTATTGGGGCTGCTGTGCAGCCCATCGCGACACAAGGCCGCTCCTACAAGGGATTGCATTCTCCTGTAGGAGCGGCCTTGTGTCGCGATGGGCCGCAAAGCGGCCCCAAGGGTCTTAGCTGTCGTAACCCAGGTTAGGCGCCAACCAGCGCTCGCTGACACTCACATCCTGGCCCTTGCGCGCGCTGTAGCGCTCGATCTGGTCCTTGTCGACCTTGCCCACCGCAAAGTACTGCGCCTGCGGGTGGGCAAAGTACCAGCCGCTGACCGCCGCTGCCGGGAACATCGCAAAGTGGTCGGTGAGGAACACGCCGCTCGGCCCGGTCTCACCGATGGCAGTGCCATCAAGCAGGCGGAACAGGGTTTCCTTCTCTGTGTGGTCCGGGCAGGCCGGGTAGCCGGGGGCCGGGCGGATGCCGCGGTACTGCTCCTTGATCAGCGCCTCGTTGTCGAGGTGTTCGTCGCGGGCATAACCCCAGTGCTCTTTACGCACCTGCTCGTGCAGCCATTCGGCACAGGCCTCGGCCAGGCGGTCGGCCAGGGCCTTGACCATGATCGAACTGTAGTCGTCGCCCTTGTCCTGGTAGGCCTTGGCCACTTCCTCGGCACCGATGCCGGCGGTAGTGATGAAACCGCCCACGTAGTCGGTAACGCCAGTGGCCTTCGGCGCGACGAAGTCGGCCAGCGACCAGTTGGGCTTGCCGTCCGGCTTGATGGTCTGCTGGCGCAGGTGGTGCAGCGTAGCCAGGGCCTGGCCGTCCTCGCCGTACACTTCGATATCGTCATCGGCAACCTGGTTGGCCGGCCAGAAGCCGAACACTGCGCGGGCGCTGATGAGTTTTTCGTCGATCAGTTTGTCGAGCATCTCGCGGGCATCCTTGTACAGCGCCGTCGCCGCCTCGCCGACCACTTCGTCGGTGAGGATGCGCGGGAACTTGCCGGCCAGGTCCCAGGAGATGAAGAACGGGGTCCAGTCGATGTACTCGGCCAGCGTGCGCAGGTCGATGTCTTCCAGCACCTTGACGCCGGTGAAGGAGGGCACCGCTGGCTGGTAGCCAGCCCAGTCGTACTGCGGCTTGGCGGCGATAGCCTGGGCGTAGCTCAGGCGCTCGGTGCGGGCACTGCGGTTGGCGGTGCGCTCGCGTACTTCTTCGTATTCCTGGCGGGTCTTCTCGACGAAGCCGGCTTTCAGCTCCTTGGACAGCAACTGGGTGGCAACACCTACCGCGCGCGAGGCGTCGGTGACATAGACCACGGCGTCATTGCTGTACTTGGGCTCGATCTTGACCGCGGTGTGCGCCTTGGAGGTGGTGGCGCCGCCGATCATCAGCGGCAACTGGAAGCCCTGGCGCTGCATTTCGCGGGCCACGTGGACCATCTCGTCCAGCGACGGCGTGATCAGGCCGGACAGGCCGATGATGTCGCACTTCTCGTCGCGGGCGGTTTGCAGGATCTTCTCGGCCGGCACCATCACGCCGAGGTCGACGATGTCGTAGCCGTTGCAGCCCAGCACCACGCCGACGATGTTCTTGCCGATGTCGTGCACGTCGCCTTTTACCGTGGCCATCAGGATCTTGCCCTTGGCTTCCGGCTTGTCGCCTTTCTCGGCTTCGATGAACGGAATCAGGTGCGCTACCGCCTGTTTCATCACGCGGGCCGACTTGACCACCTGGGGCAGGAACATCTTGCCCGCGCCGAACAGGTCGCCGACCACGTTCATGCCATTCATCAGCGGGCCTTCGATCACTTCGATCGGGCGGGCGCACTGCTGGCGGCATTCTTCGGTGTCTTCGACGATGAACGCGGTAATGCCCTTGACCAGCGCGTGCTCCAGGCGTTTTTCCACCGGCAGCGAGCGCCACTCTTCGTTTTCCACTTCCCTGGTTGCGCCGCCGCCCTTGTAGTCGTCGGCAATGGCCAGCAGTGCGTCGGTGCCATGCGGGGTGCGGTTGAGCACCACGTCCTCGACCTTTTCACGCAGTGCAGGCGGGATCTCGTCGTAGATCTCCAGCTGGCCGGCGTTGACGATACCCATGGTCAGGCCGTTCTGGATCGCGTGGTACAGGAACACCGAGTGGATGGCTTCCCGCACCGGGTTGTTGCCACGGAAGGAGAACGACACGTTGGACACACCGCCCGAGCTCAGGGCGTGCGGCAGGTGGTCGCGGATGTAGGCGCAGGCCTCGATGAAATCGACGGCGTAGTTGTTGTGCTCTTCGATGCCGGTGGCGACGGCGAAGATGTTCGGGTCGAAGATGATGTCTTCCGGCGGGAAGCCCACTTCATTGACCAGGATGTCGTAACTGCGTTGGCAGATCTCTTTCTTGCGCGCGGCCGTGTCGGCCTGGCCGACTTCGTCGAAGGCCATCACCACCACGGCAGCGCCATAGCGCTTGCACAGGCGGGCGTGGTGCTTGAACTGCTCGACGCCTTCCTTCATGGAAATGGAGTTGACGATGCCCTTGCCCTGTATGCACTTGAGGCCCGCTTCGATCACTTCCCACTTGGACGAGTCGATCATGATCGGCACGCGCGAGATGTCCGGCTCGCCGGCGATCAGGTTGAGGAAGCGGACCATGGCGGCCTGGGAGTCGAGCATCCCTTCGTCCATGTTGATGTCGATCACCTGGGCGCCGGCCTCGACCTGCTGCAGGGCGACTTCCAGGGCTTCGGTGTAGTTCTCTTCACGGATCAGCCGGGCGAACTTGGCGGAGCCGGTGATGTTGGTGCGCTCGCCGACGTTGACGAACAGCGACTGGCGGTCGATGGTGAACGGCTCCAGGCCCGACAGGCGGCAGGCCTTGGCGATTTCCGGAATCTCGCGCGGCTTGTACTTGGCCACGGCCTCGGCGATGGCCTGGATGTGGCCAGGGGTGGTGCCGCAGCAGCCGCCGATGATGTTGAGGAAGCCGCTGGCGGCGAACTCCTCGACCACCACGGCCATTTCCGCCGGGGTTTCGTCGTATTCACCGAAGGCGTTCGGCAGGCCGGCGTTGGGGTGGGCCGAGACATGGGTGTCGGCCTTGGTCGCCAGCTCTTCCAGGTACGGGCGCAGGTCCTTGGCGCCGAGGGCGCAGTTCAGGCCCACGGAAATCGGCTTGGCGTGGCGCACCGAGTTCCAGAACGCTTCGGTGGTCTGGCCCGACAGGGTACGGCCCGAGGCGTCGGTGATGGTGCCGGAGATCATGATCGGCAGTTCGATGCCGTCTTCCTCGAACACCTGCTGCACGGCGAAGATCGCCGCCTTGGCGTTGAGGGTGTCGAAGATGGTCTCGATCAGCAGCAGGTCGGCGCCGCCCTCGATCAGGCCGCGGGTGGCCTCGATGTAGTTCGTTACCAGCTCGTCGAAGGTGACGTTGCGGTAGCCGGGGTCGTTGACGTCCGGGGAAATCGAGCAGGTGCGGCTGGTAGGGCCGAGCACGCCGGCGACGAAGCGCGGCTTGTGCGGGGTTTCCAGGGTCTTGGCATCGGCCACCTGGCGGGCGATGCGCGCGCCCTCGACGTTCAGCTCGTAGACCAGCGACTCCATGCCGTAGTCGGCCTGGGAAATCTGCGTGGCGTTGAAGGTGTTGGTTTCGAGGATATCGGCGCCGGCATCCAGGTAGGCCTTTTCGATGGCGGCGATCACATCCGGGCGGCTGAGCAGCAACAGGTCGTTGTTACCCTTGACATCGCTTGGCCAATCGGCGAAACGCGTGCCACGATAGTCGTGTTCCTCGAGCCGGTAGCTTTGGATCATAGTACCCATGCCGCCGTCGAGGATCAGGATGCGCTCTTTGAGTGCGTTCTGGAGTGCTTGGAGACGAGCGCTGCGGTCGGACATAGGAACTACCTGGTCGGGCAAATTTCAGAAGGTGCAGAATCATAACAAAGCTGCGCGGTTTTTAGGCGTATCGCCCATTTGCATGAAAATGGCTCATGTTGGGCGGGCGTCGGCGAAGCAGGGCACCCAAGGACGACCAGGCAACAAATCGTGATGGCTTTCAATACCCAGGACTTTCCGCACATGGTGCATCGTATTCTTGCCGGCGTTTTCGCCCTGCTCATCAGCAGTGTGGCGTTCGGGCAAGCCCCCCAGTCGAGCCCGGCTATTTCCTACACCCGGGACATTCAACCGATCTTCACCGAGAAATGCGTGGCCTGCCACGCCTGCAACGACGCCGCCTGCCAGCTGAAGCTGGAAAGCCCCGAAGGTGCAGTGCGCGGCGCCACCAAGGTTCCGGTGTACCAGGGCGAGCGCAGCAAGGCAGTGCCCACCACGCGGCTGTTCTACGACGCCCACAGCGAGGGCGAGTGGCGCAAGAAGGGCTTCTACTCCGTGCTCGACAACCAGGGCAGCCAGGCCGCGCTGATGGCGCGCATGCTCGAGCTGGGGCACAAGACCCCGCTCACGCCAAACGCCAAGCTGCCCGAGGAAATCGTCCTGGGCCTTAACCGCAACAACATGTGCCCGTTGCCGCATGAGTTCGATGCCTATGCCGGCGCCCACCCCAAGGAAGGCATGCCACTGGCGGTGACCGGCCTGACCGACAAGGAATACGACACCATGCGCCGCTGGCTGGCCGCCGGTGCGCCGGTCGAGTACCAGCCGATCAAGCCAAGTGCGGCCGAAGCCAAGCAGATTGCCGACTGGGAAGAGCTGCTCAACCGCCCGGGTTCCACCGAGGCGCTGGTCGGCCGCTGGCTGTACGAGCACCTGTTCCTGGCGCACATCTATTTCGTCGGTGGCGAGCAGGGCCACTTCTTCCAGTGGGTACGTTCGCGTACACCGAGCGGCCAGCCGGTCGACCTGATCGCCACGCGCCGCCCCAACGACCCGCCGGGCACCGACTTCTACTACCGGTTGATCCCGGTGCAGGGCGTGATCGTGCACAAGACGCACATCACCTACCCGATGGGGCCGCAGAAGCTCAAGCGGGTCAAGCAACTGTTCTACGCCGGCGACTGGCATGCCACCGCGCTGCCAGGCTACGGCCCGCGCCACCGGGCCAACCCGTTCGAAACCTTCGAAGCGATCCCGGCCGTGGCGCGCTACCAGTTCATGCTGGATAACGCCGAGTACTTCGTGCGCACCTTCATCCGTGGCCCGGTATGCCGTGGGCAGATTGCCACCGACGTGATCCGCGACAACTTCTGGGCGTTGTTCCAGGAGCCGGCCCACGACCGCTACGTCACCGATGCCAAGTACCGTGGCGAGGCCACGCCGCTGCTGGCCATGCCTGGGCAGATCGATGACGTGGGCAGCGTGCTGAGCCTGTGGCACGCCTACCGTGACAAGCGCAACGAGTACGAAAAGCTGCGCCGCGAAGCCTATGCCGACATGCCGGCACCGGGCTGGGCGACGCTGTGGGCCGGTAACGACAACGCGTTGCTGAGCATTTTCCGCCACTTCGACAGCGCCTCGGTGACCAAGGGCCTGATCGGTGATGTGCCGCTGACCGTGTGGCTGTTCGACTACCCGTTGTTCGAGCGCACCTATTACCAGCTGGCGGTCAACTTCGATGTGTTCGGCAACGTCTCGCACCAGTTGCAGACGCGCCTGTACTTCGACCTGATCCGCAACGGCGCCGAGGTCAACTTCCTGCGCCTGATGCCGGCCGACCAGCGCAAGGCGATCCTCGGCGACTGGTACCAGAACAGCGGCAAGGTGAAGATGTGGATGGATTATGAAGACATCGACACCGACACCCCGAGCGGCATCCAGCTCGACCCGCGCAACCCCAAGCGCGACTTCGGCCTGAAGCTGTTGCAGCGTACCGGCAGCCTGAATGCCGCGCCTGACCCGATCAACCGCTGCCAGGGCGCGTTCTGCTCGCGGCCACAGGTGAGCGAAGAGTTCCGCAATGCCGAGCAGTCGCTCAGCCGCCTGGTGTCGCGCCCGGCTGCCGGGTTGAAGGTGATCAACCAGCTGCCCGAAGCGACCATGCTGCGCATCGAAGGGCAGGGCGGCCAGCGCCAGGTGTACAGCCTGCTGCGCAACCGCGCGCACAGCAACGTGGCGTTCCTGCTGGGCGAGGCGTACCGCTACCAGCCGGGGCTGGATACCCTGACCCTGTACCCGGGTGTGCTCAGCAGCTACCCCAACTTCATCTTCAACATCCCGACCAGGGATGTGCCGGAGTTCGTCGAGGACATGGAGTATGCGAAAGATGACCCGGCCAGGTTCGAGCGCATCGTCATGCGCTGGGGTGTGCGTCGCAGTCACCCAGAGTTCTGGCGCTACTTCCATGACCTGAACAGCTTCATCAAGGAGACCGAACCGGTCGAGGCGGGCGTGCTGGACATGAACCGCTACGAGAACCTCTGATCGGTTGGGCTGACCTTTCCGATTACCCTGCGGTCGGAACCGATGGGTGGTCCGGGGGCTGCTGTGCAGCCCAATCGCCGGCAAACCAGCTCCCACAAGGGCCGCACATGCCTGAAGGCTGCGCAGTACTTGTGGGAGCTGGCTTGCCGGCGATGGAGCGCAACGCGCTCCCCAAGGCCTCAATGCACCGGCAATTGCAGGGTTCTCCATGCTGTATTCGCTTCAAGCACTGCGGGCGTTCGCCGCCTGGGTGGTGGTCTGCCACCATTTCATGCAGATCTTCTTCGACTTCCAAGCCTCCGGCCCCATCGGCCAACTGCTCACTGACCGCGGCGCCGCAGGCGTCGACATCTTCTTCGTCATCAGCGGGCTGGTCATCTACCTGTCGACTTGCGACAAGGCCATCGAGCCTCGCCAGTTCCTGCTCAACCGGGCGCTGCGTATCGTCCCGGCCTACTGGTTCTACACGGCGCTGATGGCAACCCTGCTGCTGGCCTTCAGTCAATGGATGCCGCACCAGGCATTCACCTGGCACCACCTGCTGCTGTCGCTGCTGTTCATTCCGGCAGAAAACCCCGGTGGCTACGGCTTGTACCCGACCCTGAACGTGGGCTGGACGCTGAACTTCGAGATGTTCTTCTACCTGCTGTTCGGCCTGGCCTTCCTGGTGCGCCAGCGTCATCACCAGTTGCTGGTCACCGCCGCGCTGCTGCTGGCCAGCGAGATACTGGGCCGACTGGGCGTGCTCAGCCGCTTCTACAGCAACGACATCATCTACGAATTCCTGCTCGGCATCGGCCTGGGCGTGCTGCACCGTCGCGGGCTGATCCACCAGGGCCGCTGGCTGCCATTGGCATTGCTGGCGGTGGCAGGCCTTGCCATCTACCACCTGGACGCTTCCCGGCGCTTGCTGCACTGGGGCGTGCCGAGCGCAATGATCGTGCTGGCCTTCGTCGCCCTGGAGCCGGTGTTCCGCGGCAACCGGGTGCTCAAGGCGCTGGGCGACTGTTCGTATTCGGTGTACCTGGTCCATGTGCTGGTGCTGTACGCCGGCTGGTTCGCCAGCCAGCGCCTGCAGTTGAACCCGTACCTGGTGTTCGCCCTGTGCGTGCCGTCCATTGGACTAATGTCGTGGTTCAGCTACCAGTGGCTGGAGCGCGGCCTGTACCGGCGCATGCAGGCCTGGCTGGCGGCGCCACGGGGGCAGGCCCCTGAATATGCGCTTTCCCGAGTCAAATACTAGGACTTTGTTCGAAGGCCGGGTTGGCGTACACTTGGCCGCAAGTCTGTGAGGAACCTACATGAGCGCTATAACCATTACCGACGCCGCCCATGACTACCTGGCCGATCTGCTCTCCAAGCAGAACACGCCTGGCATCGGCATTCGCATTTTCATCACCCAGCCGGGCACCCAGTACGCCGAAACCTGCATCGCCTACTGCAAGCCGGGCGAAGAGAAGCCTGACGACACCGCCGTGGGTCTGAAGAGCTTCACCGCTTACCTGGACGCGGTCAGCGTGCCGTTCCTGGAAGACGCACTGGTCGATTATGCCACCGACCGCATGGGTGGCCAGCTGACCATCAAGGCGCCGAATGCCAAGGTGCCGATGGTCAACGAAGACAGCCCGATCAACGAGCGCATCAACTATTACCTGCAGACCGAGATCAACCCCGGCCTGGCCAGCCACGGCGGCCAGGTGAGCCTGGTGGATGTTGTCGACGACGGTATTGCCGTGCTGCAGTTCGGTGGTGGTTGCCAAGGCTGTGGCCAGGCCGACGTGACCCTGAAGGAAGGCATCGAGCGCACCCTGCTCGAGCGTATTCCCGAACTCAAGGGCGTGCGTGACGTGACTGACCACAGTCAGAAAGAGAACGCCTACTACTGAGGCAGACGCGGTCTGTTGCGTGTGGGAGCGGCCTTGCGTCGCGAAGGGCTGCGGAGCGGCCCCAGCAATATCAGCTTCGCCGCCAATACCCCGGGGGCTGCTACGCAGCCCTTTCGCGACGCAAGGCCGCTCCCACAACGACCGCACAACCTGGTCAGGCCTTAGCAACAAAGTGTTACTGTTTCAACCCCTGCGACAACAGGCCGCAGCCCGTATTCAAAGGGCTGCAGCCGATCCTTGCCTTCGTCGGGTAGAACCCCTCGGGGTGTCGTGCCAGAATGCCCCGGTTTTTCGACCGGCCCGTCCCGAGGGCCGGCACCTTCCCTGTAAAGGATGGTTTCATGAATGATCTATATACCCGGCGCGCAGTTGTCGCCGGGATGGGCGTTCTCGGGCTTGGCCTGCTGGCAGGCTGCAGCCCGGCCCGGGGGCTCGAGTTCAAGTACGGCAAGAACATGAGCAACGAAATCCTTGGGCGCAAGTTCAGCCTCAAGGACACCCAAGGCAATGTGCGCACCCTGTCGAGTTTCTACGGCAGCATGCCGATGATCTTCTTCGGCTTCACCCAGTGCCCGGCCGTGTGCCCGACCACCCTGGCGCGCGCGGCGCAAATCCGCAAGCTGCTGCGCGGCCGCGATCGCGACCTGTTCCAGGTGGTGTTGATTACCCTGGACCCGGAACGTGACACCCCCGAGGTGCTCGATGCCTACGTGAAGGCGTTCGACCCGTCGTTCACCGCGCTGACCGGCACCCCCGAGGAAATCGCCGCGGTGGCCAAGGAATTCAAGGTGTTCTACGAGAAAGTCCCGGCCGGTGATACCTATACCGTCTCTCACTCGTCCACCAGCTACGTCTACGATACGCGTGGCACCCTGCGCCTGAGCCTGGGCCATTCCCTTACCGCCCAGGAATGCGCCGAAGACCTGGTCACCCTGATGGAGATCTGCTGAATGTCGATGCAACCGATCAAGCGCGGCCTGGCTGCCCTGGTCCTGATGGGCCTGGCGCTGCCGGCCCTGGCCCAGACCACCGTAAGTGACGCCTGGGTGCGGGCGACCGTGCCGCACCAGCAGTCCACCGGTGCCTTCATGACCCTGACCGCCAGCAGCGACA
Source organism: Pseudomonas sp. B22(2017) (assembly GCF_002113105.1). NCBI lineage: Bacteria > Pseudomonadati > Pseudomonadota > Gammaproteobacteria > Pseudomonadales > Pseudomonadaceae > Pseudomonas > Pseudomonas sp. B22(2017). Next base: position 130,019 of record NZ_NEJN01000008.1, read on the forward strand.
GCAAGCTGGTGGGCGTGGCTTCGCCTGTGGCCAAGACCGTGCAGGTGCACGAGATGACCATGAACGGCGATGTGATGGGCATGCGTGAGGTCAAGGCGGTCGAGTTACCGGCCGGCAAGGCGGTGACCCTCGACCCGAATAGCCTGCATGTGATGCTGATGGGCCTGAACAACCAGGTGAAGGAAGGCGAGAAAGTGCCGCTGACCCTGACCATCGAAGATGCCAAGGGGGCCAAGGAAACCCTGGACGTGCAGGCCGAAGTGCGTGCGCTCAACGCCGAGGCGGGCGGCGGGCATGATCACATGCACATGAAGCACTGATCAGGCTGAACCCTTTGGGGGCTGCCAGGCAGCCCCCGGTTCAATCAGCTGCGAAACTTGGGCAGCGGTCTGTCCAGGGTCAGCGAGGTCAGGGTCTTGCGGACCTGGGCCTCATCAGCCTCCAGAGCCTTGAGGCTTGCGCGGATCTTGCCGGCGGCGGGCACGTCGCCCTGCCGGTCGATCCAGTCGGCTATCTCCTTGCAGGCACTGCTCAGGCAGGCCTGGCGCTGGTTCATCAGCGACAGGAGGGTGGTGAGCTCTCTTTCGGACATGGCAGGATCCTCCATTCAGCCTTGTCAGTGTAGCAGTGGCTGGCCGGCCTGCCTGAGGCCGGCTGTCGCAGCTCAGCCTTGCAGGCAGGCGCTGCGATAAGCCCCTGGCGTTACCCCGTAGGCCTGCTTGAACTGCCGGCTCAAATGGCTCTGGTCGGCAAAGCCCAGGTCGAACGCCACTTCCGAGGCCACCCAGCCACGCTTGAGCATTTCCCGCGCACGGGCCAGGCGCCGCTGTTTCAACCAGGCATGTGGCGGCAGGCCAGTGGCCTGGCGGAACACCCGGGCGAAGTGGAACGGTGACAGGTTGACCGCCGCCGCCAGGGCTTCGAGCGAGGGTGGGTCGGCCAGTTGGCTTTCCAGCAGCTCACGGGCGCGGGCCACTGCCAGCGGTTCGTGGCCAGGGGTGGCAGGATCGGCGCATTGCCCGTGCCGTTGCACCAGGGCCAGCACCGCCTGGCGCCAGGCGGTCTGCTGCTGCAGGGCACTGGCGCCGGCTTCGGACAGCTGGTGCAACTGGCTGAAGGCAAGCGCCAGGGCCGGGTCGTGGATCACGCTGTCCTTGAAGCTGGGCATGCCGTGGCGGCCCAGTTCCAGTTCGTCGAGCACCCCGGTTACCCGTTCATGTTCCGGGTAGAACCCACGGTAGCGCCAGCCCGCTTCGTGGGCGGTGGCACCGGTGTGCAGCTCGTCGGGGTTGATCAGCACCATGCTGCCGACCGGCGCCAGGTGCTCACTGCCGCGATGCCAGAAGCGCTGTGCGCCCGACTCGATCACGGTGAACACATAGCCTTCATGCACATGCGGGGCGAAGCGCTGCTGGAAATAACGCGCGTGCAGCATCTCGACGTCGCCCAGTGCCGGCGCCTGCCAGAGGTGTGTCTGTTCGCGCAGGGGCGTGCTCATGCCAGCCAGCTGCGCAAAAGGAAGAAGATCAACATGCTCACCAGCATGCTCAGCAACACGCTGCGGGTCAACAGCACCAGGGCGATGGCCACCAGCGAACCCAGCAGGTAAGGGTTGAGCAGGCTCAGGTTCAACTGATGCTCGGGCATGAAGATGATCGGGCCGCAGATTGCGGTGAGCATGCCCGGCACGGCAAAACCGAGGAACTGCCGGGCGTTGGAGCTCAGGCGCAAGGGCAGGCGCGGCTCCAGGAACGCATAGCGGTTGAGGAACACGATGGCGCCCATGGCAAGAATCAGGACCCAGGTCATGCGCGGGCTCCGGCGAATTTCTGGCAGACGAAACCGGCGCTCATGCCCAGCAGGCCTGCGGCCACCAGGGCGGTTTCCCAGTGCCAGTAGCTGAACAGCACCGAACAGAACAGCGACACCGCCACGCACACCAGCGTGGCCAGGTTGCGCACCAGCGGCGCGATCAGGGCGACGAAGGTGGCGACAATGGAAAAGTCCAGGCCGAGCTGGTCCAGGTGCGGAATGTTCTGCCCCAGCAGGATGCCGGCCAGGGTGAACAGGTTCCAGGCGACGTAGAAGGTCAGGCCCACGCCCAGGGCGTACCAGCGGTTGAACTGCTGCTGGTCGTACTGGCTGGTCAGGGCGAAGAACTCGTCGGTGAGCAGGAAGCCCAGGCCCAGCCGCCAGCGCAGCGGCTGGCTGGACAGCACCGGGCGCATCGTCAGGCCATACAGCAGGTGCTGCGAGGTCAGCAGCAGGGTGGTCAGCAGGATCGACGCCAGGTTGGCGCCGCCCTTGAGCATGCCGATCGCCACCAGTTGCGCGGCACCGGCGAAGACGATGGCCGACAGCCCTTGCCCCTCCCAGGCGCTGAGGTTGGCCTCGATGGCCATGGAGCCGGCCAGCAGGCCCCAGGGGGCGACGGCCAGGGACAACGGGAGAATGGCGATGGCGCCGTGGAGAAAGGCTTGGCGGGCGATGTGGGGCATGGTGGCTGCAGTGCGTGTACGTTGGCAGGCCAGCATGCCAGACGGGGCGGGGGATGGCTTGAACGATCTTGCTATGCCTGGGCACGGTCCCTTGTAGGAGCGGCCTTGTGTCGCGATGGGGCGCGCAGCGGCCCCGGCAATATCTGCGGCGAAGCTGAAATCCTGGGGCCGCTGCGCGCCCCATCGCGACACAAGGCCGCTCCTACACAGAAACCGCGTCCGTGTTACGGATGGCTGGTCAGGTGCTGCTGCGCCGTCACGCAGCCGTTGGTGTCCACGGCCTTCTGCAGCAGGCTCTGGCGGTGCTGCGGGTCCAGGTCGCCGAGCAGGCGGTATACCTCGGCCTGGTAGTCACGCTGGCGCCCCCACTGCATTTCCAGGCCTTGTGGCCGGTTGCGGTTGCAGGCCAGGTGCGTGGCCGGTTGCGGGTAGTAGGGCGCATACACGGTGGCCATGTTGGGGATGGCCTCCAGCGCAGTACGGTACTCGTTGCTGGCGTTGTAGGGAGGGCACCAGGTGGCGATGGCCGGCGCTGGTGCGGCAAAGCCCTGCCTGAGGCTGGCTTCGAGCAACGGGCAGGCGGCATCCGGGATTTGCGCGGCGGGCAGGTAGGTCATGTAGTACAGCGCCAGGCGGTACTGTGCGACCGGGTGGCCCAGCTCCACGGACTTTTTCAGCAAGGCGACCGCGGTCGGCAGGGTGTGGGCCATTGCCTGGCCCTGGCGGCTGAGCTCCGGGTCGCCGCCGATGGCCGTGCGCAGCGTGCTGGCGCCGTCGTCCTGGTTGTCGGCCTGCTCCAGCAGGGGCAAGGCCTGGCGGTAGAGCAGGTCGGCATGAGGGTCGATGCGCACTTCCAGCGCGTGCGCAGCCAGTGGCATCAGGGCGATCAACAGCGGGGGCAAGCGAAGCATGCGGCTCACAGGCAAGCTCCAGAGGGTGCCAGGTACTGATGGAAGGCTTCGATGTTCATGGCGGTCAAGCGTGCGCCTCGGGCAGATCGGAACGACGGCCTATTCTAGCCACCCAAGGGGCCTGGCCGAAAGACCACCCGGCAATTCTCAGACGAGCTTGATCGGCGTGACCTTGCGCTGGGCATGTTTTTCCTGGGCCAGGCCAAGCTTGGCGGTAATGACCTTGGCAAGGGCATTGTTGCCCAGGTCGTTCAGATGCAGGCGGTCGATGAACAGGTCGGCGCCGAACACCGGTGAGCTGCTGAGCATGCAATTCATGTCGTAGCAAGGCACCGGGTCGGCCTGGCTCTTGATACGGCGGAAGAAGGCCGAGTGCAATTGGCTGTCGAATGCGCCGTCCAGCAGCCGGTCGAAATTCGCCGGTTGCCGCTGAAGCGCATCCAGCATCGCCTCCTCGCCAGCGGGCACGCTATCCCGGCACCAGGGCAGCAACGGCTGCAGGATGAAGGTGAGGGTGGAATGGCTGTCTGCCAGCAGCCGGTCCCATTGGCGCAAGGTCCGACCAATGTTGTCGGCGGCTCGGGTGAGGCGCTTTTCCGGAGGCGACAGCGACCAGGTGGCAGGTATCGCGGCCGGGGGCGTGACCAACGCCTGACCGATGCGCCGCCACAGCGATTGCCGACGTGGCGTTGTCGTGGGCTGCATGCCTTCGCTGAAACTGTTGAGAAAGTCCTGATAGGCCTTGGCGTGCCGCGGGTCGTTCAGGTTTTCGAGGACTTCGCAGAGGGCTTCGTGTGCCAGGGTGTTGAGGCCGCTGAGCACCACCACATGGCCAAGCTGGCCAAGGCGGTGCTGGTGGGTCAGGAACATCAGCAGCTCCTGGCTCGCATTGAGCCCGCAGCCGGCCAGGCTCAGCCAGACTTCGCCAGTAAGCATCGACAGGTGCGAGGCCACCGTGTGTTCGTCGGAGCTGGCACCGATGCCCAGCGCCGCGGAACCGCCGACCAGCAGGTTGACACGTGATGCACCACCGCGTTCGGCCACCGAAAAACGCTTGCCGGCGCAATGGCTGTAACGCAGGCCAAGGGCATCGGTATTGATGGTGCCGGAGCGGTAGCCGGTTTCGTGCACACGCACGGTGTGCGGTGCACGCCGGCTGCCCAGCAGCAGAAAGCGCTGGTAGTCCTGTTGCAACGGCGAAGGTGAAGGGCTCGTGTCAATCGCAGTCATGGGTTCTCCTTCTCTCGCAGCGGGCACCGTGCATCACATTCAGGCCGCCAGCTCCCTGACGTTGTACAGCAGGCCGCCGGCGGCAATCAGCAGCAGGGCGACCCCTGAGGCCAGGCTGATCATGCGGTTGCTGCGTTGCGAGGCGATCTTGCCGATGGCGAAGATGTAAAGGCTGAGCACGGCAAAATCGATGGCCACCCACAGCAACGACAGCACCACCATGCTCTTGCCGAATGACTCGGTGATCTGGATGAACTGCGGGAAGAAGGCGATGAAGAAGATGATGTCCTTCGGGTTGGAGATGCCTACCATGAAACCTTGCAGCAGCCCGCCGCGGCCAGGCTTGGCGAGGTCGCTTGGCGCCTCGGTTGCAGGCGCCTGCAGGGCTTCCCGCAACGTGCCGACGGCGATGTAGCCGATGAACAGGCAACCCAGCAGGCTCATGGCGCTGAGCCAGGCCTTGTCGATGGCGGCGCTGGTGAGAATGATCCAGGCCGCTGCGCCGATCAGCACCAGTGATGCCCAGTTGGTGCCGACAGCGGTGAACATGGCCTTGCGTGAGCCGGAGGCGGCCGCGGTGTTGACGATCAGTGCCACCACCGGGCCGGGGGTGGCGATCAGTAGCAGGACAGTCAGGGCGTAGGTAGCGGTGAGTGCGGTATTCACGGTCAGGTCTCGATCAGTATGTCGGGTGTTGCCGGCTGTACGGCATGGGCGTGGAACGGGCAGCGGGACGGGTTGAGCGACCCTGCCTCCTGCAGTTGGTACTGCTTCCACTCGTAGTTGTCGGCATCGCCGAAGAAGCCAAGGGTGTCGGGCATGACGCCGTCGTTGTAGTGGTGCACGCGTTCGCGGATGCGTTCGCGGATACGATGGCCGCTTTCGGTGTTGACGTTGGCCACTTCGTCGAAGTTCGCCCGCGGGTTGATGACGAAGGTGATGTGTGGTCCCAGGTTGCGGCTTTTCATCTGCTGGTGGCCGGGGAAGTTCATGTTGATGAACAGCGGCATGCCGGCAAAGCAGAACGACCAGGCATTGTCGTCGGGGTCGGTCGGGATGCCCTGCGGCCAGGGATGCGGGTCGCGCGCGTGCACACCACGCAACACCTTCCAGGCCAGCGCCTGTTGCTCGGCCAGTGTGTAGTCGGCGGCGGTTTCGAGAAACACCACCAGTGGGCTGCCGATACGCTGCTTGGGTGGGATAGGTGCGACGGTGCGCACGTAGTCGGCCAGGCCCATGGCGATGTCATCGGCCAGTTGCCCGGCTCGGGCGAAGAGGATGTGGCAGGTTGCGCCGTTTACCGCCTTGCGGCCGAACAGGCAGGGAAACTCGGGGTTGGCGAGGACACTGCGAAAATGTTCTACGGCTTTGTAGGTCCAATGTCGCGTGTTGCGCACATGGTCAGCGGCCAGCTCTAGCGCATCCAGGCGATAGCAAGTTCCATAACCCGTCGACATGATTTCCCCAGGCGTAAATTTGATGAACGTTCAAGTCACATGCAGGCAGGATCTTGGTTATGTTTATTATTTACCTGCATTTTCCGAGACGTCCTTGACGTTGTAAAACGCGTGGAACTATGACCTACTATTAGTCTTACTCATGCTCGGGGCGTCGCCATGTCGGAACGGATTCAGGCTTTGCACGCGCTGCGTGCCTTCGAGGTAGCCTCTCGCTATGGCTCATTTACCCGTGCCGCGGAAGAGCTGGCCCTGACCCAGGGCGCCGTCAGCCACCACATCAAGACCCTCGAAGCCATGTTCGGCTGCGACCTGTTCGAACGCCGCGGGCCGAAGCTGGCCCTGACCGAGCACGGCCGCCTGCTGGCGCAGGAACTCAAGGTTGGCTTCAAGATCATCGAAAATGCCTGCGCCCTGTTGCGCCAGGACCGCTACGGCCTGCGTCTGAAGGCACCGTCCACGCTGACCGTGCGCTGGCTGCTGCGTGCGCTGGATGCGTTCAAGAAGACCGAGGACAACTGCAGCGTGCAGCTGTCCAGCGTGTGGATGGACATCGACAGCGTGGACTTCTATTCCGAGCCCTACGACTGTGCGATCCTCCTGGCCAACGGGCGTTTTCCCGCCGATATCGAGAGTTTCAAGCTGTTCGATGAATGGCTGATCCCGGTGTGCCACCCGGATTACATGGCCCAGGCGCAACCGGACCTTGCCGATCTGGCCCAGTGCGAATTCCTGCACCCGTCCCCTGACCGGCGCGACTGGCGGCGCTGGCTGGCTCGCATGGACGCGCTGGACATCAGCATCGACCACGGGCAAGTGTTCGATACCCTCGACCAGGGCATCTCGGCCGCACAGCAAGGCCTGGGTATTTCGGTGGTCGACCTGGTGCTGGCCAGTGCCGACCTGCTGGCCGGGCGCCTGGTTACGCCGTTCAAGCACGCGGTGGCCACCGGCGACGGCTATTACATGACCTGGCTCAAGGCCAGCCCCAAGGCGCGGCAGATGCACAAGCTGCGCGAGTTCCTGCTTGGCCAGGTGCCACCGCTGCCCTGCAAGGACATCAATTACCTGTACGGCTGAACACGCGTTCGAGCATGCGCCCGGCCGCCGGCAAGCGCCCGGCGCTGAAAATATTTCGGCAAACACCTGCTGGCCCCAACAAAATGCGCTGCGACGGTGCGTCAGCGGTAGAATCGCCGCAATCAGCACAACAAACGATTCAGAGGTCGACGCGGTGGAGTTGCAGCAGGGCTTTGTCCTGACCCGACATTGGCATGACGCGCCCGAAGGCACCTTCGTGGAGTTCTGGCTGGCCACCGACCAGGGGCCACGGCAGCTGCGCCTGGCGCCACAGGCATCGGTGGCATTCATCCCCCAGGCGCAGGAAGCGCACGCACGGGTGCTGCTGGCCAACGAAGCCGGTGTCGAGCTGCGGCCGCTGCAGCTGAAGGACTTTGACCACCGCCCGGTGCTGGGCCTGTACTGCCGCCAGCACCGGCAACTGATGCAGTTGGAGCAACGCCTGCGCACGGCCGGTATCGAGGTGTTCGAAGCCGATATTCGCCCGCCCGAGCGCTACCTGATGGAGCGCTTCATCACCGCCCCGGTGCAGTTCACCGGCCAACCGGATGCCCAAGGCGTGCTCTGCGATGCCCAGCTCAAGCCCCTGCCGGGTTATCGCCCGCCGCTGCGCCTGGTGTCGCTGGACATCGAGACCAGCGAGCGGGGCGAGCTGTACAGCATTGCCCTGGAAGGCTGTGGCCAGCGCCAGGTGTACATGCTCGGGCCGGCCAACGGCACGGCTGATGGCCTGGACTTCGACCTGCACTACTGCGCCGACCGCGCCGACATACTGGCCTGCCTCAACCTGTGGATGGCCGAGCACGACCCGGATGCAATCATCGGCTGGAACCTGATCCAGTTCGACCTGCGCCTGCTGCACGAGCACGCCAAGCTGCTGCGGGTACCACTGGCACTGGGACGCAATGGCGCGCCGATGACCTTGCGCAGCCATGCCGGTGGTGGCCACGTGTTCGCCGATGCCCCGGGGCGGCTGCTGATCGACGGCATCGAGGCGCTGCGCTCGGCGACCTGGAGCTTCCCGTCGTTCAGCCTCGAAAGTGTCGCCCAGACCTTGCTCGGTGAAGGCAAGGCCATCGATACGCCGTACCAGCGCATGGATGAAATCAACCGCCGCTTCGCCGAGGACAAGCCGGCGCTGGCGCGCTACAACCTCAAGGATTGCGAGCTGGTGACGCGCATCTTCGCCCACACCCGCCTGCTCGAATTCTTGCTGGAGCGGGCCTCGGTCACCGGCCTTGCGGTGGACCGCAGCGGTGGTTCGGTGGCTGCGTTCTGCCACTTGTACATTCCGCAGATGCACCGCCTGGGCTTCGTCGCGCCCAACCTCGGTAGCCGCCCCGACGAAGCCAGCCCCGGTGGCTTCGTCATGGATTCGCGCCCGGGCCTGTACGACTCGGTGTTGGTGCTGGACTACAAGAGCCTGTACCCGTCGATCATTCGTACCTTCCTGATCGACCCGGTGGGGCTGGTCGAAGGTTTGCGCCTGCCCGACGATGAACACTCGGTGGAAGGCTTCCGGGGTGGGCGTTTTTCCCGTAGCGAGCATTGCCTGCCGGCCATCGTCGAGCGGGTATGGCAGGGCCGCGAAGCAGCCAAGCGCGAGGGCAACGCGCCGCTTTCGCAGGCGCTGAAGATCATCATGAATGCCTTCTACGGGGTGTTGGGTTCGAGCGGCTGCCGCTTCTTCGACCCGCGCCTGGCTTCCTCGATCACCATGCGCGGCCACCAGATCATGCGCCAGACCCGTGCGCTGATCGAAGCCAGGGGCTACGAGGTGATCTACGGCGATACCGACTCCACTTTCGTCTGGCTCAAGGGCGCCCACGGCGAGGAGACTGCAGCACGCATCGGCCGTGAGCTGGTGGCCGAGGTCAACCAGTGGTGGCGCGAACACCTGCGCGAGCAGATGAACCTGGATAGCGCGCTGGAGCTGCAGTTCGAGGTGCATTACCGGCGCTTCCTGATGCCCACCATCCGCGGTACGGACGAAGGCAGCAAGAAGCGCTACGCCGGGCTGGTGCAGCGGGCCGATGGCAGCGAGCAGATGGTCTACAAGGGCCTGGAGTCGGTGCGTACCGACTGGTCGCCGCTGGCCCGGGAGTTCCAGCAGGAGCTTTATGGCCGGATATTCCGCGGGGAGCCTTACCAGGCGTATGTGCGCGATTATGTACGGCGCACCCTGGCGGGCGAGCTGAATGAGCTGATGGTGTACCGCAAGCGTTTGCGCCGGCCGCTAGTCGATTACCAGCGCAATGTGCCACCGCACGTGCGTGCGGCCCGGCTGGCCGATGACTACAACCGCCGCCTTGGCCGCCCGTTGCAATACCAGCGCGGCGGCTGGATCAGCTATCTGATCACCCTGGCGGGCCCCGAACCCCTGGAAAACCTGCAAGCGCCGGTGGACTACGAGCATTACCTGACGCGGCAGCTGCAGCCGGTGGCCGATGCCATCCTGCCTTTTGTTGGCGACAGTTTCGAAGGGTTGACCGGCCAGCAGCTGGCGCTGTTCTGAAGAGGTGGTACCTATCTAGCTTATCGCTTGGCAAGCCTGCGTCTAGTGTCGGGCCTTTTGATCAGCCCGAGGCGCAACAACGTGACTACACCCAGCCAGGAACAACCGCCAACTGCCGATACGCTGGCCATGGAGCAGGCCTATCAGGACAACCTCATCGTCAAGCGACTGCCCAGATGGATTCGCCGGCTGCGAATCGTATCGCTGACCGAGCAGAACATCCCGGCCAACGGTCTGTATGAATCGCAGCATGCTGCATTACGCGACGCGTTGAAAGACAGCCTGGCCTGTCGACAGTGGCTGGAAAAGGAGCTTGCGCGAATCGAGGGCATCGACCGTTTCGTCAAGCCGCTGCTTCAACACGCCATGCAGGAAGAATTCGGTACCACGGAAAATGTCGATGGCCTGTATTTCAGGCGCTGGTACACCTACACCGCTCCCAGCCAGGGCACCGTGTGGGGGCGCTACCCGGTGGTGGAAAAGGACTATTTCGACGTACCGCTGATCGAGGCGGCACTGGACAACTTCACGCCGGGCGAGGGGCGGAACGAACAGCACAAGGACAACTGCATCGTCGACAGCCTGTCGCAACGGCTCGCCGCACCAACCGCGCCAGCCTTCGCACGCTTGTGCCGCAAGCTGGATCTGGGCAGGCGCTATCAACAGCACCTGGACACCGTGCTCAAAGCGCCGAGCAGCCAGGCAAGCGGCTGGCGCAGCATGGCTTCGACGCTTGCCCAGCTTTACAGCTCGGTCATGCTGATCGATGCGTGCAAGGCCAAGAGTGATGGCGTACTGAACGCCGCTGAACTGGAACTGGTGGTGGACCTGTGCAAGCACGGACGCCCCGGCACGCTCTACGAATCGAAAGTGGTGGCCCGGCAACTGAAGGCGTTCGGCTGCGACTTGCAACAGATCGTGATACTCGATGTATTTCATGACAAGGTCAGCCGCAAGATCATTGTCTATATTCCCGATGACCCCCACGGTCCCTGGACCGCAAGCCCCGACCTGGAAAGCTTCACCCGCAAGGTCTTGGGCAAGCGTCTGCGAGACAAGCGCTATCAGGATTTCTTCAAACGCTTCGTACGCCGGCGCGACAGCCAGCAGTTCTTCTCCAGGGTTGCCAAGGAACTGGTGGGCGTCGCCGATTGGGCAACTCGGGAAATGGACCAGCACATGCGGGACTACCCGCTGCCGTTGTTCGCCCAACTTGCCGCCGCGCGCATTGCCCATATCAAGGACGATGCTGCGCTGATTGCAACGCCGGTGTCAGACCTTGACCGCAAGGCCCAGGAAGCCCATCGGCAAAGGTTGGTTGCCGAGGGTTGGACCCTGGCCACTGTGGCGGGCGTGTTCATCCCCGCACTCAATGCACTGCTGCTGGCGGTAATGGTCTGGGACCTGCTGGGCGAGCTGTTCCAGGCCGTTGAAGACTGGCGCGAGGGCGATACCAGCGCCGCAATGGAGCATGTGCTCAACGTGACCAAAGACCTGGCCGTGATCGGTGTCACCGCCGTGGTATGGCGGGAAGCGAGCCGGGCTTGGGCCGCATTGGACCAGTGGGTGCCAGCGCGCCTGGAAGACGGCAGCGAGAAGCTCTGGAATGGAGACCTGGTGCCGTTTCGCAGCGCTGCACCTCCCGCTGGGGAAATGGCCGATGCAATGGGCATCTACCGTGCCCAGGACAGAAGCTGGATGATCATGGACGGCCACAACTACGAAATCGTCCAGCGCGCAGATGAAGAGTGGCAACTGGCACCACGAGGTGGTCATGGACCTTTGTTGCGTCACAATGACGCCGGTGCCTGGCGGCTATGGACCGAGCAACCGGCCAGCTGGACAGACAAGCACAGGATGTTCCGCCGCCTTGGTGAGCGTTTCGCTCGCCTGGATGATGAACAGATTGACCAGGCCATGGCCGTCCATGCCCTGGATGCAGACCATCTACGGGCGCTGCATGTGTACGGCCGGCCACCTGAGGCCGAGCTGGTCGATACCGTGGAGCGCCTGCTGATCGACCGCCGGCTGCAAACCCTGCTGGACGATTTGAAGCTCGGGCGGGTGCCGGAGGACGCGCCATTGCTGGCGAAGGCCCGCGCCCTGCCTGGCGTCACCGAGCAGGGCGGGCCAGCATTGGCGGCGCAGGTCTCGGCAAGGCGGCGCCAGCTGTTTCAACAGGTGTATGACGGGCAGCAGGAGCCAGACGATGCGGCGGTGGCAACCTTGCGCAAGGCATTCCCGAGTCTGCATTGCCGAGCGGCGCGCGAGCTTGTGGGCGAGCTGTCGGCAGAAGGTGCGGAATTTCAGGCACTGGTCGGCGGCACAGTGCCGCTCCGGTTGGTCGAAAGGGCCAGGCTGAGCGTACTGCGCATACGCGTTGCGCGTGCCTGCGAGGCGCTGTTCATCGAGACGCCCCAGACCCTGGACCAGGCCAAGGTCGCGCTGACACTGTTGGAGACTCTGGATGTCAGGGAGACCAGGCCGCGCTGGCGGCTGTACGATGGCGGTAGCCCGCAGCCGATAATGACTACTGCTGGCGACGGGCAGAACTACAGGCTTGTGCATGACAACGGGCGGTTCGAGCTTGAGGACGCGTTAGGCCTCGAGCTGCGCGGCCCCGGCGAGCTGTTCGAGACCTTGGCGGAAGCGTTTGCCCCGGCCGATCATGCGGCACTCGGTATCACTGAACCCTACGCCCCGAGTTTGAGAGCAGTGTTGGCTCGGCAAATGCCTGGGCACAGCAGGGTACTCGCCCAGGTGTTGGGCAAAAACCCTCGACAGCCATGGATGCTGGCGCCAGTGCGCCTGGAGGATGGCAGGGTCGGATACCCGCTGGGCGGCTGCCAGGGATGCTTTGCCCGGTCTGCGTCTCGACCCCGGGCGTTCGAGGCGCGTCTGCGCGACCTTTACCCAGCGTACAGTGACGAGCAGATCGAAGCCTGGCTGACCACCTTGCATGCTTCGGGGCGTGATACCGACACCGAACTCGGTGTGCTCGAAGAGCAGGCCCGCAGGTTGAACGACCACTTGAAAAGCTGGGAGTGGCGAGGGTTGCTGAATCGCGATCGACCCGAGCGCAAGCGGTTTCGCAAAGCACTCATGCAATGCTGGCGGGAACGGGTGCCCGCTCAGGTTCTCGCTCAGCATGAACGTCTGACGGTAACTTGGCAGTTCAGCGCGTATGACCTGCGCTCATTGCCTGAATTGGGCCCACTCTTCAGCTTCCCGCACGTTACCGAGCTTTCCCTGCGCAGCCTGTTGCTGAAGGAGGTACCAGAGCAATTCCTGCTTTCATTCCCCAATCTGAGCTCGCTGGAACTGAGCTACAACAAGTTGCAACGTCTGCCAGAGAGCCTGTCGTTGCTCAATGACTTGCGCATACTCGACTTGTCCGGCAATCGCATCTCTCTGGACGAGTCCCAGGCTCAAGTGCTGGCGCAATGCAGCCGGTTACGCTACCTGAACCTTTCGCACAATCGCTTGAACATGACCTTTTCTGTGGCGCAGATGAACCAGTTGGCCGAACTGCGTTTGCGCAATGCCGGGTTGGTATTGCTGCCCGAGGGCATCACGGATTGTCAGACGTTGTACATGCTCGATGCTTCCAACAACTTCATCAATCTGTTGCCCCCTAACTTCATCCAGTCCCGGTTGTGGCGGGAAGGCTACGTGGCGCTGTCAGGCAATCCTGTGCTGCTGCAACAGGCTGAAGATGTGCAGGAGGCCTGGAACATTCCGGAGGACAGTTCAGTCCCTCACAGGTTTCGTTGGATGGACCGCCTGGACGGTGTGGAGCGCGAAAATCTGGGTATCCGCTGGAGCACTATCGAGCAAATGGATGGGGTGACGAACTTCATGCAACTGCTGAAACAGCTTACGCGCTCGCAAGACTTCACCCATCCTCGATATGGGGAAATGCTGGCCTCACGCGTTCTGGCCATGATGGAAAAGGTGGACAAGTCAGCAGCACTGGCCAATGAAATTTTCGCCCATGCACTGGTCGAGAACTGCGCCGACAATGCCACGGTGGTCTTCCAGCAGCTTGAAATCCGATGCCTTGTGTGGGACGCCGAGCAGGCTGCCCCCTCTGGCAGCCAGGAACAAGCCCTGGTGAAACTGGCGCGGCAGTTGTGGAGGCAACAGGAGGTTGACTTCATCGCCTTGCGCGAGGCTGAGGCTGCAGGTGCGGGCAATGAGTCGATCGAATGGGCGCTGGCCTACTCGATCCGCTTGCGCGAGGACCTGGGCCTCCCTGGCAACGCGCGGAGCATGCTACACGCGGGCATCCCGGACCTGGATGACGCTTCGGTGATGCGCGCGGCTGATCAAATCAGGCGTAACGAGACAGACCAATCGGTGGCAGTGTGGATGGTCCAGCAACCGTTCTGGAGAAATTATCTCGAGAAACGCTACGTGCGTGAACTGGAAGTGCCGCCAAGTTTTCAGAACCAGTTGGCAGAGGATGCCAATGCCGAGGACGCCGCCAGGTTGATGGCGGAAATCAGGCTGTGGACCGAGAGGACCGAGCTTCAACTGACCATCGAGGCTCTGCAACGGCCGGTATGACCAGGGCGCATTGGACTATGCTCAAGCTACAAGTGATAGAGGTACTTTTTCGGGCTCGGGACGGGGAGCGACCGCACTTGGTAACCGCCGGTTACTGTTCATTCAAACATGGAGGCCTTTTGCTGGTTTACGCTCGCTTGTCGGATCTTTCGCCCTGATCTGTAGTCTTCTGGTTTATCGAGAGAATAAGGAGATACGCATGCTCGTCCGGTCACTGACCCTCGCCACCTTGCTCGCGCTCGTCGGCCCTGTGTTTGCTGCCGACAGTGACGCGCCGCTGGCCAAGGAACTGGGCAAGGCCAGGCCCTTGGTCGTCATTGCGCCCAGCAGCGCCGACCCGACGTTGCGTGGGTTGAACGAGGCTCTCAAGGATCCGGCCACCCAGGCCGCCTTCAAGGAGCGAAACCTGGTGCTCTACAGCGTTGCCAACATGATGGGCAAGCGTGAGGACAAGAACCTGGAGCAGCAGACTACCATGGCCTTGATCCGCGAGTTGAAGCTGGGTGCCAGCAAAGGCACCAAGGTGATCCTGGTGGGCAAGGACGGTGAACGGCACATGCTCAAGGACGATGAGGAGGGCGGGGCCATTGACCCGCAGGTTATTTTCAAGGCGGTCGATGAGCTGCCTGCCAGCGAAAAAGCCATGACGGCGCCCGAACCTGTGGCTGCAGCGGCACCGGAAGCCAAGGCCAAAGACAGCAAGCCCGCCAAGCCCGCCAAACCTGCCGCGCCGCCCAAGCCGCTGGAAGACTGACCCTGCACGACGGCCCCGAGGCACCTTGGGGCCGTTGTGTATCCCACTGTATCTGCCCACGCTGCAGACCCATTCCCATACAAAACCGCACCCCGCGCGATACATCCACGACATACCGCAACGGCCTAATGGCTCCACATTCCAACCACAGTGGAGCGACACCATGACTCAAGTACGAAACACCCTCGGCCTGCTCGGCGCTGCCCTGATCGGCAGCATGGCTTTGAGCAGCAGCGCTTTTGCCGTCGAGCCGTTGGCCCAGGGTTACCAGCTGGCTTCGGCCAAGGTGGCAGGCGAGGGCAAATGTGGTGAAGGCAAATGTGGTGGCAGCGCAAAGGCCACCCAAGGCGAAGGCAAATGCGGTGAGGGCAAGTGCGGCGCCAGCGCCAAGGCCGGGGCCGAAGGCAAGTGTGGCGAGGGCAAGTGTGGTGATGCCTCGTTCGCCAAGACCGACAGCAACCACGACGGCAAGGTCTCTCGCGACGAGTTCCTGGCGGTGGCCAAGGACCGTGCCGGCGACTTCGACAAGATCGACAGCAACCATGATGGCTTCATCTCCGAACAGGAGGCGGCGGATCACCTCAAGGCGATCTACCAGGCTAATGGCAAGGCCATGCCCGAAGGATTGTTCAGCCACCTGACCGGCAAGTCCTGACCTTCTGCCCCATGAACCGCGCAACGCCCCTCCTGCTGGTCAGGCGGGGCGTTGTGCCTGTTGCGGAGACCTGTTCATGCACCCCACATCTTTGCCCCCTGCACCGTTACAGACCGGGCTTGGCCTGCGCCGCGGCCTGTTGCCGGAACTGCTGGCCATGGAGGCTGGCGCCGTGGACTTCCTGGAATGCGCACCGGAAAACTGGATTGCCGTGGGTGGTGCCTATGGCAAGGGCCTGGCGCAGTTGGCCGAGCGTTTTGCCATTACCTGCCACGGGCTGTCGTTGTCGCTGGGTGGCAGCGAACCGCTGGACCGCCATTTCCTTGGCCAGACCCGCCAGTTTCTCGATCGCCACCAGGTGCGCCTGTACAGCGAGCACCTGAGCTACTGCAGCGATGACGGGCACCTGTACGACTTGATGCCCATTCCGTTCACCGACGAAGCGGTGCACCATGTGGCCGCGCGGATTCGCCAGGCCCAGGAACACCTGGAGCGGCGTATTGCCGTGGAAAACATCAGCTACTACGCGGCGCCGTACCAGGCGTTGAGCGAACTCGATTTCATCCGTGCGGTCCTCGATGAGGCCGACTGCGACCTGCTGCTGGACGTCAACAACGTATTCGTCAACGCCTGCAATCACGGCTACGACGCCCGCGAATTCCTGGCGGGCTTGCCCCAGGCGCGGGTCACCGGCATGCACGTGGCTGGCCATTACGATGAAGCGCCGGACCTCAAGGTAGACACCCATGGGGCTGCGGTGAAGGAGGATGTGTGGGCGCTGTACGCGGTCGCCTGTAAGCGTTTCGGTGTGCAACCGACGGTACTCGAGCGTGATTTCAACTACCCGCCGCTGGTCGAACTGCTCGCCGAAACGGCGCGCATCCGTGCTGTGCAGCGTGCTTCTGGAGGGCATGCAGATGAATGAGACCTTGCGTGAGCAGCAGTACACCTTGGCCCGACACCTGCGTGACCCGCAGCGCCATGCGCCGCCGCCGGGCGTTGAGGCCCGGCGCCTGAAGGTTTACCGCGAGCTGTTCTATGGTGCTATCGAAGGTTTGCTGGCCGGCAGTTTTCCGGTGATGCGCCAGGCGTTGGGTGAACCGCGCTGGCATGCCCGAGTGCGAGACTTCTATGCCAACTATCGCAGCCAGACACCGTTGTTCACCGAGATTGCCGAAGCGTTCGTCGATTACCTGCAAGGCATCGAACTGGATGCACCCTGGCAGCTGGAGCTGGCGCACTATGAGTGGGTCGAGGCGCAGTTGTATCTGAGCGATGCGCAGGACCCGCCCCATGACCCGGCAGGCGACCTGCTGGAAGGGGAGCCACTGTTGTCGTGTGTGGCGCGGGTGTTGGCCTATCGCTGGCCGGTGGAGCGGATCGGGGCGGATTACCAGCCAGCGGTCGCGCCAGAGGCGCCGACCTTGTTGCTGGTTTATCGCGATGCGGGGCTGAAGGTGCGCTTCGCGCGCCTGGCGCCGCTGGCGTACCGGTTGCTGGCACTGGAACAGGGCAGTGGGCGGGCGCGGTTGCAGGCGTTGGGCGGTGCTGTGGAGGAGGGGTTGGCGTTGCTGGAGGGGCTGCGCGAGCAGGGGGTCATCATCGGTACATGTTGAATCGTGGTATTGGGGCGCTTTGCGCCCAATCGCCGGCAAGCCAGCTCCCACAGGTACAGCGCATGCCCAGAATCTTGCGCAGTACCTGTGGGAGCTGGCTTGTCGTGGCGACGAACCGCGGCGATGGGCTGCAACGCAGCCCCGGCGATATCACCTGCAGAACCGCCCTCTGAGCCAATGATCCAGGCTCAACCGCCCAGCCCCTTTCAGCAGCAGTGGCAGCAACGCCACCAGGTAGATCAGCGGCAGCTTGAAGTTGCCAAAGCCTTGGTCGGTAATCGCATAACCTTGGGCCAGTTCGGCCAGGCTCGACCAGTGCGCCGGCCAATGCACCGCGGCAATCGCCACCACGGTCACCACCATCAGCCCAAACGAGGCCAGCCGGGTACCCAGCCCCAACAATAGCAGTAACGGCAGGATCAGCTCCGCCCACATCGACAGCTGCCAGTTCAGCTCTGCAGGCAGCAGGTTGAAGGGGAACGGGAAGTTCGCCTGCAGGTCGGCGAACCAGTTGCTGCCATTGAATTTCTCCCAGCCGGATTCAAAAAACTCCCAGGCCAGAAACAGCCGCAATGGCAGGTCGGCGCTCCAGGTACCGAAGCGGTCGAAGGTGGTCAGGGTGCGGGTCAAGGTGGTCATGCTGGTTTCTCTCTTCAGGAAAGGGCACGGGCGTTACGGCGTTGCTGACGGGCCAGCTTGGCGGTGAGCTTGACGGCGATGGCGCTGAACATCAGGGCGAACGCCAGCGGGTACCAGCCGCCCATGGGGATGCGTTTGTAGAACGACAGGCAGAACACCGCGGCCAGTACCCACATGCCGGTACTGTGCAGGGCCTGCCAGGCACGGCCACCCAACAGGCGCATCGGGGCCTTGAACGAGGTGATGGTGAGCAGCAGCAGGAACAGGTAGCCGAGGGTGCCGGGCAGGCTGGAAGTAAACGTGCGGCCGGCCCAGAACAGCTCGGGGAATTGCTGGGCATAGCGGTAGATCAGTACGCCGTGCACGGTGTGGGAAAAGGCGAATGCCAACCCCAGATAGCGCCGTTCCTGGAGGATGCGGCGGCTGCTGGTACCAGGCAGCAAGGTCACCAGCGACGAGGCCAGAAAGGCCAGCAGGAATAGCGCGAAGGAGCTGCGCGCAGTGGCACGGATCGCACTGCGCAGGCCGTCCGGATCAGGTTGGCTGGCCAGGACCACGGCGGTCATCGCCAGGGTCAGGCCGGCGAGCGTGGCGAACAGCTTCCAGCCGGAGGGAAGGGTGAGGGGTTTCATCAGGGAGGCTCCCGGG
This sequence comes from Pseudomonas sp. B22(2017), assembly GCF_002113105.1. NCBI lineage: Bacteria > Pseudomonadati > Pseudomonadota > Gammaproteobacteria > Pseudomonadales > Pseudomonadaceae > Pseudomonas > Pseudomonas sp. B22(2017). The sequence goes on from NZ_NEJN01000008.1 coordinate 148,591, forward strand.
GTGTGGTTGTGTGACCGGGAGTGTGTCGGGGTGGGGTATCTGCAGTGTGTCGGCGGTGGTGGGGTTGTGTATCGGATTGTAGAAGTCGCTCAAGCGCCGCAGTCCCTGTAGGAGCGGCCTTGTGTCGCGATGGGCTGCGAAGCAGCCCCAGGTTTTCAGCTTCGCCGCATGAATTGCCGGGGCCGCTTTGCGGCCCGATCGCGACACAAGGCCGCTCCTGCCTGAGATTGCCTTACTTCAGCTCGATCTGCGCGCACAGCCCGCCGCCTGCGCGGTTGCTCAGGGTCAGTCGGCCGCCCATGGCCTGGATCAGCTGATGGGCAATCGCCAACCCCAGCCCGGTGCCGCCGGTGCTGCGGTTGCGTGAGCCTTCCACGCGATAGAACGGCTTGAGCACTTCATCCAGTTCGCTACCGGGTATGCCTGGCCCGTTGTCGAGCACTCGGATCACGGTCAGGTCCCCTTCGCGGCATACCTCCAGCTCGGCAGCACCAGCAAACTTGAGGGCGTTGTCCACCAGGTTCACCAGCACCCGGCGCAGGGCATGCGGGCGGGTTTCCAGCAGGCTGCCGCTACTGCCATGGCGCTGCACCTGGGCGCCACTGTCCTGGTAGTCGAACACCAGGCTGTCGAGAAAGGCATCGAGGTTGACCCGGCACGGTGCTTCGGTGCTGGTGTCCATACTACGGGCATAGGCCACGCCTTCGCGCACCAGGTGTTCCATTTCACCCAGGTCGCTCCACAGCTTGTCCTTTTCCACCCCTTCGTCCATCACTTCGACACGCAGTTTCATGCGCGTGATCGGTGTTTGCAGGTCGTGGGAGATGGCCGCCAGCAACTGCATGCGTTCCTTGAGGTAGGCAGCGATACGCGCCTGCAGCGCGTTGAAGGCCACGGCGGCGTAGCGCACCTCGCGCGGGCCGCTTTCATCCAGCTGCACGCCAGGCTTGTCCGGGTCGAGATTGTCCACCGCGCGGGCCAGGCGGGTCAGCGGGCCGATCGCCAGGCGTACCGCCAGCCAGGTGCACAGCAACAGCACGGCCAACTGGATCAGCAGCACCACGGGCAGCCAACGTGCCACCGGGAGCGGCGACGGGGTTACGTCGATGGTCAGCGGAGCGCCATCGGCGAGGGTCAGGTGGGCCTGGAAGTGCGCATTCGGGCCGGGGATTTCCTGGAAGGAAAGGCGATAGTCGGCGCCAATGGCCTTGACGATCGAGTCCGCGGCCATGGGCGGGTCGCTGGTCGGCATGGCTTCGCCCGCCAGGCCCTGGTCCAGCCGGTAGCGGTAGGTACGCCGCTCCAGACGCGGCAGCCAGGCGGGGCGCTCGGCCGCGGGCAGGCGGTCGAGGATGGCCACCGAGGTGGCCACGTCCTGCTCCAGGGTGCTGAGCATCATCGAGCGGCTGCTGATGTAGCGCTCGTAGGCCTGCAGGCCGAACGACAGGCCGTAGGCCAGCACCAGGCCGGTGAAGAAGATAAGTGCCAGGCGCGAGGCCAGGGTACGTGGCCACTTCATGATGGTGACTCGAGCAGTTGCACCGGCAGCGAGAACACGTAGCCCTCGCTGCGCACGGTCTTGATGCAGCTGGGTTCGCGGGCGTCGTCACCCAGGCGCTGGCGCAGGCGGCTGACCAGCAGGTCGATGGAGCGGTCGAAGATGTCGGCTTCGCGGCCCTGGGTCAGGTTGAGCAACTGCTCACGGCTGAGCACCCGCTGCGGGTGGTCGAGAAACACCCGCAGCAGGCGGTATTCGGCACCGCTCAGGGCTACCAGGGTGCCTTCGCTGTCGAGCAGGTGGCGCGCGGTGGTGTCCAGCCGCCACTGGCCGAAGCCGAGCAGGCGGCTGCTTTCGCTGATGGTCAGGTTGGGCGGCAGCATGCGCGTGCGGCGCAGCACGGCGTTGATGCGGGCCAGCAGTTCGCGGGCCGAGAACGGCTTGGTCAGGTAATCGTCGGCGCCCATTTCCAGGCCGATGATGCGGTCGGTTTCGTCGTTGCGGGCGGTCAGCATCAGCACCGGGGTGTTGCGGTGCTTGCCGGCGCGCAGCTCGCGGCACAACAGCAGGCCGTCGTCGCCGGGCATCATGATGTCCAGAACGATCAAGTCGACGCTGTTGGCTTCGAGAAAGGCGCGCATCTGCCGGCCGTCGGCGACGATGCTGGTGCGCAGGCCGTTCTTCTTCAGGTAGTTGCCGACCAGTTCGCGGATTTCGCGGTCGTCGTCGACGATCAGGATGTGATCGACGTGTTCCATGCGCTGCGTTCCTGTTCAAGAGGGGATGGGCGCAGTGTACCGAGCGCGTTCGCGCTTGCCTGCGGGAGTTTGTATTGCAGTGTATCTGCCATGCGTACAGACACAGGAGGAAGCACATCACAGCTTCGGGCGACACATACGGGATACCTGGCCGGCGTGAAATGGCTCTCGACCGGGGAGCGCAACTCCCCACCCTCAAGCGTTACACAGGAGAGATGCCATGAACTTCAATACCTTCGCCCGTGCCAGCCTGCTTGCCGTGCTCAGCTTCGGCGCCATTGCCGCCCAGGCCTCCACCATGCCGATGGACGACAGCGGGGTCATGCAGTACCGCTATGGTGACCACCTGGATGTGAAGAAAGTGCTGTCGATACAGGATGACCAGAGCGACGCCTGCGGCCTGGTGAACACCCGCATGGACTACCTCGACTCCAAGGGCCAGCGGCAGAGCGTGCAGTACCGCACCTATGCCACCGGCGGTTGCCATGAGAATTGATCGCCGCTTGTTGTTGAAGGTTGGCGGCATTGCCCTGGCGCTGGCCGGCCTGGGTCTGGGCGGGCACCTGATGGCCCGCGACAGCTACGGTGCCATGCCGTCGCTGTCCGGCGCCAGCCAGTGGCTTAACTCGGCGCCGCTGGATGGCCCCGGGCTCAAGGGCAAGGTGGTGCTGGTGGACTTCTGGACCTGGGACTGCATCAACTGCCGGCGCAGCCTGCCGCATGTGAACGAATGGGCGCGGCGCTATGGCGACCAGGGCCTGGTGGTGGTCGGCGTGCACACCCCGGAGTACGACTACGAGCACGATGTAGGCACCTTGCGTGACAAGGTGGCCAGGCTGGGGATCGCTTACCCGGTGGCGGTGGATAACGACTACAAGGTGTGGAATGCCTGGGGCAACCAGTTCTGGCCGGCACACTACTTTGTCGACCGCAAGGGGCAGGTGCGCCATGTGCACTTTGGCGAGGGGGATTATGGTGGGCAGGAGCAGGTGATACAGGCGTTGCTGGATGAGAAAGGGTGAGTTGTCTGTGTCGGCTTCTTCGCGGGCAAGCCCGCGAAGAAGCCGACACCTGTCTGTCAGGTGAAACTGGCAAAGTGCGCCTGCATCCGCGCCGCATCCGCCTGGCGCCCGCTGAACAGCTCGAACGCCTTCACCGCCTGGAACACGGCCATGTTGCTGCCATCCAGGGTGCGGCAGCCCAGTGCCCGGGCGGCGCGCAGCAGTTCGGTCTCCAGCGGGAAGTAGATGATCTCCGCCACCCACAGGCGAGCATGCAGCAGCTCCACCGGCAGCGGCGTGCCCGGCAGCTTGGCCATGCCCACCGGCGTGGTGTTGACCAGCCCGTCCGCCTCGGCCAGGGCCGTGGCCAGGTCGGTGCCGACCACGGCGCGCCCGGCACCGAAATGGGCATTCAGGTTGTCCACCAGGGCCTGTGCACGGGCCACGTCCACTTCGAACAGTACCAGCCGCTCGACCCCTTCACCCAGCAGGGCATGGGCCACGGCCGAACCTGCGCCACCGGCACCCATCTGCACTACCTGGCGCCGTGCCACATCCGGCAGGCCACGGCGCAAGCCTTCGGCAAAGCCCAGGCAATCGGTGTTATGACCCACCCGCTTGCCGTCCTTGAGCACCACGGTGTTCACCGCGCCGATGCCGCGGGCTTCGTCCGACAGTTCGTCGAGCAACGGCAGGATCGCCTGCTTGAACGGGTAGGTGATGTTTAGCCCGGTGAAACCGGTGTGCTGGGCAGCGTCGAGCAGGCCGGGCAGGGCGCTGTCGTCCAGTTGCAGCTGGTCGGCATCGATCAGCCGGTACAGGTAGCGTAGCGCCTGGGCATCACCTTCGTGTTCGTGCAGGGCAGGGGTGCGCGACAGCTGGATGCCGCGGCCGATCAGGCCGGCGAGGATGGCTTGCTGGCTCATGCGCTGCGCTCCTGCAACATTTCGGCAAAGTGGCTGATGGCCATGCGATAGCCATGGCTGCCCAGGCCGCAGATGACCCCGACGGCGATGGACGATATGAACGACAGGTGACGGAACGGTTCGCGCTTGTGCACGTTGGACAGGTGCACTTCGATAACCGGCACTTCGCCGGCCACCAGGGCATCGCGGATGGCCACCGAGGTGTGGGTCCAGGCACCCGGGTTGATCACGATGCCGGCGCAGCGGCCACGGGCGGCATGGATCCAGTCGATCAGTTCGCCTTCGTGGTTGGTTTGGCGGAATTCGATTTCCAGGCCGAGGGAGTGGGCGGTGTCGGCACAACCCTGGGCCAGGTCGGCGAGGGTTTCGTGGCCGTACTGGGCAGGCTCGCGGGTGCCCAGCATGTTCAGGTTGGGGCCGTTGAGTACGAGAATAAGGGGCTTCATTACGGGCATCGCTTTGTTGTTGTTGGATGCTTCCTAGTTTTGTACCGCCTGGTTAGTTTAGTCAATTGGACTAAACCGCTGCACCCGGAAAGTGGGCGATTATCGAACCCTCAGCACGCGGACTGGATTACAAAATTGTAATTTTCCCGCCACCGCCCCGATAAGCGCGGCTTTCTACAGTCCCTCGGCAAATCTCGCCGACGAGGACCTGTTTCGTGCCCATCCCCCGTAAGACCGCCTTGCTCTGCCTGTTGCTGGCTGGCGCCGGCACTGCCCAGGCCAGCCAGAGCCTGAGCCTGCCCCAGGCGCTAGACGCCGCCTTTGCTCAGAACCCGGAGCTGGCCGCAGCCGGACGGGAAATCGGCATTGCCGATGGCGAACGGCGCCAGGCCGGGCTGATCCCCAACCCGGAGCTGTCCTGGGAGGTCGAGGACACCCGCCGCGACACCAGCACCACCACTGTCACCCTCAGCCAACCGCTGGAGTTGGGCGGCAAGCGCGGCGCACGCATCGCCGTGGCCGGTGCTGGCCAGGCCATTGCCCAGCTGGACCTGGAACGCCAGCGCAACGGCCTGCGCGCCGATGTGATACAGGCCTTCCACGCGGCCCTGCGCGCACAGACCGCGCTGGATTTGGCGCAGCAATCGCAGGCGTTGACCGAGCGTGGGCTGCGAGTGGTGCAGGGGCGGGTGACCGCTGGCCAGTCATCGCCCGTCGAGGCCACCCGGGCCCAGGTTCAGTTGGCCCAGGCCCAGGCTGAAGTGCGCCGTGCGCAAACCCAGCGCAGTGTGGCCTACCAGGCCCTGGCACGGTTGACCGGCAGCCCGCTGGCAAGCTTCGACCAGTTGCAGGCAACCAACCTGTCCCCCGGTGATGCACCCAGCGCCGATGCCCTGCTCGACCAGGTCGAGCAAACGGCCGAATGGCGCCTGGCCGCCGCCCAGGTCGAGCGCGGCGAAGCGTCCCTGGGATCGGAAAAGGCCCTGCGTATTCCCAACCTCACCGTCAGCCTTGGCAGCCAATACAGCCGCGAAGACCGCGAGCGGGTCAATGTGGTGGGCCTGTCGATGCCCTTGCCGCTGTTCGACCGCAACCAGGGCAACGTGCTGGCCGCGGCCCGCCGTGCCGACCAGGCGCGTGACCTGCGCAACGCCGTGGAGCTGCGCCTGCGCAGTGAAACCCGCAGCGCCGTCAGCCAGTGGACCACGGCCATGCAGGAAGTGCAGGCCTATGACCGCACCATCCTGCCTTCTGCCCAGCAGGCCGTGGACACCGCCACACGCGGTTTCGAAATGGGCAAGTTCGCCTTTCTCGATGTACTCGACGCCCAGCGCACGCTGATCGAGGCACGCGGGCTGTACCTCGAGGCGCTGGCCTCGGCGACCGACGCGCGGGCGCAGGTCGAGCGGATCTATGGCGACCTCGATGGGCTGAGCAACAAATTGAACAGCAGGAGCAACAATGACTAATCCACGCAAGATAGCCCTTCTGGCTGCCGCCATTGCCGCGCTTGGCCTGGGTGGCCTGGCCTGGACCGGCAACCTCGGCAACGCATCAAGCACTGAAGCCCGGCACGACGACCACGGCGAAGACACACATGGCCACGGCGAGGAACAGGCCGGCGAAGGTCACGAAGAAGAGGCGGGCAAGCTGCACCTGTCCATCGCCCAGATCGAAGCTGCCGGTGTGCAACTGGCCGATGCCGGCCCTCGTGAACTGGGCACCGCCATCAGCTTCCCGGGTGAAATCCGCTTCGACGAGGATCGCACTGCCCACGTCGTGCCACGTGTGCCCGGTGTGGTCGAGTCGGTGCAAGCCGAACTGGGCCAGGCGGTCAAGCGTGGTCAGGTGCTGGCGGTAATTGCCAGCCAGCAGATTTCCGACCTGCGCAGCGAACAACAGGCTGCCCAGCGCCGCCTGGAACTGGCGCGCCTGACCTTCCAGCGCGAACAGCAGCTGTGGCAGGAACGGATCAGCGCCGAGCAGGATTACCTGCAGGCCCGTCAGGCGTTGCAGGAAGCAGAGATTGCCTTGGCCAACGCCCGGCAGAAGGTCGCCGCCGTGGGCCCGGCCGGCGCCGGCAACCGCTATGAACTGCGCGCGCCGTTCGATGCAGTGGTGGTGGAAAAGCACCTGACCGTGGGTGAGGTGGTCGATGAGACCAGCAATGCCTTCACCCTGTCTGACCTGAGCCGGGTCTGGGCCACCTTCGCCGTCGCCCCGCGCGACCTGGACAAGGTGACCACCGGCCGCAATGTCACGGTCAGCGCGCCGGACCTGGGTGCCCGGGTCGAGGGCAAGGTCAACTACGTCGGCAGCCTGCTCGGCGAGCAGAACCGTGCCGCCACTGTCCGCGCCACGCTGGCCAACCCCAACGGCGCCTGGCGCCCTGGGTTGTTCGTCAACGTCGCGGTCAGCGTCGAACGCTTCAACGCCGCCGTAGTGGTACCGGAAAGCGCATTGCAATCCTGGGAAGAGCAGACCGTGGTGTTTGCCCGTACCGAGGAAGGCTTCGAGGCCCGCCCGGTGAAGGCCGGCCGCCGCGACGCCGGCCTGGTGGAAATCACCACCGGCCTTGCCGCCGGAACCCAGGTGGCCGCTGCCGGCAGCTTTGTCCTCAAGTCCGAGCTGGGCAAGGGCTCGGCCGAGCATAGCCATTGATCACGGGGACGCCTGCATGTTCGAACGCCTGATCCAATTCGCCATCGAGCAGCGCCTGGTGGTGATGCTGGCCGTGGTCCTGATGGCCGCGGTGGGTATCCACAGCTACCAGAAACTGCCGATCGACGCTGTACCGGACATCACCAACGTCCAGGTGCAGATCAATACCGCCGCGCCCGGCTATTCGCCGCTGGAGACCGAGCAGCGCATCACCTTCGCCATCGAGACCGCCATGGCCGGCCTGCCCGGGCTCAAGCAGACCCGCTCGCTGTCGCGCTCGGGCCTGTCGCAGGTCACGGTCATTTTCGACGACGGCACCGACCTGTTCTTCGCCCGCCAACTGGTCAACGAGCGCCTGCAAGTGGCGCGTGAGCAGTTGCCCGCCGGCATCGAAGCGGGCATGGGGCCGATTTCCACCGGGCTGGGTGAAATCTTCCTGTGGACGGTGGAAGCCGAGCAGGGCGCGCTGAAGGAAGACGGCACACCCTACACCCCGACCGACTTGCGGGTAATCCAGGACTGGATCATCAAGCCGCAGTTGCGCAACGTGCCCGGGGTGGCCGAAGTCAACAGCATCGGCGGCCATGCCAAGCAGTACCTGATTGCGCCGGAGCCCAAGCGCCTGGCGGCCTACAAACTCACCCTCAACGACCTGATCGCGGCGCTGGAGCGCAACAACGCCAACGTCGGCGCCGGCTACATCGAGCGCAATGGCGAGCAGTTGCTGATTCGCGCGCCAGGCCAGGTGGCGTCGGCCGAGGACATCGCCAATATCGTCATCTCCAGTGTCGATGGCACGCCAATCCGCGTCAGCCATGTTGCCCAGGTCGGCCTGGGCGAAGAGCTGCGCTCGGGCGCGGCCACCGAAAACGGCCGGGAAGTGGTGCTGGGCACGGTGTTCATGCTGATTGGCGAGAACAGCCGCACGGTGGCCCAGGCGGTCGCCGCCAAGCTGGTCGAGATCAACCGCAACCTGCCCAAGGGCGTGGTCGCGGTGACGGTGTACGACCGCACCAACCTGGTGGAAAAGGCCATCGCCACGGTGAAGAAGAACCTGGTCGAGGGCGCCATCCTGGTCATCGCCGTGTTGTTCCTGTTCCTGGGCAACATCCGCGCTGCATTGATCACCGCCATGGTCATTCCGTTGTCGATGCTGTTTACCTTCACCGGCATGTTCAGCAACAAGGTCAGCGCCAACCTGATGAGCCTGGGCGCACTGGACTTCGGCATCATCGTCGACGGCGCGGTGGTGATCGTGGAGAACGCCATCCGCCGCCTGGCCCACGCCCAGCAACGCCATGGCCGCATGCTGACCCGCACCGAGCGCTTCCATGAAGTGTTCGCTGCCGCCCGTGAGGCGCGCCGGCCGCTGATCTACGGCCAGCTGATCATCATGGTGGTGTACCTGCCGATCTTTGCCCTGACCGGGGTGGAGGGCAAGATGTTCCACCCTATGGCCTTTACCGTGGTCATCGCCCTGCTTGGTGCCATGATCCTCTCGGTCACCTTCGTGCCGGCGGCCATTGCCCTGTTCGTCACCGGCAAGGTCAAGGAAGAGGAGGGCCTGGTAATGCGCACGGCGCGTCGGCGTTATGCCCCGGTGCTGGCCTGGGTGCTGGGCCGGCGCAAGCTGGCATTCGCTGCCGCCGCTACCTTGGTGTTGTTGTCCGGGGTGATGGCCAGCCGCATGGGCAGCGAGTTCATCCCCAGCCTCAGCGAAGGCGACTTTGCCCTGCAGGCCCTGCGCGTGCCGGGCACCAGCCTGTCGCAGTCGGTCGACATGCAGCAGCGCCTGGAACAGGCGATCATCGCCCAGGTGCCGGAAGTGGAACGGGTGTTCGCCCGCACCGGCACCGCCGAGATCGCCTCCGACCCGATGCCGCCGAACATTTCCGACGCCTATGTGATGCTGCGTCCGCGTGAGCAATGGGGCGACCCGGGCAAGCCGCGTGATGAGCTGATCGCCGAGGTACAACGCGCCGCCGCCAGCGTGCCGGGCAGCAACCACGAGCTGTCGCAGCCGATCCAGCTGCGCTTCAACGAGCTGATTTCCGGTGTGCGCAGCGATGTGGCGGTGAAGCTGTTTGGTGATGACATGGACGTGCTCAACCGCACAGCCGCGCAGATCGCCAGCAGCCTGCAAGGCGTGCCTGGCGCGTCCGAGGTAAAGGTCGAGCAGACTACCGGCCTGCCGGTGCTGACCATCGATATCGACCGCGACAAGGCGGCCCGCCATGGCCTGAACGTGGGCGATGTGCAGGACGCCATTGCCATTGCCGTGGGTGGCCGCACGGCCGGCACGCTGTACGAAGGTGACCGCCGTTTCGACATGGTGGTGCGCCTTTCGGAAACCCTGCGCACCGATGTCGACGGGCTGGCCAGCCTGCTGATTCCGGTGCCGGCCAGTGCTGCTGCGGGTGCCGGGCAAATCGGCTTCATTCCGCTGTCGCAGGTGGCCACGCTGAACCTGCAGCTGGGGCCGAACCAGGTCAGCCGCGAGGACGGCAAGCGGGTGGTGGTGGTCAGTGCCAACGTGCGCGGGCGTGACCTGGGCTCGTTCGTGGAGGAGGCAGAACAGACGCTGATCCAGCAGGTGCAGATACCGCCGGGTTACTGGACCCGCTGGGGCGGCCAGTTCGAGCAGCTGCAGTCGGCGGCCGAGCGCCTGCAGGTGGTGGTGCCGGTGGCCTTGCTGTTGGTCATGGCGCTGTTGCTGATGATGTTCAACAACCTCAGGGATGGCCTGCTGGTGTTCACCGGCATCCCGTTCGCCCTTACCGGCGGGGTGCTGGCGCTGTGGTTGCGCGACATTCCGTTGTCCATATCCGCTGGCGTGGGGTTCATTGCCTTGTCGGGGGTGGCGGTGCTCAACGGGCTGGTGATGATCGCCTTTATCCGTAGCTTGCGGGAGGAGGGGCGCACGCTGCGGGCAGCGGTCGAGGAGGGTGCGCTGACGCGCTTGCGGCCGGTGCTGATGACGGCACTGGTGGCGTCGCTGGGGTTCATCCCGATGGCCTTGGCTACCGGGACCGGGGCCGAGGTGCAAAGGCCGCTGGCGACCGTTGTGATTGGCGGGATTCTGTCGTCCACCGCACTGACCTTGCTGGTGTTGCCTGCGTTGTATCAGTGGGCGTATCGGCGCGAAGAGGTGCAGGAGGGGTGAGCGTTTTGGGGCTGCTTTGCAGCCCATCGCGACACAAGGCCGCTCCTACAGGGGACCGCATCAGCCGCAAATTGACGCGATCCCTTGTAGGAGCGGCCTTGTGTCGCGATGGGCCGCAAAGCGGCCCCAAATTCTCAAACAGTACGACGAGCCCCAGCCCTTGCACCGTCGCCCCCAGCCTCATCATGCAACGAAATCCGCGAAGTCTCCGGCAACGCCAAACCACCCACCAAAGCCACCAGCGCAATCACCACCAGGTAGAACGCCGGTGCCAGGCTGCTGCCGGTCTGCCCGATCAGCCAGGTCGCCACCAGCGGCGCAGTGCCGCCAAACAGCGTATAGGCCACGTTGTAGGTAATTGCCGAAGCGGTATAGCGGGTGCGGGTGGGGAAGCTTTCCGACAGCAATGCCGCCGTGACCACGCCACTGCACAGCGCTCCCACTGCCAGCAGGATCACTCCCAGCAGTGCACCGGGCATCGAGCCGGAACTGGCCAGCCAGTACGCGGGGAACACGCACAGCATCACCCACAGGCAGGTAAAGCCGATGGTCTTGCGTCGCCCCACGCGGTCCGAGAACGCTCCGGCCAGCGGGCAGCCGACTGCGGCGAACAGCAGGGCCACGGTGGTTACCAGCAGCGATTGCGCGCGGGTCAGGTTGCCGACCAGTTGCAGGTAAGTGGCGAAGTAGGTGGTGAACATGTAGAACGACAGCGCGGTCAGCGAGATGAAAGCCCCCAGGTTGCGGATCGCCCGGCCATGGTTGCGCAGGGTTTCCTTGAGCGGCGAATGTTCATGCTCCTTGCCTTGGGCGATGGCTTCGCGGAACGCCGGTGTTTCTTCCATGCGCCAGCGCAGGTACAGGCCGACCAGCCCCAACGGCGCGGCGATCAGGAACGGGATGCGCCAACCCCATGCATTCATCGCCTCGGCCGACAGGCTGGCTTCCAGGCCATAAGCGATCACCGCCGCGCAGGCAAAGGCGGAAAAGGTCGACACCGGCACGAAGCTGCCATAGAAGGCGCGCTTGTCGTTGGGCGCGTGCTCCATCAGGTAGGCGCAGGCCCCGGCATACTCGCCACCGGCAGAAAAGCCCTGCAGGCAGCGCGCCAGGGTCAGCAGCGCGGGGGCTGCCAGGCCGATGCTGGCGTAGGTCGGCAGCAGGCCGATGAGGGTAGTGGAGCCGGCCATCAGCAGGATGGTCAGCGACAGGATGCGCTTGCGCCCCAGGCGGTCACCCAGCGCGCCGAACACGATGCCGCCCAGCGGGCGCAGGGCGAAGGCCACGGCGAACACCGCAAAGGTCTTGAGCAAGGCCACGCTGGCGTCTTCGCTGGCGAAGAACTGGCTGGCGATCAGGGTTGCGAGAAAGCCGTAGACGGCGAAGTCGAACCATTCGACGAAATTGCCGATGGCCGAGGCGGCGATCACCCGGCGCAGGGTGGCGGGGGATACCTCGTGAGGTGTGGGCATGCGAGTGCTCTCCGGTTCCATTGGCAGGCATGATGAAAGTGGCGCTGTCGTGCAGCGCCATCATTGTTGTGCTTGCCAGTAGATCGCCGGGTGCTGGAGGACGCTTTGTCGAGGGCGACCTCGGGATGCCTGATTCAACCGCGAGCTGTTCGCTTGGCACGGTCCGCTGTGGGAGCGGCCTTGTGTCGCGAAAGGGCTGCGCAGCAGCCCCTCGATTGCAGCTTCGCCACTGACATCGCCGGGGCCGCTTTGCGGCCCTTTCGCGACGCAAGGCCGCTCCCACAAGAGCCAATGCAGGCCGGGATGTTCATGCAAGACAGGCCATGCGCTCAGAAGCGCATGTCCAGCGCCAGTTCGAAGGTGCGCGGCGGCCCCATGTAGTACTGGCTGTTGTAGGCCTGCTTGGCATACACCTCGTCGGTCAGGTTGCGTACCCGCCCGGTGAGCGTGGTGTGTTCATCCAGCCGGTAGCGGGCGAATGCACCGAACAGGGTGTACGCCGGGGCCTTGAGGCTGTTGGCGTTGTCGGCATACACCGAGCCCACGTAGCGCCCGTCTGCCCCCACCGACCACGCCGGGGTCAGGCTGTAGGTCAGCCACAGGTTGGCGACGTTGGCTGGTACGTTCACCGGTGCGTTGCCCTTGCGCGATACCGACACGCCGTTGACCGCCTCGTTGAACTCGTCGTACTGCGCATCGACATAGGCATAGTTGGCCTCGGCCAGCAGCTTCGGCGTCACCTGCAGGCGCCCGGACAGCTCGACGCCGCGGGAGGTCTGCTGCCCTGCCTGGACCGTGAGGTTGGCGTCGTTGGAGTCGCGCACGGCAAAGTCCTTGCGCACGATCTGGTACAGCGCCAGCGTTGCCGCGCCGCGCCCGTCGAGAAAGTCGAACTTGCTGCCCACTTCCCACTGCTCGCCCTTGGACAGGTCGAACATCCCGACGTTGGAATAGGTCGCCGCCGCCAGCGAGCCTGCCGGCAGGTCGGCAGAGGTACTGTACTGCGCATAGACGCTGGCGGACGGGGTCAGCGCATAAGTCAGGCCGATACGCCCGGAAAGCGGTTCCCAGCGGCGTTCGAAGAACGCCGGTGAGGTTGGCGTAACCGCGCCGTAGTTGGTCACCTGCATGTCCAGGTAGTCGTAGCGCAGGGCGGTCAGCAGGGCCAGGCGTTCGGTGAGTTGCAGGCGGTTTTCGGCAAACACCGCGCGGTTGGTCACCTCGTGACGGCGTTGCTTGGTCAGGCCGGCATTCACCCCGGGGATGTCGTCGAAGCTGCCGGGGTCGAAGTGCTCGGCATCGACCACATCGCTCCAGCTGCTCGAGGTGGGGTAGAGGGTCTGGCGCATGCGCGAGTACTCCAGCCCCAGCGACCACTGGCTGGCCAGGCCGAACAACTGGTTGTCGTGGCGCAGCTCGATGCGGTCGCCCAGCAGGTTCTGGTCGTGGCGCTGCAGGTAAGGGCTGCTGCGTCGTACCTTGCCATCGCTGGTGTAGCTGTAGCGTTCGAGGTTGCGGTAGTCGCGCTGGGCGTTGTAGTGGTACAGCGTGTTCTGCACGCTGGTGCTGTCGCTGAGCTGGTAGTCGAGGATCGAGCGTAGCCAGCGTACCCGCTGCTCATAGCGGCCGTCGCCGACGTTGTAGTTTTCGAAGCGGCGGCTGTTGTCGATCTTCATCGTGCTGCGCCCGGGCAGGATCGGCGAGCCCCAGTAAGGGCTGTCTTCGCGGTCTTCCTGGTATTCCAGGGCCAGGGTGTGGGTGAGGTTGGGCGTGAGGTCGCTCAGCAACGAAAAAGCCAGGCTGTCTGTGTGCCGTTCGTTGCGGTCGATGTAGCCGTTGCCATGCCCGCGGCTGAAGTCCAGGCGCATGAAGTGGTGGGCATCGGCGGGGTTGCTGGCCAGAGCCTGGTTGATGCCGAACGCCACTTCGCTGTCGTCGAAGCTGCCATGGCGGATACGGCCGTCGATGGTCTGCTGATCGCGGCTGGCCAACTTGGTGATGTAGTTGATCGAGCCGCCGACCGCGCCGGCACCATGCAGGAACGACGATGGCCCGCCGATCAGTTCGACGCGGTCGAGCACCCAGGCATCCACTGGCCGGGTGGCGCTGCTGTAGCCCAGGTTGATGCCGTTGTACAACTGGGTGACCTGGTTCTGGGTGAAGCCGCGGTAGGCGACGAAGCCGCCAAAGCCCGGGTTGGCCGAGGCGTTGACGCCGGTCATGGCGTTGATCACGTCCTGGCTGTCCTTGGCGCCGCGCTCTTCGATCAGGCGGCGGTCCGAGACGCTGACCGAGGCTGGCGTTTCCCGCGCGGTGAGGCCCAGGCGCGAGCCAGTGCGGATCGGCTCGTCCAGTTGCACGCCGCTGGGGGCGTCGCGTTCACCGTCGATGGTGGTGGCGCTCAGTTCTACCGGGGCAGCATCCGCCCAGGCAACGTTGCAGGTGCCCATGAGGAGCACCAGGGAGGTTTTGCGAAGCATGTTGGTGTGTCTTCCACGCAAAGGTCATGGCTGACCGCGAGCGCGCGCAGTCAGGCGCGCCCGGCTGAGGTCAGGCGAAATGAGGTACGGCTGCGGGGAAGGTGGCAGGGGAGGCGCGGGGGTTGAGGGCGGGGCGTTGATAACGCGGCGGCGGTTGCGCCCAGCTGCGCACCACGATGGGCGAGGTTGCCACGGCTTGCGCCGGGGTGAACGACCAGCCGCTGCTGCTGAGCGGCACGGCCAGGCCGAACGAGGAGCACACCGGGCAATCGAGCTGGGCCATGTGCTGGTCGCCGCCAGCGCCTTCCAGGTCGATGGCTACGCCGTGTTCGCTGTTGATCGAGCAGAAACCGCCTTCCAGGCCGGCCAGGCGCAGGCCACCCATCTGGCCATGGTGCAGGCCACACAGAACCAGGCTGAACAGGACGCTGGCGTAGAGCGTCCAGGCGGTCAGCGTGCGGGTGTGCCGGGTGGTTTTCATGGCGGCGAATCTACCACCCGGACGAACGGTCGGGTAGTGCTTCGGCCTTGATATTTTTGCGGCGCTTTGCGCCCCGGGGTTCTGTCAGGCCGCACGCTCCAGTACATCCAGCAAATCGACGAACTCCAGCGCCAACTTGTGCCGCGGCGCCAGGTGCACCAGCGGCACCGAGGCATGGTGCGACTCACGCATCTTGATCGAATGGCTAAGGTATACCGGCAGCACCGGCATGCCCTCGCTGCGCAATTGCTCGACCAGGGTCTGGTGCAGTGCGGTGCGCCCGGCGAACTGGTTGACCACAACACCTTCCACCAGCAGCGCCGGGTTGTGGTCCTGGCGCAGTTCTTCGACCTCGGCCATGACGTTGCGCAGGGCCTGGCGCGAGAACCTGTCGCAGTCGAACGGAATCAACAGCCGCTCGGCCGCTACCAGCGCGCTGAAGGTATAGAAGTTGAGCGCCGGTGGTGTGTCGATGTAGATCCGCTCGTAGTCCTCGCCCAGCTCCACCAGCAGCTTGCGCAGCTTATTGATCTTGAACTTGCGATCCAGCTTGCCTTGCAGGTCGCTGAGGTCGGGGCTGGCGGTGACCAGGTGCAGGTTGCGGTAGCGGGTCTCGGTGATCGCCACCCGGTGCTTCTTGCCGGCAGCGGTGACCGGCGACAAGGTCTGGCGGAAGAAATCGGCGATGCCGGAAGGAATGGCGTCATTGACCAGCCCGGTCAGGTAGTAGGTGGCATTCGCCTGCGGGTCGAGGTCAACCAGCAAGGTCCGATAGCCTTCGGCGGCACTGGCTGCGGCCAGGTTGCAGGCGATGCTGGACTTGCCGACGCCACCTTTCTGATTGAAAACCACACGACGCATCAGACGTTCATCCATGAAGTGAAAATGTCAGGTTGGGGTCAATCCTATGACTGGAACAAGACAGTTTCATGACAATGAATGTTACAACCTGCCCATTCATTATTGTTTGTTCCGGCCCTTTCGCGGGCATGCCCGCGAAAGGGCCGGAACAGGCAAGCAAGGGCGCTCAGGCAACAACCACCCGATTGCGCCCCTCCTGCTTGGCCCGGTAAAGCGCCCGGTCAGCCTCGCTGAACGCATCCCCCGGTTCGCTCTCGGCCTCGCCATCCCAATGCGCCACCCCCAGCGACACCGTCACCGCGCCCACCGGCTCCACCGGCGTATCCTGCACCGTAAGCCGCAGCCGCTCGGCCACCGCTGCCGCAACGTCCAGGCTAGCCCCTGGCAGCAGCATCAGGAACTCCTCGCCGCCGGTGCGGCACAGCAGGTCACCCTCGCGGCAGCAGCGGCGCATCAGCTCCGCCAACCGGCGCAACACCTGGTCACCCACCTCGTGCCCGTGGCAGTCGTTTACCCGCTTGAAATGGTCGACATCCAGCACGATGGCCGCAAACGCCCGGCCTTCGGCTTCCAGCAGCGACAGGCTGAACTCCAGGCTGCGGCGGTTGCCCAGGCCGGTCAGCGGGTCGGTCTGGGCGTCGCGGTTGAGCCGACCGATACGTTCATGCAGCAGGTTCAGCCCGAAGAGCAGCGCGCGCTTCAACTCGGCCGCCTCGAAATACCAGGCCGGTACCCGATGCAGGCGTTCGGCAGTGCCGGCCCGATCCATCGAGCGGGCACCGGCGGCCAGCTGCCACAGCGGCCGAGCGATGGTCATGGCCAGCCACCACAGCAGCATGCTGCCCACGAGTGCCAACGGCGCGGAGGTGCCGACCACGTTGAGGATCAGATGGCTCAGTGGCATCACCGTCTGGGTCAGCGGCTGCTGCGCCACCACGCCCCAACCGGCGCTGGGCACGGTGGCGTATCCGGCGAGCATTTCCACGCCGAGGCTGTTGGTCAATTGCCGGGTACCATTGCCCAGGCCCGCCAGCTGGTCGATCAGTGCATTGCCCTCAACCACCGTACCCACCCGCTGACTGTCGGGGTGGTACAGCAGACGGCGGTTGCGGTCGACCACGTACAGGTAGGAACCGTCCTTGTAGAAATGCTCGCCCAGCAGGCTGTTGAGAATGTTGCGTTCACGCAGGTACAGGCTGCCGCCGACATACCCCAGGTAGCGGCCGTTGCTGTCGTAAATGGGTTGCGACAGCGCCACCACCAGGTTGTTGGCCGCCGAAATGTAGGGCGTCGACACCAGTGGGCGGCGCGCCTGTAGCGCTTCCTGGACACCGGGAGAATGCATGTGCTTGCCGACCAGGTGCCGCAAGGGGGCGGGAGAAATCGCCAGCAGCACCCCGTTTGCATCGATCACGAACGTGGAATTGAAGGCCATGCTCTGGCTCAGGACACGCTCGGCCTCCGCCTGCAGGGCGACGGCGTCACCCAGCTGGCGGCCTTGCACGCCCGCGCTGAACGACAGCTGTTGCAAGGCGTTGTCGATAAAAGTCTCGGTAATGCTGGCCAGCTTCATCGCATACACCCGGTTGGCTTCCAGGGCGTGGTCGATCAGCAACTGGCGTTGCACCCGGTAGCTGGCGAAATAGCTGGCGCACAGCATCACCACGGCGGTAAGGGCGCAAAGCACCAGAATGAGTGTGCGTAGATCCAGGCGCAGTCCGTGCTTGGTGTGTGGCAATCCTGACCTCGAGTGATCAAAAACCGGCTACGAAATGTGGGCAACATTACGCGTTATGGGCGCAGTGGGGAACTGCGTTCAGGAGCCTGCGTTTTCCAGCGCGTCCAGCTCGTCTTCAACCTGTTGCATGCGCTGCTGCGCCAAGGCCTGCACCTTTGCGTCGCGGGCCGATTCGCGCATCAGGGCAGTGAGCTTCTCGCTCAGGCGTTTGCCGGCCTCGGTGTCTTCCAGGGCGCGGGCCTTCGCCGGGTCCTGGGTGGCCTCGACGATGGTGGCGAACTCGGCATCGCTGAAGTTCTTTTCGCTGTACAGGCGGAACAGGTCCTGGCGCTGGTCCTCGACCGTCAGGTGCTTGCGCAGCACGCCCTGGATGGTCGCCTGCGACAGCTGCGGGTGCGTGCGGCCGAGCAGCACGGCCATGCGCTCGATGTTGTGCGTGTAGGCATCCTGCAGCGGCAGCTGGGCCAGGATCTGTTCTTCGCGGGAGGGTTTCTGGTCGCAGGCGGTGAGGGCTGCAGTCAGCAGCAGGGGCAACAGCAACTTCTGGAGGCGAGGCATGGTGTGGCCTGGTTGGGCAGTGAGTACTGCCGATTATACGGCAGTTGTGGTCGCCTGATGGATTTTGCGGGCCGCTGCGCGGCACCAGGATTTTTCAGGCAACGCGATACATCAGAACCCACCCCCCAACGGCCATTCCACCGCCAAGCGTATCTGGTCCCCATCCAGCTCCGCCTGTGCCGTATTGCCCCGATGCACGTTATGCCGCAGCGAAAACGTGGTGCCTTTGGCCTTGCCGCTCTGCACCACATAGCGTGCCTCCAGGTCGCGCTCCCAATGCTTGCCCCCCTTGCCATACCCCAGGTAGGCATACCCTCCCGCAGGGTCGACATGGCTGCCGTCGATATCGAACCCGCGCACGTACAACGCCGTCAGGTTCAACCCCGGCACGCCGTAGGCGCCCATGTTCAGGTCATAGCGCGCCTGCCACGACTTTTCGTTCGGCGCGTTGAAGTCCGACATCTGCACCGCGTTGGCAATGAAGATCGCCCCTCGCGTCACGTAGTCGAACGGTGTGTTGCCGTCCACCTGCTGCCAGCCCAGGCTGAAACCGTGCGGCCCATGGTCGTAACGCGAGACAAGGCTCCAGGTGGTGTTGTCGATGCGCCCGGACAGCGCCTTGCCGGTGTCGGTGGTGCGGTACAGGTTGAGGTCGAGGGTGAGGCTGCGTCGCTCATCCAGGGCATGGCTTAGGGTGCTGCCCAGGTAATGCTGGTTCCAGCTGTCCTGGTAACGTGAGGTGTACAGGCTACCGCTGAAGGCGGCGCCGGGGTTCCACACCACGCCGGCCAGGTCGAAGCTGTTGCCTTGGCGGCCATTGGAGTAGTTCACCACGAAGCCTTGATCGTGGCTGGAAGCATTGCGGTCGGCGTTTTCGTTGAAGTGCCCGGCCACCAGCCTGAGGTGGTCGAACTCGGTGCTGTCAAGGAAGAACCCGGTCGCTGTCTCGGGTAGCAGGCGGCTATCGGATGAACTGAACACCGGGGTCTTGACCCGTTGCTCGCCGTAGGACAGCACGGTATTGGACACGCGCAGTTTCAATGCCGCGCCGGCACGGCTGTATTCGTTCTTCGGGTGCCCCTCGTTATCCACCCCGAGCAAGCGTGCCTTGCCCACGCGCCCGCCGCCGCTGTCGAGTTGCACGCCCAGGTAGGCGTGGGCGTCGACCCCGACACCGATCAGCCCCTGGGTGAAACCGGACCGGAAGGTGCCCATCAGGCCATAGGCCCATTCCTCGGCCTTGCCGCTACGTTCATTGCGTGGCTTGTAGGCGTTGCGCCCGGCACTGTTGCGCCCGCCATGCTTGTAGTCGCGTTGGTCGAATACGCTGCGGTTGAGCAGGCTCCAGCGGCCATCCTCGACAAAACCGTTGCTTTGCGACTGGGCGGAGTCGGCCAGCGCAGGGGGCGCGAGCAGGGCGCTGGCGAGCAGCAGGGCGACAGGGCGCGGCATGGGCAGAACTTCCTGTTCAGGGGGCGCGCAAACGCAGGATGTGCGCGCCGTCGAAGGGGTCGATGAGGTAGTGGGCGCGCACGCCGAAAGTGTTCAGCAGGCGCTCGGGGGTGAGCACCTCCAGCGGTTTGCCGAGGGCGACCAGGCGGCCTTTGTCGAGCACCGCGACGCGGTCGCAGGTGAGCGCCTGATTGAGGTCGTGCAGGGCCACCAGGGTGGTCACCGGCAGGGCCTGCACCTGTTGCAACAGGCTCAGCTGGTGCTGGATATCCAGGTGGTTGGTCGGCTCGTCCAGCAGCAGCACCTGCGGCCGCTGTGCCAGGGCTCGGGCGATGTGCACCCGCTGGCGCTCGCCCCCGGACAGCGACCCCCAAAGGCGTGCGCGCAGGTGCAAAGCGTCGAGGTCGGCCAGAGCCTGCTCGACGATCGCGCGGTCTTCCCCGGAGAACGGCGCCAGCGCCGACAGCCAGGGGGTACGGCCCAGGGCAACGGCATCGAACACGCTGATCGCATCGAGGGTGTCGGCCTGCTGTTCGACCAGCGCCAAGGCCTGGGCGACACGGCGGCGGGGCAACCGTGCCAGCGGTTCGCCCAGCAACTGCACGCTGCCGTTGCCTGGCTTGCGCAGCCCGGCCAGCACCTTCAGCAGCGAGGACTTGCCGGAACCGTTGGGGCCGACGACGCCCAGGGTTTCACCGGCGACAACGCTCAGTTCGATATCGCTGAGCACGGTATTGCCGGCCAGTTGCAGCCCCAGGTGCTGGCAACTCAAGGGGGCCAGCTGTAGCGCCGTCATGACCGTCATGGGCGCCCCCGGCGGCTGACCAGGATCAGCGCGAAGACCGGTGCGCCGAGCAGCGCTGTG
Source organism: Pseudomonas sp. B22(2017) (assembly GCF_002113105.1). Classification (NCBI taxonomy): domain Bacteria; kingdom Pseudomonadati; phylum Pseudomonadota; class Gammaproteobacteria; order Pseudomonadales; family Pseudomonadaceae; genus Pseudomonas; species Pseudomonas sp. B22(2017). The sequence continues at coordinate 168,951 of NZ_NEJN01000008.1, forward strand.
ACTACGCCCACGGGGATCACCTGGCCAGGGATCAAGATGCGCGACAGGATGTCGGCGGCAATCAGGAACAGTGCCCCGCCCAGTGCGCTGGCGGGCAGCAGGCGGCTGTGCCCGGGGCCGAGCAGCAGGCGCAGGGCATGGGGGATCACCAGCCCGACAAAACCGATGGCGCCGACGATGGACACCATCACCGCGGTCACCAGCGCCGCGCAGCTGATCAGCAGCAACTGGGTACGCCACACCGGGATGCCCAGCGACGCCGCCGAGTCGGCACCGAAGGTGAAGGCATCCAAGGCACGGCGATGCCACAGGCACACCAACAGCCCGAACAGTACAACTGGCACGGCCAGCCACACCGAAGGCCAACGTACGCCACTGAGGTTGCCCAGCAGCCAGAACAGGATGCCGCGCGCCTGCTCGGCGGTGGCCGACATGGTGATGAGGAAGGCGGTAAGGGCGTTGAACAGTTGCGAGCCGGCGATCCCGGCAAGGATCACCTGGGCATTGTTGCTGCTGGGGCCGGCTGCCCGGGCCAGCAACAGTACCAAAGCGAACGCTGCCAGGGCACCGATGAACGCGCCGCCGGACATGCTCAACGCCAGGCTGCCGAAGCCCAGCAGGCCCACCAGCACCGCACCGGTCGAGGCGCCGGCAGACAGGCCCAGCAGGTAAGGCTCGGCCAACGGGTTGCGCAACAGTGCCTGGAGGATCACGCCGCAGGTGGCCAGGCCGGCGCCGCAGGCCGCGGCAACCAGGGTGCGGGGCAGGCGGTAGTTCCAGACGATGCCGGCGTCGATCGGGTCGACCGGGTAGCCGGCCTGCCACAGGTGGTTGGCCAGTACCTGGCCGACCACGCCGGGCGACAGGTTGGTTTCGCCGATGGCGGTGCCGGCCAGCAGGGCCGCCAACAGGGCGGCCAGGGCAACGGCGATGCAGGGTAGCAGGCGCATCATCACTGGGCTGCTTTGCCGCTGGCGAAGGCGGCGGCCAGCGTCTGCAGGCCGCTGAACAAGCGAATGCCGGCCTGCATGGCGTCGGCGTCGAGGATGATGATGCGGTCGTGCTTCACCGCGTCCATGTTGCGCGTCACCGGGTCGCTACGCAGGAATGCCAGCTTCTTCTGGTAGTCGTCGGCGGGGTAGCGGCGGCGGTCCATGCGGGCAATGATCAGCCAGGTGGGGTTGGCCTTGGCCAGGGTTTCCCAGCCTACGGTCGGCCATTCTTCGCTGGACTCGACCACGTTGCGCACGCCAAGGGTGCGCAGCATGAAATCGGCGACCCCCTGGCGGCCCGCCACATAGGGGTCGATGTGCAGATCGGCGCTGGAGAACCAGAACAGCGCCGAGGTGGCGGACAGGTCCTTGTCGGCCAGTTGCGCCTTGGCACTGTCCAGGCGGCCTCTGAGCTCGGCATTCAGGGCTGTGCCACGGTCCTGCACGTCGAAGATTGCCGCCAGCTGGCTGACGCTCTTGTAGAGGGTGTCGACCTGAAACGCCTGCAGGCGAGTACCGTCGGCACCCACCAGGTTGTCCTTGCCTTCGCAGTCCGATGGCAGCAGGTAGGTGGGGATGCCCAGTTCATCGAACTGTTCGCGGGTGGCGACCGCCCCCTGGGCACCGACCATCCATTCGAACTGCACCGTCACAAGTTGCGGGCGCTTGCCCACTACCGCCTCGAAGCTGGGCTCGTTGTCGGCCAGGCGCGGCACCTTGGCGTTCTGTACCTGGTACTCGGGCAGCACATTGTTGAACCACAGCGAGGTGGCCGCCAGTTTGTCGCCCAGCCCCAGCGCGTAGAGCATCTCGGTACTGGCCTGGCCAATGGTGACCGCGCGTTGCGGCGCCTGGGCGAAGGTTTGCGGCTTGCCGCAGTTGTCGACCGTAAGCGGGTAGTGGGTGGCAGCAGCCTGGGCCAGGCCGGTGAGGCCGAGGCCGGCGAGCAGGGTGGCAAAACGGGGCAGCATGCTGGGCGATCTCCTATCGGACAGTTCGGGTGAGGAACGCACGGACAGGCATCGCCGAGCCCCAACTGGCGGCAGGGGCAACACTGATGGCCAATCCCGGACACCCCGCCGGTTGGTGAATGTGGGCCGGCAGGTCTCCTGACTGGTGCGTCACGGCCTGGCTCCGGCCTTCCCGGGTTCGTGGCCCAGTGGCATTGATGGAGCAGGCTCGGCACCTACAGTTGCGGGGGCAGTTCCGTTTGGCCCGAATTGGCGGGCCTGGGATTCCCTATTGATTCCGTGGTGGAAACCGGCGGCCGGCATGGTAGACCATCGTGCCGCCGGGTGAAAACGCTTTTCAGAAGTACTTCAGCCAGGTGATGTCGCGCCGCCGCGCCTTCAGGCGGGCGAACCAGCGCACCGGCAGGTACAGCGAAACTGCCAGCAGCACTGCCCCCAGCCACACCGCGGCGATGTCATCGAAGCCGAAGTAGTCACCATGGTTGCGGCCGAACAGCGCCACGCTGGCCAGGTACAGCAGCTTCAGCACATACAGGTGCAGCAGGTAGAAGAACATCGGTGCCGCGCCGAACACCGCCAGGGCACTGATCCAGCGGGCCTGGCCGGCGCGTTCGAAGGCGCGCAGCAACAGCAGGCCACAGCCCAGGGTCAGGGCCAGGAACAGCAGCGATGGCGGGTACTTGGTGATGTTGAAGAAGCTCATCAGGGTTTGCGTGACGGTCGGGTAAACGCTCCACGGCGCCTCGCCGTAGCCGTTGACCAGGCGCAGCACGACAAAGCCCAGCAGCGCGATCAGCCCGGCCAGCAGCAGGCGATGCTGACGCTGGCCGGCCTCGCTGGCACGGGCGAACCAAGGGCCCAGGCCGTAGCCCAGGGCGATGACCCCGATCCACGGCAGCACCGGGTAGGAGGTGCGCAGGCGCAGGTTTTCGGAGAACTCCAGCCAGCCCCGGTCATGCAGGATCGCCCATGGCACGTGCAGGGCGGATTCGACGCCGAAGTGCAGGCCATCGAGCAGGTTGTGGCCGGCGATGATGATTGCGCCCGCGGCGATCAGGGCGGCACGTGGCAACCACACCAGCAGCGACAGGGCGATCATGCTCACGCCGATGGCCCAGATCACTTGCAGGTAGATGACGCTGGGCGGCAGCTGGAAGGTCCAGGCGAAGTTGACCAGGGTGAACTCCAGCACCACCAGGAACAGCCCGCGCTTGAACAGGAATGCCGAGACATCGCCGCGGCCCTGGTGTTTCTCGCCGTACAGCCAGGCTGAAAGGCCGGTCAGCAAGACGAACACCGGCGCGCACAGGTGGGCCAGGGTGCGGCTGAAGAACAGCGTGGGCTCGGTGGTATCAATGGCCATCGGGTCACTGACCTGGCGGTGCAGGAAGAAGGTTTCACGAACGTGGTCCAGGAGCATGAACAGGATTACCAGGCCGCGCAGGGCGTCGATGCTCTGCAGGCGCTGGGTGACCAGGGTGGGGTTGGCGCTGGCGCTTGTCATGGGAGGTCGCTGATAGGAATGGATGTCAACTGAAACGTTATCTTATAACTATTTGTTCGGCGTCGGGTAGTGGTTTCTGTGTTGAGCGATCTCTTCGCGGCTACCCAGCGGACCTGTAGGAGCAGCCTTGTGCTGCGAAGGGGGCGGCATGACAGAAGCTTTTCTGTGGCAGTTATGGCCTCTTCGCAGCACAAGGCTGCTCCTACAAAGGTTTCTCATCGGGCCTGAGGGCAGCGGTACTCCTGTGGGAGCGGGCAAGCCCGCGAAGAGGCCGGTGCAGGCAGTTCAGATCAGAAGCTGTAATCCACCGTCGCAAAGTACGACCGTGGCATCCCCATCAGCCACTGCTGGCCACTGAACGCCGACTGCACATACTCACGGTCGAACAGGTTGTTCAACTGCAACCCCAGCCGCACATCCGGCAACACCTGCCAGCCGATGTCGGCATCGACCACGGTGTAGCCGGGGGCGCTCTGGGTGTTGGCGGTATTGGCATAGCGCTCGTCCACATAACGCGCGCCAATGCCGGCCTCCAGCCGCTGGCCGAAGCCTTTGCTCAGCCACAGGTTGGCGGTACGCCGCGGGACATTGGCCGGGCGATTGCCCGCACGATCCTGCGCCACGCCGCCGACCATTTCGTCGAAGTCGTCGTACCTTGCGCGCACGATCGCCGCGTTGGCCGACACCTGCCACTGGTGCGCCAGCGCCAGTTCCAGGGTTGCCTCCAGGCCGTCGGACGTCTGCTGGCCAGCCTGTTGCTTCTCGTGGGTGACCGGGTCATCCACCAGCAGCTTCTTCTTGACGATGTGGTAGGCCGCCAATGTCCATTCGCCACGCCCTTCCCAGAAGCGCTGCTTCAGGCCCACTTCGGTCTGCCTGGCCTCGGTCAGGTCGTAGTGCATCTGGTTGGCGCTGAGGCTGATGAGGTTGTCGACCCCATCCTCGCTGGTGGAGTACTGGCCATACAGCGACAGGTCGTCGCTGACCGCGAACACCAGCCCGGCACGCCAGTTGCCGCCTTGCAGGCTGCGGTCGCTGCGGCTGTCGGTGGTCAGTTTTTCCTGGTCGATGTGGTTCTGGTCGCGGCGCACGCCGGTGACCAGCGACAGGCGATCGCTCAACTGCAGGCGGTTTTCGGCAAACAGGGCAAAGGTGTGGGTGGTAGAGAGCGTTTGCGGGCGCAGAGGCGACGCGCTGTGGAACCAGCCTGGTTGCGGCTGCCAAGGGTCGACGTAGTCACCGCCCACATCGTTGTAGGGCGCGTTGCTGTCGACGTTGAAGCGGACCTTGTTGTACTCGGCGCCGACCACGGTCTTGCTGGCCAGGCCAAACAGCCTGTGGTCGAGGGTGAAGGCCTGTCGGTCGCCGAACTGTTCCTGGTTGTGCTTGATCTGCAGATAGCTGCCGCGCAGCAACTGCTGGCGCCCTGCATCCCAGCTGTACTCCTCGGCATTGCGCCAGTGACGGCGGCTCTTGATGTAGTACAGCTGGTTGCTGGCGCTGAGGTGATCGTTCAACGTCCAGTCGGTATTCAGGCGGGTCCATTCATCGACGTAATGCTGCACGTCGTCCTGCACGTTGTAGTTCTTCTTGCGCAGGCTGCTGCGGTAGTGGCCGTCGATCAGCGGGGTGCCGTAGTAGTTGGCAGTCTGCGCATCGCCACGGTCGTGAGCGAGGGTGAAGCTGAGGTCGTCGCTGGCATCGAAGCGCAGCGCGGCGCTCAGCGCCAGGCTGCGTGACGGGGTGCGGTCGACCCAACCGTTACCGGTTTGCTGGTTCAGGGCCAGGCGGTAGCTCAGGCGCTCACCGAGGCTGCCGCCGCTGTCCAGGCCGAGCTGCTGGCGGTCCCACGAACCGTAGCCCAGGCGCAGGTGGTTGCGTACCTCGCCGGCAAACGGCTTTTTCGGGATCACGTTGACCACCGCCCCGGTGGCGCCTTCGCCATACAGCACCGAAGCCGGGCCGCGAATGACATCGATGCGCTCGACCATCCACGGGTCGACCGGGAACGTCTGGGTGCCGGCACCGGTGTACAGGCGTGCGCCGTCGAACAAGGTCATCACCGAGCCGTGCCCGGTAAAGCCGCGGGCGGACAGCCCCGTGCCGCCGTCGCCCGGGGAGCCGATGTAGCTGATGCCCGCTGAGCGGGTCACCGCGTCCTGCACAGTGAGGTTGTTGCGCTGCTGGATCTGCTCGGCGCTGATGCTGCTGGTGCTGGCCGGTGTCTCCAGGGCGCTGAGGCCCAGGCGCGAACCAGCCTGGGTCGGTGTGGCCAGGTCGATGGCGTGGCTGTCTAGGGTGTCGGTGATGGCCGTGGAAGGCAGGGCCAGTGGTTGTCGCTCGAGGTCATCGGCCAGGGCCGGCAGGGAAACGGCCAGGCAGGCCGCCAAGGGGTGAAGCTTGAAGATACGGGACATGTCGTTCCACTACTGCAGGAATGAATGGATCCCGGTGGAAAACACGCAAAGGCGCACCGTGCACGCAGGCGCACGCACGGATACCGGCCTGCGCCCGCCCACCGCGGGTTGCCAAGTGAAGCTCCAGGCCGGTCTCCGGGCTTGCGAGGGGCATGAAACCTTCACCTTCCCATGCATGTGCACAGTGGTATCTCGAAGGGTTCGCTCGCTTACCGTTGCGGGGGCAGCGCCGGACTTGTCGTGGGCAACACGACGCACCGGCTTCCCGTTTCACCCTGCGCGCGGCGGCGCAGGGCACCTGAAACTGGCGGGCATATGACCATTGAAACGCGGGGGCGTCAATTCTGCCTGTTACCAGTGAAACAACTCTCGTCGTGCCCCCTCGGTAATCGCCACGATCCCCGGGTGCTTGACCTTGCGCTCCACCGAAATGGCATAGAACGACTCGTGCACCGCCTCGGTCTGCCCGATCAGCTCCACGCCATATTGGCGGCACACCTCCTCGGCGATCACGCTGGGCGCGACGAAGATGCCGCTGCCCGACTGCCCGAATGCCTGCATCAAGGCACTGTCATCGAACTCGCCCACGATGCGTGGCTGCACCTGCTGCTCACCCAGCCAGCGCAGCAGGCGGCTGCGTACCACGGTTTCCTGGCCGGGGATAAGCAATGGCGCATCCTGCAGGCAGGCGGGGAAGGGGCCTTCCAGGCGGTGTGCCAGCGCCGGGGTGGCGAAGAAGCTCAACCCACACTCGCCCAGTTTCTGGCTATAACCCTTGATGTCCAGGTGGCTGGGCATGGGGCTGTCGGAAATCACCAGGTCCAGGCGCTGGATCGCCAGGTCGGCCAGCAGCCGTTCGAGCTTGTCTTCGCGGCAGTTGATACGCAGCACGTCGTCCAGCTCCATGGTCGGTGCCAGCAGGCGGTAGACGATGGACTTGGGTACCACGTCCGCCACGCCCACGCGGAACAGGATCTGCTCCTGCGGGCCGGCCCGCAGCATGGCCTCCAGCTCGCTACCCAGCTGGAACATCTGCTCGGCATAGATCAGCGTCTGGCGCCCGGTTTCGGTCAGTTCCAGCTGGCGCCCCACGCGCTGGAACAGCTCCAGGCCATAGGTCTGCTCGAACAGGCTGATCTGACCGCTGATGGTTTGCGGGGTCAGGTTCAACTGTTCGCTGGCGCGGGCGATGCTGCCGGTCTTGGCCACGGCCCAGAAGTAGTGCAACTGCCGATAGTTGAGCATCGGTATCGTTCCGGATTCGTAAAAACCGAAGTATAACCGCTGAAAATACGAATTTTCCGGATGTGTTGCGCTCTTTAGAATGCGACTCCATCAGGCGCCGTGTGCGCCGCCGGAACATGAAAAGCGAGGAACCCATGCTGCAACTAAAATCCATCGGCACGCCGCTGGTGCTGGCCTTGGCCCTGTTCACCCTGGCCGGTTGCGAGCAGGCCGAGAAATCCGCCCAGCAGATGCTCGACCAGGCCGCGCAGTCGGCCAAGCAGGCCATCGACGACACCAACAAGGCCGCACAGCAGGCGTTGAGCGAGGCCATCGGCAGCGAAGGGCAAAAGCCCAAGGACGCCGACAAGAAAGAAGACACCCAGGAAATCTGACCCCCAACCGCTGCTGCAGGATTTGAACAATGGAATACTTGCTGGAACTCGTCGCTAGCCCTACCGCCTGGGTTGCCCTGGCTACGCTGGTGGCCATGGAAGTCGTGCTGGGCATCGACAACCTGATTTTCATCTCCATCCTGACCAACAAGCTGCCGGTGGAGTACCGCTCCAAGGCGCGCCGTATCGGTATCAGCATGGCCCTGGTCATGCGCCTGGCCTTGCTCAGCACGGTGGCCTGGATCGTCCAGCTGACGGACCCGGTGTTTGAAGTATTCGGCAATGCCTTCTCCTGGAAGGACGTGATCCTGATTGCCGGTGGCCTGTTCCTGCTGTGGAAGGCGACCAAGGAAATCCACGAGAACGTCGACCCGCACGGGGCCAAGGAAGAAGCCAAGGTGTCGTCGACGGTTACCCTGGGCTTTGCCGCGGCGATCTTCCAGATCCTGCTGCTGGACATCGTCTTCTCGGTCGACAGCATCATCACCGCCGTGGGCATGACCGAGCACCTGCCTATCATGATCATTGCCGTTATCACTGCCGTGATCGTCATGATGGTGGCCGCCGACCCGTTGGCCAACTTCATCAACGACAACCCGACCGTGGTGATGCTGGCCCTGGGCTTCCTGATCATGATCGGCATGACGCTGATCGCCGAAGGTTTCGGCGCCCATGTACCGAAGGGGTATGTGTACGCGGCCATGGCCTTCTCGACGGCGATCGAGATCCTCAACATCCTGGCCCGTCGGGCACGGTTGAAGCGTGAGGCGGCTGAAGGTTGATGTGAAAAAGCGGGGCGCTTGCGCCCCGTTCGCGAGTGAACCCGCTCCCACAGGTCCCCGCCGTTTCTGAAGGCAGTGGAGGACCTTGTGGGAGCGGGTTCACCCGCGAATGGGCCTCGGAAATCTCTGAATCAGTGCACCCCGGCATGCCGCCGCGCCCGGCGCACAGGCTGTGGCTTGGCGGGGGCCTGCGGTGGCAGGTGGTGGTGGGAATGACGCCGCACGATACGCAGTACACCCCACAGCATGGCGGCTGCAACGCTCAGCCACATGCCAACCAGCATGAGGATTGCCATGGTCAGGCTCATCTGTGCCTCCATCTCTACGGGCCGCGCTCGGTCGCCGACGCTGGCCTTCCAGACACTGCTTTAGTCTAGTCTTTCGCCTGTGACGTTCCATTGACCAAAGGTCTATTGCTTGGTCCGATTTGCTCCTAAGCGGTGTCGGACTATACCCGCGCCGCTGTCCGACCTATGATCGGTGGCCAGAGCCGGGCGCTGCCTGCCTGGCGTTGGAGCAAGCGAGTGTCCATGCAGCAACCTTCCTTCAAGACCATCCCTCGTCGGCTGCTGGCTGCCTGCCTGGTTGCAGCCAGCCTGGCCGGTTGCGCCAGCGCACCCTCCGGCAACCTCAAGGGCCTGCCGCAGCGGGTCGAGATCAGCAGCGTGCCGTTCTACCGTGGCAATGCCAACCACAGCGGGGCCATGGCATTGGCGGCGGTACTGTCGCAACAGGGGGCTCCGATCACGCCGGGGCTGCTGGACAAGCCGCTGAACCTGCCGCAGGGCGCCGAGGCTCTGGACACCGGCATCCCCCGGGTGGCGCGCGACTACGGCATGGTGGTGTATCCGCTGGACAAGCAGCTGGACGCGCTGTTGACCCAGGTGGCGGCGGGCAACCCGGTGCTGCTGCGTTACGAGGATGGTTCGGCCTGGTGGAGCGAGCCACGCTACGCCGTGCTGATCGGCTACGACCGCTACAAGCAGCGGGTGCTGTTGCGCTCGGGCATGCACCGGCGGCAGTTGATGGCGTTCGATGACTTTGCCTCGGCGTGGGCGAAGCTTGGGAGCTGGGCGGTGCTGGTGCAGCCACCTCGGCAGCTGCCAGCCCAGATGGACCGCCAGCGCTGGTTGCAGGCTGCCGATGAACTGGCCCGGGCGGGGCAGGAGATTGCGGCGAAGCAGGCTGTGAGTAGCCTGAACCAATAGCTTTGTCTGTACCGGCTCTTTCGCGGGTAAACCCGCTCCCACAGGAAACCCGCTGCCCTCAGGTCCGGTGATGTCCCTGTGGGAGCGGGTTTACCCGCGAAGAGGCCAGCCCTGCCTACATCAGAAGCCCAGGCGATCGCGCAGGCTGTAGTACCAGGCGCCAATGGCGCTGAACGGCACGCGCAGCATCTGGCCACCCGGGAACGGGTAGTGCGGCAGGCCGGCGAAGGCGTCGAAACGCTCGGCCTGGCCACGCATGGCCTCGGCCAGCACCTTGCCCGCCAGGTGGGTGTAGGTCACGCCGTGACCCGAGCAGCCCTGGGAGTAGTAGATATTGTCGCCGATACGGCCAACCTGTGGCAGACGCGACAGGGTCAGCAGGAAGTTGCCGGTCCAGGCGTAGTCGATCTTCACGTTCTTCAGTTGCGGGAATGCCTTGAGCATCTTCGGACGGATGATCGCCTCGATGTTGGCCGGGTCACGCGCGCCGTACACCACGCCACCACCGAAGATCAGGCGCTTGTCGCTGGTCAGGCGGTAGTAGTCGAGCAGGTAGTTGCAATCCTCGACGCAGTAGTCCTGCGGCAGCAGGGTGCGCGCCAGTTCGTCGCCCAGCGGTTCGGTGGTGATCACCTGGGTGCCGCATGGCATGGACTTGCTGGCCAGCTCCGGCACCAGGTTGCCCAGGTAGGCGTTGCCGGCGACGATGATGAACTTGGCGCGGACCTTGCCCTGCGGGGTGTGCACCACCGGGTTGGCGCCGCGCTCGATGCGTACGGCCGGGGTTTGCTCATAGATGATGCCGCCCAGCGACTCGACCGCAGCGGCTTCGCCCAGGGCCAGGTTCAGCGGGTGGATGTGGCCGCCGCTCATGTCCAGCATGCCGCCCACATAGTTGTCGCAGGCGACCACTTCGCGGATGCGCTTCTGGTCCATCAGCTCCAGCTGGTTGTGGCCGAAGCGTTCCCACAGGCGCTTTTGCGACTCCAGGTGGCCCATCTGCTTGCTGGTGAGGGCAGCGAACACGCCACCGTCCTTCAGGTCGCACTGGATGTTGTACTTGGCCACGCGCTCACGAATGATGCGCCCGCCTTCGAAGGCCATGTGGCCCAGCAGCTGAGCCTGCTTGGGGCCGACGGTGCGCTCGATGACGTCGATGTCGCGGCTGTAGCTGTTGACGATCTGGCCGCCGTTGCGGCCCGATGCGCCGAAGCCGACCTTGGCTGCTTCGACGATGCTCACCTTGAAGCCGTTCTCCAGCAGGAACAGGGCGCTGGACAGGCCGGTGTAGCCGGCGCCGATGATGCACACATCGGTTTCCACCTCACCCTGCAGCGCCGGACGTGGCGGCACCGGGTTGGCCGAGGCGGCGTAGTAGGACTGGGGGTAGGGGGTGTTAGCCATGCTGCAGGAACCTCGTGTTTTATATTTTTAACGAATGTACCGATGCTATCAATAATAATAAACACCCGCTAGTCGTCCGTTGAAAATCCTTTACTCGGTCCCCGCCAGCGCACTTTTCTATAAAGAGTTTAAGATTCAGTAGGTTAGCGCGAAAAAAAGTGTTGACAGGGTTTTTGGAATGGGTAGAATGCGCACCACACGACAGGCACATAGCTCAGTTGGTTAGAGCACCACCTTGACATGGTGGGGGTCGTTGGTTCGAGTCCAATTGTGCCTACCAAATCGAAGAAGGGGTGATCCGCAAGGGTCACCCCTTTTTTCATTGGGTTCTCGCGGCCTGGTGCTGCGCAGCAGGCCCTTATGCACGAATTCGCAAAGTTTTTGATTTTTCTGAAAAAAACGCTTTACAGGTGCGCATTCGATCACTAATATGCGCACCACACGACAGGCACATAGCTCAGTTGGTTAGAGCACCACCTTGACATGGTGGGGGTCGTTGGTTCGAGTCCAATTGTGCCTACCAAATCGAAAAAGGGCGATCAGCAATGATCGCCCTTTTTGCTGTGCGCATGAAGCAGCGTGTAACGTTTGGTCGCGGTTCGGGGCATTGCCCGGCGTGCTAGAATCCGCCCCTTCGAATCTGGAGGTACACGCGTGCGCAAACTGGCTGTGGTAATGGCAGTGCTCGCCCTGGCGGGCTGTGAGAACGAGGTCGAAGGCGTGCACAAACAGGTGGCCGAACACCTGCACAACCCCAAGACCGCCAAGTTCGGCAACGTGCGGATCGACACCCAGGGCACCATCTGCGGCCAGGTCCGTGGCAAGGATGATGCCGGGCAGTACGAGGCCTACCGCAGCTACGTGGCCATCAAGCGCGATGGCCAGTACGAAATCATCGTCGACGACAGCGGCAACAACCTGCGCATCCGCGAAATGTGCGGCGGCGCCGAGCTGCAGCGCCGCGCCGAGGCCCTGGCTGGCCAGCCGGCCCCGCAAGGCTGGGATGTGGAAGTGATCCAGGGTGCAAACATGGGCGCGCTCAGCGACATGACTGCACGCCTGATCGAAAAGGGCATCCCGTCCTCGGTGGAGTACCGCGACGGCAAGCCGGTGGTGCTGATGGGGCCATTCCCCACCCGTGAGGAAGCCGAAGCGCGCAAGGCCGAGGTAATGGCCAAGCTGGGTACCGATTCGGTGGTGATCCAGCACGGCGCAGCGCGCTGAAAACTCTGTGTGAGTGGGGGCTGTAGGAGCGGCCTTGTGTCGCGACGGGCTGCGAAGCAGCCCCACAGAATCTGCTGTGATGCCGAATCCCGGGGCTGCTTTGCAGCCCGTCGCGACGCAAGGCCGCTCCTACAGGGCATGCGCCAGCTTCCGGATTTCGAGCAGGCTAACGCGCGCTAGACATTGTCCGCACAGTTTTGGCTATGCTTGTCAGGAAGAAGCCGAACGGGGAGGGCCTCATGTCTACACTGGAGCGGGCCATTGCCGTGGCCGCCAGGGCGCATGAAGGGCAATACGACAAGGGTGGGGCCGCTTATATCCTCCACCCGCTACGCGTGATGATGCGGGTTTCCACAACCGAACAACGGATTGTCGCGGTGCTGCACGATGTGATCGAAGACACCCCGCTGACCCTGTCCGACCTGGCGCGCGAGGGTTTCGCGCTGAAAATCCTTGCCGCCTTGCTGGCGCTCAGCCGCCGTGAGGGCGAGGCCTACCAGGACTTCGTGGTGCGCCTGGGCGGTGACCCGCTGGCGCGCACCGTCAAGCTGGCCGATCTGGCCGACAACAGCGACCTTTCGCGCATCCCGTGCCCAAGCCCCACCGACCTGGCACGGCTGGCGCGTTACCGCGAAGCCAGCGCCTACCTGCAGGCCTTGGCTTGAGGCTGAATGCAGTCAGTCTTCCTTCGGTACCGTCCAGAAAATCTGCACGCCGCCATCGTCGCGGTGGGCGAGGGTGACGTTATCGTTTTCGGCGATTTCCTCTAGCAGGGTTTCCCAATCTTCCGGGGTTTCCTGCTCCAGACGGAAAATCAACGCTGCACGGCTGCGCTGGGCAGTAGGGCTGTTGATGATTTTCTGAATGCGCATACCCAGTTGTTCATAGCTGCTTGGGGTGGCGGAGGCGGTGCTGGACACAAGTGTTTCCTTGTTTTTGCTGTATGCGCATACAGTATTTCACCGTAAGTAATTTCGCAACAGTCAGACAGCAAACGCCCCGCCTGGGCAGCGGGGCTGTTTGCATTTCAGGGGGCAGCTGGCGATCAGTACTCCCAGAAGATCCGCTGCAGCTCCTTGCTGTCCTGGGTCCTGGTCATCGCTACCATCGCCAGAATCCGCGCTTTCTGCGGGTTCAGGTCATGGGCCACGACCCAGTCGTTCTTGTCATCCGGCTGCTCGGCGTTGCGCAGCACGAAGCCACCCTGGTTGACGTGCGATGAGCGAATGATCTGCACGCCGTTCTTGCGCAGCTCCTGCAGCGCTGGCACCACCCGCGACGACACGGAGCCGTTGCCGGTACCGGCATGGATCAGGGCCTTGGCACCATTCTGCGCCAGTGCCTTGTAGGCGGTGTCGGTGACGTTGCCATAGCCATAGGCGATATCCACCTGCGGCAGGCTGCTGATCTGCTTGATGTCGAACTCGGAGTTGACCGTGTGGCGCTTGGCCGGCAGGCGGAACCAGTACGACTTGCCTTCCACCACCATGCCCATCGGGCCCCAGGCGCTCTTGAAGGCTTCGGTCTTGATGTTCACTGCCTTGCTGACATCGCGCCCGGACTGGATCTCGTCATTCATGGTCACCAGCACGCCCTTGCCGCGCGACTGCTTGTCGCTGGCCACGGCCACGGCGTTGTAAAGGTTGAGCATGCCGTCGGCGGACATGGCGGTACCCGGGCGCATCGAACCGACGACCACGATCGGCTTGTCGGTCTTTTCCACCAGGTTGAGGAAGTAGGCGGTCTCTTCCAGGGTGTCGGTGCCGTGGGTAATGACGATGCCGTCGACGTCCTTGCTTTCGGCGAGTTCGGCAACGCGTTTGCCCAACTTGAGCAGGTCGTCGTTGGAGATGCTCTCAGAGGCGATCTGCATGACCTGCTCGCCGCGGACGTTGGCCAGGTCGGCCAGCTCCGGCACGCCGGCGATCAGTTTGTCGACGCCCAGCTTGGCGGCCTGGTAGGTGGCGCTGTTGGCGGCGCTGGCGCCAGCGCCGGCAATGGTGCCGCCGGTGGCGAGGATGACCACGTTGGCCAGCTTCTGCTGGGTTTCAGCCTCTTTGGCCGAAACGGTGGCTGGAATGGCCAGCAGCACGGCGAGTGCGCTGGGGGCGAAGATTTTCAGTGCGGCATTCATCGTTATTGTTCTCTCTCTTCCTAATGAGATGGTTGTTTTGTCGCACAGGGTGCAAGGCAGGTTTCGTACCAGGCATGTGTGCGCTGCCTGTAGGAGCGGCCTTGTGTCGCGATGGGGCGCGTAGCGGCCCCGGATTCACGGGCAAATGCACAAATTGCCGGGGCTGCTGCGCAGCCCATCGCGACACAAGGCCGCCCCCACATGAAGGTGCGTTCCATTCGAGATTCCGAACAAATGCAGGAAAAGACGTTCGGCTTTTCGGAAAAAATCCGGATAAACTGCGCCAAGCTCGACTTGACCTCCGACAGCCAAACGGATTTGACAAACCCCGGTCCTGTTTCCATAGTTAGGCAACGCAAACGTTTGCGATCCGACAAAAAACACAAGATTCGGAGTCATCGTCCATGAAACTGCCGTTCCCCGGTCGTCTGCTGGCCCTCGCGGTCATTTCCTCGCTGTCCCTGGCCCTGCCATTTTCCCCCGCCCACGCCGAAGACAAGCCCAAGGTCGCCCTGGTCATGAAGTCGCTTGCCAACGAGTTCTTCCGCACCATGGAAGACGGCGCCAAGGACTACCAGAAAGCCCACGCCGATGAATTCGAGCTGATCGCCAACGGCATCAAGAACGAGACCGACACCGGCGAGCAGATCCGCATCGTCGAGCAGATGGTCAACGCGGGCGCCAAGGCCCTGGTCATTGCCCCGGCCGACTCCAAGGCGCTGGTATCGGCGGTGAAGAAGGCCATGGACCAGGGCGTTGTGGTGATCAACATCGACAACCGCCTGGACCCTGAACTGCTCAAGAGCAAAGGCATCAGCGTACCCTTCGTGGGCCCCGACAACCGCAAGGGCGCGCGCCTGGTGGGTGACTACCTGGCCAACGAGAAGCTCAAGGCCGGCGACCAGGTCGGCATCATCGAAGGCGTGCCGACCACCACCAACGCCCAGCAGCGTACCGCCGGCTTCAAGGACGCCATGGACGCCGCGCAGATCAAGATCGTATCGGTGCAGAGCGGCAACTGGGAAATCGACAAAGGCAACGCCGTCGCCGCCTCCATGCTCAACGAATACCCCGACCTGAAAGCCCTGCTGGCCGGCAACGACAGCATGGCCCTGGGCGCGGTGTCGGCCGTGCGTGCCGCGGGCAAGACCGGCCAGGTGCAAGTGGTGGGCTACGACAACATCAACGCCATCAAGCCGATGCTCGCCGATGGCCGTGTGCTTGCCACCCTCGACCAGGCGGCCAGCCAGCAGGCGGTGTACGGCATCCAGGCGGCGCTGAAAATGGTCAAGGGCGAGAAACCCGACGTGGATGCCGACAACGTCATCCAGACCCCGGTCCAACTCATCACCAAACCCTGATCGCTGGCAGGAGAAACGGCCATGCCTGCATCGGCCAACGAAGTAGTGCTCGCCGCCAGTGGCCTGGGCAAGACCTACGCCCAGCCCGTGCTCGGCGAGGTCAGCCTGAACCTGCGTGCCGGCGAAGTGCTGGCCCTGACCGGCGAGAACGGCGCCGGCAAGAGCACCTTGTCCAAGCTCATCAGTGGGCTGGAAACCCCCACCACCGGGCACATGCGCTACCGCGGCCAGGCCTACGCGCCTGGCAGCCGCAGCGAGGCTGAGCGCCTTGGCGTGCGCATGGTCATGCAGGAACTCAACCTGCTGCCCACGCTGACCGTCGCGGAAAACCTGTTCCTCGACAACCTGCCCGGCCGCTTCGGCTGGATCAGCCAGAAGCGCCTGCGCCAACTGGCCACGGCCGCCATGGCCCAGGTCGGCCTCGACGCCATCGACCCGGACACCCCGGTCGGCGAGCTGGGCATCGGCCATCAGCAGATGGTCGAGATCGCCCGCAACCTGATTGGCGACTGCCATGTGCTGATCTTCGACGAGCCCACCGCCATGCTCACCGCGCGCGAAGTGGAGCTGCTGTTCACCCAGATCGAGCGCCTGCGCCAACGTGGCGTGGCCATCGTCTACATCTCCCATCGCCTGGAAGAACTGCAGCGCGTGGCCCAGCGCATCGTCGTGCTGCGCGACGGCAAACTGGTGTGCGATGAGCCGATACAGCGCTATAGCAGCGCCGAACTGGTCAACCTGATGGTCGGCCGCGAGCTGGGCGAGCATATCGACCTGGGCCGCCGGCAGATCGGCGCGCCGCTGCTCAAGGTCGACAGGCTCAGCCGTGCCGACAAGGTGCGTGAAGTGTCGTTCGAGGTCAGGGCAGGGGAGATCTTCGGCATTTCCGGCCTGATCGGTGCCGGCCGTACCGAACTGCTGCGCCTGATCTACGGCGCCGACCGTGCCGACAGCGGCAGCATCGCCCTCGGCCAGCCGCCCAAGGCTGTCACCATCGACTCGCCCAAGGCTGCGGTGCAGGCCGGTATCGCGCTGATCACCGAAGACCGCAAAGGCGAGGGCCTGCTGCTGACACAGTCGATCAGCGCGAATATCGCCCTGGGCAATCTCGGCGCGGTTTCACGGGCCGGGGTGCTCGATGGCGAAGCCGAAGCGGCATTGGCCGAACGCCAGATCCAGGCCATGCGCATTCGCAGTGCCGGCCCGCAGCAGGTGGTAGGCGAGCTGTCTGGCGGCAACCAGCAGAAGGTGGTGATCGGCCGCTGGCTGGAGCGCGACTGCCAGGTGCTGCTGTTCGACGAGCCCACCCGTGGCATCGACGTCGGCGCCAAGTTCGACATCTATGGCCTGCTGGCCGAGCTGGCGCGCCAGGGCAAGGCCCTGGTGGTGGTGTCCAGCGACCTGCGCGAGCTGATGCTGATATGCGACCGCATCGCCGTGCTGTCGGCCGGTCGCCTGATCGACACCTTCGAGCGTGACCATTGGAGCCAGGACCAGTTGCTGGCCGCGGCCTTTGCCGGTTATCAGAAACGTGACGCACTGCTGCATGAAGCAGCTCCCAGGATGGATGCATGAAAACCACCCCGCTCGACAGCCAAGGCGCCGCACCGGTGCGCCGCAGTGGCACCTATCTTGGCCTGGGTACCTACCTGGGCCTGGCCGGCGCCTTGCTGGCGATGATCGTGCTGTTCTCGTTCCTCAGCAGCCACTTCTGGTCGTACAACACCTTCAGTACCCTGGCCAACCAGATCCCCGACCTGATGGTACTGGCGGTGGGCATGACCTTCGTGCTGATCATCGGCGGCATCGACCTGTCGGTGGGCTCGGTACTGGCGCTGGCGGCCTCCACGGTCAGCGTGGCGATCCTCGGCTGGGGCTGGGGCGTGCTGCCTTCAGCCCTGCTGGGCATGGCCGTGGCAGCGCTGGCCGGCAGCATCACCGGCGGCGTCACCGTGGCCTGGCGCATTCCGTCGTTCATCGTTTCGCTCGGGGTGCTGGAAATGGCCCGCGGCCTGGCCTACCAGTTCACCGACTCGCGCACCGCCTATATCGGCGATGCCTATGCCTGGTTCTCCAACCCCATCGCATTCGGCATCTCGCCGGCGTTCATTATCGCCTTGCTGGTGATCGTGCTGGCCCAGTTGGTGCTGACTCGCACGGTGTTCGGCCGCTACCTGATCGGCATCGGCACCAACGAAGAGGCCGTGCGCCTGGCCGGCATCGACCCGCGCCCGTACAAGGTGCTGGTGTTCGCCCTGATGGGCCTGCTCGCCGGCCTGGCCGCGCTGTTCCAGATCTCGCGCCTGGAAGCCGCCGACCCCAATGCCGGCTCCGGCCTGGAGCTGCAGGTGATCGCCGCCGTGGTGATTGGCGGCACCAGCCTGATGGGCGGGCGCGGCTCGGTCATCAGCACCTTCTTTGGCGTGCTGATCATTTCGGTGCTGGCCGCAGGGCTGGCGCAGATCGGTGCAAGCGAACCGACCAAACGCATCATCACCGGGGCGGTGATCGTCATCGCCGTGGTGCTCGACACTTACCGTAGCCGGCGTGCAGGCCGGCGGAACTGAAAACATGGCAACCATCAAAGACGTCGCGGCACTGGCGGGCATTTCCTACACCACCGTGTCCCATGTGCTGAACAAGACTCGGCCGGTCAGCGAGCAGGTGCGGTTGAAAGTCGAAGCCGCCATCGCCGAACTCGACTACGTACCCAGCGCCGTGGCCCGCTCGCTGAAGGCGCGCAGCACGGCCACCATCGGCCTGCTGGTACCCAACAGCGTCAACCCGTACTTCGCCGAGCTGGCGCGGGGCATCGAAGACGCCTGCGAACGCAACGGCTACTGCGTGATCCTGTGCAACTCCGACGACAATCCGCAGAAACAGCGCAGCTACCTGCGTGTACTGCTGGAAAAACGCATCGACGGCCTGGTAGTGGCTTCGGTAGGGCAGGACAGCGACCTGCTGCAAAGCCTGGCTTGCGTGCGCACGCCCATGGTGATCGTCGACCGCGAACTGGACGGTGTCGATGCCGACCTGGTGCGCATCGACCACGAGCAGGGCGCCTTCCTGGCCACCCAGCACCTGCTGGAACTTGGTCACCATGACATCGCCTACATCGGCGGCCCCGCCGAGACCGGTGTGACGCAGCTGCGCCTGAGCGGCTTCCGCCGTGCCATGGCCGAAGCCGGTGTGCCGGTGCGCAGCGACCGCGTGCTGCACTGCGACTTCACCAGCCCCGGCGGCCATGCAGCCGCAGGCCGGCTGCTGGAGGGCAAGCGGCCTACGGCGATTTTTGCCGGCAACGACATGATCGGCTTCGGTGTGCTGCGTGCCGCGGCTGAACGCAATATCAACGTGCCCGGCGAGCTGTCGGTGATCGGTTTCGACGACATCGAGCTCAGCCGTTACGTGTACCCACCGTTGACCACGGTGGGCCAGTCGATTCGCGAGCTGGGCGAGAGCGCCGCGTCGCTGTTGCTGGCGCGTATCGGCACCCCCCGCCAGGGCGCGGCAGAGCAACGCATCGTCGCCCCGCGCATTGTGCTGCGCGAGTCCACCGGGCCGCGCCCGGACCTGTTCAACGATTACCGCTGATGCTAAGGAAATGTCATGAATGCCAAGGTTGTGGTGGTCGGTAGCCTCAACATGGACCTGGTGGCCCGCGCGCAGCGCCTGCCCCGGGCCGGCGAAACACTCCCCGGCGAAAGCTTTTTCACCGTGCCGGGCGGCAAGGGGGCCAACCAGGCAGTGGCCGTGGCGCGCCTGGGTGGCAGCGTGGCGATGATCGGCAACGTTGGCGACGATGACTATGGTCGACAACTGCACCGGGCCCTGTATGTGGAAGGCATCGACTGCCAGGGCGTCACCACCTGCCAGGGCGTGTCCAGCGGTGTGGCGCTGATCACCGTGGATGCCGCCAGCCAGAACTGCATCGTCATCATCCCCGGTGGCAACGGCCTGCTGACGCCGCAGTCGGTGCAGCGATTCGATGCGCTGCTGCAGGCGGCCGAAGTGATCATCTGCCAGCTTGAAGTACCGGCCGACACCGTGGCCTGGACGCTGGCCAGGGGGCGCGAGCTGGGCAAGCGGGTGATCCTGAACCCGGCGCCGGCGACCGGCCCCTTGCCGGCGGACTGGTTCGCCCGCATCGACTACCTGACGCCCAACGAAAGCGAGGCCGAAGCCCTGACCGGCGTGGCGGTGACTGACCTGGAGAGCGCCCGACGTGCCGGCGAGCGCTTGCTGCAACTGGGCGCGGGCAAAGTGATCATTACCCTGGGCGCGCAAGGTGCCTTGCTGGTCACCCCGCAGGGCCATCAGCACTTCCCCGCGCCTGTGGTGCAGCCGCTGGACACCACGGCAGCCGGCGACACCTTCATCGGCGGCTTTGCCGCAGGCCTGGTGCGCGGCCTGGGTGAGGGCGAAGCCATCGCTCTCGGCCAGCGCGCCGCAGCCCTGTCGGTTACCCGCGCCGGCGCCCAGCCGTCGATTCCCTACCTGGCGGAGCTTGCGCCATGAAGAAAACCCCGCTGCTGAACGTTGCCCTGTCGCGGACCATCGCCGGCATGGGGCATGGTGACATCCTGGTGATCGGCGATGCCGGGCTGCCGGTGCCGCTGGGCGTCGAACTGATCGACCTGGCCGTCACGCCTGGCCTGCCGGACTTCGCCAGCGTGTTGCGGGCTGTGCTGAGCGAGTTGCAGGTAGAGCGCCATGTGCTGGCCGAAGAGATGCAGAAAGTGGTGCCGCCGGCGCTGGTCGAAATCGAGCGGCTGAAGGGCAAGCTGGGCAAGCGCGAATGGCTGAGCCATGAAGATTTCAAGGCATTGTCACGCAGTGCCCGTGCGGTAGTGCGCACCGGCGAGTGCCAGCCCTACAGCAACATCGCGCTGATTTCCGGCGTGACTTTCTGAAGGCGGGGGCTGCGCCCCCGAATCGCCGGCAAGCCAGCTCCCACAGGTACTGCACAATGCTTGAGGCCGATGCAGTACCTGTGGGAGCTGGCTTGCCGGCGATTGGGCCGCAAAGCGGCCCCAGAAACCACCACCCAGGCAACAGGAGTGCCACCCATGCTCAAACCCCTGCTACAAGGAATCGCTCTCATGGCCGCAGCCACCACCCTCCAGGCCGCCCCCATCGACCTGATCATCGACACCGACCCCGGCGCCGACGACGTGGTCGCGCTGTTCCTGGCCATGGCCTCGCCCGACGAGCTGAACATCCGCGCCATCACCACCGTGGCCGGCAACGTGCGCCTGGAAAAGACCTCGCGCAACGCCCGCCTGGCCCGCGAATGGGCCGGCCGCGAAGACATCCCCGTGTACGCCGGCGCCGCCCGCCCGCTGGTGCGCAAGCCGATCTACGCCGCCGAGGTGCACGGCGAAGAAGGCCTCACCGGCATCCAGGTTCACGAACCGAAAGCGCCGCTGGCCCAGGGCAATGCCGTGCAATACCTGGTCGACACCCTGGGCACCGCCAAGCCCCACAGCATTACCATTGCCATGCTCGGCCCACAAACCAACCTGGCCCTGGCGCTGATCCAGCGCCCGGATATCGCCAAAGGCATCAAGCAAGTGGTGGTCATGGGCGGTGCCCATTTCAACGGTGGCAATATCACCCCGGCGGCGGAATTCAACCTCTATGCCGACCCACATGCCGCCGAAGTGGTGCTGGCCAGCGGCGTGCAGCTGACCTACCTGCCGCTGGACGTCACTCACAAGCTGCTGACCAGCGACGCCCGCCTCAAGCAACTGGCGGCGGTGAACAACCAGGCCAGCAAGCGGGTGGTGGATATCCTCAACGCCTACATCACCCACGACATGGACCTGTACGGCATGCCCGGCGGCCCGGTGCACGACGCCAGCGTCATCGCCTACCTGCTCAAGCCCGAACTGTTCAGCGGCCGGCGTATCCACATGAGCATCGACAGCCGCGAAGGCCCCAGCTTCGGCCAGACCCTTGCCGACTGGTACGGCGTGCTCAAGCAGCCGGCTAACGTGATGTGGGTGGGCGAGGGCGATGCCCAGGGCCTGTTCGACCTGCTCAGCGCCCGTTTGGCGCGATTGGAATAGCCGTGTGCGGCGCGTAGCGCTCGAACACCTGGTCGAAGAAGCTGCGTGCCGCCTCGGCGCCGCGATCGCGCACCAGCAGGTCGATGGCAATCAGCAGCAACTCCTCCGGCGTGCCAGGGCTGTACGCGCTCTGGCCTTCGGCCCATTTGACCTTGATATCGGCTTCGATGCTGTGGCTGCTCATGAAAGGCTCTCGCTTGGGGCCCGGGACGAAGGGGCGAACACCTGACCCTGGTGTTCGATGGAGGCGGGGTGCGCTCCACTTCTTGCACTAAATCATGACTTTGCGTCAGTGACCTTGCGGCTTAAGCATATGGCAAACGCAGCGGCTTGTGCAAAATCCGGTCACGATTGCGTTTTCGCCTCGGCTGGCGAGTTCAGGCAGACTTGACCGGTTTTGCAACAAAAGATCAGCGGAACTGTCGGATCAGACAGTTCCCGGACCGATTTAGGAGGCTTCATGTTCCGTACCCGTGCTTACCTGGCAACCTTGGCGGTGGCTGCTGTCCTGGCTGGTTGCAGCACTGGTGGCAATTCTGCTGGTGGCGCTGCGCCTGCCACGCCGGCAGGCAACGATGGCCGCTGCGAAGCCAGCGGCGCCGATTTCGCCATTGGCAAGCTTGCCAGCGCCGAGCTGCTGGAGCAGGCGCGCAAGGCCAGTGGCTCGCAGATGGCCCGCATTCTCAAGCCGCACGACGTGGTTACCCTCGAGTACCGCTCCGAACGCTTGAACCTGAATGTGGACGAGCAGGGCAAGGTGGTTCGCGTCAACTGCGGTTGACACGCGGTCCTTGTGGGAGCGGCCTTGCGTCGCGAAAGGGCCGCAAAGCGGCCCCGGCATTATAGGCTGCAGAGCTGAAACCCTGGGGCCGCTACGCGCCCCTTTCGCGACACAAGGCCGCTCCCACAAAAAAAGCCGCGCCCGCATGGGCCAACCCCTTCAGCCCATGCAGCACCCATAAAAAAACCCGCCACAAGGGCGGGTTTTTTACAGCTATCCGAATTACTCCGGACGAACCTGTGCAGCCTGCATGCCCTTCTGGCCGCGCTCGGCGACGAAGGAAACAGTCTGGCCTTCTTTCAGGCTCTTGAAGCCGTCAGATTCGATGGCCTTGAAGTGAACGAACAGGTCGTCGCCGCCGCCTGCTGGGGTGATGAAGCCGTAGCCTTTCTCATCATTGAACCATTTGACGGTGCCTTGTTGGCGATTGGACATGGGTGAATCTCCAGAACATTTAGTTTTTTCAGTGGTGCAATGCGGCCGAGGCTACGGAGCACGGAACACATCATAGTCTAATTCTGCGCATCTAGCGCCTTTTACCTTCGCAGGATGTTGATCCAGCTCAAAGAATGGCTGGTCTGCTCTGGCTTTAAGGTTTCAGCTCTTCGGTGCACAGGCCTGTTTCACGACCATCTGGGCCTTCTGCATCAGCTTGGCGTCCACGCCATCGTTGCTGTCGAGGTCGGCAATTTCCGCGTCGGTGAAATTCTTTTTGATGGTTTGCGCGCCACAGTCGCAGTGTTTTTTCGCGGCCGCAGCGTCAACGCCTTGGCCTTGAGCCACTTGCGTGCACTGGGTCATGTAGGCGGCTTCCTTCCCGGCCGGGAAGTTGCCGGCGTTCGCAGCCATGGGCAGCAGCAGGGCCCCAGCGGCCGCCAGGGCCAGAAGAGACGGAACTCGCATAACCAGTTACTCCTTGGGTTAAGGTCTCATCAAGAGTAGGTTGCTTCCCAAGGTCTGATAGGAATTTTTCCGCGTTAGTTCACCGCTGCGGCGTAATTTCCAAATATTTCTGCCTGGCGTGCAACCCGCGTGCTAGCATGCCCGGCTTGCAGCTGACAACTTGCAGCTTGCAGCTATCTTTTTTCTTTCCAGTCACTCTGGTTCGTCCCTGGCAAGCCGAAAGGCTTCTGCCACTGTGAGGCAGGCTTCCCGTTGCGGGAAGGCAGGTCGGATCTTGTACTGGCTCATCCCAACCCACGTGACCTTTGGTAGGGGTCACCACTAGGAGAGGAGGCGCCATGCCCGTTATTACTCTTCCCGATGGCAGTCAACGTTCGTTCGATCATGCCGTATCCGTAGCCGAAGTCGCCGCTTCCATCGGCGCCGGCCTGGCCAAGGCCACTGTGGCCGGCAAGGTCGACGGCAAACTGGTCGATGCCTGCGACCTGATCAGCAACGACGCCACCCTGCAGATCATCACCCCTAAAGATGAAGAGGGACTGGAGATCATCCGTCACTCGTGCGCCCACCTGGTCGGCCACGCGGTGAAACAGCTGTACCCGACCGCCAAGATGGTGATCGGCCCGGTCATCGACGAAGGCTTCTACTACGACATCGCCTACGAGCGCCCCTTCACCCCTGAAGACATGGCCGCCATCGAAAAGCGCATGATGGAGCTGATCGACAAGGACTACGACGTCATCAAGAAGGTGACCCCGCGCGCCGAAGTCATCGACGTGTTCAAGGCCCGTGGCGAAGACTACAAGCTGCGCCTGGTCGAAGACATGCCGGACGAGCAGGCCATGGGCCTGTACTACCACGAAGAATACGTCGACATGTGCCGCGGCCCGCACGTGCCGAACACCCGCTTCCTCAAGGCATTCAAGCTGACCAAGCTGTCCGGCGCCTACTGGCGCGGTGATGCCAAGAACGAACAGCTGCAACGCGTGTACGGCACCGCCTGGGCCGACAAGAAGCAGCTGGCTGCGTACATCCAGCGCATCGAAGAAGCCGAAAAGCGCGACCACCGCAAGATCGGCAAGCAGCTCGACCTGTTCCACCTGCAGGAAGAAGCCCCGGGCATGGTGTTCTGGCACGCTAACGGCTGGACTGTGTACCAGGTACTCGAGCAGTACATGCGCCAGGTCCAGCGCGTCAACGGCTACCAGGAAATCAAGACCCCGCAGGTTGTCGACCGCATTCTCTGGGAACGTTCCGGCCACTGGTCCAACTACGCCGAGAACATGTTCACCACCTCGTCGGAAAGCCGTGACTACGCGGTCAAGCCGATGAACTGCCCGTGCCACGTGCAGGTGTTCAACCAAGGCCTGAAGAGCTACCGCGACCTGCCGCTGCGCCTGGCCGAGTTCGGTGCCTGCCACCGTAACGAGCCGTCCGGCGCCCTGCACGGCATCATGCGCGTGCGTGGCTTCGTGCAGGACGACGCGCACATCTTCTGCACCGAAGAACAGGTGAAGAAAGAAGCCGCCGACTTCATCAAACTGACCCTGGACGTGTACAAGGACTTCGGCTTCACCGACATCGCCATGAAGCTGTCGACCCGCCCGGCCAAGCGCGTGGGTTCCGAAGAGCTGTGGGACCGTGCCGAAGGCGCACTGGCCGACGCCTTGAACGAATCGGGCCTGGAGTGGGAATACCAGCCGGGCGAGGGCGCCTTCTACGGCCCGAAGATCGAGTTCACCCTGCGCGACTGCCTCGGCCGTAACTGGCAGTGCGGTACCCTGCAGTACGACCCGAACCTGCCGGAACGCCTGGATGCCAGCTATATCGCCGAAGATAACAGCCGAGTTCGCCCGGTCATGCTGCACCGCGCCATCCTCGGTTCGTTCGAGCGCTTCATCGGCATGCTGATCGAGCACTACGCTGGCGTGTTCCCGGCCTGGCTGGCCCCAACCCAGGCCGTGATCATGAACATTACCGACAAGCAGGCCGATTTCGCCCTCGAGGTGGAAAATACCCTGAACGGTAGCGGTTTCCGTGCCAAGTCGGACTTGAGAAATGAGAAGATCGGCTTTAAAATCCGCGAGCATACTTTGCTCAAGGTCCCGTACCTTTTGGTTATAGGGGATCGCGAAGTCGAAACGCAGACCGTCGCCGTACGCACCCGTGAAGGCAAAGACCTCGGCTCCATGCCGGTGGCTGAATTCACGCAGCTGCTCAACAGCGCTGTTGCCCAGCGCGGTCGCCTAGAATCGGAGTAATGACTATTAAGCGTGAAATGAGAAACGATAAACGAACTGCACCGAAAGCCCCGATCAACGAGAATATCTCGGCACGCGAGGTTCGGTTAATTGGCGCTGACGGCGAGCAGATTGGCATCGTCTCGATTGATGAAGCGCTTCGTATCGCTGATGAAGCGAAGCTGGATCTGGTGGAAATCTCCGCCGACGCGCAACCGCCCGTCTGCAAGGTGATGGACTACGGCAAGCACCTCTTCGAGAAGAAGAAGCAGGCCAACGAAGCCAAGAAAAACCAGAAGCAGATCCAGATCAAAGAAATCAAGTTTCGTCCAGGGACGGAAGAAGGGGATTACCAGGTAAAACTACGCAACCTGGTACGTTTCCTTACCGATGGGGACAAGGCCAAGATCTCTCTGAGATTCCGCGGCCGTGAGATGGCCCACCAGGAGCTGGGCATGGAGCTGTTGAAGCGGGTCGAAGCCGACCTCGCCGAATACGGCTCCGTTGAGCAGCATCCGAAGATGGAAGGACGCCAGCTTATGATGGTCATCGCCCCCAAAAAGAAGAAGTAATCTCCCGGGCACGGCAGGCCTGATGATTATTGTGTAATTTTATCGAATGCGGAGTTCCAACATGCCAAAAATGAAAACCAAGAGCGGTGCTGCGAAGCGCTTCCTGAAGACCGCTTCCGGCTTCAAGCACAAGCACGCTTTCAAGAGCCACATCCTGACCAAAATGTCGACCAAGCGTAAGCGTCAACTGCGCGGTGCCAGCCTGCTGCACCCGTCTGACGTGGCAAAAGTCGAGCGCATGCTGCGCGTACGTTAATTCTGGTTTAGATAGAGGAAGTTACTCATGGCTCGTGTTAAGCGTGGCGTCATCGCTCGTAAGCGTCACAAGAAAATTCTGAAACTGGCTAAAGGCTACTACGGTGCACGCTCGCGCGTATTCCGCGTTGCCAAGCAGGCTGTCATCAAGGCAGGTCAATATGCCTACCGTGACCGTCGTCAGAAGAAGCGTCAGTTCCGCGCACTGTGGATCGCTCGTATCAACGCCGGTGCCCGCACCAACGGTCTGTCCTACAGCCGTCTGATTGCTGGCCTGAAAAAGGCTTCGATCGAAATCGACCGTAAGGTTCTGGCCGATCTGGCAGTGAACGAAAAAGCGGCGTTTGCTGCGATTGTCGAGAAAGCTAAAGCCGTTCTGGCTTAAGTACCCGCGACAATCACCCGGCGGCGCTAGCGCCGTCGGGCATTGAACGTCATCGATAGGGGAAGAGCCTTCAAAGCTCTTCCCCTATTTTCGTATCTGGAGTCTGTACATGGAAAACCTGGATGCGTTGGTCTCCCAAGCCCTAGAGGCCGTGGAGCGCGCTGAAGACATCAATACCCTGGAACAGATCCGGGTGAATTATCTCGGCAAGAAAGGCGAGCTGACCCAGGTGATGAAGACCCTGGGCAACCTGCCAGCCGAAGAGCGGCCGAAAGTCGGCGCGCTGATCAACGACGCCAAAGAGCGCGTCACCGTTGTGCTCAATGCCCGCAAGGCCGCCTTCGAAGAAGCCGAGCTCAGCGCTCGCCTGGCTGCCGAATGCATTGACGTCACCCTGCCAGGCCGCGGCCAGGCCACCGGTGGCCTGCACCCGATCACCCGTACACTCGAGCGCATCGAGCAGTTCTTCACCCACATCGGCTACGGCATTGCCGAAGGCCCAGAGGTGGAAGACGACTACCACAACTTCGAAGCGCTCAACATCCCCGGCCACCACCCGGCCCGGGCGATGCACGACACCTTCTACTTCAATGCCAACATGCTGCTGCGCACCCACACCTCGCCGGTGCAGGTGCGGACCATGGAGTCCACCCAGCCGCCAATCCGCATTGTCTGCCCGGGCCGCGTGTACCGCTGCGACTCGGATATCACCCACTCGCCGATGTTCCACCAAGTCGAAGGCCTGCTGATCGATCGCGATATCAACTTCGCCGACCTCAAGGGCACCATCGAAGAATTCCTGCGCGTGTTCTTCGAAAAAGAACTGGCGGTACGTTTCCGTCCATCGTTCTTCCCCTTCACCGAGCCGTCCGCCGAAGTCGACATCCAGTGCGTGATGTGTTCCGGCAAAGGCTGCCGCGTGTGCAAGCAGACCGGCTGGCTGGAAGTGATGGGCTGCGGCATGGTGCACCCGAACGTGCTGCGCATGTCCGGCATCGACCCTGAAGAGTTCCAGGGCTTCGCCTTCGGCATGGGCGCCGAGCGCCTGGCCATGCTGCGCTACGGCGTCAACGATTTGCGTCTGTTCTTCGATAACGACCTGCGGTTCCTTGCCCAATTCCGCTAGGCCCAATCGACGCACATTCTAGGAGAACAGCATGAAATTCAGTGAACAGTGGCTGCGCGGTTGGGTAAACCCGCAAGTCTCCCGTGACGAACTGGTCGCCCGCCTGTCCATGGCCGGCCTCGAAGTAGACAGCGTTACCCCCGCTGCCGGCCAGTTCAGCGGCATCGTCGTGGGCGAAATCCTCGCCACCGAACAACACCCGGACGCCGACAAGCTGCGCGTGTGCCAGGTAAGCAACGGCCAGGAAACCTTCCAGGTCGTGTGCGGCGCCCCTAACGCCCGCCCAGGCATCAAGATCCCGTTCGCCATGATCGGCGCCGAACTGCCAGGCGACTTCAAGATCAAGAAGGCCAAGCTGCGCGGCGTCGAGTCCTTCGGCATGCTGTGCTCGGCTGCCGAGCTGCAGATCAGCGAAGAGAACGACGGCCTGCTGGAACTGGCTGCCGACGCCCCGGTTGGCGAAGACATTCGCCAGTACCTGAGCCTGGACGACGCCAGCATCGAAATCGGCCTCACCCCCAACCGCGGCGACTGCCTGTCCATCGCAGGTCTTGCCCGTGACGTCAGCGCCCTGTACGACACCCCGGTCACCCGCCCGGTAGTGCCAGCCGTACCGGCTGCCCACGACGAAGTGCGCCCGGTCGAAGTCAGCGCCCCGGCTGCCTGCCCACGCTACCTGGGCCGCGTCATCCGCAACGTCGACCTGAGCAAGCCGACCCCGCTGTGGATGGTCGAACGCCTGCGCCGCAGCGACGTGCGCAGCATCGACGCCGCCGTCGACATCACCAACTACGTGATGCTCGAACTCGGCCAGCCGATGCACGCCTTCGACCTGGCAGAAATCAACGGCGGCATCCGCGTACGCATGGCCGAAGAGGGCGAGAAGCTCGTCCTGCTCGACGGCCAGGAAGTTGCCCTGCGCGCCGACACCCTGGTAATCGCCGACCACACCCGCGCCCTGGCCATCGCCGGCGTCATGGGTGGCGAGCACAGCGGTGTGAACACCGAAAAAACCCGCGACCTGTTCCTGGAAAGCGCCTTCTTCGAGCCGATCTCCGTCGCCGGTAAAGCCCGTTCCTACGGCCTGCACACCGACGCCTCGCACCGCTACGAGCGCGGCGTAGACTCGCAGCTGGCCCGCGAAGCCATGGAGCGCGCCACCCAGCTGCTGCTGGACATCGTCGGCGGCGAAGCCGGCCCGGTTGTCGAAGCCGTCAGCGAACAACACCTGCCGCAAGTGGCCCCGGTTACCCTGCGCGCCGAACGCATCACCCAGATGCTCGGCATGGAAATGGACCCAGCCCAGGTCGAGCAGTTGCTCAACGCCCTGGAACTGACCACCACCAAGATTGAAGAAGGGCAGTGGACCGTCAACGTCCCAAGCCACCGCTTCGACATCAGCCTGGAAGTGGACCTGATCGAAGAGCTGGCCCGCCTGTACGGCTACAACAACCTGCCGGTTCGCTACCCGCAAGCCCGCCTGGCCCCCCAGGGCAAGCCGGAAACCCGCGGTGACCTGCCGACCCTGCGCCGCCTGCTGGTTGCCCGCGGCTACCAGGAAGCCATCACCTACAGCTTCATCGACCCGAAACTGTTCGAACTGTTCAGCCCGGGCGTAGAGCCGCTGCTGCTGGCCAACCCCATCTCCAGCGACATGGCCGCCATGCGCGCGTCCCTGTGGCCGGGCCTGGTCAAGGCACTGCAGCACAACCTGAACCGCCAGCAAGACCGCGTGCGCCTGTTCGAAAGCGGCCTGCGCTTCGTCGGCCAGCTCGGCGACCTGAAGCAGCAGCCGATGATCGCCGGCGTTGTCACCGGCAGCCGCCTGCCAGAAGGCTGGGCCAACGGCCGCGACGGCGTCGACTTCTTCGACGTCAAGGCCGATGTGGAAGCCCTGCTGGGCTACTCCGGCGCCCTGAGCGACTTCACCTTCAGCGCCGGCAAGCACCCAGCCCTGCACCCAGGCCAGACCGCCGCCATCGAGCGTGACGGCAAACTGGTCGGCTACCTCGGCGCCATCCACCCAGAGCTGGCCAAAGCCCTGGACCTGGACCGCCCGGTGTTCCTGTTCGAGTTGGTGCTGGGCGACGTGGTCGAAGGCCGCCTGCCGAAATTCAGCGAGCTGTCCAAGTTCCCGGAAACCCGCCGCGACCTGGCTTTGATCGCAGGACGTGATGTAGCTTCTAGCTCGGTGCTTGAAGTAATTCGTGACAATGCAGGCGAATGGCTCACAGACCTCAGGCTGTTTGATGTCTACCAAGGTAAAGGCATTGATCCTGATAGAAAAAGCCTTGCCGTCGGCTTGACCTGGCAGCATCCATCGCGCACTCTTAACGACGATGAGGTGAACGCCGCACTGCAAAACATCCTCACCTCGCTCGAACAAAGGTTGAACACCACGTTAAGGAAATAACGGCATGGGTGCTCTGACGAAAGCTGAGATGGCCGAAAGGCTGTACGAGGAGCTGGGGCTTAACAAGCGTGAGGCCAAGGAGCTGGTCGAGCTGTTTTTTGAAGAAATTCGGCACGCACTTGAAGAGAACGAGCAGGTCAAGCTGTCCGGTTTCGGCAACTTCGACCTTCGCGACAAACGCCAGCGGCCGGGCCGCAACCCCAAGACAGGGGAAGAAATCCCGATCACTGCACGGCGCGTCGTCACCTTTCGTCCAGGGCAGAAGTTGAAGGCCCGGGTTGAGGCCTATGCTGGAACCAAGCCATAACGACGAACTGCCCCCCATACCGGGCAAAAGGTACTTCACCATTGGTGAGGTGAGTGAGCTTTGTGCGGTAAAACCGCACGTGCTGCGGTATTGGGAGCAGGAGTTCGATCAGCTCAATCCCGTGAAGCGGCGGGGGAACCGGCGGTATTATCAGCGGCAGGATGTGCTGATGATTCGCCAGATTCGCGCGCTGCTTTATGACCAGGGGTTCACCATTGGCGGGGCTCGGTTGAGGCTTTCCAGTGATGAGGCCAAGGATGAGTCTAGCCAGTACAAGCAGCTGATTCGGCAGATGATTGTCGAGTTGGAGGATGTGTTGGTGGTGTTGAAGAAGTGACCTGGGTTTTTGATGAGTGAAATTTTTTGAGAAAAAGCTTTCATTTATCAGGAGGTTAGGGTACATTCTTCAACGTTCTCGGTAGCATTGAGAACATGCTTCAAAGCCCAGTCGGGGCGTAGCGCAGCCCGGTAGCGCACTTGCATGGGGTGCAAGGGGTCGAGTGTTCGAATCACTCCGTCCCGACCATTATTTAAACGACTAAGCCACCTTCGGGTGGCTTTGTTGTTTCTGGAGTTCTTGGTTTTTTAGAGGCTTCGCTTGTTTCATTAATCAATCTTGTGATTCGGTTAGGCAAGATAGCTGCGCGCATCGTTTCGCGAACCTCTTAACTGAGCAGGCGTATCGTAAAGGGGTAGGCTAACCTGGTTCGATTCGCTGTCCAGCTACGGATGTTCCCTGCGCTAAGTGATGAGGGCCGGTGTGGGCGAATAGATTTGCGGGCTGAACTTCTTGTGTTGGACCGTAAGCAGCTTTTCACTGGTCGTGCTACGGAGTGCGCGACCCATGCATCGAGAGCGCCGGGGTAATTTGAAACCAGTCGGTATCTATCTGTTTTTTTCTAGTTAATAATTTATTGGTCAACTTGCTTGGAATACCAGCTGGAACGCAGCGTGGTCTGGACTCCGATGGATGGTGCTTTTGTGAACCCCCCCCAAACGCGAATCGGGTCCAAATCTATCAAGCAAATGGTCGTGCTGTTGATTGTCGCCCCTGCGCGTACGATGTCCCCACTCGCACGTACAGGAGCTCCTGACGACGATACCGTCAATGATTACCGTGCTGGCTAAGCCGACTCTCGAAGTACTGCGCAGTCTCTTTGTCGGTGCAGTACAGGTAGCAACCCTTCATCCCGCGTGTCATCAGGGTTCGATACGTATTTTTGATGATCAGGTCTGTTTCACTTTTCGCGAGTGTAGGTTGCTCTTTCATCATTTTTTTCCAGCCGCGAATCGATTTATCGTGCTTGTCGCGCTCATCTGGGGATGTCACGACCTTACCGTCACGTACGACTAGGTCTGGCCCGATGATCACCCCGACGTAGTCGACTTCCAAACCTTGGCAGGTATGAATGCAGCCAACCTGCTCAATGGAGTTCTCAGCGATGATCCATAGGCTGCCATCCTGATCCAGGTTCCATTGGCGTTTGTAGTCACCAATCACGATATCAGCAGCGGTGGGGTCTTTCTTGCTCAACCAAGGCCAGCAATAGCCCGCGACCACACGAGCTTTGTTCCCGTGGTTTTTCTCGTTGATTGCGTCATGCATCGCCTGAGGTGAGTCGAACACCTTAAACTCGTACTCTTGGGTCTCAAGCGTCGGATTTGCCGTCGAGCGAATGCCTAGCGTGTCATCCAGCCATGCCAGGTAACCGTCAGAACCACTGCAGCGAAACTGCGAAGACAGCACGTGTTCTTCAACCACCGCACCCTTGGCTTTCGCAAAGGCGCGAATCGCCTGCTTGCTGCCGATATCGCTCAAGGTTACACGCTGGTCCTCATCAATGAAGAAAATGGAGCATTTCGCTGAGTCAATCAGCTCCTTGATCTGGTTCTCCCCAAGGTTTCCATAAAGCCCGCTTTTCTCATTCAGCCGGTGAGCCTCGTCTACGATAAGCGCATCGAATGTGTTGGGCTCAGTGTCGATGAATGCCCCAGAGCCTGAAAAGAAATTCGAGAAATGGCTACGCTTGATAGTGCCAACCAGTTTGCTTTCGTAGACCTTGCGAGGGGCAGCATTCTTGGAGACGTATTTGCTCATCAGCTTCAATTCGGTGAGCTTCACCAGCAGATTGATAGCCAGAACAGTTTTTCCGGTGCCCGGTCCACCTTCGATGATCATCACCTTGGATGCTTGGTCCGAGGCCTCGCTTGCCGCCGCCAGCGCCGACTCAAAAATTGCTTTCTGATCGTCAATCAATACGAACTCGGGCTTGCCTTTCATCAACCCCCCAAGGGCTTCGGCTAGCGCCTTGGA
Source organism: Pseudomonas sp. B22(2017) (assembly GCF_002113105.1). NCBI lineage: Bacteria > Pseudomonadati > Pseudomonadota > Gammaproteobacteria > Pseudomonadales > Pseudomonadaceae > Pseudomonas > Pseudomonas sp. B22(2017). The sequence goes on from NZ_NEJN01000008.1 coordinate 201,934, forward strand.
GGGGCGAATTTTTCCTTCGGACAGCTCGTAAAGAACCTCTTTGTTGTCGCCATGACTTATATGCTTTTTCAGAAAGGCTCTGAGTTTACTGAGCTCTTCCGGGCCTTTCAGAAACAGCGGAGCCTTGCTGATGTGGGGCTCATAGTGGGCTGAATCTATGACCCCGTCGCTGACGTAGTTATGGAGGTAGGCACACGGACGGATTTCGATGCTTTTGTCATACACCGCCTCGTTGAAGCCTTCCAGCAGCGCTGCATAGGACCATACCTGATAGGACGGGTGAATGGTTTCAATGAGGCCGCCACCCAACGCCGTTTTGACGATGGCGTCTTTGGTCGTGGCGTTGGCCTTGCTCCATTGCTTCAGCTCGATCAGTACGGCCTTTTTTGCCTGTTTTTCGTCGCGACCGGTGAGTAGAAAGTCGATTCGCTTCGACGACTGCGGAATGTGCAATTCAATGGCCAGGCCCGCATCGCTCGGCAGGCCCTCATCTCTAAGGACCTTGGCCATGTACGTTAGGGACCCTTGCCACGACCTGATTTCCGAGGTGCCAACGTTCTTGCCGGTTGCTTCCTTGTAATGCCTGAGGATCACCTCCTCAATGTCATCGTTATCGTTGTCTTTGAGAAATTGCTGTTTGGTCGCAGCGTAAACGATCACGGGTTGTCCTTAGGTGCGTGTTGGTCAGAGTCGGTCGTACTTTTTGCTGTTGCTTCTGGCTTTATCTACGGGGTACTTCTGGCCATTCGAGGCGAGTTTCTGTGTCACGGCCTCGTTGAGGTCAATGCCGAGTACGCTGCTCAGGCGAACCAGGTACATCAGTACGTCCGCCAGTTCGTCCTTCACGGCTTGGCCGATTTCGGGATCTGTTGCGGCGGAGATCGAGTCGGCATCGCTCATCCATTGAAAAATCTCGCACAGCTCGCCTACCTCGCCAGTGAGAGCCAGGATGAGATTTTTGGGGGAGTGGAACTGCTGCCAGTCGCGATCATCTGCGAACTGTTGGAGGGATGCGGCAAGCCTCACTACGTCAACCAGTGGCGCGGACGAGCTGTCTGAGTCACTCACGGGGCTATCTCTTGGGCTTCGGTGGGGAAATGTGTAGGAAATCAGATCGTGGATTGTAAGGGGTTTTGCTCCCTTCGCAGTTTTTTTGTGCTTTGTCTTGCCTGTGGCTGCCAGCCGGATTGCTGTCCACATTGAGCGTAGAGGCCATTCGTGCATGCAAGATAGATAGGCAAGCTAATCAAGCCGATCGGCAGAAAACGACCCAAATCTATGGTTGGTAGAGGGCTTCTTTCGACCCAATGCTGCACTTCACCACAGGCAGCAAACGACTAAACACGTACCGCGCCGCAGTTACGTAACAACCTTTCGTTGAGGATTGGATTTCTCTAAGGAATCTGGGGGTATTCCGTATTTCCGTTTGTGCAGTATAAAATGTTGAAAAATCGCCGCATCGCCTAGAAGCATAAAATGACAAACCAAAGCACAACGCGACACCAAATACCCAGTCCAAATACCGACACCGTTCAGACGACCGCTCCCTCCAAAAGCTTTCTAGCAGATCTCATGGCGCTTCTTGAGAGACATCCTGCTGTAAGCAAAGCTCTTATGATTGCTTTCTCTGCCATAGGTGGATTCTTACTGTCCTTGTCAGCATCCTATAAATTTATTGAGCAGCAAGTGCAGTCACAAGCAGAAGTAAAATTGGCTCCATACGAAAAACTTTTTTCTGTTCAGTCGCTTCTATTAAGCGGTGAGTATGATTTGGCCGCGCAAGAACTTCACGAACTGACTGCGGAGAAAGTGATAGAAAAATTCCCTAAAAAAATGCAAGTCACAATATATGACAATCTATTGTTCGCCATAGTTAATGCCAATAGCTACACGGACTATGAGCCTGATATATATAAGATACAAGCCAAGTTTCACGAGAGTGCTCCAAGCACTGGCTGGCGATCCCAGCAGCTAGGTTGGTATTTTATGCGACTTGGCGTCTATGATAAAGCTATAGAGTACTTCAACAAGTCAAAAGCGGCGTTCGACTCGCAAAGCGACTACCTCTCAAGCGTCGACCCGCTTCGAGGGCTCCTCACAATCGCTATAGTGCAGGGCAAAATGAATGATGCGAAAGACGCATCAGAAAGAATAATGGCTATAAATAGTATGGCCTACAGAAGTTACGATGATTTGATTGCAGATGTAAAGCAAATACCCAGTAACAAAGATTTTCTAAATGTACGTTCTAGAGAAAGAGAAAACTTTGACGTTAATTTAAGAAATTATATAAAGCTACTGGATGGCCAGAGCAGTGAACTGAAGAAGGTCAGCAAGTAGGGGGCCAATCCGTACCGAATCCTAGAGGCGATCTAGCGAAAGATGTGCGTATCGCATCATCAAAGTGAATCGCCTCGGTTTTGGGGGCTAGATTTAGTGTCTGCTTTTGGCCGTTAGCTGCCTGCCTCGAATGGCAGCTCTCGACCTATAGCAGCCCTTCGCAGTGGGGTCCTACTGGTTAAAACAGCGCCTGGCTTACAAACGTTCTCTAGTGAAGCTCCGATGCGATCGAGTTTTTTTGGGGCTCCAAATAGGTAACCTGGCCTAGCTCTGTTAGTAATTTTGAGTTTATGTTCAAATCGCCATCTTTGATATTGTAGTACCAAATAGAGTCTTTATCCTTCCTGAAGGCGCAAGCCTTAGTTGTGCTTTCCTTGTCCTTTAAGATTACCCAGTGGCATCTCTCAATAAAAGTCTCTGAAAGCTTGATTCCGACTTCTTGTGATTTTTGGTAGGACGAAAAACACAGGTATATTATATAAAGGAGCAACAGGAAGCCAAGCGGGGTGTATTGCAGTGCGCTTTTTATTTGACCAAAATAGCTGGGTATATTCGCTATCGCGGAGCCAGGGCTAGTTAATTTGGCTACAGACCAGGCTACTGCCAGCAAGATAGCAATGATGAAAAATAACAAGAAGAATAACTTTAAGTGGCCGTAAAATATTTCAAAGGTGATAAGCCCTCCATCATATAGTATCTTGTCGATAGATGGTTGGCTGAATTCTGGATTAATGCCGAACTCTCGCATGAAAGCACTGTTTTGGCTTGTGCCAGCGGCATAGACACATCCTGTTATTAATAGTGCGCTGCTGATTGGCTCAACGATTTTCATGAGATTTCCCTATCTCCAGCACGTTGATACCAAACTCGAATGCTTCGAGCTTTTCAGTATCTACCTTAGTGAGGCTTAGGTTGAGACTCTTTTTTACCTCAATGATTGAGTGATCTTGACTTTCAATGTTTTCAGCTTGAGAGCTGGCGGCCTTGGCAATAGATTTTAGTTTCTGAGATATGGCGGGGGTTTTATACTTGTCAGAGAATATATCGTTTGTGTCTTTTTTTATAGCCAGTGTCGGTGCGGCTTCGTTATTTGTCAGGCTGGCTATCTCCTCGGCGCCTACTTGTCCGGTAAGTAGTAGGCAAGCCAAGACGGAAGCAAAAATTTGATTTGTAAGGGATTCGCCAATTAGCGGTATTCTACACCACATATCACCTGGCGACATAAACTCAGCTTGACAGGTGACTATGTCGCTCGTCCCCAAAAGTACTGCGCTTTCGGCAAGCTGCGCCAACCGATTTATATCGAAATGCTCTTCGCTAAGAAGGATCTCGGTTAGGCTTTTGATTAGTGCGACATTTTGGAAGAGCTTGCCTACAGCAAGTGCATTTACACGGTGACTTGTTTTGATTTTGTTTGAAAAGAATAGTGACTCGCCATCCGTGAAAAACGGATAAATTAAGTGAAATATTTTCTCTTTGTGGTTATTTAAGGAAGTAACTGTTTGCTGGCCGCTTGTAGCTTTTCTAACTGCGCCAGGTAGCTCAGATCGAGAAATTGACGGTCCCCAAATTACTCGCTTTCTCAATTTATACTCTAATGAGGATCGTTCAAAGCCAAGTGTGCCATCTTTTTTGGTGGTTGGTATGCGAATAGGGGTGTGGTCGATATAAGGAATAGTATCACTGCAGATTCCGAAACTATAGCCGTCATCCTTTTCGTTTCGCGTAACTATAAGGTCTCCACACTTGATTTCATTTGAAAACCGTCTAATCTGACTTAAAATATTGAATCCAGCTCTATTAAGCTTGCGACTCTCTTTTCCGTCTGTGCTGTCGCGAAATTCGCTATATTTTTCATTTGCTAATAGTTGTACCTTAAGAAACTCTTCGGTAGGTAGCGCGCTGGGAATATTTCCACTATACGCCCTCTCCAAATGCTCGATTGCTATCACACCCCCGGCTCGAAAGTGTTTAGCATATTTTCCTTTTTCTGCGCGTATGAACCATACGTTTTGTTCTTTCGTAAGGAGAGCGATTTTCAAATTTTGAAGCATTTTAAATCCTTTTAATTTAAATGTATTTACAGCTGGCGATAATGTAGGGGGGCACGATTCAATAGCCGTATGAGCAGCATGATGACATGATGGCTCGATGATGGCTATACAGCGGTGGTTGGGCCTCATCCGAATATGGCATACGAACCTGACACTCGATCTCGCATTACGAGCGCTAGCAGCAAGCACACCTTGATTCTCGTAGACACAAGATTGAGTTCCTGGGCCGGAGGCACCCGCTACTCGGACGCCCACAGCCGATTCGTCCATCATGAGATGGCCTTAACCCATACCCGTCGTTTAGGAAAAGCAAAAAAGGCCATGAACTGACTTTGACGAAGGGCTCCTGTTGGCCGTTAGCTGCTCGCTATGAGTGGCAGCTATCGACCCATAGTTGCCCTGCGCAGATCAGAGCTAACAGCCAATGATTGTCACTTGCAGCATGGTCCAGAGCTCCTCTTGCTATCCCCGCTTGAAGAGGTTGGATGTACACATTGCAACGTAACTTACCCATCGGCCTGAACCGACCAGTAGGCGTTTCAGTAAATGCACGCCCTGGCTTATGCGGAGTCGAGCCGCGCGAAAGACGCGACGCCTGTCAGCTACGGGTCGCGCATCAATCAGGCATAGCTTGGTGGTGGCCAAGGCCACTTTTGCACCAACCGCAGCGGCGACAGCGAGGAAATATAGCCAGCGATGATTCTTGGCTTGATCATGCTGGCCAACCAGCGCCGACAACTGCTTCAAATAGGGCTTAGCAGCGGCGAGCCGAGGAATAATGCATTCGCTGGCCAACGCTACAGTGTGGCTGCCTATACCGTCGCTCACAAGACCTTGGGGGCCATCAGGTTTGACAGAACAAAAATAGTGAGGGACATACTCGCAGGTACTCGAGATCGGCGATGACTGTGAAATGTCTCGGGATAGGTTCTTTACTGGGCATAGTTTTTGATTGTATTCGGCAATCTCTTTTCGAATCGAAATGACATCGTCATCGCTTAACGTCCAACGACTCGCTGAGTAAAATCCTTTAGAGTCATCTGGCGCGAATGTTATGAAGTAGTTAGCTTCACCTTCTTTGATTTTTGTGAAAGTCCACTGCGAATAGCGGCTCCACTGGCACGACTTCAAATCACTTAGTCCATTGGCCTTGCAGTAGTCGTCGTAGCGCCTAATTTGGCTTAGCAAATAGCCGCTTGCTTCCTGGATGCCTGCCGTCGTCCCTTTCAGCATAGCATTGTCCTCACTTGCGCCGTTGTCTGATACGAAGAACACTGCGGCGACCAATGCCATCGGGAACCAGAAATGATCGTAGACCTGACGGAACCGATCGGTAAGGTTGAGGTTGTCATACGCGAGAACCATGATGCCCCACCCAATGATGGCGCACAGCATCAATAGGGGAATCAGCCCAATCTCACTTCCTAGGTTTCCCACACCATGGATAGTGTAACGAGTAGGAAGGTAATTAATCGTCGGAAATAGGCCCGCGCAGTTCAACACACCTGGCAAGAGTAATAGCGTCAAAAATGTGAGTAGGCCCTGCTTCTTGCCTACCGTATAGGCTGCCGCTGCAAGCATTGGAATCACCAACAGCGACAGCATTACCAAATAGCCTAGCGTAATCACCATCGCTTGATCGGGCGACCAATAGCCGGCAATGATTTTCCCAGCGGCGTCACGCTCGGTGAAGCTTGATGACACAACGTCCAGGCCTTCCAAAACTTGGTGCAGATTGTAGGCTGCGCCATGGAGAAACTTTGCATACGGGTGGAAGAAGCTAGCGATGGAGATTGACATAAATGTTGGTCCTTGGATTGTACCCCTTTCATTTCTTTTGCTAGGCGTAAATAAGGGCAGCCCTTGATAAGAAGTACTCAAACGTTTGGGCTATACGAACCTTTACGAAGGCCTGCAATCGACCAGAAGTATCCGTTCGTGCATTAGCCTTCAGTTTCGTGCGGCCCTAACGCAAACTTTTAGTGTCTGAAAGCGACAACGGTAGGCGTCCTTGTAGTCAGCCAGGTTGGTGAGCCATATCATGAATCCTGGTTCAACGAATTAGTCCGTCTGGTACTAACCTACCTCGCAGGTACTCTCATCTGCATACTTGTTTGGATCTTGAAGCAATTCTTCGATTAGTGGCTGAGTCGCGGCAAGTTGGACCTTCAGCGGAGGCGTCTTAGATAGCAACAACTGCATTGATGCCACCATAGACATTTTCATGGCCTCGCTCCCTTCTTTACCAAACGCTCCGCTAAAACTCATTTGGTACGCACTCCGATCAATTATTGAGTTAAGTGCTTCCATTTGCATGATTAGCGACATTAATTCGGCGCGTAGTTGATGGTGTGTGATTTCGCCAGAGCTAACCAGATCAGACGCTACGAATACTTGAAATTTAATGCCGGGAACCGTCGTGCCGGACTGATAAAGATACTTCTCTTCCTGCATTAGGTTGCAGATCTGAATGTTTGATGTGATTTCGGCTGAAAGTGCGGTAATTCTAGATACAAGTAGTGCTCTAGCTAATCGATCTTTTTCGGCTGCAGCCTCATTAGACTGAGTGAAAGTTACGTAAAGCTGAGCGAATACAGTGAGCGCTGCAACGCTTGCGACCAGAGAGAAAACAGAAGATGCGCTTTCAATTGCGGGGCGCCACGCTGGCTTACCGAGCCACGTTATCAAAACTGCGATACACATTACGCCGATTAGAACAATAAGTGCTTTTAGCATGGGGGAGTACTTTCGAAATTTAGGCAAAAATAGCCTAGAGGCTGATTGCCGGGCAAGAATTTTTTCGTCTTGCATGAGCAAAAAACGATCATTGCCATCCACTGTGATGGCGACTCCGCGCGGATGAGGGCGAGGAGTCTAAGGCGGTAGCAGCATGTCCATCGTCAACGTTGACCGACTAATATTGCTTTCGTGAGGCATGCCATATTTCCACGGGACTGGTTCTGATCGATTTCTGTACATCACCAACGGCGTCTAAGGATCGGGAGCTGCCGGTCGCCGCTAAATGCTATAAGCCAATAGCGGTCATCGAGAGAGAGAAAAATACGGTAGTGGTAAATGAAATCTTCGCCCGCTACTTGTGGATGGGGTCCACGTATTAATTGTTGGAGCCTGCTCTGCGCTACTTTTGTGCTTTGCGCCAGTGCTCAAGAAGCTCAGTATTACCAGATGCCACCTCAATAAGCATTTGCAGTGACAAGATCGGGCCGGGAACTATGCTTGCTTCATCAATATGCTGTTCGTCAAAATCTGGGTTGGTGGCAATTTCAAAGTTAACAACCCACCATATTTCTATTTTTCGCAGCAGCTCTAACAACTCTTCGAAATGAGCTTCATGATTAGACTCGACCTGACCTGTGACCACCTCGAACAGTTGATGTGCTAACAAGTTTCTAGTTTTTTTGAGTTTTTCGTACTGCTCAAGATCTTTGCTGTCTAGTGCTCCACTTTCTTGCAACCAATCAAGAGATGCATAAAGCGCGCTCTTGTTACGAGACAAAACTCTATTTTGGTACTCCACGCTAATGATCGGGCCGGTTTCGTCCCGCCCATTTGTATAGAAATTGCGAAGACGGTCAATCGTCGAGTTTTTAAGTATCTCAAAAGCTGTGATGAACATCGTCGCTAGAAAAAGAGAGGGTTTGACCAAATCTGGGTCAAGAAAGCGTTCCCATCGTTCAGGAGTAGTTTCCATCATGTTCTTAACTCTTGGTTAATTGTCTGGCTTTAGCCCGTCCTAGCGAGCGAATCGAACGATTTTAACTACTTGTTACACCAGCCAAAGTGACGTCATTGCTAGACGTTACCAATCGGCCTAGGAGCTGTCTAGCTGACGTGTAGGGAAGTGTGGAAAGGGCCAGCTCTTGACTGCCCACGCCCGCTCACCAGAAGATCTATGCTGACGCCAACGGCAGGTATGGGTCAATACAAGCCGGTCTCATTCATAGAAATTCCATGTTTTTAGTAAACGACGAGCGATCAGTCGCACGGTGAGCAAATAGTAATACCGTGTAGAACCGCTGCGTTGACTCAGCCTATGCTCAAGAAACCAATCTAAGTGTTTTTTCTTCCAAGCCCAAGGCGTCTGTTGCTGCCAGCGCTCTGCTATTTCAGCCTGAATGATTTTCGCCTGGCGTATATGGCGCTGCCGCGTTGCGTACGATCCCGCCATCACCGCAGCCAAGAACAGTTCCATATCGAATGGCTTACTCACATGCTTCCTCCAATGTAGGCCGCGACCACATCGATTCGACCGTGCCCCAGCTCATAGCTGATTTGCCTTCTGGCCTTACGATCAAGGTTTTTTACTAACTGGTAGCATTGCCCGCCGTTGATAGGTGCGTGGTGCTGGGTGATTTGCTCATAGCGCTCACATGCGTACGCTGCTCGTAGCTCATGGAAGCCTTTGAGGTTGTGGTCATGCAGGATGTCCCGCGCAGGGCGGATGATTTCCTGCATTAAAGTCAGGTAGCTTTCATCTGGTGCAATCAGGTTGCGGCTACCCGCAGGTGACACCTGCCGTGCAAACCCAAGTGCAGCTCGAACATGTTCGTTCACCGCAATCCAGCGTGGCGCCAAGGCTCCGGCGCGCCCGCCTTTGGTGCCGTCCTGAATGTTGATCCGGCCTAAGTCTTGAGCCTCACGGCTCAGCCGTGGCAGGTCAGCCAAGATGGCCTCACGCAAGCGCATGCCGGTGGCTCGCGCCAACAGAACAATCGCTGCGGCCCGTTGCTGATGATCGCGACAAAGCGCATCGACGATCTGCTTAACCTGTTCGCGGTCTTGGCCTTGCGGAGCCGATTGGCGAACTCCGGTGCGCTGCATTCCCAACGCCTTGCTCGGACTGGGCAATTTCACACTCTGATCACCGCGCAGCGCCGCCATTGTCCTGTTAACGCTGGATAGGCGGTTTTGTGCGGTGCTGACAGCAAGGTCACCGCGCCTTACCACGTCGCGCAGGTACGCCGCATAGTCCGCCAATACCTTCCGATCAATCTGCCGCGCATCATTGATACCGGGCCCTTGTTCGGAGCGGCACCATCTGACGAATGCCTGCCACCGATCACAGTGTGCCTTCACCGTGCCGTAGTGGCCGCCGCCGAACATGTCTTTCAACGCCTGCGGCCCTGCGTAGCTCAGTTGCCTGCCGTAGCCGAAATTACGGCCATCGCGTCTACCCACCAATGCCATGTCGAATCACCTCATCGCCTGGTCTCCGATCCTCGCCCCACGTCATCCCGCCAAGAATGTTGAGTGTTATCAGGGATCAAGGCCCATGCGACCTGTGGGGAATGTCCTCTGCGCGGGACTGGCGGCTCCTTACGACCGGGAGCAAGGGCATCTCATGATCTGGCCTCCTGAGCACTGTTACCGGTGGGCGGGTGGAGGCAGCACTGGCTGACGAGACCTGCGCCTGAAGATCCTGAGCCATGTGCAAGCAGCAATGCGATGACCGGGGCATGCCTGACTGTCAGTCAGGTGCAGTTCATTCCTTGGTCTGCGGCACCATCATCTACAGCGCTGTTGCTGGTGACATCGGCGTTTGTCACGCCGATTGTCACGAGGGGAATTGCCGCAAAGCCATGTGCGATCAGGGCTGCAGCAGTGGTAGAAGTGCCCGTCTCTTTCCAGAGAAAGAGACGGGCACAGGTTGGCGCAGGATTCGGCCAAGCGGATAGGTTGCTGCAGGGCAGCGAGGTACGGTGTATCTGGCGCACGAGCGCTATATGTGTAAGAGCATCCACCACATGGGTAGTGACCGGGCGAGCTACCGGATGCGAATCGCCCTTGGGGAGAACCACCGCAGAGCGGCGTGACCTTTAAGGCTCGGGTCACCTGGGGTGCTGTCATCGACAGCCTTTGCACGGCCAGTTCTACGCCTGTGGATAAACCCGGTCAAGGGCCGAAATTCAGCGCCCTTGAGGGCGTGAAAAGTGGTTATCCATCGGTGGAATTCCATGGTAAATCCCGGACAACGTTGTGGCTTTTAGCTCTTCAAAGTGAGGTCCATCCAAACAGGGCGGCTTTGCAGCCCTGTTTGGATGGACCCGTGCTGACAAGCGGATAAACGAGGCTGCTTTCCCTGAATCTTGAACGCTCAGTTGTTGTCGCTGCCGTTATTGCGCCTGCATAGCGCTAGCGGATCGGCACCACGTTCTTGTCTCTGATTTGGCCGTATGCAGAGACGAGCAGGCTGCCGGTGGCGGCTTTCTGGATGTACTCACTCCACCAGGCCATCATCGGGCGCCTTCGCTCAATGTAGTCGGCTCGGTTGTAGGCGCTGCGCACCTCATCCTTGTCGACATGCGCCAGTGCGACCTCAATGAGTTCGGGGTCCCACCCATGTTCATTCAAGATGGTGCTGGCCATCGAGCGCATGCCGTGGCTAACCAACCGATCCTGAAAACCCATGCGTTTCAACGCCATGTTGGCGGTCTGGCTATTGGCGTGAGTGCGTGGATTTCTATCGGCCGGGAAGACGTACTCGCGATGACCGCTGTGAGTCTTCAGTGACTCCAGCAGTGCGACAGCGTGATCACTCAACGGGATGCTATGTGGGCGGCGCTTCTTCATCCGCTCCGCAGGGATAGTCCAAACGCGCCTTTCAAAGTCGATGTCTGCCCAGCGAGTAGTCGCTGCCTCGGCGGGGCGAGTCATCGTGTGCAACTGCCATTCGATCAGGCAGCGAGTGGTGCGTTTGATGCTGGCGTTCGCGATCTCCAGCATGAGCTCGGGGAGTTCTTCGGGCGGAAGCGCAGCCATGTTTTGTTTCTTGGGCTTCTTGAATACTGCCCGAATGCCGGTGAGCGGGTTGGCGAAGATCAGGCCGGAGTTTACGCCGTAGGTCATGATCTCGTTTAGCCGCTGGCTAAGACGCTTGACCGTCTCCAGGCTGCCTTTCGCTTCGATTGGGCGAAGCAGTGCGATCACCATCGGCGCAGTGATTTTCGCGAGTGGTGTCGTCTTCAAATCGGGGAATACGTGCAGTGTTAGAGACCGCCAGATGTCCTCGGCGTAGGCCGGGGTGACCGAGTCCTTCTTAAGCTCGAACCACGCGGTGGCCACGTTCTCGAAGGTGTGTTCGGTTTCCGCGCGTTTGGCTTCATTCAGCGTATTGCGCTGCACCTTCGGATCGATGCCTTGAGCGAGCAGCTCGCGGGCATCGACTGCCATCTTTCGTGCATTCGCCAGTGACAGGTCGGGGTAGGTCCCGAACCCGATGTTGATGCGCTTTTTGGTCACCGGTTCGCGGTAGTTGAAATTCCACAGCAACGAGCCGTTGCTGCCTACCCGGAGCTGCAAACCGTCACCGTCCGTAAGGACATAATCCTTGGACGCCGGTTTGACTCCCTTAGCTGTCGATCGGAGAGGCGGAGGTATTGAGCAGGCATGAGATCGTCCTCAAGCACTGATTCGGTATTCCAAAGATTAGCACCGGGTGAGCTGGAATACCGTCTGGAATACCCGAACGGCTGGAACTCAAAAACTCTCAAAAGACCGCAAAAACGTTGGAGGTCGCGTATTTGCTGGGTTTCAGGCACAAAAAAAGACGTCCGTGGACGTCTTTGATTGATCATTTGGTGGAGCCGGGGGGAACTGAACCCGCGTCCGCCATACGCTAACGTATCGCTAGTTCATAAGCTACAAGCTCGTGAAGGTTGGAATGCTGTAGGTACGACATACCACCTCGGCTCTTGTAGGACATGGCCAGTTCTACAACCGCTGGAAATGGGGCTCACTTCTCATTATGTCGTAGGAAATTTCCTCTTTTTTGATAGGCTTTTGCCATCAGTCGAGAGGAAAGTATATGCCCGTCGTCATCGTTGAAAACGACACATCGCAGTGGGAAGACGAGACAGGCGCTGTCTATCACTTCCCCAAGCGCTACCAAGCCTGGCTCGCGCAGGGAACCGAGGTGATCTACTACAAAGGGCGCATCAAGGACAAAGCCTTTGCTCCCCTCCGCCTCAGCACCGATCCGCATTATTTTGGTAAGGCACGCATAGGTCAGGTCTATGCAGACCGGAGGAGTGACAAGGGTGATCTGTTTGCTCTGATCGAAAACTTCACGCCGTTTGAAGACTCTGTCCCCGCGAAAATTGACGGCGAGTACCTGGAGACTATCCCCGCCAGCCGTATGAGTAACTACTGGCGTGATGGCGTTCGGCCAATTTCTCAATCCGATTACGATGCCATCTTAAGCCATGCGACGCTCCTGCCTTCGGGTGCTGAGGCGGCTGTACCGGATACGGAAGACGACCCACTTACTTTTGAATCGGCCAGTGAAGGCAGCAAAACAAGCTACTTTGGAACCCGTTACGAGCGCCGGAAAGATCTCAGGGTAAAGGCCATCGCCATCCACGGGCTTGACTGCAAGGCATGCGGGTTTGATTTCGAACAGGCATACGGCGAACACGCGAAGGGCTTCATTCACGTTCATCACGTAGTACCGATTTCGGACTTTGGTGGGGAGAAGGCCGTGAACCCTGAGACAGACCTCGTGACGTTGTGCGCCAACTGTCACGCGGTTGTCCATCGCAAGAGAGATAAGACTCTAAGTGTTGACGAGTTGAAAGTAATGTTGCGCGGGCGATGGGTAATCGAGTCCTAGTAGATTGCTAAGCGCACGCTAACACTGCCTGGGTGTGAAGGTGGGGGGCAGCTGGAGCGCCTTCAAAACGAGGGATGGACTTAGGTTTTGAAGGCATCCAGTGAGGGAGGGGTGCTTCAGCGCATCATTCCCAGCTCGGCATCATCCATCAGCGCCTTAGCCAATGCGCAGAGGTAATGCGATGCCCAGATCAGCTGAGGTTTGTCTTCCATCAAGCCGTCCAGGGTCATATCCCGTGCATAGCCCATCAGCTCCGAGGCCTGTTCGCGGGCGCTCTGGCAGGGGATGCCTGCTTCGATGCGGAACAGCGGATGTGTCTGGTTTTCACCTTGGTAGAAGGTGGTTTTGCCGACGGTGAATTTGGTTTCTTCTGTGGTCATTGTTCAATCTCCCCGAAATTTCTAGTGCCTGGTCTGGCCTCATCGCCGGCAAGCCAGCTCCCACAAATACTGCATAGGCCTCGAGATTTGTGGTGCAGCTTAGATCCATGTGGGGGCCTTGCTTGCTGGCGATAGGGGCAGCCCAGGCGACACATAAATGAAGCCTTAGTGCAAAGTCCTAGGCTCAGTGGGCATCTGCACCTGGACCAGTGCGGACTCAAGCAAAGCTCGCAGCGTCTCCAGTTCATGCATCGAGGCCATCATCAGAATCGACGCAGGCGATTTGGGCTGCAGCAACATAGCCTGATGCACAACGGTCGCCGCGCACAGCGCGTAATCCGTGGCCTGGATCAGGGTGTCTTCAAGGGATAGAACATTGTGGGGTGGATCAGGGACTATCTTCAGCATAAACCCTCTCAGTGCCTTAAAGGGCTGCCGCAGATCCGCTGTCAAACGGAAGGGTGGCAGCTGTTTGTGGGTTGACAGACCGGGGGCACTGAGAATCCCGGCGCACACAAAGGTGCCCCACGCACAGCTGCCATAACTGGCATTGCACATGCTCTCAGTGAACCACGGCCTGTCAAAACCGTGCCGCCAATTGGTAGCGGCAGGTCGAGACTATGGTTCACGATTTCCATGTGCAACGAAAAACAGGCGCAGGGAGTATCTTTGGGAAATGGCCTACAAGGAAGGGGTTAATTCTGACTTTTTTTGCCCATTCACCTTCACAGCATGCAACGCCGACTGCTCAGTTAACGGCCAGTGGATCTCAAAAAGCTTTCCACTCACGAATCCCTGTATCCAGTTATGTCGCGATGCCAACAAACGGTCCAGCATGGACTTTCGCCACTCAAGCCTTGAAACTGACCCGCTCGCATCTGGACCAAGGCAGGTCACGGGCCAGCCCCTGACAACGGACGCCAAGTAACAGCCCATGGAATGCACCGAAGATGACTATCGAAGCTTTTGCCCCTTTCCAGCGCTTTGCCGCTGACCTGCTGAAGTATCTACCGGCTGACCAGCCAGATGGCTCCCACGACCTGTCCCACATCCATCGCGTATGGGTCAACGCACAACGGATACAGCGCGTAGAAGGCGGCGACCTGGAAGTGCTGCTTGCAGCGACTGTGCTGCATGATTGTGTCGCAGTAGAAAAGAACTCGCCCTTGCGTGGGCAGGCGTCAACGCTGTCCGCACAAAGGGCGGCGTCAATCCTGGCTGATATCGGCTGGCCCTTGCAGCGCATCGAGCAGGTGGCGCATGCAGTCAAAACCCACAGCTACTCGGCTGGCTTCGAACCACTCACCCTTGAGGCCAGGATTCTTCAGGACAGCGATCGCCTGGACGCCATAGGTGCAGTGGGTATCGCCCGGTGTTTTTACGTTTCCGGGCGAATGGGGTCGGCGCTGTACGATTTCGAGAACCCCGCGGCGTGGGGGAGGGAGTATCAGGACAAGGCGTATGCGGTCGAGCACTTTCATACCAAGCTTCTCAAGCTTGCGTCAGGGTTTAAAACTGCTGAAGGGGCTCGGCTGGCTGCTGAGCGCCATGCTCGGCTTGAAGTGTTTCTTGCGGATTTCATGGATGAGATCGGGGCCGGCGGGGTAGGGATGCAGTGACGGGGCTTGGGGCGATTGGCAGGTTGTTTTGGGCGTTGGCCAGTTGTCCTGGAACTGCATATGGCTGATCGATTTGGTTGGTGCCTTTGGGCAAGGTGCCAGGCCTTGGGTTTTGGAGGCGGGTAGCTGTGGTCTCATGGCCCTGAGTATTGCGTTTGGGCGGGGAAGAATCTGGCGTGGGCATGGCACCGGCTGCGCCGGTGTTCGCGGCTGAAGCCGCTCCTACAGCGGGACCTGCTAATTCAGGGAGATGTGGGCAGTTTTGAGGGCGGATTTGTTCGTGGAGACCTTTTGTGTGCGGTTCTGCTTATTGATGAGTGGCTTGCAGCTTTTTTAGCGAGTTTATCGTGGATGGCACGGGCTGCGCCCGTGTTCGCGGGCGCGCCCGCTCCCACAGGGGGGCGCGCAGGGTTTGAGCGCTGTGTTGGGGCATTCAGATAATCCAGCTTTGGCGGAACGGGAGTGCCGAGTGGGGCGGGCTCTTGGGCAGTGAATAGCCGGGCTGAGATGCGGGAAGAGATGCTGCACAGCCCGGATCGTGCCTGTCTCAGAGAGACGGCGCTATATAGACAACCCGATCACGCCCACTCTGTTTGGCGTCATAAAGCCCTTTGTCAGCGCGTTCCAGTGCGTCATCCAGCGTTTCACCCTTGGTGAACAGGGTGCACCCGATGCTCAGGGTTACGTTCAACTGGCCACAGGGCAACTGCATCGGGCTGGCACCCACCTGTTCGCGAATCCGCTCAGCAATCCGGGTCAGCTCTTCGCTGTCCTTCACCTGCAAAATTGCAACAAACTCCTCACCCCCATGCCGCACCACCAGGTCATCGGGGCGCAGTGCCGCGCGCAGGCGACGGGCCGTTTCGCACAGCACCTTGTCACCGCCGCCATGGCCGTACTTGTCGTTGATGGATTTGAAGTGGTCCAGGTCGGCATAAACCGCACCCAGCTGTAAGCCGTTCACCTCGGCCAATCGTCGTTCATGCGCTTCAAACGCCGACAACGCGCCGCGGTTCCACAGTTGTGTCAAAGGGTCGAGCAGGGCTTTGCGCTGCTCGCGATCCATTTCAAGCCGCAGATCGCGGTTCACCTGGGCCAAGGTACGCAGCTGCAGATACCCCTCGGCGAGCGTGGCCAGGTCCCTGAAGTTTGCTTGCTGAGCCTCGCTGAGCACGCGCGGGCGCGGGTCGAACATGCACAGCGTACCGATGGCTTTACCGTTGCCGGCGCGCAAGGGGTGGCCGGCATAAAAGCGGATGTAGGGCGCGTTCAGCACGAGCGGGTTGTCGACGAATCGTTCGTCGCACAGGGCGTCGGGCACCATCAGGGTGTCCTCGCCGAGAATGGCGTAGCCGCAGAACGAAACACTGCGCGTCGTCTCGCTTGCCTCAAGGCCTATGCGGGCCTTGAACCACTGCCGGTCCTGGTCGATCAGGCTGATCAGCACAGTGTCCACATGGGCCAGGTCCTGGGTGAGCCGCACCAAGGTATCCAGGTAATGCTCGGCTGGCGTGTCGACCAGGTTCATGTCGTCGAGCGTGCGCTGGCGCAGCGCTTCGTCAGCAGGCAAGGGGCAAGCTGGCATTGTGGGTCCTCCGTTCCTTGGTTGGCTTGGGTACCTGGCGGGTGCGCGGTCTGTATCCCGTCGAAACAAGCACAGCATAGGCCATGGCGTGATGCACGGTCGGCCGACAATTTCTTGCCGGGAGTGTGATTTCTTTCGCTCGATCTTCGTCAAGGATGCTACCCCTTAGCCGTCGTCTGGGGACTGATACA
The DNA here is from genome assembly GCF_002113105.1 of Pseudomonas sp. B22(2017). Taxonomy (NCBI): domain Bacteria; kingdom Pseudomonadati; phylum Pseudomonadota; class Gammaproteobacteria; order Pseudomonadales; family Pseudomonadaceae; genus Pseudomonas; species Pseudomonas sp. B22(2017). The sequence goes on from NZ_NEJN01000008.1 coordinate 218,732, forward strand.
GGGCCTTTCATGCAAACGCTGTTGAACGAGATTCTCGAAGAAGTACGTCCCTTGATCGGCAAGGGCAAAGTGGCTGACTACATTCCCGCGCTGGCCGATGTGCCGGCGAACCAGCTGGGCATCGCGGTCTATGGCAACGATGGCAGCTATTACTGTGCAGGCGACGCGCTGGTGCCGTTCTCGGTGCAGAGTATTTCCAAGGTGTTCAGCCTTGTGCAGGCGATTGGGCACTCGGGGGAGGCCATTTGGGAGCGGCTTGGCCATGAGCCTTCCGGCCAGCCGTTCAACTCGCTGGTGCAGCTGGAGTTCGAACGCGGTCGGCCGCGCAACCCCTTTATCAATGCGGGTGCGTTGGTGATCTGCGACATCAACCAGTCGCGCTTCGCTGCACCTACGTTGTCGATGCGCGATTTCGTGCGGCGGCTATCGGGCAATCCGCACATCTCGATCGATGCCCGCGTTGCCGACTCGGAGTATCAGTTCCGTGCGCGTAACGCGGCCATGGCTTACCTGATGCAGTCGTTCGGCAACTTCCATAACGAGGTGGAAACGGTACTGCGCAGCTATTTCAGCTATTGCGCGCTGCAGATGAATTGCCTGGACCTGGCCCGGGCGTTCTGTTTCCTGGCTAACGATGGGTTCTGCAAGCACAGTGGTGAGCAGATTCTGACCCGGCGCCAGACCCAGCAGGTGAACTCGATCATGGCCACTAGCGGGTTGTATGACGAAGCAGGGAATTTCGCCTATCGGGTGGGGTTGCCGGGCAAGAGTGGCGTTGGGGGCGGGATTGTGGCCATCGTGCCGGGGCAATTCACCGTGTGCGTGTGGTCGCCGGAGTTGAATGCGGCGGGTAACTCCCTGGCCGGCATGGCGGCGCTCGAACTGCTCAGTTCGCGGATCGGCTGGTCGGTGTTCTGATCGGCGGGCCCGGTGGCTGAGGTAGGCTCGGTCGATACCTCAGCTTGTCGGGTCCTGCCCCAGTACCTTGGCCAGCGCCACGCGGGCATCTTCAAGCTGTACCAGTGAAGCATGCCGCGCGCCCAGCGCGTCACCGTTCTGAATAGCGGTCAGAATCGCCTTGTGGCGGGGCAGGGCGAGTTCGTCGAAATTCGCCCGCTGGTTGGAGTAGCGCACCGACTCGCGCAGCGCCATCGACAGCATGTTGCACAGGTAGGCCAGCAGGTCGTTGTGGGTGGCGTCGGCGATGCGGGCGTGGAAGTCCAGGTCCGGTTGCAGGCGTTCTTCATGGTTGCGGGCGGCTTCCATGCGTTGGTAGGCCTCGGCGATCGAATTGACGTCGTCGGCGCTGGCGTTGGTGGCGGCCAGTGCGGCGGCGGCGGGCTCGATGACCCAGCGGACGCTGCTCAGCATGTTGAAGAATTCCTGCTGTGGCGTGGCCTGCATCAGCCAGTGCAGCACGTCCGGGTCGAGCATGTGCCAGTCATGGCGCGGCCGAACCAGGGTACCCACCCGCGGGCGGGCCTCGATCAGGCCCTTGGCGGTAAGGGCGCGCATCGCCTCGCGGAACACCGGCCGGCTGATCGCGTAGGCTTCGCAAAGGCTGGCCTCGGAAGGCAGCTTCTGCCCGGGTGCGAGTTGGCCGGATACGATCTGTACGCCAAGGTCCTGGACCAGGGTGGCGTGCATGCTCTTGCGCGTGGTGGGCTGGCGGTAGTTCATGTGGGGCGGGGCGGATCCTTCTGGCGGGGGCAGCATCATAGCATTAGCGCGTCGACGCGGTGCATGGCACCGGCTGCGCCGGTGTTCGCGGCCACGGCCGCTCCCACAGGTACCGCGTGAGCCTAAAGCCTGCGCCGTCCCAGTGGGAGCGGGTTCACCCGCGAAGCAGGCGACGCGGTGGATGGCACCGGCTGCGCCGGTGTTCGCGGCTGAAGCCGCTCCTACAGGTACAGCGTGAGCCTGAAGCCTGCGCCGTCCCTGTGGGAGCGGGTTCACCCGCGAAGCAGGCGACGCGGTGGATGGCACCGGCTGCGCCGGTGTTCGCGGCCACGGCCGCTCCCACAGGTACCGCGTGAGCCTGAAGCCTGCGCCGTCCCTGTGGGAGCGGGTTCACCCGCGAAGCAGGCGACGCGGTGGATGGCACCGACTGCGCCGGTGTTCGCGGCTGAAGCCGCTCCTACAGGTACAGCGCGAGCCCGAAGCCTGCGCCGGACCTGTGGGAGCGGGCGCGCCCGCGAAGCAGGCGACGCGGTGGATGGCACCGGCTTTGCTGGCGATGGGCTGCGCAGCAGCCCCAATGACGCTAAACGACAGGCTTCAGGCCTTAGTGCGAGTGCTTGGGCACCGCCGCCCCGCGGCATCCGACCAGGAAGTCGAAGTCGCAACCCTCATCGGCCTGCATGACGTGGTCCAGGTACAGCTTGGCGTAACCACCGCTGATCAACTGCGGCGGGGCTTGCAGGTCGGCCAGTCGGCCGGCCAGTTCCTCGTCGGAAATGTCCAGGTGCAGCCGGCCTTCCTTGCAATCCAGCTCGATCCAGTCGCCTTCGCGCACGGCAGCCAACGGCCCGCCAGCTGCCGCTTCCGGCGCCACGTGCAGCACCACGGTGCCGTAGGCGGTGCCGCTCATGCGGGCATCGGAAATACGCACCATGTCGGTCACGCCCTGGGCCAGCAGCTTGGCCGGCAGGCCCATGTTGCCGACCTCGGCCATGCCCGGGTAGCCCTTGGGCCCGCAGTGCTTCATCACCAGCACGGAACTGGCATCCACATCCAGCTCGGGGTCGTTGATGCGTGCCTTGTAGTCGTCGAAGTTCTCGAACACCACGGCGCGGCCACGATGCTGCATCAGCGCCGGGGTGGCGGCCGAGGGCTTGAGCACGGCGCCCTTGGGCGCCAGGTTGCCGCGCAGGATGCAGATGCCGCCGTCGGCCACCAGCGGCTTGTCGATTGGGCGGATCACCTCTTCGTCGTACAGCGGTGCGGCCTGGCAGTTGTCCCACAGGCTCTTGCCGTTGGCCGTCAGCGCGGCAGGGTTGGGCAGCAGGCCGTGTTCGCCCAGGCGGCGGATGACCGCAGGCAGGCCGCCGGCGTAGTAGAACTCTTCCATCAGGAAACGGCCCGAAGGCTGCAGGTCGACCAGGGTTGGCGTACCGCGGCCGATACGGGTCCAGTCTTCCAGCTGCAGGTCCACGCCGATACGCCCGGCAATGGCCTTCAGGTGAATCACCGCGTTGGTCGAGCCACCGATGGCGGCGTTGACGCGGATGGCGTTCTCGAAGGCTTCGCGGGTGAGGATTTTCGACAGGCGCAGGTCTTCGCGCACCATGTCGACAATGCGCATGCCCGACAGGTGGGCCAGCACGTAACGGCGTGCATCCACCGCCGGAATGGCGGCGTTGTGCGGCAGCGAGGTGCCTAGCGCTTCGGCCATGCAGGCCATGGTCGAGGCGGTGCCCATGGTGTTGCAGGTACCCGCCGAGCGCGACATGCCGGCCTCGGCCGAGAGGAACTCGTTGAGGTCGATCTGGCCGGCCTTGTAGGCCTCGTGCATCTGCCAGACGATGGTGCCGGCGCCAATGTCCTTGCCTTTGTGCTTGCCGTTCAGCATCGGCCCGCCGGTAACCACGATCGCCGGCACGTCACAGCTCGCCGCGCCCATCAGCAGCGCCGGGGTGGTCTTGTCGCAGCCGGTCAGCAGCACCACGGCGTCCACCGGGTTGCCACGGATCGCTTCCTCCACATCCATGCTCGCCAGGTTGCGGGTGAGCATGGCGGTGGGGCGCAGGTTGGACTCGCCGCTGGAAAACACCGGGAACTCCACCGGGAAGCCGCCAGCCTCCAGCACACCCTTCTTGACGTGTTCGGCAATCTTGCGGAAGTGCGCGTTGCACGGGGTCAGCTCCGACCAGGTGTTGCAGATGCCGATGATCGGCTTGCCCTGGAATTCGTGGTCCGGAATACCCTGGTTCTTCATCCAGCTGCGGTACATGAAACCGTTCTTGTCGGCGGTGCCGAACCATTGGGCGGAGCGCAGTGGGCGTTTGTTATCAGACATGGGAACACCTAATTAGTATTACTATTTGTCGTTGTGCGACCGACTGTACTGATAAAAATGGCCTCTGTGAAGGCTTGTTGGCTCAATTGGTAATACTATAAGATCATTCACCCAGGTCAGAGGTCTGCCAAAAAGTCCCCGGCCAGGTGCTGTACCCATTACAAGAACAATTGGAGACATCGCCATGATTCAGGAGCAGCGGCTCGTCCGCCTGATCACACTGAAACTCATCCCTTTTCTGGTACTGCTTTACCTGGTGGCCTATGTCGACCGTTCCGCGGTGGGCTTCGCCAAGCTGCACATGGGCGCCGACATCGGCCTGGGTGACGCGGCCTACGGCCTTGGCGCCGGGCTCTTCTTTATTGGTTACTTCCTGTTCGAGGTGCCGAGCAACCTGTTGCTCGACCGCTTTGGCGCGCGCCGCTGGTTCGCCCGCATCCTGGTCACCTGGGGCGCGATCACCGTCGGAATGGCCTTCGTTACCGGGCCCAGCGGTTTCTACGTGATGCGCTTTCTGCTGGGGGCGGCCGAGGCGGGCTTCTTTCCGGGCGTGCTGTACTACATCACCCAGTGGTACCCGGTGCGCCATCGCGGCAAGATCCTCGGCTTCTTCATCCTCTCCCAGCCGCTGGCGATGCTGATCACCGGGCCGCTCTCGGGCGCGCTGCTGGGGCTCGATGGCATCTACGGCCTGCATGGCTGGCAATGGCTGTTCATCTGCATCGGTACCCCCGCGGTGCTGCTGGCCTGGCCGACCCTGCGCCTGCTGCCAGACAGCCCGGCCAAGGTGCGCTGGCTCAGCGACGAACAGCGCAGCTGGCTGCAGGAACAACTGGCCAACGACCTGCGCGAGTTCGGCCAGACCCGCCATGGCAATCCGTTGCATGCCCTGAAGGACAGCCGGGTGCTGTTGCTGGCGCTGTTCTACCTGCCGGTGACCCTGAGCATCTACGGCCTGGGCCTTTGGCTGCCCACGCTGATCCACCAGTTTGGCGGCAGTGACCTGGTCACCGGTTTCGTTTCGGCCGTGCCTTACCTGTTCGGCATCATCGGCCTGCTGATCGTGCCGCGCAGCTCCGACCGCCTGAACGACCGCTATGGCCACCTGGGCCTGCTGTATGCCCTGGGGGCGATCGGCCTGTTCTTCAGTGCCTGGCTTAGCGTGCCGGTCATGCAGCTGGCAGCGCTGTGCCTGGTGGCATTCGCGTTGTTCTCCTGCACCGCCATCTTCTGGACCTTGCCGGGCCGGTTCTTCTCCGGGGCCAGCGCCGCAGCCGGCATCGCCTTGATCAACTCGATCGGCAACCTCGGCGGCTACCTGGGCCCGTTCGGTATCGGCGCGCTCAAGGAGCACACCGGGCAACTTTCGTCGGGGCTGTATTTCCTGGCCGTGGTGATGCTGTTCGGGCTGTTGCTCACCGGGGTTGTCTACAACCGCCTGGAGCGCCGCCAGCGCCTGGCTTCCACGCGGGCAGCCGAAGCCTCCCGCTAATTTTCGCAACCGAGAAGCGAGCACAAACATGCGATTGATCCAATTTGAAACCGCCACCGGCGAGCGCTGCGTGGGTGTGGTGGAAGGCGATTACGCCCTGCAGGTGCAGGGCGCTGGCAGCACCCGCGAGCTGGCCCTGCAAGCCATTGCCGCCGGCCATGACCTGGCCGCTGAAGTGCAGGCTGCCGGCCTGGGCGAGCGCCACGACTACCTGGCCCTGCTGGCCGAAGGCCGCGTGTTGCCACCACTGGACCACCCGGACCCGGCGCACTGCCTGGTCACCGGCACCGGGCTGACCCACCTGGGCAGCGCCGCAACCCGCGACAAGATGCATCAGCAGCAGGCCGAAGGCGCGGTGACCGACAGCATGCGCATGTTCCAGTGGGGCCTCGATGGCGGTCGGCCGCCGGCAGGCGAGGAGGGCGCGCAGCCGGAGTGGTTCTACAAGGGCGACGGTGGCATCGTCGTGCGCCCTGGCGCCGACCTGCCGCTGCCGGTGTTCGCCGAGGATGCCGGCGAGGAGCCAGAGCTGGTCGGGCTGTACCTGATCGGTGCCGACGGCACGCCTTACCGCCTTGGCTATGCGTTGGGCAACGAGTTTTCCGACCATGTGATGGAGCGGCGCAACTACCTGTACCTGGCCCATTCCAAACTGCGCGCCTGCAGCTTCGGCCCAGAGCTGCGCCTGGGGGCGCTGCCGGCCCACCTGGAAGGCACCAGCCGCATCCTGCGCGACGGCCAGGAGCTGTGGCGCAAGCCGTTCCTCTCGGGCGAGCAGAACATGTGCCACAGCTTCGAGAACCTGGAATTCCACCACTTCAAGTACACCCAGTTCCTGCGCCCCGGCGATATCCACGTGCATTACTTCGGCACTGCCACGCTGTCGTTCGCCGACGGCATCCAGGCGCGCCCGGGCGACACCTTCGAAGTCAGCCTCGACGCGTTCGGCCAGCCGCTGCGCAATGGCATTGCCGCCGCGCCCGGGCAGGTTCGCCCCGGGGTGGTGAAAAGCCTTTGAGCAGTCAGGCGAGCAGTGTGTCGGGTTCGCCCGCGTACCTGTGGGAGCGGCTTTAGCCGCGAAGGGCCCGGCGCGGTGCATGGCACCGGCTGCGCCGGTGTTCGCGGCTGAAGCCGCTCCCACAGGGGGGCCTGCTGACATGACGGGCCATGTGCACTCCATGGCTGACATGAACCTTTGAATCTTCTTTCCTCATTACAGGAGCCAACCATGACCGGAAGCAACTTCATTGGCGGCCAGCGCAGCGCTGCCGGCAGCGTGCGCCTGCAAAGCCTCGACGCGCGCACCGGCGAAGCCCTTCCGCAGGCCTTTGCCCAAGCCACCCCGGAGGAAGTGGACGCCGCCGCCCAGGCTGCCGAAGCGGCCTTCGCCGAATACAACGTCCTGGCGCCGCAGCGCCGTGCGCAGTTCCTCGATGCCATTGCCGACCAGCTGGATGCGCTGGACGACAGTTTTGTCGCCACCGTGTGCCGCGAAACCGCACTGCCGGCCGGGCGCATCCAGGGCGAACGCGCGCGCACCAGCAACCAGATGCGCCTGTTCGCCACGGTGCTTCGCCGTGGCGACTACCTGGGGGCGCGCATCGACCGTGCCCAACCCCAGCGTCAGCCGCTGCCGCGCCCTGACCTGCGCCAATACCGTACCGGCGTCGGCCCGGTAGCCGTGTTCGGCGCCAGCAACTTCCCGCTGGCCTTCTCCACCGCAGGGGGGGATACCGCCGCGGCGCTGGCCGCCGGTTGCCCGGTGGTGGTGAAGGCGCACAGCGGCCACATGGCCACTGCCGAACGGGTGGCCGAGGCCATCGAGCGGGCAGTGGTGGCCACCGGCATGCCCGCAGGCGTGTTCAACATGATCTACGGTGCCGGTGTCGGCGAAGCGCTGGTGCGCCACCCGGCGATCCAGGCCGTGGGCTTCACCGGTTCGCTCAAGGGCGGCCGTGCGCTGTGCGAGCTGGCTGCAGCGCGCCCGCAGCCGATTCCGGTGTTCGCCGAAATGAGCAGCATCAACCCGGTGCTGGTCTTGCCTGCGGCCTTGCAGGCCAGGGGCGAGCAGGTAGCCAGGGAGCTGGCCGGTTCGGTGGTGCTGGGCTGCGGGCAGTTCTGCACCAACCCCGGGCTGGTCATCGGAATTGCCGGCGAGGCGTTCAGCAACTTCCTGGCGGCCCTTGGTGCGCAGCTGGCCGACCAGCCCGGGCAGACCATGCTCAATGCCGGTACATTGCGCAGCTATGCCCAGGGCGTGCAACGCCTGCACCAGCACCCGGGCGTGCGTCATCTGGCCGGCGCCGACCAGGCTGGCGACCAGGCGCAGGCGCAGCTGTTCCAGGCGGATGTAAGCCTGCTGCTTGATGGTGATGCGTTGCTTCAGGAGGAGGTGTTCGGGCCGGCCACGGTGGCCGTGGCGGTGGCCGACGAAGCCGAACTGCGCCGCGCGCTGCAAGCCTTGCACGGGCAGCTGACGGCAACGCTGATTGCCGAGCCACAAGACCTGCAGCGCTTCGCCGCGCTGGTGCCGCTGCTGCAGCGCAAGGCCGGGCGCCTGCTGGTCAATGGTTACCCGACCGGTGTCGAAGTGTGCGATGCCATGGTGCATGGCGGGCCATACCCGGCCACGTCCGATGCCCGTGGGACCTCGGTCGGCACCTTGGCCATCGACCGCTTCCTGCGGCCGGTGTGCTACCAGGACTACCCGGATGCGCTGCTGCCCGACGCCCTGAAAAACGCCAACCCGCTGGGCCTGCAACGCCTGGTCGACGGCCAGCACAGCCGTGAGGCGCTGGCCTGACGCCAAGGGCTTCGGCGTGGTACCGCTGCACCCCGCCCGGGCAGGCCCGGGCGGGTTGTCAGATATGCGGCCAGAACGCCAGCAGCAGTCCACCAGCGATAAGCAGGGCGCCACTGTAGCGGCGCCAGGCCGCGCCCAACCGCAACACTTTCTCCGCCAGAACCAGCATCGCCAGCGCGGCCATGCCCCACAGGCTCATGGCGCCAACCACCAGCAGCACCAGCATCAGCGCCCAGCAGCAACCGATGCAGTACAGGCCATGCTGCAACCCCAGCCTCCAGGCGTCGCCAAGGCCCGGGCGTACATGGTGCTGAAGAAAGAAAAGCGGGCTCTGGCAATGCTCCAGGCAAGCGGCCTTGCCCTGGCTCATCTGGTAGCCACCGGCCAGCAGAAGCAGTAGCGCACCCATGAGCGGTGGCAGGCGCAGGGTCATGGGATCGAGCCAGCCAAGCCATTCGCCAAGGGCCTGCAGCAGGGTCATCAGCAGGGCGAAGCCACACCAGAGCAGTGCATAGGCCGCGCAGAACAGCAGCAGCTTGAACGGGCCGGCGCTGTCGCGCACCAGGCAGCGTCGGTAAAGCAAGAACACCGGCAGAGCGGCCGGCAGCATCATCGCCTGCATCATCGCCAACCACATCAGCAGGGTCAGCGCGCCCTGGCGCGACCACCAGGCGGTGGGTGGCATCTGCATCTCGCCCATCGCCGCCATGGTCGTTGCCTGCTCGACGTGCCACCACCAACCCAGCGCGCTGATCATCAGCACCAGCGCGCCGGTCAGCAGCGCGCCCGGGGCTGGCCAGCGGCTAGCCGCGGATGATGCCATTTGGCCCCATATCCAGGTCGTAGAGCATGGCGTTGCGCCCGGCATAGTCCAGCTTCACCGCCCCGGAGCAGTTGAAGGTGGCGCTGGCGCAGTCCGTCTCGCCGAACTCGAAGCCCTCTGGCAGTACCAGCCTGGCCCGGTGCACCGATCCGTCCACGGGGTTGCGGATCGGCTCGGCCCGGCCATCCAGCACCCCGGGCACGTGGATGCTGGCGGTCAGTGCGGCGCGGTCGGTGTGCACCTCAACCGGCACGAACTGCGGTGCGTGCATGGTCTGCACCGTGCTGGCAAAAATGGCGAAGAAGGCCGTGGGTTCCTGCTCCTGGCCGCTGAGAATGGTCAGCAATGCCTGGCGCTGGGCATCACTGGCGCGTTCATCGATAAAGGCCTGGCATTGCCCACCGCCCTCGTGGATGGGCCCAGGCCAGGCGAAGGTGCAGGCCACATTCAAGCCGGCCAGCGACACCTCGTCGAAGTACCCCTCCTCGATGTGATAGCCCACTGCCGCTTCGCAAGTGCCATGGGTGGGCAAGGCATTGAACTGGCAGGGGCAGCCATAATCGCAGTTGCAAAGGTCGACCCCTGCGCCGCGCAATCGCCAATCGACATAGGCCATGATCCTATCCTCGCAAACAAGTGCCACTTGTTAGTTTAGTTCCGGATCATGCCGCCATATTTAGATGGATTCGGCATCTGTCACGGGCCGTATAAAACCACTGCTTCAAAGCATCGGCCTTCTCAGTCAGATGGGGCAGTGCGGGATTCACGGTCAATGTCCTCCGGCCAATGAACCTTGGGTGCCAGGCAATGCATGTGGCTCAGGCCATCGTCATCGTTCCAGTCACGGGGTGGGTGTACGAACTTCGGCAGGGCTTCGGGGCCTTGCTGCATGAATAGTCGGGCGATGGCCCAGTAGGCTTCGCCTTGGTACAGGTCATAGGTGAAGAACACGCGGTCGATGACTTCGTTGGTTTCCGGGTTGCGGACCGACAGCATGACGTTTTCGATCAGGCCACCGTGGCCGGGGGCGTAGACTCGGTAGACTTCGGCGGTTACGTCGTCCCAGTTGTAGGCGACCGGCTTGACGCCCCATCGTTTGCGACTGAAGATGAAGATACGGTCATATCGAAATTCATAAATATATATTTTTTGGCGTAGTCGATTGAAGCGAATTGGCTCGTCTCTAGGGGCAACCAGATCAAGCCTGACATAGGCAGCCAAAGCCCATAATGCTACCGGAAGAAGAGCTATTGATATGTTTGTAATCCAGTCGCGCGGCCAACTGCCATGCAAAAGGATCCAGTATAAGTAAAGCGTCATTCCTAAAACAAATAGCAAACCCGGAACCCCAATCAAAAATATAACACCTCGAAGGATGGTGCTGCTCCGCGGTAACTCGAGATATATATCATCGAAATAGTTTGGCGACGGCTTGACACTCGCCCACACTTCCCGCCACTTTGGAACTTCATGCACCGTGGGAAGGTCATGGCTCCAGCCTAAAGCGCGCTCGCACAACACTTTATCATCACGCTTCACTCGTTAATCTCCCTGACACAAATCTCAATGTACCCACTTGGTAGGCTCCGATCCGGCCAGTACATGACCAACAGCGTAGCTGCCTCAATTGTGTGTTTTCCTATAGTCGCCATGAGCGCTATCGAGCCCGAAATCTCTAACTGGCTGAGTTCAGTAGAATAAGGTTTTCGCTTCTCGCTAATTGAATAATTGCAGTCGTGGTCTGGTATTCGTGGAGGCGCAAAGCTCAAAAATGAAGAGGACGGCGAGAGAAATTCTTCGGAGTTCGCGAAAAAATTGCCCGAAGCAATAGTTTCCCCGCCAATGTAATCAGGGTGATTACCGTCACCGTGACGATGCGCAATCAATTTCCAGCGATATCCCGAAGAACGCTCGTCGTACATAGGCAAAGCGATCAAGAATTTCAGTTCCTTAATTATTTCCGTGCTTGTCAAGCCACCGATTTTCGGAAGCCCTGGATCAGTTGCCAAGCGCGACTCAAAATTCAACTTCGCCTGAACGCCTAGCGTGGCAGCATTGAGTTCGGCAAAAGCGATATCCGCTTGTTCTGGAACATTCCAATGAATGGTCGGCTTTTCGTCTGCTTTTCCAAAGCAGCACCGCCTTACCCAGCGCTCCAGATCAGTTGATTCATTTTCCTGAGCGCGTTTGCTTAGTTGATTAGCAGCAAGCGTGAAGGCGATCGCCAATCCCAGCGGGCCGAAAACCAAGGGATTGAGTACTGCGAATCCGAAAGCGACAGTGCCAAGAACATACAAACCGGCCGAAATTAGATGTCGCTGGTATGCGGCATCATCACCCGCAGCGGCAGCTCGCCTGGTCGCATTGATTGCTTGAGCCGTATCAAAGACCCCTGCAACCGCACTCACCAAAGCACCAAGCCTTATCAAGGCCCCCCCACTGGCTGCAACACCCTTTGCCCACCCCAAATTCAGTGGACCAGCACTTGATCTCAAAATGAGCCCAACCAGTTCGATTTGCCCTCCCAACAGGCCCAACTGCGATCCTTGCAACGCCAATTTGGCCTCAAACGCCTTGGGCCCAATCTCCGTTTCCGCCTTGTCCTGATTCCTGCCCAGGCTGTCCTGCTGCAGATACAACCCGCCTATCGCCAGCAATAACTCCCAACTACCTGCCACACCACGTAAACCGGAGAACCCGGTCCGTACTAACCTGGCAGCCTGCTGCGATGTGATCTGCATCCCTTGAAACAACTTGCGCGCATTTGTCTCCAACGTCCCAGCTGCCACCGAGATATCCACCAGGGCAAGCTGCGCCGCGCTGCTCGCCTGGGTTACCCCCATGCTGGCCTCCTTGAACAACCGCCCATGCACTTCCTCGGCCTTGCCCTCGACCCACACCGTCACGCTGATCATCGTATTGGTGAACCGCGGGTCGAGCACGGCCAGGCTCATCAAGCCATGCTGGATGATCGGCCGCACCTTGCGCATGGCCTTCATCGAGCCAAACTCGAAGTCATCGATATTGCGGCGCATCCGGTCCCGCGCCTCGGCGATCGAC
>NZ_NEJN01000040.1:0-682 GCF_002113105.1 Pseudomonas sp. B22(2017)
GTAGTCCAGGCCGAAATCGGTGAAGCCCATGTTGGCCTGCTTCCAGCGAATCATGCCGTAGCCGTCGTCACGCAGGATCACCACGGTGATGTGCATGCCTAGGCGTACCGCAGTTTCCAGCTCCTGGCTGTTCATCATGAAACCGCCGTCGCCGCAAACCGAGATCACCGGGCGGTCCGGGTGTACCAGATGCGCGGCCATGGCCGATGGAAGGCCGACGCCCATGGTCGCCAGGGCGTTGTCCAGCAGTACGGTGTTTGGCTTGTGCGCCTTGTAGTTGCGGGCGAACCAGATCTTGTAGATGCCGTTGTCCAGGGCAACGATGCCTTCGGACGGGAGCACGCGACGGATGTCGGCGACCATGCGCTGCGGGTAGACCGGGAAGCGGTTGTCGTCGGCACCTTCGGCGATCTGTGCCTCGTTGGCTTCACGGATGGCCATCAGGCGGGTGAAGTCCCAGTGTGTGGTGTCGGTCAGCGCTTCGCTGATCTGCCATACGGCATTGGCGATATCGCCGATCACTTCAACCTGCGGGAAGTACACGGCATCGACTTCGGCGGAGCGGAAGTTGATGTGGATGACCTCGGTGCCGCCACGGACCATGAAGAACGGCGGCTTCTCGATCACGTCGTGGCCGATGTTGACGATCAGGTCGGCGGCTTCGACGGCGCGGTGCACGAAG
>NZ_NEJN01000009.1:0-224082 GCF_002113105.1 Pseudomonas sp. B22(2017)
AAATAGGCTGAGATGGCTGTGAGCTTGAATTGCTCTGTGTATTTGCCCATAGGTCCCCCAAGGGTTGGATTTTTTGTCCAACTTCTTGGGGGCAGTCCATCCTGTGGGAGCTGGCTTGCCGGCGATTGGGCTGCAAAGCAGCCCCGGCTCTAAATCAGGTACCAGACTTGATCCGTGTCCAGGCCCTGGTCCGAGCTCGCTCGGCATCCCGCGCCAAGGGCTTGAGGGTATACAGCTTGGCCATCGCCTCCGCTGTCGGATACAGGTTGGGGTTGTTGCGAATCGCCGGGTCGACCTTGTCGGTCGCATCCTTGTTCGGGTTCGGGTACCCGACAAAGTCGCTGATAGGCGCAATCACCTCAGGCCGCAGTAAGTAGTTGATGAACGCGTGGGCATCTTCCGGGTTGGTCGCGTTCTTCGGAATCGCCAGCATGTCGAACCAGATCGGTGCACCTTCCTTGGGCAGGCGCATGTCCACCACCACGCCATTCTTCGCCTCGCGGGCGCGGTTGGCTGCCTGAGAGAAGCTGCCGCTGTAGCCCACTGCCACGCAGATATCGCCGTTGGCGATGTCAGCCATGTACTTCGAGGAATGGAAGTAGGTGATGTGCGGGCGGATCTTCAGCATCAGCGCTTCGGCTTTCTTGTAATCAGCCGGTTTGTCGCTGTTCGGTGGCAGGCCCAGGTACTGCAGGGCCAGCGGCATGATCTCCGACGGCGAGTCGAGCAGGGCCACGCCGCATTGCTTGAGCTTGGCGATGTTCTCTTCCTTGAAGATCAGGTCCCAACTGTCCACCGGGGCGTTCTCGCCGAGCGCAGCCTTGACCTTGGCCGGGTTGAAGCCGATCAGCACTGTGCCGTACATGTAGGGTACGGCAAATTTGTTGCCGGGGTCGTTGGCTTCGATCAGCTTCATCAGCGCCGGGTCCAGGTGCTGCCAGTTCGGCAGCTTGCTGCGGTCCAGCGGCTGGAACACACCCGCTTCGATCTGCTTGGCGAGGAACACGTTGGATGGCACTACCACGTCATATCCGGAGTTGCCGGTCAGCAGTTTCGCTTCCAGCGCCTCGTTGGTGTCGAAGATGTCGTAGACCAGCTTCACTCCGCTGTCTTTCTGGAACTCGGTGAGAGTTTGCGGAGTGATGTAGTCGAACCAGTTGAACACCCGCAGGGTGCGCTGTTCGGCCTGGGCCTGCAGGGCACCGGTGAACAGGGTAGCGGCGATGAACGGGGCGAGCAGACGCTTGAGTCGAACCATTATCGGGCTCCTGGCTGGGCCTGCTGGAAGCCTTCCAGCACATTGACCGCGTTGATACCGATTTCTTCCACAGCGTAGCCGCCTTCCATCACGAAAAGGGTCGGCTTGCCGAGCTGGGCGATGCGCTTGCCCATTTCCAGGTAGTCCGGGCTGTCCAGCTTGAACTGCGAGATCGGGTCGTCTTTGAAGGTATCCACACCCAGCGAGATCACCAGCACTTCAGCGTCATAGGCGGCGATGCGCTGGCAGGCGTCCTCCAGGGCGGCGTTCCAGGCGGCCCAGTCGCTGCCAGCCGGCAGTGGGTAGTTGATGTTGCAGCCTTCGCCGGCACCCTCGCCGGTTTCATCGGCATAGCCGAGGAAGAACGGGAACTCGTCGCGCGGGTCGCCATGGATCGAGGCGAAGAACACATCGTTGCGGCTGTAGAAGATGTCCTGGGTGCCGTTGCCGTGGTGATAGTCGACATCGAGGATTGCGACCTTGCGCCGGCCCTGGTCAAGGAAGGCCTGGGCGGCGATGGCGGCGTTGTTCAGGTAGCAATAGCCGCCCATGACTTCGCCAGCCGCATGGTGCCCTGGCGGGCGGCACAGGGCGAAGGCGGAATGGGCGCCTTGCTGGATCGCCGCCTGGGCGGTGAGGGCGACCTGGGCGGCGCTGTAGGCAGCCTGCCAGGTACCGGCGGTGATCGGTGCGCCGGCGTCGAAGCTGTAGTAGCCCAGTTCACCGTGCAGGCCGGTGGGTTTTATCTGGCGCAGGGTGCGTGCGGGCCAGGTGAATGGCAGCAGGTCGCCATCCTGACCCAGTGCTGCCCAGCGCGCCCAGGCACCTTCGAAGAAATTCAGGTAATCGGCACTGTGGATGCGCAGCAACGGTGCACGGCCATAGTCGGTGGGGCCCTGGATGTCGCCAAGGTTGCGCTTTTTCACTTGGTCGAGCACATGGTCGGCGCGTGACGGCATTTCGAAACAGGGCATCAGCTTGCCGTCGATCAGCTCGCAGCGGCCATGGTGCAGGCGGTGGTCATCGGAATAGATCGTCAGCATTGTTGTTCTCCGGTAGGTACTGGCGTGGGCCCATTCTCATGGGCGGGCCAGTGGGGGAGAACGACGCAAGTGGCCAAAAGGGGATCGATGTGGCCAAGCTCTTTGGCCCGCTTTTCCTGTACCGGCCTCTTCGCGGGCGCGCCCGCTCCCACAGGTATCCCACAACACTGGGGAGTTGTGCAGATCCTGTGGGAGCGGGCAAGCCCGCGAAGAGGCCGGTACAGGTCAACCGCGGAAGTGACTGGGTGCGACGCCACTCCAACGCTGGAAGGCATGCCGAAAACTGGCGGTCTCGCTGAACCCCAGGCACTCGGCAATCCGATAGATCGGCATCTGCTCATCAGCCAGCAACTGCTTGGCCCGCTCGAACCTCAGTTCATCCAGCAGCTGTTGATAACTGCTGCCCAACGCCTGCAAATGCCGGCGCAGGGTGCGCGATGAGCAGTTCATCTGCCGTGCCAGCCCTTCCAGCCCGGGCGCTGCATCCAGTTGCTGCGCCAGCAGTTGGCGAATCCGCCCCAGCCAGGCCTGGCGGCCGGTGAATTCCAGGTTCAGGCGCCGGCAGCGTTCGCTCATTGCCTTGTGGGTAATCGGGTCGGCCAGCGGCAGTGGCGTGTCCAGCCAGCGCCGTTCGAAGGCAAAGGCATTGTCCTCGGCCTCGAAACCGACCGGGCACTGGAATGCCTCGGCATAGAGTGCGTGGTAACCGGGCCGTGGGTGTTCGAAACGGGCTGCCAGCAGGGGCAGCGGGCGGCCGAGCAGGTCGTCGCAGATGACCTTCAGCGACACCAGGCAGAACTCTGCATTGAAGGCGGTCAGCGCCGGGCTGTCGTGGTAATCGCTGGCGCTGAACCAGACACGCTGGCCGTCATCGAGCAAACGCAGCTTGAAGATTGTTCCCAGCAGTGCCGGATACTGCAGTGCCAAGCGCAAGGCGTCACCCAAAGTGGCACTGGAGAGCAGGGCGTAACCGAGCATGCCGTAGCACGACACATGCATGCGCTGGCCCAGCTCCAGGCCTATATCTTCGCGTCGGGCAACGGCGTTGGCGCACACCTGCAGTTCCTGCTGGGTGGTGATACGCGCATCGGCATGGCCCAGGTCTGCCGGGCCGATGCCGCTGCCGGCCAGCAGCGCCGACGCCTCGCAACCGTCTGCCTGGAAGACGTTGAGGATCAGCGAAACCGCGTTGAGGGTGGTCAGGTGGCTGTGCAGCATGCTGGGTAATCCCGTTGGCCTGGGACGCATTATGGAGCAAGTTGTGTGCCGTTGTTCGGGGGGCCGCAAAGCAGCCCCAAAATCCTTCAGGCAAAAAAAAGGCCCGAAGCATAGGCTCGGGCCTTTGAAAGGTTGAGAGGTGTCTAGTCCCTCGACCTGGTGAGACTGTTTACAGCAGCCTGGTTACGCCTTCAGCGGAACCAGACGGGGAGCGATCATGTTTTCCGGACGCAGGATGTCGTCGAGCATCGCGTCGTCCAGCAGCTTCTCTTCGCGCACCAGTTCCAGTACGCCGCGGCCGGTTTCCAGGGCAACGCGGGCGATACGGGTGGCGTTTTCGTAGCCGATGTACGGGTTCAGGGCGGTGACCAGGCCGATCGAGTGCTCGACCAGTTCACGGCAGCGCTGTTCGTTGGCGGTGATGCCGACGATGCAGTGCTCGCGCAGCATGTCCATGGCACGTTGCAGCAGGCGGATCGAGTCGAAGATCTTGTAGGCGATCAGCGGCTCCATCACGTTCAGCTGCAGCTGGCCACCTTCGGCGGCGACGGTCAGGGCCAGGTCGTTGCCCATGATGGCGAAGGCCACTTGGTTGACGGCTTCCGGGATAACCGGGTTGACCTTGCCTGGCATGATCGAGCTGCCTGGCTGACGCGCTGGCAGGTTGATTTCGTTGATGCCGGTGCGTGGGCCGCTGGACAGCAGGCGCAGGTCGTTGCAAATCTTCGACAGCTTGACTGCAGTACGCTTGAGCATGCCGGAGAACAGTACGAAGGCGCCCATGTCGGAGGTGGCTTCGATCAGGTCGGCAGCCGGTACCAGCGGTTGGCCGCTGATGGCAGCCAGGCGCTGTACGGCCAGGGCCTGGTAGCCAGGGTCGGCGTTGATGCCGGTACCGATGGCGGTACCGCCCAGGTTGATTTCGGTCAGCAGTTCCGGGGCCAGCGAGCGCAGGCGCTGCAGGTCTTCGGTCATGGTGGTGGCGAAGGCACGGAATTCCTGGCCCAGGGTCATCGGTACGGCGTCCTGCAGCTGGGTACGGCCCATCTTCAGTACGTGGTCGAACTCTTTACCCTTGGCAGCGAAGGCCTGGATCAGGCTGTCGAGGCTGGCCAGCAGCGCGTCGTGGCCCAGCAGCAGGCCCAGGCGGATAGCCGTCGGGTAGGCGTCGTTGGTCGACTGCGCCATGTTCACGTCGTTGTTCGGGTGCAGGTACTGGTACTCACCCTTCTGGTGGCCCATGGCCTCCAGCGCAACGTTGGCGATTACTTCGTTGGCGTTCATGTTGGTAGAAGTACCAGCACCGCCCTGGATCATGTCCACCACGAACTGGTCGTGGTAATCGCCTTTGATCAGACGGGCGCAGGCTGCGGTGATGGCAGCGTGCTTGGCATCGCTCAGGTGGCCCAGCTCACGGTTGGCGTCAGCAGCAGCCTGCTTGACCATGGCCAGGGCCACGACCAGCTTCGGATAGTGCGACAGCGGAACACCGGAGAGGTGGAAGTTGTTGGCAGCGCGCAGGGTCTGGATGCCGTAGTAGGCATCTGCAGGAACTTCAAGGGTACCCAACAAATCTTTTTCGACGCGGAACGATGCAGCGGAGGACATGATGTATATCATCTCGATTTTGACCCGGCACATGCCGGAATGGCGCCAATCCTAGGCCTGAAGGTGATTTTGCGGCCAATGCTGTTGCACGCTAACCTATGCACAAACGGCATAGTGTTTCATGTGACGCCAATTGATATTCGAGCGTGTTCCATTTTGGTGCACGCCAGGAGATGTGCTTCGTGAACCTTGAAAGCAAATGGCTGGAAGACTTCAGCGCGCTGGCTGCGACCCGCAGTTTTTCCCAGGCGGCAGAGCGGCGTTTCGTTACCCAACCTGCCTTCAGCCGGCGTATACGCAGTCTAGAAGCAGCTTTGGGCCTGCAATTGGTGAATCGTTCCCGCACGCCAATTGAACTGACCGAGGCCGGGCAGCTGTTTCTCGTCACCGCGCGTACTGTTGTCGACCAATTGAGCGAAATTCTCCGCCATTTGCATCACCTGGAGGGCGGGCAGGGTGAAGTGGTACAGGTGGCCGCTGCACACTCGCTGGCGTCGGGCTTTTTCCCGCGTTGGGTGGCCCAGTTGCGCAACGATGGCTTGAACATCGCCACCCGCCTGGTTGCGACCAACGTCGGAGATGCCGTGCATGCATTGCGTGAAGGTGGCTGCGACCTGATGCTGGCCTTCTATGACCCGGATGCCGCCTTGCAGATGGATGCCGAAATCTTCCCGTCGCTGCACATGGGCACCACTGAAATGTTGCCGGTGTGCGCCGTGGATGCCGACGGCAAGCCGTTGTTCGACCTGGAAGGCGAGGGCAGTGTGCCGCTGCTGGCGTATACCGCCGGCGCTTTCCTCGGTCGGTCGGTCAATTTGCTGCTGCGCCAGCGAAACCTGCGCTATACCACCGTCTACGAAACCGCCATGGCCGACAGCCTCAAGAGCATGGCGTTGGAGGGCATGGGCATCGCCTGGGTGCCGCGCCTGTCGATGCGTGGCGAACTGGAGCGGGGCGAACTGGCGATCTGCGGCGGCAGCCAGTGGCATGTGCCACTGGAAATTCGTCTGTACCGCTGCGCACTGGTGCGCAAGGCTAACGTCCGCTTGTTGTGGCGCAAGCTTGAGTCGTCAGGCGCACAAGGTGAGGCTTCAGTTTGAGTTGTATTTCAAGTAGTCCGCGATATTCGCGCGATTCTTGTCGCTGTAGCGGTAGCAATTGGATCGGGCCGGTACACGGGGGTGGGTGTACGTTTCACACACCCAGCCATTGAATTTCAGTTCGGCATCTTCGTGCGTGGCGCCTAGCAAATGACCGATTTCATGGGCTGGAGCACCGTATGCACCTGCCGACGCAATAGCCGTGTTTTGCTTCTGATAGGCAAGGCCTGCGTTGTAGTTCAGGCCGCTGTGATCATAGCTGTTGCGCGTCAGCAGCAGCTGTTTATCCATAAAGGAAAAGGATGGGTGGCGCTGTTGTTCATGTAGTTGCCGGGCGAAGGCCTCGAGTAGTTGAGCGGACGGCATTCCTGCATAAGCAATATCGGTAATGTGTTCTACCTCGCGTTGAAATATGACCTCGATGGACTGTTGGCTGAAACTGCGCATCTCGTCCAGCCAATGCTGAAAGAAGTCCTTGTTCAATTGCTCATTGCTCATGTCGGCAAGGTCGTCGTGAACATAGACGGTGACGGTCAGCGAGCGGGCAGCAGAAACAACTGGCAGTTGCAAGCTGAGTACCAGGCCACACGAAAGCGCGAAGAGGCGTGAAACACTCATATGTACGTACCTGAATTTTCGAGATCGGGGATACAAGCGTCTGGTATTCGCCGAGCCAGAGGCGGCAGGAAAAAGTTGTCCTGCGAGACAGCTTGCCCTTTGATCAGACATGTGCTTGCGGGGGTGGGCGCAGGGCCTTGAAATACGCTACAATCCCGCGCCTTCGGCCGACCTGGTCGATTTAGAATCCGTATGACAAGCCACGCCGGCCCACCTGCGTGGCTTGTTGCTTTTAGCGCGCCAGAAGGCGCTTGCAGGAGAGGCTCGACGATGAGTGCACTGGTTGGCGTGATCATGGGCTCCAAGTCCGATTGGTCCACCCTTAGCCACACCGCCGATATGCTGGAAAAACTCGGCATTCCCTACGAGGTGAAGGTGGTTTCCGCCCACCGTACCCCGGATCTGCTGTTCCAGTATGCCGAGGAGGCTGAGGGTCGTGGCATCGAGGTGATCATCGCCGGTGCCGGTGGCGCTGCCCACCTGCCAGGCATGTGCGCCGCCAAGACCCACCTGCCGGTGCTGGGTGTGCCCGTGCAATCGTCGATGCTGTCGGGTGTCGATTCGCTGCTGTCGATCGTGCAGATGCCAGCCGGCGTGCCGGTTGCCACCCTGGCCATCGGTCGTGCCGGTGCGGTCAACGCGGCGCTGCTGTCGGCCAGCATCCTCGGCGCCAAGTACCCGCAGTACCACGCGGCGCTCAAGCAGTTCCGCACGGAACAGACCGACACCGTTCTGGACAACCCAGACCCGCGCCAGGCTTGAGGCTCAACCCATGAAGATCGGTGTAATCGGTGGCGGCCAGCTGGGCCGCATGCTGGCCCTGGCGGGTACCCCGCTGGGCATGAACTTCGCCTTCCTCGACCCGGCGCCGGACGCCTGCGCCGCGCCGCTGGGCGAGCACCTGCGTGCCGACTACGGCGACCAGGACCACCTGCGTCAGCTGGCCGACGAAGTCGACCTGGTCACCTTCGAGTTCGAAAGCGTCCCGGCCGAGACCGTGGCCTTCCTCTCGCAGTTCGTGCCGGTGTACCCCAGCGCCGAAGCGCTGCGCATCGCCCGTGACCGCCTGTTCGAAAAGAGCATGTTCCGTGACCTGGGTATCCCTACCCCGGCCTTCGCCGACATCCTCTCGCAGGCCGACCTGGACGCCGCGGTGGCCAGCATCGGCCTGCCGGCCGTGCTGAAAACCCGCACCCTGGGTTACGACGGCAAGGGTCAGAAGGTGCTGCGCTCGCCTGAGGACGTGGTCGGTACCTTTGCCGAGCTGGGCAGCGTACCTTGCCTGCTGGAAGGCTTCGTGCCGTTCACCGGTGAGGTATCTCTGGTAGCCGTGCGTGCCCGTGATGGTGAAACCCGCTTCTACCCGCTGGTGCACAACACCCACGAAAGCGGCATCCTGCGCCTGTCGGTCGCCAGCCAGGCGCATCCGCTGCAGGCCCTGGCCGAAGACTACGTCGGCCGTGTGCTGCAAAAGCTGGATTACGTAGGCGTCATGGCCTTCGAGTTCTTCGAAGTGGACGGTGGCCTGAAGGCCAACGAAATTGCCCCGCGCGTGCACAACTCAGGGCACTGGACCATCGAAGGCGCCGAATGCAGCCAGTTCGAGAACCACCTGCGCGCCGTCGCCGGCCTGCCGCTGGGCTCGACCGCCAAGGTCGGCGAGAGCGCGATGCTCAACTTCATCGGTGAAGTGCCGGCGGTGGAAAAGGTAGTTGCCATCGGTGACTGCCACCTGCATCACTACGGCAAGGCGTTCAAGGCCGGTCGCAAGGTTGGCCACGCCACCCTGCGCTGCCACGACATGGCCACCCTCGAGCGCAAGATTGCCGAAGTAGAAGCCCTGATCGGCAACTGATCGAACTTCTACCAGCGGCTTGCCCTCTGAAATGGCAACGAGCCAAAGCGCTGTCTAGGCTTTGGCTTGTTCCATCTTCACTGCAGAGGGATTGCCATGGGTATCATTGGAACCATCTTCATCGGCCTCATCGTTGGCCTGCTGGCCCGCTTCATCAAGCCGGGCGACGACAGCATGGGCTGGATCATGACCATCCTGCTGGGGATTGCCGGCTCCCTGCTGGCCACCTACGGCGGCCAGGCACTGGGCATCTATCAGGCCGGGCAGGCTGCGGGATTCCTTGGCGCGCTGGTCGGTGCCGTGATCCTTCTGGTGATTTACGGATTCATCAAGAAGCGCTGATTAGTGGTTAGAATGCCCGGCAATTCATTGGAGTTGCCGAGCATTTTCATGCGTGCCTTTTTCCTCGCCCCACTGTTGCTGGCCAGCGCCCTGGCCCATGCCGAACTGCCTGAAACCGACTGGCTGGAGCTGATGCCCGAGTCGGACCAGCAGGCCCTCGAGCAAATGCCCGAGATCGATCACAACTCGCCGGAAGCCATGGGTACCTTTACCGACAAGGGCGGCCTGAAGCAGAGCAAGGGCCTGCCGGCGGTGATGTACTCGACCAAGACGGTGGCGGCCATGAATGGCAAGGATATTCGCCTTGGGGGCTACCCGGTGCCGCTGGAGAGCGATGCCAAGGGCAACAGCACGCTGTTCCTCCTGGTGCCGTACCCAGGCGCGTGCATCCATGTGCCGCCGCCACCGCCGAACCAGCTGGTGCTGGTGCGCTACCCGAAGGGTCTGAAGATCGATGATATCTACACACCGCTGTGGGTCAGCGGCAAGCTGAAGGTGGAGAAGGTCAGCAATGACCTGGCCGATGCGGCCTATGCGCTGGATGCCGGGAAGGTGAGGGTGGTGGAGGACGCAGACCTCTGACGCCTGCACTGGCCTCTTCGCAAGCAAGCCCGCGAAGAGGCCCGCATAGGCACTGCAAGACTCAGATCATTTCACAGCCAATCCTGACCCCCAGCGAGCTGCTGCCCCCAGGCTTCAATTCCACCAGGTCATCCCACACATTCGCCGTCTCGATGCACAGCATCCGCTGCCACCCATCGTCGGCCATGTCTGGCAGTTCCCTGGCCCGTTCAGTCCAAGGGTTCCAGATCACCGCCGAGCGCGACCCACTGCTGGTCAAGGTAATGCGCCGCTTCCAGTGCGGGTCGACGATGCTCAGGGTTTGCGGTGTCGCCAGGTAGATCCGGTCAGTCTCCCCGGCAAACGCCAGCGGCCCCTTCTGCTGGCACTGCTCCCAGTCAGCCAGGGTCTCGATATAGCTCAGCCCCTCCACCCCTTCGACCCGCGCCTGGCGAACGTCACTGACCGCGAAGTAGCTGTGCAGGGCCTGGCTGATGGTCACGGGGGTATTGCCCATGTTGCGGCTGGTCAGGTTCAGCTGCAGGTCCTCGCCCAGCTCCACCACCAGCTTCAGCTCGACGTCATGAGGCCAGCCAGGCAGGTCACCCTGCGCTTCCGGCAGTTCGAATTCGATGCGCAGGCCTTCGCCCGCCTCCTCGATACCCAGCAATTGCCAGTCGCGCGCGCGCGCCAGGCCGTGGGCGGGTGCCTGTTCGCCGTGGTACATGGCCTGCACGGCCTGGGGGTTGCGCTGCAGGTTGCCGAACCACGGCCAGCACACCGGCACACCGGCGCGTACCGACTTGCCCTTACGGAAGATGGCCTGGTCGCTCAGCCACAGCAGCGGTGGCTGGCCAACGCGCTGGTAGCTGAGGATCTGCGCGCCCTGCTGGGCGATCAGTAGTTCGGCGTGGTCACTGCTGATACGCCAGCAGTTGAGTTCGCCATGTTGCTCGGTTACGACCTGGAAGGTAGCCATTGCATTCATCTCATTGATTGCCAGTGGGCCTTGGACCCGGGCACATGCAATGAGTTTACCGCCGGCGTGGCTCAGCGACGAGGTACGGAGCGGGTGCGGCCACTGCCGTCGATAGCGACGAAGACGAAGACTGCTTCGGTGACCTTGCGCCATTCGCTGGACAGAGGGTCGTCGCTCCACACTTCGACCATCATCTGGATCGAGCTGCGGCCGATTTCCAGGGTCTGGGTATAGAACGATAGCTGCGCGCCGACGGCGACCGGGACCAGAAAGGCCATGCGGTCGATGGCCACGGTGGCCACGCGGCCGCCGGCGACACGGCTGGCCATGGCGGTGCCGGCCAGGTCCATCTGGGCGACAAGCCAGCCGCCGAAGATGTCGCCAAACCCGTTGGTTTCGCGCGGGAGTGCGGTGATCTGCAAGGCCAGGTCGCCTTGCGGGATTGGATCTTCTTGTTCGAGCTCAATCATGCGATGGGGCCTCTGACCCGTGACGCTTTTCGTTGGTGTGGCGCAAAGGCCGGGTAAACGATTCAGCTTGAAACATACTACGCCGATTTCGTTTCACTGGGCGGCCGTAGGGAAACTCTGCGAAACCGCCTGACAGTAATGACCGGCGTTTTCGCACAACATCCCACGTTAGGAGCAACCTTTTCCTACGAAGTGCCAGTATATAGAGCATAACGGCCAGCGACGACCGCGCATTCATGAATATGTGTAGGGATTTTGTATCGCTTTCGGCGCAGCTCAGCAATTTGCTATCTTCGCCTGTCTCCCAATCCAGAAGCCGCATGCCAAGCGGCCTGCATGCCCACAAAGAGAACAATGAGCGATGACTTCCGTGCCGAGCAGTATCGAGCAGCCTTCGCGGCCGCTGACCCGCAGTGACTACAAGACCCTCTCACTGTCCGCCCTGGGCGGCGCGCTGGAGTTCTACGACTTCATCATTTTCGTGTTCTTCGCCACAGTGGTCGGCAAGCTGTTCTTCCCGGCTGACATGCCCGAATGGCTGCGCCTGATGCAAACCTTTGGCATTTTCGCCGCCGGCTACCTGGCGCGGCCGCTGGGCGGCATCATCATGGCCCACTTCGGTGACCTGCTCGGGCGCAAGAAGATGTTCACCCTGAGCATCTTCATGATGGCCCTGCCGACGCTGATCATGGGCCTGCTGCCCACTTATGCACAGATCGGCATGTGGGCGCCGATCCTGTTGCTGCTGATGCGCGTGATCCAGGGCGCGGCCATCGGTGGCGAGGTACCGGGCGCCTGGGTATTCGTGTCCGAGCACGTGCCAGAGCGCAACACCGGCTACGCCTGCGGCACCCTCACCGCAGGCCTGACCGCGGGCATCCTGCTTGGTTCGCTGGTGGCGACCCTGATCAACAGCGTCTACAGCGCACAGGAAGTGGCCGATTACGCCTGGCGTATCCCGTTCCTGCTTGGCGGTGTATTCGGCCTGTTCTCGGTGTACCTGCGCCGTTGGCTGCACGAAACCCCGGTGTTCGCCGAGATGCAGCAGCGCAAGGCGCTGGCCGAGGAGCTGCCGTTGCGCGCGGTGCTGCGTGACCATCGCGGCGCGATCATACTGTCGATGCTGCTGACCTGGATGCTGTCAGCCGCCATCGTGGTGCTCATCCTGATGACTCCGGCGCTGCTGCAGAGCATCTACCACATCAGCCCCACCGACTCGCTCAAGGCCAACAGCCTGGCCATCGTGCTGCTCAGCTTCGGCTGCATCGGCGCTGGCAGCCTGGCCGATCGCTTCGGCGCGGGCCGGGTGTTCGTGATCGGCAGCCTGCTGCTGCTGGCGACCTCCTGGACCTTCTACCACAGCCTGCCGACCCGGCCCGAACTGCTGTTCCCACTGTATGCAGTGACCGGCCTGTGCGTGGGCGTGATTGGCGCGGTGCCTTATGTGATGGTCAAGGCGTTCCCGGCGGTGGTGCGCTTCAGCGGGCTGTCGTTCTCGTACAACGTGGCCTACGCGATCTTTGGCGGGCTGACGCCGATGGTGGTGACTGCGCTGTTGAAAGTGAGCCCGATGGCGCCGGCCTACTATGTGGCGGGGCTGTGTGCCGTTGGTCTGGTTGTTGGCCTGTACCTCCTGGCCAACAAGCGTTAAGGCTGCTGGCCTCTTCGCGGCTAAAGCCGCTCCTACAGAAATCGCACCGGCTTCAAGGCAATGCCGCACCTGTGGGAGCGGCTTTAGCCGCGAAGAGGCCAGACCTGCTTTTGATGATGGCCTTTCATCCAATTGTCATATTCAAGTCATATCGTATTCATGCGGCCTGCAGATACTTGGGCCCGTTCCATCCAACACCCCAATATTCCTGCTAGGAGCAAGGCATGAAACTGAAGCGTTTGATGGCGGCCCTCACCTTTGCCGCCGCTGGCGTTGCAACCGCCAACGCGGTAGCCGCTGTCGATCCTGCGATCCCGACCTACACCAAGACCACTGGTGTTTCGGGCAACCTCTCCAGCGTCGGTTCGGACACCCTCGCCAACCTGATGACTCTGTGGGCCGAGGCCTACAAGAAGGAATATCCGAACGTAAACATCCAGATCCAGGCTGCCGGCTCCTCCACCGCGCCACCCGCGCTGACCGAAGGCACCGCCAACCTCGGCCCGATGAGCCGCAAGATGAAGGACGTCGAGCTGCAGGCCTTCGAGCAGAAGTACGGCTACAAACCGACCGCCATCCCGGTCGCCGTAGACGCCCTGGCTGTGTTCGTGCACAAGGACAACCCGATCAAAGGCCTGACCATGGCCCAGGTCGACGCCATCTTCTCTTCCACCCGCCTGTGCGGTGGCAAAGCCGACGTCAAGACCTGGGGTGACCTGGGCGTGACCGGCGACCTGGCCAACAAGCCAGTACAGCTGTTCGGCCGTAACTCGGTATCGGGCACCTACGGCTACTTCAAGGAAGAAGCCCTGTGCAAAGGCGACTTCAAGCCTAACGTCAACGAACAGCCTGGCTCGGCTTCGGTCGTGCAGTCGATCAGCTCCTCGCTGAACGGCATCGGCTACTCGGGCATCGGCTACAAGACCGCCAGCGTCAAGACTGTGGCCCTGGCCAAGAAGGAAGGTGGCGAGTTCGTTGAAGACAACGAAGCCAACGCTCTGAACGGCACCTACCCGCTGTCGCGCTTCCTGTACGTCTATGTCAACAAGGCGCCGAACAAGCCTCTGGCCCCGCTGGAAGCCGAGTTCGTCAAGCTGGTGCTGTCGCAAGCCGGCCAGCAGGTCGTGGTGAAGGATGGCTACATCCCGCTGCCGGCCAAAGTCGTCGACAAGACCTTGGCTGACCTGGGCCTGTCCCACGCAGGTAACGTCGCAAAGAAGTAAGTAACTGAGGGGGAGGCCGGCGCTGATGCCCGGCCTCTTCCACGAAATTTCAGTCCGAAGCCAGGTTTCCTGTGCGGCGGGCTTTCGTGCGTCACAAATTTGTAATGTTTTTGTCACGCGGGACCGCTAGGGTGTGCGCATGAATGATCTGGCCAATTCCAACATGACCCAAAACTCCCAGCCCGTGCGGATTGATTTCAATACGCCGGAGTTGCAACGCAAGCGCCGCATGCGCGCGCTAAAGGACCGCCTGACCCGCTGGTATGTACTGGTAGGCGGGCTTGCCGTATTGGCGGCTATCACCCTGATCTTCTTCTATCTGGCCTATGTGGTGCTGCCGCTGTTCCAGGGGGCCGAGCTGACCAGCAAAAAAGCCCTGGAGCCGACCTGGCTGCAACAGGATGCCGGCAAGCCGCTGATGATCGCGCTTGAAGAGCAGAACCTGGTGGGCATGCGTGTTTCGGACAAGGGCCAGGCACTGTTCTTCGATACCAAGACCGGTAACGAGCTCAAGCGTGTCGACCTGCCACTGCCGGCAGGCACCCAGGTCACTTCGATCAGTGCCGACCAGCCGGGTAGCCCGCTGGTGGTGCTGGGCTTGTCCAATGGCCAGGCGCTGGTGTTTCACCACACCTACAAGATCACCTACCCGGACAACAAGAAAACCATCGCCCCCGGCATCGACTACCCGTACGGCGAGCAGCCGTTCGTGCTCGACGAGCAGGGGCGTGCGCTGGATCATGTCAGCGTAAACGTCAATGGCGACACCCTGCTGCTGGCTGCTTCCACCGGCGCGCACCTGCAGGCGGTCGAGTTGACCCGCACCGAGAACATGATGACCGAAGAGGTCACGACCGAGCAGAACCGCATCGAACTGCCGCAGATGACCGAAACGGTGAAGAACATCTTCATCGACCCGCGTCAGCAGTGGCTGTACGTGATCAACGGCCGTGCCACCGCGGACGTGTTCAACCTGCGCGACAAGAGCCTCAACGGCCGCTACAAACTGTCTGAAAGCGCCGACACCGAAATTACCGCCACCGCCCAGCTGGTCGGCGGCATCTCGCTGATCATCGGTGATTCCAAGGGCGGCCTGGCCCAGTGGTTCATGGCCCGTGACCCGGATGGTGAATCGCGCTTCAAGCTGATCCGCACTTTCCAGATGGGCAAGGCCGCAGTCGTGCAGATCGACGCCGAAGAGCGTCGCAAGGGCTTCGTGGCCCTCGACGCCGCAGGCGAGCTGGGCGTGTTCCACAGCACCGCGCACCGTACCCTGCTGGTCGAGCCGGCCGCCGAAGGCCCAGGCATCCTGGCCCTGTCGCCACGTGCCAACCGCATCATCATCGAGGAAGGTGGCAAGCTGCTGCCACTTAGCCTGCGCAACCCGCACCCGGAAATTTCCTTCAGCGCGCTGTGGGGCAAGGTGTGGTACGAGAACTACGACGAGCCGAAATACGTCTGGCAATCGACCGCTTCGAACACCGACTTCGAGCCCAAACTGAGCCTGTCGCCGCTAACCTTCGGTACCCTCAAGGCTGCGTTCTACGCCATGATCCTGGCGGCCCCGCTGGCGATTGCCGCGGCCATCTACACTGCCTACTTCATGGCCCCGGGCATGCGCCGCAAGGTCAAGCCGGTGATCGAACTGATGGAAGCGATGCCGACGGTGATCCTCGGCTTCTTCGCCGGCCTGTTCCTGGCCCCGTATCTGGAAGGCCACCTGCCGGGCGTGTTCAGCCTGTTCCTGCTGATGCCGCTCGGTATCCTGCTGGCCGGCTTCGCCTGGACCCGCCTGCCCGAGTCGATTCGCCTGCGTATCCCGGATGGCTGGGAAGCGGCGATCCTGATCCCGGTCATCCTGTTCACCGGGTGGTTCGCCCTGACCATGAGCCCGCACCTCGAGAGCTGGTTCTTTGGCGGTGACATGCGCCTGTGGATCACCAACGACCTGGGGATAACCTACGACCAGCGCAATGCCCTGGTCGTGGGTATCGCCATGGGCTTCGCGGTCATCCCGAACATCTACTCCATCGCCGAAGACGCCGTGTTCAGTGTGCCACGCAGCCTGACCCTGGGCTCCCTGGCGCTGGGGGCGACGCCCTGGCAGACCCTGACCCGCGTGGTCATCCTCACCGCCAGCCCAGGTATCTTCTCGGCGCTGATGATCGGCATGGGCCGTGCGGTGGGCGAGACCATGATCGTGTTGATGGCCACTGGCAACACCCCGGTGATGGAGCTGAACCTGTTCGAGGGCATGCGCACCCTGGCCGCCAACGTGGCGGTGGAAATGCCGGAATCGGAAGTCGGCGGCAGCCACTACCGCGTGCTGTTCCTGGCCGCGCTGGTGCTGCTGATGTTCACCTTCATCATGAACACCTTGGCCGAGCTGATTCGCCAGCGTCTGCGCAAGAAATACTCGTCGCTTTGATAGAAAGGTAGCGATCCGTGAAAAAGGATTCCCTCAAAGGCTGGTTCAAGAGCGGCGCCCCAGGCGTCTGGATGAGCGGCGGCGCGGTGGCCATGGCAGTGATCATGACCGTTGGCCTGCTGGCGGTGATTGCCGTGCGCGGCCTGGGCCACTTCTGGCCGGCCGATCTTGTCCAGGCTACCTACAAGGTGCCGGGCCAGGCCGACCATGTCGTCATTGGCGAAGTGGTGCAAAAGGAAGAAGTACCCCGTGCCCGCCTGAAGGGCGCTGGCCTGCCAGTGCCTGACCAAGGCCCGGAGTTCATGACCCGTGAGCTGATCAAGGTGGGCAACCGCGACCTCAACGGCAGCGACTTCACCTGGGTGGTCGGCGACTGGCTGGTCGACGAAAGGCACCCGACCGACCTGGTCGCCCTGGAGCGCCGCGAGTGGGGCAACTTCTACGGCTACCTGGTCAGCGTCAAGGAAGAAGGCCGCGTGGTCGCCGAAGGCGCTGCGGCCTGGGCCGAGCTGCAGGCCCGCCTCAAGCGCGCCAACCAGCTCAACAGCGAACTGCAAAGCCTCGAAAAGAAAGACATCGGCGCCATCAACCATGGCCTCGAGCGCCTGCGTCTGCAGGCGCGCAAGCTGGAGCTGGACGGCAAGCTGGACGCCGCCGCCCAGGCCGATATGGACGCCGAGCGCGCCGAGCTGAACAGTCGCTACAAGGCCATCGAAGACCGCCTGACCGGTCTGCACCAGGCCTTCGCCCGCGACAGCCTGGTGGCCCGTGATGGCAACGGCCGTGAAGTGGAAATCAACCTCAGCAAGGTGGTGCACGCCATCCAGCCTAACGCCATGTCGGGGTTCACCAAGCTGGGCACCTACTTCACCAAGGTCTGGGAGTTCCTCAGCGATGACCCGCGTGAAGCCAACACCGAGGGCGGTATCTTCCCGGCCATCTTCGGTACCGTGATGATGACCCTGATCATGGCCGTGATCGTCACCCCGTTCGGTGTGCTGGCTGCCGTGTACCTGCGCGAATACGCCAGACAGGGCCCGGTGACCCGCTTGATCCGCATCGCGGTGAACAACCTGGCGGGTGTGCCGGCGATCGTCTACGGCGTGTTCGGCTTGGGCTTCTTCGTCTACGTGCTGGGTGGCTCGATCGACCGCCTGTTCTTCCCCGAAGCACTGCCGGCGCCAACCCTGGGTACCCCAGGCCTGTTGTGGGCATCGCTGACCCTGGCGCTGCTGGCCGTGCCGGTGGTGATCGTGGCCACCGAGGAAGGCCTGGCGCGTATCCCGCGCACCGTGCGCGAAGGCTCGCTGGCCCTGGGCGCTACCAAGGCCGAGACCCTGTGGAAGATCGTCCTGCCGATGGCCAGCCCGGCGATGATGACCGGCATGATCCTCGCTGTGGCCCGCGCCGCCGGTGAAGTGGCGCCGCTGATGCTGGTGGGTGTGGTAAAGCTGGCTCCATCCCTGCCGGTGGACGGGAACTACCCGTACCTGCACCTGGACCAGAAGATCATGCACCTGGGCTTCCATATCTATGACGTCGGCTTCCAGAGCCCCAACGTAGAAGCCGCGCGGCCGCTGGTATACGCCACGGCGTTGCTGCTGGTGCTGGTGATCGCGGCCCTCAACCTCTCGGCCGTGTGGATCCGTAACCACCTGCGCGAGAAGTACAAGGCCCTCGACAGCTGATCCTGATTGCAAGCGTGCCGCCCGTTAAACGGGCGGCCCTTAGAAACGAATTGTTAGCGTATGGAGTTGACCATGCAGCAAGAATCCCATACCCACGGCATCGACATGTCTGCCCTGGGCCGCGACAAGCAGAGCCTGCGCCTGGCCGAAGAAACCGTAGCCATCGAAGTACCGGGCCTGAGCCTGTTCTACGGTGACAAACAAGCGCTGTTCGATGTGCAGATGAACATTCCCAAGCAGCGCGTGACCGCCTTTATCGGCCCGTCCGGCTGCGGCAAGTCGACCCTGCTGCGCACCTTCAACCGCATGAACGATCTGGTTGATGGTTGCCGCGTGGAGGGCGCCATCAACCTGTATGGCAATAACATCTACCGCAAGGGCGAAGACGTGGCCGAGCTGCGCCGTCGTGTGGGCATGGTGTTCCAGAAGCCCAACCCGTTCCCAAAGACCATCTACGAAAACGTGGTCTACGGCCTGCGGATCCAGGGCATCAACAAGAAGCGCGTGCTGGACGAAGCGGTCGAATGGGCGCTGAAGGGCGCGGCACTGTGGGACGAGGTCAAGGACCGCCTGCACGATTCGGCACTGGGCCTGTCCGGTGGCCAGCAGCAGCGTCTGGTCATCGCCCGCACCATCGCCGTGGAGCCGGAAGTGCTGCTGCTCGACGAACCGTGCTCGGCACTGGACCCGATCTCGACCCTGAAAGTCGAGGAACTGATCTACGAATTGAAATCCAAGTACACCATCGTCATCGTGACCCACAACATGCAGCAGGCGGCCCGTGTTTCGGACTACACCGCGTTCATGTACATGGGCAAACTGGTCGAATTCGGGGATACCGACACCCTGTTCACCAACCCGGCGAAGAAACAGACCGAAGATTACATCACCGGTCGCTACGGCTAAGCCTGGCCAGCCAGGGCACGACACGAACTACTTGAAGCTTGCAGCTTCTTCGCGGAGCGAACGATGATCAACAAAGAAAGCCTTACGCATCACATTTCCCAGCAGTTCAACGCCGAGCTCGAAGAGGTGCGTAGCCACCTGCTGGCCATGGGCGGCCTGGTCGAAAAACAGGTCAACGACGCAGTCACTGCGCTGATCGAAGCCGACTCGGGCCTGGCCCAGCAAGTGCGCGAAGTAGACGAGCAGATCAACCAGATGGAGCGCAACATCGACGAGGAGTGCCTGCGCATCCTCGCCCGTCGTCAGCCGGCGGCCTCCGACCTGCGTCTGATCATCAGCATCTCCAAGTCGGTGATTGACCTGGAGCGCATCGGTGACGAGTCGACCAAGATCGCCCGCCGCGCCATCCAGCTGTGCGAGGAAGGCGAGTCACCGCGCGGCTATGTCGAGGTGCGCCACATCGGCGACCAGGTACGCAACATGGTCCGTGACGCGCTGGACGCCTTTGCCCGCTTCGACGCCGACCTGGCACTGTCGGTGGCCCAGTACGACAAGACCATCGACCGCGAATACAAGACCGCCCTGCGTGAGCTGGTGACCTACATGATGGAAGACCCGCGCTCGATCTCGCGAGTACTGAGCGTGATCTGGGTCCTGCGTTCGCTGGAGCGTATCGGCGACCATGCGCGCAATATCTCCGAGCTGGTGATCTATCTGGTGCGCGGCACCGACGTGCGTCACATGGGCCTCAAGCGCATGACGGCAGAAGTGCAAGGCACTGCTGTTTCCGACGGCGAAAACGCTAATGTTCCGGCTGAACCTGACGATAAGTAAGGTTGCTCCCGAGCATCGACGCCCGGCCTTGGCCGGGCGTTTTCGTTTGCGGTCGAGGAGCCGGCAGGCACCCGCGAACGATGTGAAGAAGTCCCGGCGTGACCAGGTTGTAGCAAGTGGCCATTATTCGGCGGTAGGCTAGTCGGGATTCAGAAGGAGTATCGATGAGTAAAGTGAATGTGCTGGTCGTGGATGACGCCCCGTTTATCCGTGATCTGGTCCGCAAATGCCTGCGCAATGCCTTCCCGGGCATGACCATCGACGACGCCGTCAACGGTCGCAAGGCAATGGCCATGCTGGGCAAGGAAGCGTTCGACCTGGTTCTGTGCGACTGGGAAATGCCGGAAATGTCCGGCCTGGAACTGCTCACCTGGTGCCGCCAGCAGCCTGAGTTGAAGAACCTGCAATTCATCATGGTGACCAGCCGTGGCGACAAGGAAAACGTCATCCAGGCGATTCAGGCGGGCGTTTCCGATTTTGTCGGCAAGCCATTCACCAACGAGCAATTGCTGACCAAGGTGAAAAAGGCCCTGACCAAGATCGGCAAGCTCGACAGCCTGATGTCCAGCGGCCCGGCACGGGTCAACTCGGCGTTCGCCAATGACTCGCTGAATGCGCTGACAGCCGGCAAGCCTGAAGCGGTGAAGGTCGCGGCGCCAGCTCCGGCATCTGCAACCGCACCCGCCAGGCCATTGGCCAATACCCCCCTGCCCGCCACTCCCGCGCCGACCGGCCGTGGCCAGGGCCAGTTGCGCCTGGCCGGCGGCATGCAGCCGTGCGTGATCAAGGCGCTGAGCCTGAAAGAGGCGCTGCTGGTGATGCGCCGTGGTGAAGCGCTGCCACAGGTGCTGGAAGGCGCGGTGCTGGACCTGGAGCAGGGCGAGAACGCCGAAGTTGCGCGCCTGAACGGCTACCTGCATGCCGTCGCGGCACTGGAACCCAAGCCCGACAGTGACTGGTTGCAACTGACCTTCAAGTTCGTCGACCAGGATGCCCAGAAGCTCGACTACCTGTCGCGGCTGATTGCCCGCGGGACGGCGCAGAAGCACTTTACCCCTGGTGCCTGATCCCAGTCTCACACCGCATTTTTTGTGGGAGCAGCCTTGTGCTGCGAATGGGCTGCGGAGCAGCCCCCAGGCATGAATGCCGCCGCAAGCATTGCCGGGGCTGCTTTGCAGCCCATTCGCAGCACAAGGCTGCTCCTACAAAAAACTGCGCATCCCAGGGCCATCCGACCAACTGTCATACCCGCCGCAAAACCCCCTGCTAGGCTTCGACAGATCGTAACTGTCAAAAAGCCACTATCATGCCCGCCCGCCTGCTGCTGTTCTGTGCATTGCTCATGGCCTCGGCGTCGAGCCTGGGCATGACCATTTACGAGATCACCGATGATGGCCGTGTGACCTCCTATTCCGACCGGCCCGGCCCCGGTGCCAAAACCTTTGTGCGGCGCGTACCTATGGTCGAGGTGCCCGAAGGCCAGGTTCTGCTGAACGCGATAACCTTCAACGGCGGCGTGAGCTTTTCGGCCCGCAACCAGCTACACGTGCCAGTGGAGGTGGAGTTGCGCCTGGACAACCTGGTGAACGCACAAGGTGGCAATGCCCCGCGTACCGTGCGCCGCGTACTGCCGCCGCGCACCACGCAAATGCTCAGCGTGCTCAGGGGGCGCCCCGGGATGCTGCTGAACTACCGCTCGACCCTGCTACAGGCCATGGGCGACCCGGGCAAGCGGCCCCAGGGCTTCCGCTATGCATTCCCCTGGATTGGCGGGCCGTTCCGCGTGACCCAGGGCCCCAATGGCCGGGTCAGTCATTTTGGGCCCAAGGGGCGTTACGCCATGGACATCGCCATGCCCGAAGGCACTACCATCATCGCGGCGCGGGAAGGGGTGGTGGTGAAGACGGAGAACAGCCAGAGCGGGCGCGGCCCCAACCCCTCGGGCAATTTCGTCAGGATCCTGCACCCGGACGGCACCATGGGTGTGTACCTGCACCTGATGCGCGGTTCGGTGGTGGTGGCAGAGGGGCAACGGGTGCGGCAGGGGCAGATGCTGGCCAAGTCGGGCAATACCGGCAACAGCACCGGGCCGCACCTGCATTTCGTGGTACAGCGCAATGTGGGGTTGGCGCTGGAATCGATACCTTATCGGTTCGACAGGCCGATCGGAGGGTTGCCTGACTTCACTGCGGGTAACCCTTGAGATTTTTGGGGCTGCTTTGCAGCCCCTGGCCCTCAATCCAGCTTGAGCACCTTGGCCAGCACGATCTTCGGCCCTTTCATCTTCTTGATGATGATGCGCAGCCCTTCGACCTCCAGCACTTCCTCTTCTTCAGGCACGCGCTTGAGCGTCTCGTAGACCAGACCTGCGAGGGTTTCCGCCTCGATATGGTCAAGGTCGACGCCCAGCAGGCGCTCGACCTTGAACAGCGGCGTGTCGCCACGCACCAGCAGCTTGCCCGGCTGGTAGGCGAGGATGCCGCGCTCGGTCTTGCGGTGCTCGTCCTGGATATCGCCCACTAGCACTTCCAGCACGTCTTCCATGGTCAGGTAGCCAATCACCTTGCCATCGGCTTCCTCCACCAGCACGAAGTGCGCGCCGCCCTTGCGGAACTGCTCCAGCAACTGCGCCAGCGGCATGTGCCGCGACACACGCTCCAGCGGCCTGGCCAGGTCGTCGAGGTCGATGGTTTCGGGCAGGTGCTCGAGTTCGGCCAGTTCCAGCAGCAGGTCCTTGATATGCAGCAGGCCGGTGAACTCCTCACGCTCGGCGTCGTACACCGGGTAGCGGCTGAACTTGTGGCGGCGTACCAGCGCCAGTATCTGCTTCAACGGCGCATGGGCGTCGATGCTGACCATGTCCTCGCGCGAGTTGGCCCAGTCGACCACCTCCAGCTCGCCCATTTCCACGGCAGAGGCCAGCACGCGCATGCCCTGGTCGCTCGGGTCCTGGCCACGGCTGGAGTGCAGGATCAGCTTGAGTTCTTCACGGCTGTAGTGGTGCTCGTGATGCGGGCCGGGCTCGCCCTGGCCAGCAATGCGCAGGATGGTGTTGGCGCTGGCATTGAGCAGGTAGATGGCCGGGTACATCACCCAGTAGAACAGGTACAGCGGCACGGCGGTCCACAGCGACAGCAGTTCTGGCTTGCGGATGGCCCAGGACTTGGGCGCCAGCTCACCGACCACGATGTGCAGGTACGAAATGACGAAGAAGGCGACGAAGAACGAGATCGCTTTGATCAGCTCGGGCGTGTCCACGCCAAGGTATGCCAGCAGCGGCTCGAGCAGGTGGGCGAACGCCGGTTCACCGACCCAGCCCAGGCCCAGCGAGGCGAGGGTGATCCCCAGCTGGCAGGCCGACAGGTAGGCGTCGAGCTGGTTGTGTACTTTGCGCAGGATGCTGCCACGCCAGCCATGCAACTCGGCGATGGACTCGACGCGGGTAGCGCGCAGCTTGACCATGGCGAACTCGGCGGCAACGAAGAAGCCGTTGAGCAGCACCAGGAGCAAGGCAAAGATGATCATGCCGAAATCGGCGAATAACGAGGTGAGGCTGATACCAGGGGAAGGGTCCATGATGGAGTTTTTACGGGGTCCGTCTTCGAGATAGAGAGAAAAAAAGTGCCAGCTCTTGCTGGCACAGGGGGTCCAATGTAGCGGCTGGTGCCGTAAAAGCAAAGGGCGATGGATTTTTTGGGGGCGCTTTGCGCCCCATCGCGACACAAGGCCGCTCCTACAGGAGACCACGATCCCGTGTAGGAGCGGCCTTATGTCGCGATGGGCTGCAAAGCAGCCCCCGAGGCCCTCAAGCCTTGCCGTTGGCCAATTGTGCCGGCGCGAAGTGACAGGTAAAGGTACTGCCATGCCCCGGCACGCTGCTGATCTCCAGTTTGCCGCGGTGGCGCATCAGCACATGCTTGACGATCGCCAGCCCCAGCCCGGTGCCCCCGGTATTCGACGCACGGCTGGAGTCGACCCGGTAGAAGCGCTCGGTCAGACGTGGCAGGTGCTTGGCATCGATGCCCACCCCCGAGTCCTGCACCGACAGGTGTGCGCCCTGGGCATCGGCCCACCAGCGAATCCGGATGCTGCCTTCGTCCTGGGTGTACTTGACCGCGTTGAACACCAGGTTGGAAAAGGCACTGCGCAGCTCTGACTCGCTGCCCTTCAACTGCACACCGGGCGCGGCTTCAAGGGTGATGCGCTGTTTGCGGGGCCCGGACAGAGCCTGGGCGTCGTTCTTGATCGCGCAGAGCAAGGCATCGACCGCCACCGGGTGGTTGTCCGACGGATAGTCGGTGGCCTCAAGCTTGGCCAGCAGCAACAGGTCGTTGAGCAGTGTCTGCATGCGTGAGCCTTGCTGGCTCATCTGTTGCAGGGCTCGGCTCCAGCGCGGGTTCACGTCCTCGACGTTGTCCAGCAGGGTTTCCAGGTAGCCGGTGATGACCGTCAGCGGCGTGCGCAGCTCGTGGGACACGTTGGCGACGAAGTCCTTGCGCATCTGCTCCAGCTGGTGGATGCGGGTAACGTCGCGCACCAGCATCAGGTGCTCGTTGTTGCCGTAGCGGGTGATGTGCAACTGCACGCGCATGCGGTCGTTGATCGGCGAAGGGATTTCCAGCGGCTCGAGGTAGTTTCCTGCCTCGAAGTACTCCTTGAAGCGCGGGTGGCGCACCAGGTTGGTCACCTGCTGGCCGCCGTCCTGTGGGGTCTTGAAGCCCAGCAGGGTCTCGGCGGCGCGGTTCCACCATTCCAGGTTGCCATCGCTGTCGAGCATGATCACTGCGTCTCGCAGTGCGGCAGTAGACTCCTGCACCCTGTCGATCACCGCCTGCAGGCGGCCGCGTACACGCTGGTCGCGGCGTTGCAAGTGGTAGATGCTGTCGAACACCTCGCCCCACAGCCCGTAGCCATCGGGCGGTGCTTCGTCGGGTTGGTGGTTGCGCAGCCAGTCATGCAGGCGCAGCAGTTGCTTGAGGGTCCAGCCCAGGTAGAGCGCCAGGCCGATGGCCAGGCTCCAGCCATAGTAGCCACTGAGCAGCCCACCGATCAGGCAGACGGTAATCAGCAGTAGCAGGTGGCGAATCAGGGTCGCGTGCCAGTTCTGGTTCAATTGACGGTCCTTGTACAACGACGTGCAGCTTGGCGCCTTTCAGCTCGATCAGCTCTTGGTCGAGAAGCGGTAGCCGGTGCCCCGGACGGTTTGTACCAGATTTTCGTAGGCTTCACCCAGCGCCTTGCGCAGGCGGCGGATGTGTACGTCGACGGTGCGTTCCTCGACATAGACGTTACCGCCCCATACCTGGTCCAGCAGTTGGCCACGGGTGTAGGCGCGCTCCTGGTGGGTCATGAAGAACTGCAGCAGGCGGTATTCGGTAGGGCCCATCTCGGCTGGCTTGCCGTCGATGGTCACGCGGTGGCTGATCGGGTCGAGCAGCAGGCCACCGACTTCGATCGGTGCCTCGCTGTCGCTCGGGCCGGTGCGGCGCAGCACGGCTTTCAGGCGGGCGACCAGCTCGCGTGGTGAGAACGGCTTGGTGATGTAGTCGTCGGCACCCACTTCCAGGCCTTGGATCTTGTTGTCCTCTTCACCCTTGGCGGTGAGCATGATGATCGGGATGTCGCCGGTCAGCTCGTCGCGCTTGAGGCGGCGGGCCAACTCGATGCCGGAGGTGCCCGGCAGCATCCAGTCGAGCAGTATCAGGTCCGGTTTGCGGTCGACGATGATCGCGTGGGCCTGTTGGGAATTTTCCGCTTCCAGGCAGTCATAGCCGGCCATTTCCAGGGCAACGGCGATCATCTCGCGAATTGGTGCTTCGTCGTCGACGATCAGAATGTTCCTGCCAACCATGCTCAAAACCTCTCCTGGATACGGTGTCTTGGCCCGCATTAGATAACGGAATTATTGCAGCTGTGTGACAGGGTGTTGGCCGTTCTGGCGACATTCCGTGACTGAACTAGGCTTGAAAGGGCCGTGGTTGCGGCAACTTGAACCCAATCCCCCCGAAACAATGGTGAATCCAATGACACGACAAACGCTGAGCTGGATGGCCCTTTTCACTGCGCTGGCGCTCCCGGGGGTGGCCTTGGCCGACCATGCGATGGAGAAGGGCGGCATGTTGGTCGATCATGCCGGCATGACCCTGTACACCTTCGACAAGGATGCGGGCGGCAAGTCGATGTGCAATGGCGAATGCGCCAAAAACTGGCCGCCGCTGATGGTCAAGGCCAATGACGAACCGGCCAAGGACAAGTGGACAGTAGTGATGCGCGATGATGGCAGCAAGCAGTGGGCCTATGACGGCAAGCCGCTGTACACCTTCATCAAGGACAAAAAGGCCGGCGACATGACCGGTGACGGCATGAAGGACGTCTGGCACGTTGCCAAGCCTTGAGATTGCCGGGGCCGCTTTGCGGCCCATCGCGACACAAGGCCGCTCCTACAGGAATGCGCGATACCCTGTAGGAGCGGCCTTGTGTCGCGATGGGCTGCAAGGCCCCAGAATATTCAGCGCAGTGCGTAATCCAGCACCACCCCGACGAACACCAGCATCCCCGCCCAGTGATTGTGCAGAAACGCCTTGAAGCACGACTCCCGGTCCAGCTTGCGCGTCGACCAGTACTCCCAGGCAAAGCACGCCGCCGCGCCCAGCAGCCCCAGGTGGAACCAGCCACCCAGCTCGAAGCGGCTGCCGGCCAGCAACAGGCAGCCCAGCGACAGCAGCTGCAAGGTCAGGATGATGGTGCGGTCGGCATCGCCGAACAGGATGGCGGTCGACTTCACGCCAATCTTCAGGTCGTCATCACGGTCGACCATGGCGTAGTAGGTGTCGTAGCCCACCGTCCACAGCAGGTTGGCGATATACAGCAGCCAGGCGCTGGCCGGCAGCTCGCCACCCGCTGCGGTGAAGGCCATGGGAATGCCCCAGGAATACGCCGCCCCCAGCACCACCTGCGGGTAATAGGTGTAGCGCTTCATGAACGGGTAGCAGAACGCCAGAGCTACCGCACCGAACGACAGCCACACCGTGCGGCTGTTGGTGCACAGCACCAGCAGGAAGCTCACTCCGACCAGGATGGCGAACAGCGCCAATGCTTCGCGCGGGCGGACCCGGCCGCTGGCCAGGGGGCGGTCGGCGGTGCGTTTGACGTGGCCGTCCACCTTGCGGTCGGCAAAGTCGTTGATGCAGCAACCTGCGGCGCGCATCAACACCACACCGAGGCCAAAGATCAGCACGTTGGCCAGGGTTGGTGAACCGTTGCCAGCAATCCACACCGCCGACAAGGTCGGCCACAGCAGCAGGTAGATACCAATTGGCCGGTCCATGCGGCTGAGCTGGACAAAGTCCCAGGCCCGTGGGTGCAGGCGGTTGAGAGACTTCAGCAGTTGCAGGTACATCAGCGGTTTTCCTCCTTGGCCGCTTGCCACAATGCCGGCAGAAACACCTCTGCCACCAGCAGGTCCAGGCCGCCACGTTCGAAGCGCGACCGGCGGCCCCACAGCGCAGTATG
This sequence comes from Pseudomonas sp. B22(2017), assembly GCF_002113105.1. Classification (NCBI taxonomy): domain Bacteria; kingdom Pseudomonadati; phylum Pseudomonadota; class Gammaproteobacteria; order Pseudomonadales; family Pseudomonadaceae; genus Pseudomonas; species Pseudomonas sp. B22(2017). Next base: position 27,295 of record NZ_NEJN01000009.1, read on the forward strand.
GGCGGCCTCGCTCGGCAGCCAGGCCTGTGGATAACTGCACACCTCGATGGGGTGGCGGATGAATGCCTGGTCGCAGAACAGCAACTCGCCCAGCGAACGGCTGCCCAAGGTTTCAAGGTCCAGCCCGCCGCGCTCCAGGGCGCTGCGGCTGGCGACGCTGCGGGCGAACACCCAGGGTTGGCCATGGCCGCGCAGGTATACCTCGCGCACCCAGCCTTCGGCACCGGCTGCGATGCCCAGTGCCTGGCATTCGTCATCGCGCAGCGGTTGCCAGCCCTCGAACAGCGGGGTAACGGAGAAGTGGTCGTTGGACAGGCGGGTCAGGCGGCGGGTCAGCGAGCCCTCGTCGAACAGCCAGTCAAGGGTGGGCTGGTCGATGTCGGTCGCCAGCCGTGAATACGGCAGCCACGCGACAGCGGCTGCTTGCGGGGATTCGTACGACACGTCGGTCTGCTTGTTACAACCAGAGAGGCGGCGAGCTTAGCATGATTGCCCGGACTGCTTGCATACTGCGGACAGGGCCGCTACAAAGCCCCACGAATTGCGCGCATGCTTCGTCGCGGGTAAACCCGTTCCCACAGGCTACGCGGTCGCTGTAGGAGCGGGTTCACCCGCGAAGAGGCCATCAGCAGCAGCACAAAGCTCCAGCTTGAACCGAGGAAAAAGACCTGATGAAGAAGTGGCAATGTATTGTCTGTGGCCTGATCTACGACGAAGCCGAAGGCTGGCCCGACGACGGCATCGCCCCCGGCACACGCTGGGAAGACGTGCCTGAAGACTGGCTGTGCCCCGACTGCGGCGTGGGCAAGAGCGACTTTGAAATGATCTCCATCGGCTAATCGAGGAAAGCACGACATGACGTCCCCTGTGGTAATCATCGGTACCGGCCTTGCGGGCTACAACCTGGCCCGTGAATTTCGCAAGCTCGATGCGCAGACGCCGCTGCTGCTGATCACCGCCGATGACGGTCGTTCCTACTCCAAGCCCATGTTGTCCACCGGCTTTGCCAAGCAGAAGGACGCCGACGGCCTGTGCATGGCCGAGCCGGGCGCCATGGCCGAGCAACTGAATGCCGAGATTCGCACCCATACCCGTATCAGTGGCATCGATTCGGGCCACAAGCGCTTGTGGATAGGTGAAGAGGCAGTGGAATACCGCGATCTGGTGCTGGCCTGGGGTGCGCAGACGGTGCAGGTGCCGATCGAAGGTGATGGCGGCGATCGGGTGTTCCCGATCAACGATCTGGAAGACTACGCGCGCTTCCGTGCCGCCGCCGTCGGCAAACAGCGTGTGCTGATCCTCGGTGCCGGCCTGATCGGCTGCGAATTCGCCAACGACATGAGCCTGGGCGGCTTCCAGGTCGATGTGGTAGCGCCGTGCGAGCAAGTCATGCCGACCCTGCTGCACCCGGCTGCTGCCACTGCCGTGCAGGCCGGGCTGGAAGGCCTGGGCGTGCGTTTTCACCTCGGTCCGGTACTGACCCGCCTGCAGCAGGTGGCGCAGGGCCTGGAGGCGCACTTGTCCGACGGCAGCGTGATCACCTGTGACCTGGTGGTTTCGGCCATCGGCCTGCGCCCGCGCACCGACCTGGCTGCCGCTGCTGGCCTGCAGACCAACCGCGGCGTTTGCGTGGACCGCCAGTTGCGCACGTCCCACGCCAATATCTTTGCCCTTGGCGACTGTGCCGAAGTCGATGGCATCAACCTGCTTTATGTGATGCCGCTGATGAGCTGTGCCCGGGCCCTGGCGCAAACCCTGGCCGGCAAGCCGACAACGGTCGCCTACGGGCCGATGCCGATCACCGTGAAAACCCCGGCCTGCCCGCTGGTGGTCTCGCCGCCGCCCCAGGGCCACGAAGGCACCTGGCAGGTAGAGGGGCAGGGCAGTGACCTCAAGGTGCTCTGCCTTGATGCAGAGGGCAAGCTGCTGGGCTATGCCCTCACCGGGGCGGCCGTGATGGAAAAGCTGGCCCTGAATCGCCAGCTGCCGGCCGTGATGGCGTAAATAGCTGGCGTTCTGTCGGATTTATCCTGTTGTTGCTTGCACAATGGCCGCCCAGATACTGGCGCGGCCCCTGTGCACGTGCCATCCTCACTTCCGTCTGCCGCAGATTAGAGCCTGCGGTGCCTTGAGCGCTGCTCCCAGGGCAGCACGGCATAACAACAAGAATTCCGTCAAAGAGGCTTCACTATGCGCAAACCAGAACTCGCCGCCGTCATCGCCGAAAAGGCCGATCTGACCAAGGAAAAGGCCAATCAGGTTTTGAACGCGATTCTCGACAGCATCACGGGTGCCCTGGACAAGGACACCGTGACCCTGGTCGGTTTCGGCACCTTCGAAAAACGTCATCGCGGTGCGCGTACCGGCAAGAACCCGCAAACCGGTGAACCGGTCAAGATCAAGGCCAGCAATACCGTGGCTTTCAAGCCAGGCAAGAACCTGCGCGACAGCGTCAACGCCCCCGTCAAGCCGGCCAAGAAAGGCAAGTGATCGCTCCCTGACAACTCCAGTGTCAGCCAAGCGGGCGCCCCAGGGCGCCCGTTGTGCTTTCTGAAGGCAAAAGGTTTCGAACTTGCATAAATAGTTCTGGAAAAGGATAGACTGCGCGCCTTAGTCACTTTTAATTCGAGGCGCGTTGATGAAGTTCCGCTTTCTTCTCTGGGCCATGGGGCTGTTGATGGCCAGGGCCAGCCGCAACAACCCGGCGTTCCAGCAGCAGCTCAAGGGCAAGGACCTGGTGTTCCAGATGCAGACCCTGGACGGCAAGGTCGCCCGGCACTTCATAGTCAACAACGAACGCGTCAGCAGCAAAGGCGGTGCGCACCCGCAGCCAGCGTTCGCCATTGCCTTCAAGGACGCCGCCTATGGCTTCACCACCATGCAGGCAGGTAACAAGCAGTTGGCGTTCATGCAGGGGATTCAGGACAAGCACATCCAGATCAAGGGCAACCCGGCGCTGGTGATGTGGTTCCAGGGGTTGATGAAGTACCTGAAGCCGAAGAAGAAGGCCTGAAATTGAAGGGGCTGCTTTGCAGCCCAATCGCCGGCAAGCCAGCTCCCACAGGGATAGCACTGCCCTCAGGCCTGTGTCGAACCTGTGGGAGCCGGCTTGCCGGCGATTGGGCCGCAAAGCGGCCCCTTTTGATATCAGTGCGGTGCGTGGAACTGCGAAGCCAGCTCACGCAGCAGGCTCTCTGCCTCGAGCACCTTGTTCACCACATCCTCGGCCTTGTCCCGGGTAATCCCCAGCCGTTCCAGCAGCTCGTCAGGAATCTCCTGCTGTGGCCCAGAGCCAATCCCCCGCGAGCGCAGCAGGCGGGTAGCCAGGCACACCAGGTTGGGGAACGCCGAAAACTCGCCTTCATAGGCCGGGTCGTGCTGGAAGCGCAGTGCGGCGGACAGTTCTTCCGGCATGTCCCACAGCTTCATCAACCAGGCACCGATCTGCTCGCGGCTGATGCCCAGCAGGTGTTGTTCCACATAGGTGTGGCACAGGTGCGGGTTGACCTCCAGGTGGCGGCAGATCAGTGAGAAGTGCGGCGGGAACACGTGCGCCAACAGCAAATAGCCAAAGTTGTGCAGCAGCCCGGCCAGGTAGGTCAGGCCGGCCTCGGGGCGCTCGGCCCGTGGCATGGCGCGGGTCAGGCCTTCGATGATCGCGGCGGTGTAGATCGACTGCTGCCAGTACGGCGTGGCCTGCTGGGGGTGGTCTTTCGGCAGGCTCAGGGTCTTGCCCAGCGCCAGGCCCAGGGCCAGGTTGATCACCAGGTCGAAGCCCAGCACACGCACGATGGCGTCTTCCACCGAGCGGATCTTGCCAGGGGAGGCGTAGTAGGGCGATGCCGCCCAACTTACCACCTGTGCCGCCAGCGCCGGGTCGGTTTCGACCACGCCGGTGATATCGTCGATGCTGGCGTTGGGGTCTACACGTAGCTTGATGATCTTTTGCGCGGTGTCGGCCAGCGGCGGGATTTCGATGGTTTCTTCCAGGCGCTTCTGGATGCGCCGGGCAGTGAAGGCCTGGACGGCGTTGGTGATTTCCCGGGTGTCATCATCGGGGCGGTCGAGGTTGGGGTTGATTGCCTCGACTTCCTGACCAAAGCTGCTGGCGCTGGCCTTGGCCAGCATCCGCTTGAAGTGTGCGCGTTCGATTTCCAGCAGCAGGCCGGCTTCGCCAGACTGGATAAATACGGTTTCGGCGTCGAGCAGGCTCTTTTCGTACTGGCACGGCGAGCTGGTCAGCGCCGGGATGCCCGGCAGGGCCTTGAGCTGGTGCTTGTCCAGCATCTGCTTCAGGCGAGGCACCGACACCGCAGTGAGCTTGCGACCGGTCAGTTCGGCCAGGCGGTTGAGGTCCAGCAGCTGGCTCTGCGGGAATAGCACCATCAGGGCGCCGACCTCGTCGTCGAGCAGCACGGCCTGTACCCGCGACGCTGCCGGCAGGTGCGGATGTTCGACCACCTCGCGGTAGGCCACGCCGAGTTTGTCGAGCAGCAGCCGGATGACCGAGGGAGCGTGTGGGGTTGCGGTGTCCAGGGCAACTTCAGTCATGGTCCGTATCCACTGATTCCTTTAAACGCGAAGTATAACCAGCCTCTGGGCAAATCTGGATCCATTATGGGACCAGCGTCACACTTGGCCATATTGCTGGCCATGACGCAGCCAGCGATCGAGCAGCGGGCTGACGTGCTCCGGCCAGCGTGCGATCAGGGCCTGGGCGGCGTCGCGCACGGCCGGCAGCAGGTCGGCGTCACGCATCAGGTCGGCGACCTTGAACTGCAACAGGCCTGTCTGGCGGGTGCCGAGCATCTCGCCCGGGCCACGCAGCTCCAGGTCCTTTTCGGCGATGATGAAGCCGTCGTTGGTTTCCCGCATGATCCCTAGCCGCTCGCGGCCGATCTGCGACAGTGGCGGGTGGTACAGCAGCACGCAATGGCTGACGGCGCTGCCCCGGCCAACCCGGCCACGCAACTGGTGCAACTGTGCCAGGCCCAGGCGCTCTGGGTTCTCGATGATCATCAGGCTGGCGTTGGGCACATCCACGCCCACCTCGATGACCGTGGTGGCGACCAGCAACTGCAGGTTGCCGGCCTTGAACTCAGCCATGATCTCAGCCTTTTCCGCCGGCTTCATGCGCCCGTGGATCAGCCCCACCCGCAGCTCGCCCAAGGCGCTGCCCAGCTCCTCGTAGGTGCTTTCGGCGGCCTGGCAGGTAAGCTCTTCGGATTCTTCGATCAGTGTGCACACCCAGTAGGCCTGGCGCCCTTCGGCGCAGGCGGCGCGCACCCGCTCGACCACTTCGAAGCGGCGGCTATCGGCCACCAGCACGGTGTTCACCGGGGTGCGTCCGGGTGGCAGTTCGTCGAGCACCGAGGTGTCCAGGTCGGCGTAGGCGCTCATGGCCAAGGTGCGCGGAATGGGTGTGGCGGTCATGATCAGCTGGTGCGGGCACAATTCCCCGGCCACGCCCTTCTTGCGCAGGGCCAGGCGTTGCTGCACGCCAAAACGGTGCTGTTCATCGATGATCGCCAGGGCCAGGTGCTTGAACTTCACCTCTTCCTGGAACAGCGCATGGGTGCCGACCACCATTGGCGCGCCATTGGCGATCTGCTCCAGGGCGGCTGCCCGGGCTTTGCCCTTTAGCTTGCCGGCCAGCCACGCGACTTCGATGCCCAGCGGTTCGAGCCAGCGCTTGAAGGTGATGTAGTGCTGTTCGGCGAGGATCTCGGTGGGTGCCATCAGGGCCACCTGGTAGCCGGCTTCCAGGGCCTGCAGCGCGGCCAGGGCGGCGACCACGGTCTTGCCGGCACCCACATCGCCCTGCACCAGGCGCATCATCGGCTCTTGCTGGCTGAGGTCGTAAGCAATTTCGTTGGCCACCCGCTGCTGTGCGCCGGTCGGCTGGAAACCCAAGTTGGCCAGGTACTGTGCCTGCAGGCGCTGGGCTTTGGGCAGCACTGGCGCGCGCAGGCTGCGCAGGCTTTCACGCAGGCGTTGCTGCGACAACTGGTGGGTCAGCAGCTCTTCGAAGGCCAGGCGGTGCTGGGCCCAGTGCTGGCCTTCGGCAAGCTCGTCGAGGTCGGCATCGGCCGGCGGGTTGTGCAGGTAGCGGATGGCATCGTCCAGCGGCGCCAGTTGGTAGTCCCGGGCCAGTTCGTCGGGCAGCCAGTCCGGCAGACTGCGCGGGCCCAGCAGGCCCAGGCTCTGCTGACACAGCAGCCGCAGGCGTTGCTGGGTAAGGCCTTCGGTGGACGGATAGATCGGCGTCAGGGTCTGCTCGACCGGTGGCGGCGGTTCGTCGCCGTTCAGCGCCCGGTATTCCGGGTGGTAGATTTCCAGGCCCGAAGCGCCGGGGCGTGCTTCGCCGTAGCAGCGCAGGTGGGTGCCACGCTTGAGGCCTTCCTTCTGCGCGTTGCTGAAGTGGTAGAAGCGCAGGCTCAGCACACCGCTGCCGTCACCCAGGCGCACCACCAGGCTGCGGCGCTTGCCCATGGTCACGTCGGCGCCGCTGACCACGCCCTCGATCACCGCGTCCTGGCCAGGGCGCAGTTGACCGATCGGCACCACGCGGGTGCGGTCCTGGTAGCGCAGGGGCAGGTGGAACAGCACGTCCTGCAGGTTCTCCAGGCCGACCTTGGCGAGCTTCTCCGCCATGGCCTCGCCAACCCCCTTGAGTACCGTCACCGGGACCTTCGACAGCTCACTCATGACTCAGGCCGGTTGTTCCGCAGGGGCTTTGGCGACCGAGCACAGGCGGATCGAGTCGGCGAGGATCTCGATGGCCTTCGGCCGCGGGAAGCTGGCGCGCCAGGCGATGGCTACGGTGCGGAATGGTGCCGGTGCGGTCAGTGGGCGAACCTCGATGACACCGGGGGCGTAGTGGTGGCTGTGCACCGCCGACAGCGGCAGGATCGACACGCCAAGGCCCGAGGCCACCATGTGACGGATGGTTTCCAGCGAGCTGGACTCCACCGTGGTGTGCTTGGAGCCTTCACCGCCCTTGTTCAGCGTTGGACAGGCCTCCAGTACCTGGTCACGGAAGCAGTGGCCTTCACCGAGCAGCAACAGGCTCTTGTCGTTGAGCATGGCGGTGTCGATGGTCTTTTTCGCTGTCCACGGGTGGTCAGCCGGCATCAGGGCGCAGAACGGCTCATCGTACAGTGGCAGGGTCAGCACGTCGGCTTCGTTGAACGGCAGGGCGATGATCACCGCGTCCAGTTCGCCGTTGCGCAGCTTTTCGCGCAGTACGTGGGTGAAGTTCTCTTCGATGTAAAGCGGCATCTGCGGTGCCACGCGGTGCAGCTGCGGAATCAGGTGCGGGAACAGATACGGGCCGACGGTGTAGATGGCACCGACCTTGAGTGGCGCAGTCAGCTGGTTCTTGCCGGCCTGGGCCAGCTCGCGAATGCCCTGGGCCTGCTCCAGTACCTTTTGCGCCTGGGCGACGATGCTTTCGCCGACCGGGGTCAGGCGGACCGCGCTCTTGCTGCGCTCGAAGATCAGCACGCCAAGCTCATCCTCGAGCTTCTTCACACCGACCGACAGGGTCGGCTGGCTCACGTGACAGCGTTCGGCGGCATGGCCGAAATGCTGTTCCTGGGCGAGTGTGACAATGTAGCGTAATTCTGTGAGGGTCATAACGTGCGTCCATGAAGTTGCGAGCCCAGCATAGCGGCTGCAATCGATAGACGCACGTTATCAGACTTGCCGATTTGTGACAGAAACAAAAGTCTCAGCGGCGGTCCAGCGAGTAGACGAACGGGGCCACGACTTCGATCGTGCCATTGTTCAACAACTCGGGTGGCGGCTTGGGTACCGTGCCGGCCCGACGGATCATTTCCAGGGTCGCCCGGTCCAGGGCGGCACTACCCGAACCTCCGGCCATGGAGTACGACACCACCTTGCCTTCGGCGTCGACCACGAAACGTAAGCGGTTTATGCCCTGCAGCCCGCGACGGCGCGCGTCTTCCGGGTAACGCTTGTACTTGGCCAGGTGACGCAGCAGGTCGCTCTGCCAGGTCGGCAGGGCTTTGCTGTTGGACGCAATGCTCGGTGCCGGTGCCGCGGACTTCTGCGGTGGCGTGTTGCTGGGCGGTGCGTCTACCGTTTGTTCGGTCGGCGGTGCTTCCTTCGGCGGCTCAGGCTTTTTCTCGGGCTTGGGCGGCTGTGGCTTGGCCTTTGGCTTGGGCGGCTTGGGAATGGCGATCTTGGGCTTGGGTGCCTCGGCCAGCTTCGGCAGCGGCGGTTCCTCGACCGGTGCCGGTGGCTGCGGCGCCGCTTTCGGGGGCGGTGGTGGCGCAGGCTCCGGCAACGGCGCCAGCTCGACCATCATGGCTGCCGGTGGCAGTTCGATGGCCTGGGGCACCGACCAGTTGAGCGTCAGCAGCACGGCGACCACGTGCACGCCCAGCACGATCGCCAGGCTGCCACCGTAGCGCGCCATGTTCGAGCGCGTTCTTGTCATTTCTTGGCTGCCGTCTCTAGACCTACCAGACCGACTTTCAGGTAGCCGGCCGCGCGCATGTTGTTCATCACTTCCATCAGGTCACCGTAATCCACGCCTTTGTCAGCCTGGAAGAAGATGGTGGTTTCCTTGTCGCCCTTGGTCTTGGCGTCGAGCATCGGGCCAAGCTGGTCGGGGGCAGGGACCTGATCATCACCGACGTACAGCTTCTGGTCGGCCTTGACGCTGACGAACACCGGTTTCTCGGGCCTCGGCGCCGGCTTGGCGGTCGAGGCCGGCAGGTCGACCTTGATGTCGACCGTGGCCAAGGGGGCTGCGACCATGAAGATGATCAGCAGCACCAGCATTACGTCGATGAACGGCGTAACGTTGATTTCGTGGTTTTCGGCGAGATCGTCGCCACCTTCGTTGAGATGCAGGCCCATGGCTTACCCCACTTTCACCATGTGCGGGGCAACACGCTCGCTGCCCTGGTGGTCCAGATCACGGCTGACCAGCAGCAGCACCTGGGCGGAGGCGTCGGACACCTGGGCCTTGTAGCCGGCGATGGAGCGGGCGAAGACGTTGTAGATGACCACGGCCGGAATTGCGGCGACCAGACCCAGGGCGGTGGCCAACAGGGCTTCGGCGATACCTGGGGCAACCACGGCCAGGTTGGTGGTCTGGGTCTTGGCGATGCCGATGAAGCTGTTCATGATGCCCCATACGGTACCGAACAGGCCGACGAATGGCGCAGTGGAGCCGATGGTGGCGAGTACGCCGGTGCCGCTGCTCATGGTGCGACCGCTGGCGTGTACCAGGCGCTCCAGGCGGAAGCTGACGCGCTCCTTGATGCCCTCTTTTTCGCGGGCGTTGGCCGACAGGCGCATCTCTTCGAGTGCGTCGTGGACCAGGGTGTGGGCCAGGGTGCCTTCCTTGTTGGAAACGTCGCTGGCTTCCTTGAGGCTGGCGGATTTCTTCAGCAGGGCGATTTCACCACGCAGGCGACGCTTGGCGCCCATCAGCTCGAAGCCTTTGGCAATCCAGATGGTCCAGGTGATGATGGAGGCGATGGCAAGGCCGATCATCACCGCCTTCACCACCACGTCGGCGTTCTTGTACATGCCCCAAGGGGACAGGTCGTGGGCCATGCCCAGCGAGGTGTCTTCAACCAGAGCCTCGACGCTCGGGTCTGCAGCGACCGGGGCATCAACCGGGTTGGCGGCAACTGCACCGCCGGCCGGTGCTGCGGCTGGAGCAACTGCCGGAGCAGCCGGTGCGGTAGCGGCAGCAGGCGCGGCAGCATTGGCGGTTGGCTCATCGGCCATGGCCACTGGGGCCAGCACCAGGCTGAGTGTCAGCGCGGCGATGGCGCGCCAGGCGCGCAACGGGGTTGGCGAAGCGGAAGGTTGAGTACGTGTCATGCTGGCCGGACCTGATGAAGAATGAAGTTAACGTTCTCCAAGGCCTCGAGGTAGGCCGAGAACAATTTGGCGGCCATTATTGCAAGTAATTCTTGTTAACAAAAGTAATCTTGTTGCTTTTTTCGCCTATGGTCTAGCCATCCATCGTGTAGCGTGGTCGGGCTGATCAATTGGTCTAGGGAGTTTAGAGATGTCAGACCTTTCCGTGATGGTGGTGGGATGTGGTGATGTAGGCGGGCGCCTTGCCCGGCAGATGCTTGCGCGCGGTTGGCAGGTGAGCGGCCTGCGTCGCTCGGTCGGGCAGTTGCCTGCGGGGGTCGTGCCTGTGGCAGCGGACTTGTCGGTGCCATCGCTTCCAGACGCCTGGCCGCAGCGCGCGCCGGACTACCTGGTGTATTGCGTGGCGGCGAGCCAGCATGACGAGGCGGGTTACCAGGCAGCCTATGTCGACGGTTTGCGCCATGTGCTGGGCTGGCTGGCCGAGCGCGGCCAACGCCCACGACGGCTGCTGTTCGTGTCCAGCAGCAGCGTGTATGCACAGAAGGACGGCGAGTGGATCGAAGAAGGCGCGGCCACCGAGCCTGAAGGTTATTCCGGGCGGTTGATGCTGGAGGCTGAGCGGCTGGCACTGGCCAGCGGCATCCCGGCCAGTGTGGTGCGCCTGACCGGCATCTATGGCCCCGGCCGCGAGTGGCTGCTCAGTCAGGTGCGCCAGGGCTACCGCGTGGCCGAGGAGCCACCGCTGTATGGCAACCGCATTCATGCTGAGGATGCTGCCAGCCTGTTGGCGTTCCTGCTGCAGGCCGATGCCGACGGCAAGGTGCTCGACGATTGCTACATCGGCGTCGACGACGACCCGGCGCCGCTGGCCGATGTGGTGGCCTGGCTGCGGGCGTACATGGGGGTAACCGAGTGGTCGGATGAGCAGCGGGTGCGCCGTACCGGCAGCAAGCGCTGCAGTAATGCCCGGGCGCGGGCATTGGGCTGGGCGCCGGTGTATCCGAGTTACAGGGAAGGTTATGCGGCCATTCTTGAGGGTAAAAACCAGCCTCAGGCCTGATGCGCCCCCTGTAGGAGCGGCCTTGTGCCGCGATAGGGCTGCGAAGCAGCCCCGGCATTCTATGCGGCGACGCTGAAATCCTGGCGCCGCTGAGCGCCCCATCGCGACACAAGGCCGCTCCTACAGGGACCGCGCAGGTTTTCAGTCCAGTTCCAGCACCCACTGGCGCTTGCCGGCCGCCAACACTGGCATTTCATCCGGCTGCGCGCGGTTCACCGCCTGGAAGATCTCCAGCTTGTCGCCATCGCGCTTGAGGATGAACGGCGCGCCACGCTGGTTGCGCTCCAGCCACAGGCTGTCATTGCTGCCACCCATGGTCGCGCAGTCACCCGCCAGGCACAGGGCGAAACGGTCTGGCCCTGGCAGGCCGGTGACGTTGCCGGTGTCGCCGAAGCGCACGCTGGCACCTTTGCCCTGGCCTTCGACGATCTTCCAGTTGCCGCCCAGATAGGCCTGGTACAGGGCTTTCTCGAAGGTGCTGCCCAGTGGCGCATTGGTCGCCGCTGGTGCTTTGGCGCGAACGAAGGTCTGCTTGCCGCCGCGTTGATCGACCGCCTGCAGTTCGTCGCCATCGAGCGACAGCTGTTCGGTCTGGCCACCCTGGAAGCTGGCCTGCCATTGCTTGTCGGTGGCGCTCAGCTGGCCGTCGGCCGCTTCGAAACCATTGCTGTAGCTGGCCTGTTGGCTGGCTACGTCGAGCTTCCACTCGAATACCGGCCCGTGCTCATTGAGCGCCTGACGCAGGCTGCCGCCCTTGACGGCCGCATTGATGGCGTCCTGATTGATCCAGGTGCCGTTGAAATCTTCGGGTTTGTGGCTGGCGCAGCCGCCCATAAGCAGGGCTGCCAGCGCGAGGGGCAGTGCTTGGCGCATGAGGGGATAACCTTGCAAAGAAGGGAAGGTGACGGGCGGGGTGCCCGTCACCGAGGGCATCATTCGATGACCAGAATGGCGTCCATTTCGACCTGGGCGCCTTTCGGCAGCGCGGCAACGCCGATGGCGGCGCGTGCCGGGTAAGGCTGCTCGAAGTAGCGGCCCATCACCTCGTTGACCTTGGCGAAGTGGCTCAGGTCGGTGAGGAAGATGTTCAGCTTGACGATGTCCTTGAACGAACCGCCAGCGGCTTCAGCCACGGCCTTGAGGTTCTCGAACACCTGTACGGTCTGGGCTTCGAAGCCTTCGACCAGTTCCATGGTCTTCGGGTCCAGCGGGATCTGGCCCGACATGTACACGGTGTTGCCGGCCTTGATCGCCTGCGAGTAGGTGCCGATGGCGGCAGGGGCCTTGTCGCTGTTGATGACGGTCTTGCTCATGATGACTCCTTGCGGTTGGCGGACTACGTACGCATGCGGGTGATGCGGACCACACCGGTCAGGGTACGCAGCTTCTTGATCACACGCGCCAGGTGCACGCGGTCGTGCACGCTGACCACCAGTTGGACCACGCTGATACGGCCGTCGCGTTCGTCCATGCTGATCTTCTCGATGTTGCCGTCGGCTGCGTTGACACTGCTGGCCAGAAGGGCAATCAGGCCGCGCTGGTGTTCCAGTTCGACACGCAACTCGACATTGAACTCACCGGTGATGTCCTTGGCCCAGGAGAGTTGTACGCACTTTTCCGGGTTGTGGCGGATTTCACTGATGTTGCGGCAGTTTTCCAGGTGCACGACCATGCCCTTGCCGGCTGACAGGTGGCCTACGATCGGGTCGCCCGGGATCGGCGTGCAGCACTTGGCGTAGCTCAGCACCAGCCCTTCGGTACCACGAATCGCCAGCGGGCCTTCCGGTGCCGGCAGCTGCTCGCCTTCGGCCGACAGCAGGCGGCGCGCGACCACGTAGGCCATGCGGTTGCCCAGGCCGATGTCTTCGAGCAGGTCTTCGATCAGCTCCAGGCGGTACTCGGCGAGAATGGCCTGGATACGCTCCTGGGGGATCATTTCCAGGCTGCTGTCGAAGCCGGTGAGCACCTTGTTCAGCAGGCGTTCGCCCAGGCTGATGGACTCGGAGCGACGCTGCTGCTTGAGCGCGTGGCGGATGTGCGTGCGCGCCTTGCCGGTAACCACGAAGTTGAGCCAGGCCGGGTTCGGCCGCGCGCCCGGGGCGCTGACGATTTCCACTGTCGAGCCGCTTTGCAGCGGTTCGGACAGCGGCGCCAGGCGGCGGTTGATGCGGCAGGCGATGCAGCTGTTGCCGACGTCGGTGTGCACCGCGTAGGCGAAGTCGACCGCCGTGGAGCCTTTGGGCAGCTCCATGATGCGGCCTTTGGGCGTGAACACGTAGACCTCGTCCGGGAACAGGTCGATCTTCACGCTTTCGATGAATTCCAGCGAGTTGCCGGCACGTTGCTGCAGCTCGAGGATGCCCTTGACCCACTGGCGGGCGCGGGCGTGGCTGCCCTTGGGTTGCTCGTCGTCGTTGGACTTGTACAGCCAGTGTGCGGCGATGCCGTTGTTGGCCATCTCTTCCATCTCGCGGGTGCGGATCTGGATTTCGATGGGCACGCCGTGCATGCCGAACAGCGTGGTGTGCAACGACTGGTAGCCGTTGGCCTTGGGGATCGCGATGTAATCCTTGAAGCGACCGGGCAGCGGCTTGTAGAGGTTGTGCACCGCACCGAGTACGCGGTAGCAGGTATCGACCTTGTCCACGACGATGCGGAAGGCGTACACGTCCATGATCTCGTTGAAGGCGCGGCGCTTGCCGCGCATCTTCTTGTAGATGCCATAGAGGTGTTTCTGCCGGCCGCTGATCTCGCCCTCGATGCCGTCGGCGGCCAGGCAGTTGGCCAGCGAATGCTCGATCTTGGCGACGATCTCCTTGCGGTTGCCGCGTGCGCTTTTCACCGCACGGTGGATCAGCGACGAACGCATCGGGTGCATGGCCTTGAAGCCGAGGTCCTCGAACTCAACGCGCACGGTGTGCATGCCCAGGCGGTTGGCAATGGGGGCGTAGATCTCGAGGGTTTCCTTGGCGATGCGCCGGCGTTTTTCGCCGGACAGCACTTCCAGGGTGCGCATGTTGTGCAGGCGGTCGGCCAGCTTGACCAGGATCACGCGGATATCGCGGGCCATGGCCATGGCCATCTTCTGGAAGTTTTCGGCTTGCGCCTCGGCCTTGGTCTCGAAGTTCATCTGGGTCAGCTTGCTGACCCCATCGACCAGTTCGGCCACGGTCTCGCCAAACTGCTGGCTGAGGGCTTCCTTGGCGATGCCGGTATCTTCGATCACGTCGTGCAGCATGGCCGCCATCAGGCTCTGATGGTCCATGTGCATGTCGGCAAGGATGCTGGCCACAGCCAGCGGGTGGGTTACGTAGGGCTCGCCACTGCGGCGGCGCTGCCCATCGTGGGCCTGTTCGGCGTAGAAATAGGCGCGCCGGACCAGGTTGACCTGTTCGGGGCCAAGGTAGGTCGACAGCCGTTCGGCCAAGGCTTCTATACCCGGCATGGGTTCACCTCCTGCCGAGGAAGGGGGCCTTGCGCCGTGCGACGTCGACCTGGCATCAATCAGACAGCCTCGTTGTTCTCGTCCTCGAATGCGGCGAACACCGGATCCTCGGTGACGATCTCTTCAGCGGCGATGAACTCGTTGGTGACGATGCCTTCGGCGATTTCACGCAGGGCAACAACGGTCGGCTTGTCGTTTTCCCACGCAACGCGTGGCTCTTTGCCGCCGGTCGCCAGCTGGCGAGCGCGCTTGGTCGAGAGCATGACCAGCTCAAAGCGGTTATCCACGTGTTCCAGGCAGTCTTCAACAGTTACGCGGGCCATGGTCTTCCTCAGTAGCAATTGCGGTGGGCGTGCAGCCCGATAATGGGCAGGCGGACTCGATAGTTTAAAAAATCACCAGCCAATAGGGAAGCGCTGTTTTGTCGGGTGGTTACCTTCAAGCCCTGTGTTGCCTACTTCGCGGCTGAAGCCGCTCCCACAGGGACCGCATTGTCCTCCGGTTCATCACCGCACCCTGTGGGAGCGGCTTCAGCCGCGAAAGGGCCGGAACAGACACCCTATCGCTTGAACCTGACGATAACCTCAGAGCATCGCGTCACGCAACCGCGGGGTCAGCTCCTCGAACAGGGTCTGCACCGAGCGCAACGCCCGGCAGTCCGGCCGGGTCAGCAGCCACAGCTGGGTGTCGCAACCCGGCAGCGGCCCGCTCAGCGCATCCACCCCGGGCAGAGCATGCACCATGTAGTCCGGCAGCGCTGCCACGCCGAGCCCGGCCGTGACCAGTTGAGCGATGGTCGACATGCCGCTGCACTGGTAGCGCGGGCTCAACCCCGGGTGCTGCTGGTTGCGCCAGACCACCGTGGGGTGGTCCTGCATCGAGTCGTCGGGGGCGATCCACGGCACGCTGGCAGGTGACTCGGCCAGGCGCTCGCGCCACTGCGGCTGGCCGCAGACCACGTAGGAGGTGGACCCCAGGTTGCGGCCCACCAGGTGCTCCGGCGGCGTGTTGGTCAGGCGCAGGGCAATGTCGGCATCGCGCCGGCTGAGGTTGGCGAAGGTGTTGGAGGTGCCCATCTCCAGCGACAAGGCCGGGTAGTTGGGCATGAACTCGGCCAGCGCCGGTAGCAGCAGGCTGTGCATCACCGCCTCGGTACAGGTCAGGCGCACGGTGCCGCTGACCACCTGCTCGCCACTGGTCATGGCGATGCGCGCCGCCTCCAGCGCCTGCTCGGCGCGCTCGGCCTGCTCGGCCAGGGCCTGGGCGGTGTCGGTCGGCAGGTAGCCTTTGCGGCTCTTGACGAACAAGGCGGTGCCCAGCGCCGACTCCAGCCGGCGGATCGAGCGGAACACCGTCGAAACATCGACCTTGAGCAACTCTGCAGCCTTGGCCAGCGAGCGGCCACGTTCCAGGGCCAGGACCAGGGAGAGGTCGGCATGGGTAATCTGATATTGCATTGGTGCACGCTCTGCTTGCCGAATTGCCAATGTCTGTTGCGTTTTGGCCATTTTATAGTGAAACGGCCCCCGGGAATCAATGCGCCCGGTCGGGTAACCAATCCCCACGATGGGAAAGTGAAAAGAACAACAGCTGCAACCATCGTCGCCCGTGAGGCGCCAGCCGTATCCCCCACATCGCCGCAGCAAATCAAAGGATGTACAGCCATGACGTCGGTAACCCCGTGCGCCAGTTCTTCCAGCGAGATGAATGACTTCCTCCAGGCCCATCCGGACACGCAGTACGTCGACCTGCTGATCTCCGACATGAACGGCGTGGTACGTGGCAAGCGCATCGAGCGGGCCAGCCTGCACAAGGTGTACGAGAAGGGCATCAACCTGCCAGCATCGCTGTTCGCCCTGGACATCAACGGGTCCACCGTCGAGAGCACCGGCCTTGGCCTGGACATCGGCGATGCCGACCGCATCTGCTTCCCGATCCCCGGCACGCTGTCGGACGAGCCGTGGCAGAAGCGCCCCACCGCCCAGCTGCTGATGACCATGCACGAACTGGATGGCCAGCCGTTCTTCGCCGACCCGCGCGAAGTACTGCGCCAGGTGGTGAGCAAGTTCGATGACCTGGGCCTGGATATCTGCGCCGCGTTCGAGCTGGAGTTCTACCTGATCGACCAGGACAACCTCAACGGTCGCCCGCAGCCGCCGCGCTCGCCGATTTCCGGCAAACGCCCGCAGTCGACCCAGGTGTACCTGATCGACGACCTCGATGAATATGCCGACTGCCTGCAGGACATGCTCGAAGCGGCCAAGGAGCAAGGCCTGCCCGCCGACGCCATCGTCAAGGAAAGCGCCCCGGCACAGTTCGAGGTCAACCTGCATCATGTTGCCGACCCGCTGAAGGCCTGCGACTACGCGATCCTGCTCAAGCGCCTGATCAAGAACGTTGCCTACGACCATGAAATGGACACCACCTTCATGGCCAAGCCCTACCCGGGCCAGGCAGGCAATGGCCTGCACGTGCACATTTCGTTGCTGGACAAGAAAACCGGCAAGAACATCTTCGCCAGCGACGACCCGCTGCAAAGCGACGCGCTGCGCCATGCCATCGGTGGTGTGCTGGAGACCATGCCGGCGTCGATGGCCTTCCTCTGCCCGAACATCAACTCCTACCGCCGCTTCGGCGCGCAGTTCTACGTGCCCAATGCGCCAAGCTGGGGCCTGGACAACCGCACCGTGGCCGTGCGCGTGCCCACCGACAGCAGCGATAACGTGCGCCTCGAGCACCGCGTGGCCGGTGCCGACGCCAACCCCTACCTGATGCTCGCGGCGATCCTCGCCGGTGTTCACCACGGCCTGACCAACCAGGTCGAGCCGCAGGCACCGATCGAAGGCAATTCCTACGAACAGCTGGAGCAGAGCCTGCCAAACAACCTGCGCGATGCCCTGCGCGCACTGGACGACAGCGAAGTCCTCAACCAATACATCAGCCCGGATTACATCGATATCTTCGTGGCCTGCAAGGAAAGCGAACTGGCCGAGTTCGAAGTGTCGATTTCCGATCTCGAGTACAACTGGTACCTGCACACGGTGTAAACCCATGAGCGCAAATGCGGTCCCCTTGATCGGTGTCAGCGCCTGCCGCCAGCAGGTGGGGAAGAACTCGTCGCATACGGTAGGCGACAAGTATGTCGAGGCGGCCGGCTTTGCCGGCTTGCCATTGATCTTGCCGGCCCGTGACGGGGGCAGCGACACGCAGGCGCTGCTGGCCCGTCTGCATGGCATTGTTTTTACCGGCTCACCTTCAAATATCGAACCGCATCATTACAATGGCGCCCCCAGCGCGGCAGGTACCCGGCACGATCTGGCACGCGATCGCCTGACCCTGCCGCTGTTGCAGGCGGCCATTGCCGCCGGTGTGCCGGTGTTCTGTATTTGCCGTGGCTACCAGGAATTGAACGTGGCCCTGGGCGGCAGCCTGCACCAGCGCGTGCAGGAACTGCCCGGCTACATGGACCACCGTGAACCAGAGGACGCACCTCTGGAGGTGCAATACGGTCCTCGTCACCTTGTCGGTATCGAGCCTGGCGGGTTGTTCGAGCGCCTTGGCCTGGCGGCGCAGTTCGAGGTCAACTCGCTGCACAGTCAGGGCATCGACCGCCTGGCCCCGGGCCTGCGCGTCGAGGCACGGGCCCCGGATGGCCTGATCGAAGCGGTGTCCATGCCTGCCGCGCCGGGCTTTGTGCTCGGCGTGCAATGGCACCCGGAGTGGCGATTTACCGAAAACCCGGTCTCGTTGCGCCTGTTCCAGGCGTTTCGCGAGGCCTGTTTTGCCTATGCAACACGGGAGGGCGCACGGCAGGAGGCACTCTGACGTCACCCGAAGGTCTCGGATGACTTGTTCCCGGCAGCAAGCTTTCAATGAGTGAAAGCGGGCCTTGTACGCAAGGCCTGTGAAAACAATTCCAAAATTTACGGCAAATACTCATGAGCAATTACACAGAAGCCGGCCGCCCACCCGATGTGGCGGCCGACGCGGGCAACACCCAGCGCAGCAAGGGGCTGGCCACCGGCCGGCTGGGCTTGCTGGCCAGCGTGGTGCTAGGCATTTCCACCATCGCCCCGGTCTACACCCTGACCGGCGCCCTTGGCCCGACCGTGCGTGAAGTGGGCGCGCACCTGCCTGCGGTATTCATCGTCGGCTTCCTGCCGATGCTGTTGGTAGCCTTGGGCTACCGCGAACTGAACTCGGCGGAGCCGGACAGTGGTACTTCGTTTACCTGGTCGGCGCGTGCCTTCGGTCCGATGATCGGCTGGATCGGTGGCTGGGGCCTGGTGGTCGCCACCACCATCGTGTTGTCGAACCTGGCAGGGGTGGCGGTCGACTTCTTCTATCTGTTCCTTGGTCAGATTACCGGCAAGCATGAACTGGCGGCATTGGCCGACAACCTGCTCATCAACATAACCACCTGTTGCGTGTTCATCGCCCTGGCGGTGTGGATCTGCTGCCGTGGCATGACCACCACCATGACGGTGCAATATGGCCTGGTGGCCCTGCAGTTGCTGGTGCTGATCGGCTTTGCCTTTGCCGCTTTCGGCGAAACCACAGCGCCGCCACCGCTGGAATTCGATTTCGCCTGGTTCAACCCGTTCGGCGTCGAATCTTTCTCGGCCTTTGCCGCCGGGCTGTCTCTGTCGATCTTCATCTTCTGGGGCTGGGACGTGTGCCTGACTGTCAGCGAGGAATCGGTCGGCAGCGACGAGGTGCCGGGCAAGGCGGCCACCTGGACCGTGCTGCTGATCCTCGGCCTGTACCTGTTCACCGCCATTGCCACCCTGCAGTTTGCTGGTATCAGCGAACAGGGCCTGGGCCTGAACAACCCGCGCATCCAGGAAAACGTCTTCGCTCACCTGGCCGGCCCGGTCATGGGGCCGCTGGCGATCCTGATGTCCATCGCCGTGCTGGCCAGTACCGCGGCGTCGCTGCAGTCGACCTTCGTGTCGCCGGCGCGCACACTGTTGGCCATGGGTTACTACGGTGCGGTGCCGCAGAAGTTCGCCAGCGTCTGCCCACGTTCGCAGACCCCGCGTTACGCCACCATCTGCGCCGGCGTGGCCGCGGGCCTGTTCTACGTGACCATGCGCACCCTGAGCGAGAACGTGTTGGCGGATACCATCACTGCACTGGGCATGATGATCTGCTTCTACTATTCGCTGACGGCCTTCGCCTGTGTCTGGTACTTCCGCCACAGCCTGTTCGACAGCCTGCGCCACTTCCTGATGCGCGGCTTGTGCCCGCTGGTGGGTGGGGTGATCTTGTCGGTTATCTTCGTGCGTACCGCCATCGACAGCGCCTCGCCGGACTTCGGCAGCGGCTCGCATGTGGGCGGGCTGGGGCTGGTGTTCGTGATCGCCGCGATCATCTCGGTGCTGGGGATCGTGCTGATGATGCTGTCGCGGCTGCGCGCGCCGGCGTACTTCCTGGGGGCTACCCTGCGTCAGCAGGCTACCTTGCCATTGCAGGAATAAGGCTGGGGGCGCTTCGCGCCCCATTCGCAGCACAAGGCTGCTCCTACATCGATGGCGTACATTGCGCCATTGTAGGAGCAGCCTTGTGCTGCGAATGGGCTGCAAAGCAGCCCCATGCGGTCTTTCAGGAGAGCAGTTCTTTCAGAAGCCCGCTGTTGCGCTGTTGCTGCTTGTTCAGCAGCAGGCGGTTCGAGCGGAACACTGCCTTCAAGTCTTCCAGCGCCTCGTCGAAGTCATCGTTGATGATCACGTAGTCATACTCGTCGTAGTGCACCATCTCGCTGACCGCTTCCTTCATGCGCCCGGCGATGATTTCTTCGCTGTCCTGCCCGCGGCCGTCCAGGCGCTCGCGCAGTGCCTGCTGGCTTGGTGGCAGGATGAACACCGACAAAGCCTGCGGCATCAGCTTGCGTACCTGCTGGGCGCCTTGCCAGTCGATTTCCAGGATCAGGTCGTAACCCTGGTTCAGGGTCTGCTGCATGGCGCTGCGCGAGGTGCCGTAGAAGTTGCCGAACACCTCGGCATGCTCCAGGAAGTCGCCTTGGTCGATCAGAGCCTTGAATTCCTCGTGGACGACGAAGTGGTAGTTCACCCCGTGCTGCTCGCCCGGGCGCATGGCGCGGGTGGTGTGCGAGACCGAGACGCGGATTTGCGAGTCGTCCTGGGTAAGGGCGGTGACCAGGCTGGTCTTGCCGGCGCCCGAAGGGGCCGAAACGATGTAGAGAGTGCCGCTGCTGTGCTTCATGGTCGGGGTGGCCTTACTCGATGTTCTGTACTTGTTCACGCATCTGTTCGATCAATACCTTCAGGTTGACCGCCGCTTGCGTGCTGCGTGGGTCGAAGGCCTTGGAGCCGAGGGTATTGGCCTCGCGGTTGAGTTCCTGCATCAGGAAGTCCAGGCGCCGGCCGGCGGCACCGCCACCCTTGAGCACCCGGCGTACTTCGGTGACGTGGGTGCTGAGGCGGTCGAGCTCCTCGGCCACGTCGCTCTTCTGGGCCAGTAGCACCATCTCCTGCTCCAGACGTTGCGGGTCGAGTTCGGCCTGCATATCGCCGAAGCGGTCGAGGATCTTCTGCCGCTGTGCTGCCAGCATCTGCGGCACCAGGGCGCGCAGGGTGGTGACTTCGCTGGCCATGTTGTCCAGGCGTTCGTTGATCAGCCGGGCCAGTTCCAGGCCTTCACGCTGACGCCCGGCCTTGAGCTCGGCCAGCGCCTCATCGAACAACGCCATGGCTTCGGTATTCAATGCCTGCGGATCGTTGGCGTCGGCCACCAACACGCCTGGCCAGGACAGCACCTCCAGCGGGTTCAGTGGTGCCGGCTGCTTGATCAGGCCGGCCACTTCCTCGGCGGCGGCAACCAGCTGCGCGGCGCGCTCGCGGTCCACCTTCAGCGGTTTGCCGTTGCTGTCTTCGTTGAGGCGCAAGGTGCATTCTACCTTGCCCCGCGACAGGCCTTGGCGCAGCCCTTCACGCACGGCGCCTTCGAGGTCGCGCAGGGCCTCGGGCAGGCGCAGGTGCGGCTCCAGGTAACGGTGGTTGACCGAACGCAGCTCCCAGACCAGGGTGCCTTGGCTGCCGGCGCGCTCGACACGAGCAAAAGCGGTCATGCTGTGCACCATGGGGAGTACCTCGCGTATATGAATGAACGGTGGGAGCCTCTCGGCTGCAAGGCGCAGGATTGTAGCGCAGTGGGGCCTCGGCGCCCAATCCACCCATGTTACCGACGGGTGGCCTGGCCGGTAGGAAAAGGCGACGGGCTGTGCCGGGCGCGACAATAGGCATGTCTTCCCCGGGCCATGGGCTCTATAATGCTCGGCAGATTCAAAGTCCCAGTACAGGTATCCCAGATGAAACGTCCAAGTGGTCGCGCCGCCGATCAGCTCCGCTCGATCCGCATTACCCGCAACTACACCAAGCACGCCGAAGGGTCGGTACTGGTCGAGTTCGGTGACACCAAGGTCATCTGCACGGTCAGCGTGGAAAACGGTGTGCCGCGCTTTCTCAAAGGCCAGGGCCAAGGCTGGCTGACTGCCGAGTACGGCATGCTGCCGCGCTCCA
This sequence comes from Pseudomonas sp. B22(2017), assembly GCF_002113105.1. Taxonomy (NCBI): domain Bacteria; kingdom Pseudomonadati; phylum Pseudomonadota; class Gammaproteobacteria; order Pseudomonadales; family Pseudomonadaceae; genus Pseudomonas; species Pseudomonas sp. B22(2017). The sequence goes on from NZ_NEJN01000009.1 coordinate 49,208, forward strand.
CCGGCGAGCGTAACCAGCGTGAAGCCAGCCGTGGCAAGCAGGGTGGCCGCACGCTGGAAATCCAGCGTCTGATCGGCCGTTCGCTGCGCGCCGCGCTGGACATGAGCAAGCTCGGTGATATCACCCTGTACCTCGACTGCGACGTGATCCAGGCCGATGGTGGCACCCGTACCGCGTCCATCACCGGTGCAATGGTCGCTCTGTGCGATGCCTTGGCGGTGATCAAGAAGCGCGGTGGCCTGAAAGCCGGCAACCCGCTCAAGCACATGATCGCCGCAGTGTCGGTGGGCATGTATCAGGGCGAAGCGGTGCTCGACCTGGACTACCTGGAAGACTCCGCCGCCGAAACCGACCTGAACGTGGTCATGACCAGCGCCGGTGGTTTCATCGAAGTGCAGGGTACTGCCGAAGGTGCGCCGTTCCAGCCTGAAGACTTCAACGCCATGCTCGCCCTGGCGCAGAAGGGCATGAGCGAGATCTTCGAACTGCAGCAGGCGGCACTGGCCGACTGAACCCAGCCAGGGAGGTGCGGGGCATGAGCGAATCGAACCTGTCGATCACCCCGCCCAATGCCGAAATCCGGCAGTGGGCGATGTTCTGCCACCTCTCCGCGCTGCTGGGCCTGGTGGTGCCGCTCGGGCACTTGCTGGGCCCGCTGGTGCTTTGGCACCTCAAGCGCGAGCAAGACCCTTTCATCGACGCCCAGGGCAAAGAGGCGCTGAATTTTCAGATCAGCGTGACCATTGCCGGGTTCATCTGCTTCCTGCTGATGTTCGTGTTCATCGGGCTGGTGCTGTTCGCCATGCTGATGGTCGCGGTGATGATCCTGATCATCATTGCGGCTGTGCGGGCGAATGAGGGCAAGCCGTATCGCTACCCGATGATCTGGCGGCCGATCAAATAATGCTGGGGCTGCTTTGCAGCCCTATCGCGACACAAGGCCGCTCCTACAAGGGATATGCATTCCCCTGTGGGAGCGGCCTTGTGTCGCGATAGGGCCGCAAAGCGGCCCCATGCCTTCAGATGGTCAACGTCCAGTCATAGTCGACGATCAGCGGCGCATGCTGGGAGAAGCGCGGCTGACGCGGCAGGCGGGCATTGCGCACGAAGCGGCGCAGCCCTGGAGTGAGGATCTGGTAGTCGAACCGGTAGCCCAGGTTGAGCATCTCGGCCTGCTCGTTGTCCGGCCACCAGCTGTACTGGTCGCCTTCACGGCTGACTTCGCGCAGGGCGTCGACGTAACCCATCTCGCCGGTGATCGCATCCATCCAGGCACGCTCCGGCGCCAGGAAGCCCGGCGACTGCTGGCTGTCACGCCAGTTCTTGATGTCGAGCTTCTGCTGCGCCACGTAGAACGAGCCGCAGTAGATGTATTCGCGACGCTTGCGACGCTGTTTGTCCAGGTACTTGGCGAAGTCGTCCATCAACTTGAACTTCTGGTTCAAGTCTTCGTCGCCGTTCATACCCGAAGGCAGCAGCAGGCTGGCAATACTGACTTTGTCGAAATCTGCTTGCAGGTAACGCCCGTAGCGGTCGGCTGTCTCGAAGCCCAGGCCGGTGATGACTGCCTTGGGCTGCATGCGCGAATACAGGGCCACACCACCTTGGGCAGGCACCTCCGCGTCGCAGGCATAAAGGAAATAGCCATCGAGCTGGAAAGCTGGGTCATCGAGTTCAAAGGCCGAGGCGCGGGTATCCTGAAGGCAGATGACGTCGGCATTCTGGGCTTGCAGCCAGCTGAGCAAACCACGCTCGGCCGCAGCCTGAATGCCATTTACGTTCACACTGATGATCCGCATAAATGGCCCCAAAAATCTCGTGCGTGTATGATACCCGAGCTCAACCCATTTAGCTAAATCCGTGGTGTCCGGGACTATCCATGCAGCCGTATCAGCGCGACTTCATCCGTTTTGCCATCGATCGCGGGGTACTGCGTTTCGGTGAATTCACCCTGAAATCGGGGCGTACCAGCCCGTATTTCTTCAATGCCGGCCTGTTCAACACCGGTTCCGCCCTGGCCGAACTGGGCCGTTGCTATGCCGCAGCCATCGTCGACAGCAAGATCCCGTTCGATGTGCTGTTCGGCCCGGCCTACAAGGGTATCCCGCTCGCAGCGACAACTGCCGTGGCCCTTGCCGATCAGCATCAGCTCGATGTGCCATGGTGCTTCAACCGCAAGGAAGCCAAGGACCACGGTGAAGGTGGCAGCCTGGTCGGTGCACCGCTGGCCGGTGACGTACTGATCATCGACGACGTGATCACCGCCGGTACCGCCATTCGTGAGGTCATGCAAATCATCAATGCCCAGCAGGCCAAGGCCGCTGGCGTGCTGATCGCGCTGAACCGCGAAGAGCGTGGCAATGGCGAGCTGTCGGCGATCCAGGAAGTGGAACGCGACTTCGGTATTCCGGTGGTCAGCATCGTTTCGCTGACCCAGGTGCTGGAGTTCCTGGCCGATGACCCGCAGCTGAAGCAGCATCTGCCGGCGGTCGAGGCTTACCGGGCGCAGTACGGTATCTGATTCGGGCCTGGAAATGAAAAAGGCGACCTTCTTGTGAAGGTCGCCTTTTTTTGTGTCGCCTGTTCCGGCCTCTTCGCGGGCATGCCCGCTCCCACAAATACCCCACAGGTTTCATATCTTGTGGGATCTCTGTGGGAGCTGGCTTGCCGGCGATAGGGCCAGTGCAGGCTAACCAACCAATCAGCGCTGCTTGCGGTTGGTAATCAGGGTACCCACGCCGCTGTCGGTGAAGATCTCCAGCAGCACCGCATTCGGCACGCGGCCGTCGATGATGTGGGAGCTATTCACACCGCCCTGCACGGCATCCAGCGCGCACTTGATCTTCGGCAGCATGCCGCCGTAGATGGTGCCGTCGGCGATCAGTTCATTGACCTGCTCGGTGGTCAGGCCGGTCAGTACCTCGCCCTGCTTGTCCATCAGGCCGGCAATGTTGGTCAGCAGCATCAGCTTCTCGGCCTTCAGCGCCTCGGCTACCTTGCCCGCCACCAGGTCGGCGTTGATGTTGTACGACTCACCGTTGGCACCCACGCCGATCGGCGCGATCACCGGGATGAAGTCGCCCTTCACCAGCATGTTCAGCAGGTCGGTGTTCACACTCACCACTTCGCCCACGTGGCCGATGTCGATGATTTCCGGGGTGGTCATCTCGGGCGTCTGGCGGCTGACGGTCAGCTTGCGGGCGCGGATCAGCTCCGCGTCCTTGCCGGTCAGGCCGATGGCGCTGCCGCCGTGGCGGTTGATCAGGTTGACGATGTCCTTGTTGACCTGGCCACCCAGCACCATCTCCACCACGTCCATGGTCGCCGAGTCGGTGACGCGCATGCCGTCGATGAAGTGGCTTTCGATCGACAGGCGCTTGAGCAGGTCGCCGATCTGCGGGCCACCACCGTGGACCACCACCGGGTTGATGCCCACAGCCTTCATCAGCACGATGTCACGGGCGAAGCCGGTCTTGAGCTCCTCGCTCTCCATCGCGTTGCCGCCGTACTTGATCACCAGGGTCTTGCCGACAAAGCGGCGGATGTAAGGCAGTGCTTCGGACAAAACCTCGGCTACATGGGAAGCGGCATCGCGATCGAGGGTCATGCAGGGCTCCTGTAAGGAACAGATAGTCGGTCAGAACGGCAGTTGCAGCTCAGGCTCAACCCGCAGCAACTGGGTACGGAAAACATCCTTGATACGTTGCAATTCGGCGTCGCTGTCAGCCTCGAAGCGCAGCACCAGCACCGGGGTGGTGTTGGAGGCGCGAACCAGGCCCCAGCCGTGGGCGTAGTCCACCCGCACACCGTCGATGGTGGTCAGGTTGGCTTCGCCCCAGTCGGCGTCGCGTTGCAGTGCATCAATGATGCTGAATTTACCCTCGTCGGTCACATCAATATTGATTTCCGGCGTGGAAATATCGTTCGGGAACGCGGCGAACAGGTTTTCGGCACTCTTCCCGGCCTTGCTGAGGATCTCCAGCAGGCGCGCGGCGCTGTAGATGCCGTCGTCGAAACCGTACCAGCGTTCCTTGATGAAGATGTGACCGCTCATCTCGCCGGCCAGCAGCGAGCCGGTCTGCTTCATTTTCTTCTTGATCAGCGAGTGGCCGGTCTTCCACATCAGTGCGCGGCCGCCGTGCTGCTCGATCAGCGGGGTCAGGCGACGGGTGCACTTCACGTCGAAAATGATCTCGGCACCCGGGTTGCGCGACAGTACGTCCTGGGCAAACAGCATCAGCAGGCGATCGGGGTAGACGATGCTGCCGGTGTTGGTCACCACGCCGACGCGGTCGCCGTCACCGTCGAAGGCCAGGCCGATGTCGGCACCGGTTTCCTTGACCTTGGCGATCAGGTCTTCGAGGTTCTCCGGCTTGCCCGGGTCCGGGTGGTGGTTGGGGAAGTTGCCGTCGACTTCGCAGAACAGCGGGATCACTTCGCAGCCCAGGGCTTCGATCAGTTGCGGCGCGACCACGCCGGCGGCACCGTTGCCGCAGTCCACGACCACCTTGAGCTTCTTGGCCAGCTTCACGTCCTCGACGATCTGCTGGAAGTAGCGGTCAAGGATCTCGACCTTTTCCACGCGGCCTTCGGCGAGGGTCAGGTCGTTGGTTTTCAATCGGGTCAGCAGGGCCTGGATCTGTTCGTTGGCCAGGGTATCGCCAGCGATGACGATCTTGAAGCCGTTGTAGTCAGACGGGTTGTGGCTACCGGTCAGCATCACGCCGGACTTGCCGGCCAGCACGTTGGCTGCGTAATACAGGGCGGGGGTGGGCACCAGACCGACGTCGCTGACCTGGCAGCCGGCATCGACCAGGCCCTTGATCAGCTGTTCGACCAGCATCGGGCCGGACAGGCGGCCATCGCGGCCGACCGAAACCTGCGGTTCGCCCTGGGCCAGGCTCTGCGCGCCGATGGCGCGGCCGATCCAGTAGGCGGTTTCGGCGTGAAGGGTTTTGCCGACCACGCCGCGAATGTCATACGCGCGGAAAATGCTGTCTGGCAGTGCGGCGGGGACCAGGTGGGCCATGTCGTTCATCTCTGGAAGCTCCATTAGTCAAAGGCTTTCTGGGCAGGCGCAAACTGAACGCTTGGACGGTGGTTTCGCCAGAGAGTTCGCCATCCTTGGCCTGAACGGTCATTTCTCGGCTCAGTGGCTGCCGGAATGGCCGAAGCCGCCAGCGCCGCGCTGGCTTTCATCGAACGCTTCGACGATGTCGAAATGGGCCTGTACCACCGGTACCAGCACCAGCTGGGCAATGCGCTCGCCAACGGCGATGGTGAACGGTGTGTTGCCGCGGTTCCAGCACGACACCATCAACTCGCCCTGGTAGTCCGAGTCGATCAGCCCGACCAGGTTGCCCAGCACGATGCCGTGCTTATGGCCCAGGCCCGAGCGCGGCAAGATCACCGCCGCCAGGCCAGGGTCGCCGATGTAGATCGACAGGCCGGTGGGGATCAGCAGGGTCTGGCCTGGCTCGAGGACGGTGTCTTCCTTGAGCAGGGCGCGCAGGTCCAGGCCGGCGGAGCCGGGGGTGGCGTACTGCGGCAGGGGGAATTCGGTGCCCAGGCGTGGGTCGAGGATCTTGGCTTGAAGAGCGTGCATGTAACTTATTGAACCTGATTGAGTCGTTCGGCGATGAAGGCGACCAGTTGCCGGGCAATCTTGCCCTTGCTGGTCTGCGCGAAGAGGGTCTGGTGCTGCTGGCGGTCGATCACGGTCAAGGCGTTTTCCTCGCTGTTGAAGCCGATGCTGGGGTTGGCCACATCATTGGCGACGATCAGGTCGAGGTTCTTGTCCTTTAGCTTGCGCGTGGCGTAATCGAGCAAGTGCTCGGTCTCGGCGGCGAAACCGACGCTGAACGGGCGGTCGGCGCGGCCAGCGATGGTGGCAAGGATATCGGGATTGCGCACCATCTGCAGCAGCATGCCGTCGCCGGTCGTAGGATCTTTCTTCAGTTTTTGCGTGGCAACGACTTCCGGGCGGTAGTCCGCTACCGCCGCAGAGGCAATGAACAGGTCGTATGGCATGGCCGCTTCACAGGCCGCGAGCATGTCCCGCGCGCTGACCACGTCGATACGGCTGACCCGGTCGGGGGTCGGCAGGTGCACCGGGCCGGTGACGAGGGTGACCCGAGCCCCGGCTTCGGCGGCGGCTTCAGCCAAGGCGAAGCCCATCTTGCCGGAGCTATGATTGGTGATGTAGCGCACCGGGTCGATGTTTTCCTGGGTCGGGCCGGCAGTGATCAGCACGTGCTTGCCGGTCAGGGCCTGGCGCTTGAAGCTTTCCGCGGCACACCAGGCCAGGTCGGTGGCTTCGAGCATGCGGCCCAGGCCGACGTCGCCACAGGCCTGGCTGCCGGACGCTGGGCCGAACACCTGGATGCCCCGGCTCTTGAGCAGTTCGAGGTTGGCCTGGGTGGCCGGGTCGCGCCACATGGCCTGGTTCATGGCCGGGGCCACGGCGACAGTGGCATCGGTAGCCAGTACCAAGGTGGTCAGCAGGTCGTCGGCCATGCCTTGGGCCATGCGCGCCATGAGGTCGGCGGTGGCCGGGGCGATCAGCACCAGGTCAGCCCACTTGGCCAGTTCGATGTGGCCCATGGCCGCTTCGGCGGCAGGGTCGAGCAGGTCCATGTGCACCGGGTGGCCTGACAGCGCTTGCAGGGTTAGCGGGGTGATGAACTCTGCACCACCACGGGTCATGACGACGCGCACCTGCGCGCCGTGCTCCAGGAGTCGGCGAATCAGTTCGGCGCTTTTGTAGGCGGCAATGCCGCCACCCACGCCGAGAACGATGCGCTTGCGATACAGCCGCTGCATAGGCTTGCCTTTTTCCAGTGAGAGCGGGCGACGACGTTTGAAAATGCCTGCGGCGGAACGTCGCATGTACGAGGCGAAATAGATTAACACAGGGCCGAAATGGGCCGCAGCAAGGGCAGAGGAGCGGGATGAATATCAGGGAGTGGCCGGCTGAAGAGCGGCCGAGGGAGAAGTTGCTGCAGCGCGGGGCGGCAGCGCTGTCGGATGCCGAACTGCTCGCCGTGCTGTTAGGGTCGGGGGTTGCCGGGCGGAATGTGCTGGACCTTGCGCGGGGGCTGCTGGGGCGTTTTGGTGGGCTCAGGCAGTTTCTCGAGGCCGATCGCGCAGCAGTGCTTCGCGAGCCGGGCATTGGCGCTGTGAAATACGCACAGTTGCAGGTGCTTTTGGAAATTGGCCGGCGTTATCTGGATGAGGACATCGAGCGCGCAGCGGCTCTCGAAAGCCCAGCGGCGGTGCGGCGTTATCTCAAGGCCATGCTGCGCCATGAGATCAGTGAAGTATTCGGTTGCCTGTTTCTGGATACCAAGCACCGGCCGTTGGCGTTCGAGATCCTGTTCAGGGGCACGATAGACCGGGCGAGTGTTTACCCGCGGGAGGTAGTGCGGCGGGCACTGCTGCACAACGCGGCGGCGTTGATCCTGTGCCACAACCATCCTTCAGGCAACAACGAGCCGAGCCAGGATGATGTGCATTTGACCCTGTCGTTGAAGCGGGGGCTGGCGTTGATCGATGTGCGGGTGCTGGATCACATCATCATCGGTGACGGGGAGCCGCTGTCGATGGTCGAGCATGGGTGGATTGTGGCTTAGGCACTTGTGCTGTCTGTCCCGGCCTTTTCGCGGGTAAACCCGCTCCTACAGGAATAGTGCCATGTTGAAAGTTGGCGAGGTCCCTGCGGGCAAGCCCGCGAAGAGGCCGGTGCAGGCTTATTTGTTCACTGATACCTTGCTGAAATCCAACCGCCCGAACGGGCTCACCTGGTACCCCTCGACCCCCTGGCGCAGCAGCGTCGCCGCTGTCGGGTGCGCCAGCGGCACCCACAGCGCCTGTTGCTGGATCAGCGTCTGTGCCTGCTGGTAAAGCCGGCTGCGCACACTCTGGTCGTTGGTGGTGCGCCCGGCGCTGATCAACTGGTCCAGGCGGCTGTCGCAGAAGCGTGCGAAGTTGGTCCCCGACTTCACCGCGGCGCAGGAAAACTGCGGGCTGAGGAAGTTGTCCGGGTCGCCGTTGTCGCCCGCCCAGCCCATGAACAGCAGGTCATGCTCGCCCGCCTTGGCGCGGCGGATCAGCTCGCCCCACTCGATCACGCGGATCTCTGCCTTGACGCCAATCTTGGCCAGGTCGGCCTGCAGCATCTGCGCACCGAGGCTGGGGTTAGGGTTGAGCAGGCTGCCCGACGGGCGGGTCCAGATCGTGGTGCTGAAGCCCTCGGCCAGGCCGGCCTTGGTCAGCAGGGCCTTGGCTTTCTTCAGGTCCAGCGGGTAGCCGGGCAGGTCCTTGGCGTAGCTCCAGGTATTGGGCGGGTAGGGGCCGTTGGCGGCCACCGCGGAGTCTTCGAACACGGCCTTGAGGTAGGCCTGCTTGTCGAAGGCCAAGTTGATGGCCTGACGCACCTCCGGCTTGTCCAGCGGCGGGTGCTGGCTGTTGATGGCGACGAAGGCGGTCATGAACGCCGGGGTGGTGGCCACCTTGAGGTTGCCGTCCTTGCCAGCTTCGGCAATGTCCAGCGGCTTGGGCGACAACGCGACCTGGCACTCGCCGCGCTTGAGCTTCTGCAGGCGCACGTTGGCATCGGTGGTGATGGCGAAGATCAGCGGGTCGACCGCCGGCTTGCCGGCGAAGTAGTCAGGGTTGGCGCGATAGCGTACTACGGCGTCCTTCTGGAAGCGCTGGAAGATGAACGGCCCGGTGCCGATCGGCTGGCTGTTGAGCTTCTCCGGCGTGCCGGCCTTGAGCAGTTTGTCCGCGTACTCGGCGGAGTAGATCGATGCGAAGCCCATGCTCAACGTGGCCAGGAACGTGGCGTCCGGGTGGTTGAGGGTGAAGCGCACGGTGTTTGGCGCGGGTGCCTCGATCGCCTTGATCAGGCTGCCTAGTTGCAGCGACTGGGCATGCGGGTAGCCGCCCGGCGCGGTCTTGTGCCAGGCATGGGCGGGGTAGAGCATGCGCTGGAAGCTGAACAGCACATCGTCGGCGTTCAGTGGGCGGCTTGGCTTGAAGTAGGCGGTGGTGTGGAAGTTCACATCATCGCGCAGGGTGAAGTCGTAGATCAGGCCGTCGGCCGATACCGTCCAGCTGGCCGCCAGGCTCGGCACCACCTTGCCTTGCGCCGCGTCGAACTCCACCAGGCGGTTCATCAGCACATCGGCTGTGGCGTTGGTGGTGGTCAGTGAGTTGTACTGCACCACGTCGAAGCCTTCGGGGCTGGCCTCGCTGCAGACGCTCAGCGGGGCGGCCTGGGCAACGCTGGCGGCGATCAGGGCGCCTGCGGCGAACAAGGAGTTGAACAATAAGGAAAGGGCGGCGGCACGCATAGTGGCTCCTTGGCTATCAGTGGCCCATCTGCCAGTGCAGTCTGGAAAAGGCCTACCCTAGTGTGCTCGTCGGGAAATGACCACACCCTTTTTTACAAAATTGGCGACGAGCGGTCGACGGCTGGCGGGGCCTGCCGCTATGCTGGCCCGGCGCGTCGGGGCTCGTGTCAATATTCATCTAATGTTGTTGCGGCCGAGTCTTTCTGGTATAAAGCAGCGCTCTTTTCTAGGGGCTCGGCCTGTCGCATCAGCGAATGCGGCCGATAAGACCTCCAGAATCACGGCGCCCAGGCGCCAAAGACTGAGAGATTAAGCGGCCAACCCATGCCGGGTTGGGCATGTGGTTTTAGAGGGCTGAGTCATGTCGAGAGTCTGTCAAGTTACTGGTAAGGGTCCAGTAACCGGGAACAACATTTCCCACGCAAACAACAAAACCCGTCGTCGTTTCCTGCCGAACCTGCAGCACCACCGTTTCTGGGTTGAATCCGAGAAGCGTTTCGTGCGTCTGCGCGTATCTGCCAAAGGCATGCGCGTTATTGACAAGCGTGGTATCGACGTAGTGCTGGCCGAGCTGCGCGCTCGCGGCGAAAAGTTCTAAGGAGAACGTCATGCGTGAATTGATCCGTCTGGTTTCGAGTGCTGGCACTGGCCACTTCTACACCACCGACAAGAACAAGCGCACCACTCCGGACAAAATCGAGATCAAGAAATACGATCCGGTTGTTCGCAAGCACGTGGTGTACAAGGAAGCCAAGATCAAGTAATTGATCGGCGACCTGAAAAAACCCGCCTCCGAAAGGATGCGGGTTTTTTTATGCCTGTTCGGGCCTCAGATCATTTCTGCTCGAACATCACATAGATCTTGCGGCAAGGCTCCAGCACCTCCCAGGTGCCCTTGAAGCCGGCCGGGATGACAAACCGGTCACCGGCGCGAAGGGTCTTGGCTCCGCCGTCCTGGTCACGCAGCACCGAAACGCCCTGGACGATCTCGCAGTACTCATGCTCCGTGTAGTTCACCGTCCACTGCCCGACCTCGCCTTCCCACACGCCCGCGGCAAACTGCCCGCACGGGCTGGAATAATGATTGTAGACCGCCTGGTCTGGCTCGCCCTTGAGGATTTTTTCCGCCGCCGGGCGGTAGCGTTCGGCCTCGGTAATGACCTGCGCGAAGTCGATTATGCTGTCGATACTCATGGTTCGGCTCCTGTTGTTGTTTAATAAAATGCACATGAGTAGGCTTTTGAGCCTTTCGTGTCAAATATATTGATAGTTTACACCGGCTGGTTTAGGGTGTCGGTAGCCAAAATGCCCTCGACGCTGGGGCAGAATTCTGACAACGCCTGTGAGTCCTCAGTGCGGCGTTGCACCTAAACAAGAGGAGGAGTTTCGTATGACCACCCTGACTCGTGCGGACTGGGAACAACGTGCCCAGCAACTGAAGATCGAAGGCCGTGCCTTCATCAACGGCGAATACACCGATGCCGCATCTGGTGAAACCTTCGAGTGCCTGAGCCCGGTCGACGGACGCTTCCTGGCCAAGGTTGCCAGCTGCGATCTGGCCGATGCCAACCGCGCTGTGGAAAACGCCCGTGCCACCTTCAACTCCGGCGTGTGGTCGCAGCTGGCCCCGGCCAAGCGCAAGGCCAAGCTGATCCGCTTCGCCGACCTGCTGCGCAAGAACGTCGAAGAGCTGGCGCTGCTGGAAACCCTGGACATGGGCAAGCCGATCGGCGACTCCTCCAGCATCGACGTACCTGGCGCGGCCAATGCCATCCACTGGACTGCCGAAGCCATCGACAAGGTCTACGACGAAGTCGCCCCGACCCCGCATGACCAGCTCGGCCTGGTCACCCGCGAAGCGGTGGGTGTGGTCGGTGCCATCGTACCGTGGAACTTCCCGCTGCTGATGGCCTGCTGGAAGCTCGGCCCGGCCTTGGCCACCGGTAACTCGGTAGTGCTCAAGCCGTCCGAAAAGTCGCCGCTGACGGCCATTCGCATCGCCCAGCTGGCCATCGAAGCCGGTATCCCGGCTGGCGTGCTGAACGTGCTGCCAGGCTACGGCCACACCGTGGGTAAGGCCCTGGCCCTGCACATGGACGTCGACACCCTGGTATTCACCGGTTCGACCAAGATCGCCAAGCAGCTGATGGTTTACGCGGGCGAATCGAACATGAAGCGCATCTGGCTGGAAGCCGGCGGCAAGAGCCCGAACATCGTCTTCGCTGACGCTCCGGACCTGCAAGCTGCCGCCGAAGCTGCCGCCAGCGCCATCGCCTTCAACCAGGGCGAAGTGTGCACCGCCGGCTCGCGCCTGCTGGTCGAGCGTTCGATCAAGGACAAGTTCCTGCCGATGGTGGTCGAGGCCCTGAAAGGCTGGAAGCCAGGCAACCCGCTGGACCCACAGACCACCGTCGGTGCCCTGGTCGACACCCAGCAGATGAACACCGTGCTGTCGTACATCGAGGCTGGCCACAAGGACGGCGCCAAGCTGCTGGCTGGCGGCAAGCGCACCCTGGAAGAAACCGGTGGCACTTATGTCGAGCCGACCATCTTCGACGGCGTGACCAACGCCATGAAGATCGCCCAGGAAGAAATCTTCGGCCCGGTGCTGTCGGTGATCGCCTTCGATACCGCCGAAGAAGCCGTCGCCATTGCTAACGACACGCCGTATGGCCTGGCCGCTGGCATCTGGACTTCGGACATCTCCAAGGCCCACAAGACCGCCCGCGCCGTGCGCGCTGGCAGCGTCTGGGTCAACCAGTACGACGGCGGCGACATGACCGCGCCGTTCGGTGGCTTCAAGCAGTCGGGCAACGGCCGTGACAAGTCGCTGCATGCGCTGGAGAAGTACACCGAGCTGAAGGCGACCTGGATCAAGTTGTAATCCCGTGGGGCCGCTTCGCGGCCCATTCGCGGCACAAGGCCGCTCCTACAGGGGTATGCGTTTCCCTGTAGGAGCGGCCTTGTGCCGCGAATGGGCTGCAAAGCAGCCCCAAGAACTCAAGAGGTCAAGGATGCGTTGGGGTACCTACTTCGCCGTACTGGCATCGGTGCTAAGCGTCGGGCTGGCACTCGGCGTGAGCATGCCGCTGGTATCCCTGCGCCTGGAGGCCTGGGGCTACGGCAGCTTCGCCATCGGTGTGATGGCCGCGATGCCGGCGCTGGGCGTGCTGGTAGGTGCCAGCCTGGCCAGCCGCCTGGCCGGCTGGGTCGGTGTGCCCTCAGCCATGCGCCTGTGCCTGTGGGGCGGGGCGCTGTCGATTGGCCTGGTCGCACTGCTGCCCAGTTACCCGCTGTGGCTGCTGCTGCGGTTGCTGATCGGTATGTCGCTGACCGTGGTGTTCATACTGGGTGAAAGCTGGATCAATCAGCTGGTAGTCGAGCAATGGCGTGGCCGCCTGGTGGCGCTGTACGGCAGCAGCTATGCCCTAAGCCAGCTGGCCGGGCCGCTGGTGCTGGGCTTTCTTGGCTCGGATGACGACTTCGGCTTCTGGGCCGCTACCGGCCTGCTGCTGGTGGCGCCGCTGATTCTCCTGGGCCGTGGCGGGGCACCCAGCACAGAGGCCTGCAGCGTCACCTTCGGCGACCTGTTCGCCTTCTGCCGGCGCTTGCCGGTGATCGCCTGGGCCATTGCCCTGTTTGCCTCGTTCGAGGCAATGATCCTGACCTTGCTGCCGGTGTATTGCCTGCAACAGGGCTTCAACACCGAAATCGCCCTTTTCATGGTCAGTACCGTGGTGGTGGGCGACGCGGTGCTGCAGCTGCCCATCGGTGCGCTGGCCGATCATATGTCGCGGCGCGCTCTGTTCACTGGCTGTGCGGTCACTCTTCTGGTATCCAGCCTGGCGATCCCGGTGCTGCTGCATACACCAGCGATCTGGCCACTGTGGGTGCTGTTCGGGGCCAGTGCGGGGGGCTTGTTCACCTTGTCGCTGGTGCTGATTGGTGAGCGCTACCGGGATGATGCGCTGGTGCGGGCCAACGCCCATGTGGCGCAGCTGTGGGGTATTGGCTGCCTGCTCGGGCCGCTGCTGGCCGGGGCCGGCAGCCAGTGGATCAGCGGGCATGCGTTGCCGTTGCTGATGGCTGCGGGGGCTGCGGGGTTGGTGGTGTTGACCCGGCGGCGCGGGGCGTTTGAGCCGGCTTCTGCCTGATGGATTTTGGGGCCGCTATGCGGCCCATCGCGACGCAAGGCCGCTCCTACAGGAGATACGCGATCCCATGTAGGAGCGGCCTTGCGTCGCGATGGGCTGCAAAGCAGCCCCAAAATCGCCGCTACAACATCTTCTCCAGGCCAACCGCCTTGCTGATCCAGGCATTGAACCGCCGCCAAATCCCGCCCGGCTCGGACGTGAGCATGCGTCGCCTGCCATTTTCCTCGGTCACCCACACCATCTGGTTACCCACCAGCGTCGGCTGGTAGCTCAAGGCCGGGGCCATGCCCTGTACCGCCAGCGCGCGGGTGTACTCGGCCAGCTCCGGGCTGTCCACCAGCACCCCGACCTCGGTATTCCACAACACCGAACGTGGGTCGAAGTTGAACGAGCCGATGAAGGTCTTGCGCCGGTCGAACACGATCGCCTTGCTGTGCAGGCTCGAGTCGGAGCTGCCATGGAAGCTCAAGCTGTGTCTGGCGCTGGGGTCACCGGGTTGGCGGCGCAGTTCGTACAGCTGCACGCCATGCTCCAGCAGCGCCCGCCGATACGGCGCATAGCCGCCATGCACTGCCGGCACGTCGGTGGCTTCCAGCGAGTTGGTCAGCAGTTTGACCGAGATACCCGCGTCTGCGCTGTGGATCAGGTACAGCAGGCCGGACTCGCCGGGTACGAAGTACGCCGATACCAGGATCAGCTCGTGTTGCACCTTGCTCAAGTCAGGGGCCAGTTGCTGGGTCAGCAGCAGTTGCGGGTCCGGTTCGTCATCGGCCAGCACCTTGCTCGGCGCATCCCACAGCGCCTGGGCATGGGCCCAGACCAGTTCGTTGCGCCACACATCCAGGCGCGGCTGCGACTGGTAGGCCATCAAGCGGTCATACAGGGCTTTGCGCTGGGTCCTGGCTTCGGCCAGTGAAATTTCCAGGCGGTGGCGGCTGGCGCGCAGGTCGCTGGCATCCGGGTCGCGCCAGAGAAAGTCGGTAATCGGCCGGCTCAGGGCGCTGTTCCAGTATTGGTCGAAACTGTGGCCGAGCTGTTCGGCCACCGGGCCGACACCCAGCAAGTCGATGTCGGTGAAGTTGAGGTTGGGTTCGGCATCGAAATACTCATCGCCCAGGTTGCGCCCGCCGACGATGGCCATGCTGTTGTCCACCAGGAACAGTTTGTTGTGCATGCGCCGATGCTGGCGCGACAGGTTGAACAGGCGGCCCACCGCGCGCGTCACGCCGGTGCTGCGGCCCAGGTGTAGCGGGTTGAACACGCGTATCTGGATGTTCGGGTGGGCATCGAGGGTGCCCATGATGACGTCCAGGCCATCGCTTGTGGTGTCGTCGAGCAGGATGCGCACACGCACGCCACGGTCGGCGGCGCGCAGCAGTTCATGAACCAGTGCACGAGTGCTGAGGCCATCGTGGACGATGTAGTACTGCAGGTCGATGCTCGCCTGGGCGTTGCGGATCAGTTCGGCACGGGCGCGGAACGCCTCGTTGCTGTTGGGCAGCAGGCGAAAGCCCGAGCGGCCGTCGTACGGCGCGGCCTGGCGCAGTACCGAGCGGCCGAAGGCCGAGTCGTTGGCGGGTAACGCCTGGCTGGTTTCGCGGGGCGTGCCGACGCTGGCACAGCCGGCAAGACCAAGCAGTAGCACCAGCAGCAGAGGCAGGGCTCGCTGGAGTCTCAAGGGTGGATCGTCCTGTGCAGCAAAGGCTTAAATGGTTGGACCGTGGCGGGCGGCGCAAAGTTACGCGCCGGCGCTTTCTTCTTCCAGTAGACGAAGGGCGGTTTCACCAACCCTGCGCACGGCAGCTTCGATCTGCGGCGTGGGCCGTGCGGCGAAGTTCATGCGCAGGCAGTGGCGGAACTTGCCCGAGGCCGAGAAAATACTGCCCACGGCAACCTGCACGTCCTGCTCCAGTAAAGCCCGGTTCAGGCGCAGCGTATCGAAATGTTCGGGTAATTCCACCCACAGCATGAAGCCACCTTGCGGTCGACTGACCCGGGTGCCCGCCGGGAAGTAGCGGGTCACCCAGTCGCTCATCAGGTCGCGGCCACGCTGGTACTGGCTGCGCATGCGCCGTACGTGGGGCTGGTAGTGCCCGTCGGCGATGAAGTCGGCAATGGCCAACTGTGGCTGGCTGGCCGTGCTTCCGGTGCTGATGTATTTCATGTGCAGCACCCGCTCCAGGTAACGACCGGGTGCCACCCAGCCTATCCGCAGACCGGGGGCGAGGGTCTTGGAGAACGAACTGCAAAGCAGCACGCGGCCGTCGTCGTCAAACGACTTGAGGGTGCGTGGGCGCGGGTAGGTGTAGGCCAGGTCGCCATATACATCATCTTCGAGGATCGCCACGTCGTAGCGCTGTGCCAGGCTCAGCAGGGCCTTCTTGCGGGCCTCGGGCATGATGTAGCCGAGCGGGTTGTTGCAGCTGGGGGTGATCTGGATGAGCTTGATCGGCCACTGCTCCAAGGCCAGCTCCAGCGCCTCCAGGCTGATGCCGGTGACCGGGTCGGTGGGGATCTCCAGGGCTTTCATGCCCAGGCCCTTGAGGGTCTGCATGGCGCCGTGGAAGCTGGGCGAGTCGACCGCGACGATATCGCCCGGCTCGCACACCGCGCGAATGCTGCATGACAGCGCCTCATGGCAGCCGGTGGTTATCACCAGGTCGGCCGGGCCCAGGCGGCAGCCGGAGTCGAGCGTCAGCCGGGCCACCTGTTCGCGCAGGGCCAGGTTGCCGTGGATGTTGTCGTAGTACAGGCCGGGCATGTCCTGCCGCCGGCTCAGCTGGGCGAGGCTGCGCAGCAGTGGCTTGAGGGTGGGGCTGTCGATGTCGGGCATGCCGCGGCCGAGCTGGATCACGCCTTGGCGTGGGGTGCTGCGCACCAGTTCCAGCACCTGCTCCCATTGCGAGATGTCCACCGGGCGCTGGGCCGGGCGGCTGACGGCGGGCAGGGCTGGCAGGTGGCGGTGGTCGTTGACGAAGTAGCCGGACTTGGGCCGGGGCGAGACCATGCCGCTGTCTTCCAGCATGCGGTAGGCCTGCTGCACGGTGCTCAGGCTGACCCCGTGCTCCACACTCAGGGCGCGCACTGACGGCAGGCGCTGGCCGGGGCGGTAGAGGCCCTGTTCGATACGGGCACCGAGCAGTTCGGCGAGGTTCAGGTAAAGGGTCACGGCATACTCCTGCGCTGTAATAGCGTGGCGACCGGTACAGTTGCGCTGAAAATACAGCATTCAGTCGGCCTGCGGCCAATTCTGTATGGGAATAATAAGGCTGTATTGGATCTGTATTGCCGGTGCTGTCGACGCGCATGCTTTCTCCACAGTATCAACTGAACGAGAGGATGCGGTGATGGGTGGCATGAGCGATGTGCGCTTGCAACTGTTGGCCAAGGAACTGGAAGCCGGGCAGCAAGCCAAGGTGTTCAACGCGCCGGAAGGGTTGGGGCGTTGGGGGCTGATGCTGCATCGCTGGCACACCCGCAGGGCGCTGCTGCAGTTGACTGATGACGAGTTGCGCGATATCGGGCTGAGCTGGGAGCAGGCCCGGGCCGAGGGGCGTAAGCCCTTCTGGAAAGACTGAAGTTCATACCGGTTTTTGAAGACTGTACAGTCCCTGTGGGAGCGGGCGTGTCGAGGCGTCGAACCGCCGCGAAACAGGCGACGCGGTGGCTGGCACCGGCTTCGCCGGTGTTCGCGGGCATGCCCGCTCCCACAGGGCAGGTGCGGTGGCTCAGATCAGCTCTTTCAGGCGATGCCACAGCATCCCCAGCGCCAGCAGCGGCGAGCGCAGGTGCTTGCCGCCGGGGAAGGTGATGTGCGGCACCTTGGCAAACAGGTCGAACCGCCCGCTTTCCTGGCCGCTGATGGCTTCGCCGAGCAGGCGCGCAGCCAAGTGGGTGGCGTTGAGCCCATGGCCGGAGTAGGCCTGGGCGTAATACACGTTCGGCTGGCTGGCCAGGCGGCCAACCTGTGGCAGGCGGTTGGCGCCGATGCCGATCATGCCGCCCCACTGGTAGTCGATGTGCACGTCGGCCAGTTGCGGGAATACTTTGAGCATCTTCGGCCGCATGTAGGCGGCAATGTCCTTAGGGTCGCGGCCCGAATAGTGGCAGGCACCGCCGAACAACAGGCGCTGGTCGGCGGACAGGCGGTAGTAGTCCAATGCCACGCGCTGGTCACATACCGCCATGTTCTGCGGCAACAGCGAACGGGCACGTTCCTCGCCCAGCGGCTCGGTGGCGATGATGTAGCTGCCGGCTGGCAGCACCTTGCCGCCCAGTTCGCGGTTGAGGTCGTTGTGGTAGGCGTTGCAGCACAGCACCAGAGTCTTGGCGCGTACCCGGCCTTGGGCGGTGTGTACCTGTACTTCCGGGCCGTAGTCGATGCGTGTGACCTCGGACTGCTCGAACAGCTTCACGCCCAGGCGGCTGGCCACGGCAGCCTCCCCCAGGGCCAGGTTGAGCGGGTGCAGGTGCCCGGAACCCATGTCGACCAGCCCGCCGACATAGCAGTCGGCGCCGACCACGCTGTGGATATCGTCCTTGCCGACCAGGCGCAGTTCATGTGCGTAGCCAAGGCTGCGCAGTTCTTCAGCATCCTCCGCAAAGCCCAGCAGTTCGGCGGGTTTGTTGGCCAGGTCGCAATAACCCCAGGTCAGGTCGCAAGCGATGGCATGCCTTTCGACACGCTCGCGGACGATCTGCACGGCTTCCAGGCCCATCAGTTTCAGGCTGCGCACGCCTTCCTCGCCGATGACCGGGAGGAACTGCTCCAGGCCGTGGCCGACGCCACGGATCAGTTGCCCACCATTGCGCCCGCTGGCGCCCCAACCGAGCTTGCGCGCCTCCAGCAGGATGACCGAAAAGCCGCGCTCGGCCAGTTCGATGGCGGTGTTCAGGCCCGAGTAGCCGCCGCCAACGATACACACGTCGGCGCTGTGCTCGCCTTGCAGGAAGGAGTGGTCGGGGTGTGGCGCGCTGCTGGCGGCGTAGTAGGAGGCGGCGTGCTGCGCGCTGTGGATCATTGGGCAGGTCCTGAGGCTGGTGGGCTGAGGGGGAGGAGGATAAGCCGGGGCTTCGGGGAGGGGCAACCGGCCTCATCGCCGGCAAGCCAGCTCCCACAGGGTCCGCGTGGCACTTGAGACCGACGATGTACCTGTGGGAGCCGGCTTACCGGCGATTGGCCTTATAATTCAACCTCAGTTCTCAGACTTGTACCCAAGCCATGTCCTGCAACCGCCACAAGATCCACTTCCTGCGCGAACTCATCCCTTCCTTCGAGTGCGAGCCCGGCTGCCACGATTGCTGCGGCCCGGTCACCACTTCGGCGGAAGAAATGGCCCGCCTGCCGCGCAAGTCCCAGGCCGAGCAGGACGCCGCCCTGGAGCGCCTGGACTGTGTGCACCTGGGCCCCAACGGCTGCACGGTGTATGAAGAGCGCCCGATGATCTGCCGCCTGTTCGGCACCACCCCGCGCCTGGCCTGCCCGCGTGGCCGTGGCCCTGAACAGATGATCGAGCCCGCTGCCGAGCAGCTGGTCCACCAGTTCATTGCCACCACCCGCCAGGTGCTTGTCTGACTTCAGTCCGGGATCGGCAGGCAAAGGCTCTCTTTCACCTCTTCCATCACGATGTAGCTCTTCGATTCGCGCACGTGCGGCAGCTTCAGCAGGATGTCGCCGAGCAGCTTGCGGTAAGAGGCCATCTCGGAAATACGCGCCTTCACCAGGTAGTCGAAGTCGCCTGAAACCAGGTGGCATTCCAGCACGTGGGGCAGTTTCAGCACCGCGCGGCGGAACTCCTCGAAGGTGTCGCCCGATTTGTAGTCCAGGCTGATTTCCACGAACACCAGCAGGCTGCCCTTGAGGTGCTGCGGGTTCAGGCGGGCGTTGTAGCCCATGATGATGCCCTCGCGCTCCAGGCGGCGGACCCGCTCGGTGCAAGGGGTGGTGGAAAGCCCAACTTTCTCGCCCAGTTCGGTGAAGGAAATACGCCCGTCATTCTGCAGGATACGCAGGATGTTACGGTCGATCTTGTCCAGTTCACGCTTGCTCTGGTGCTGGGTTCTCATAGGGGATGCCCCTCCGTGAAAGGCGATTTTGCCGAGAATTCTCGCCAATAATAGGCTTTTATATAGTGAATTGCACTGCCTTCAAATTCCTATACTGCGCGCATTCATGCCATTTCAATAAAAGTCTGCGGCGCGCCGCGTGCGAGGGATAAAACGATGCGAGTTCTGGTACTTGGTAGCGGTGTGATCGGAACCGCCAGTGCCTACTATCTGGCCCGGCAAGGTTTCGAAGTAACGGTGGTCGATCGCCAGCCGGCGGTGGCCATGGAAACCAGCTTTGCCAACGCCGGCCAGATCTCGCCCGGCTATGCCTCGCCCTGGGCCGCCCCAGGCGTGCCGCTGAAGGCCATCAAATGGC
Organism: Pseudomonas sp. B22(2017); assembly: GCF_002113105.1. Taxonomy (NCBI): domain Bacteria; kingdom Pseudomonadati; phylum Pseudomonadota; class Gammaproteobacteria; order Pseudomonadales; family Pseudomonadaceae; genus Pseudomonas; species Pseudomonas sp. B22(2017). The sequence continues at coordinate 69,142 of NZ_NEJN01000009.1, forward strand.
TGCTGGAGCGCCACGCGCCCCTGGCCATCAAGCTCACCGGCGACGTCGACCAGTACCTGTGGATGGCACAGATGCTGCGCAACTGCACCGCCAGCCGTTACGCGGTGAACAAGGAGCGCATGGTGCGCCTGTCCGAGTACAGCCGTGACTGCCTCGACGAACTGCGCGCCGAAACCGGCATCGCCTACGAAAACCGCAGCCTGGGCACCACCCAGCTGTTCCGTACCCAGGCCCAGGTGGATGCCGCGGCCAAGGACATTGCCGTTCTGGAGCAGTCCGGCGTGCCTTACGAGCTGCTTGACCGCGACGGCATTGCTCGCGTCGAACCGGCCCTGGCTGGCGTCAAGGACATCCTGGCCGGCGCCCTGCGCCTGCCAAACGACCAGACTGGCGACTGCCAGCTGTTCACCACCAAGCTTGCCGAAATGGCCGTGAAGCTGGGCGTGGAGTTCCGCTTCGGCCAGGACATCCAGCGCCTGGACTTCGCGGGTGACCGCATCAATGGCGTGTGGATCGACGGCAAGCTGGAAACCGCCGACCGCTACGTGCTGGCGCTGGGCAGCTACTCGCCGCAGATGCTCAAGCCGCTGGGCATCAAGGCCCCGGTATACCCGCTGAAGGGCTACTCGCTGACCGTGCCGATCACCAACGCCGACATGGCCCCGACCTCGACCATTCTCGACGAGACCTACAAGGTCGCCATTACCCGTTTCGACAACCGTATCCGCGTCGGCGGCATGGCTGAGATCGCCGGTTTTGACCTGTCGTTGAACCCGCGTCGGCGCGAAACGCTGGAGATGATCGTCAACGACCTTTATCCTCGCGGCGGTGATCTGAGCCAGGCCAGCTTCTGGACCGGCCTGCGCCCGGCGACCCCGGACGGCACGCCGATCGTTGGTGCCACGGCGTTCCGCAACCTGTTCCTGAACACCGGTCACGGTACTTTGGGCTGGACCATGGCGTGCGGTTCCGGTCGCCTGCTGGCCGACCTGATTGCGCGCAAGAAGCCGCAGATCAGTGCCGAAGGCCTGGACATTTCCCGTTATGGCAACAGCCCGGAAGTGGCCAAGCACGGGCAGACTGCGCCGGCTCACCAGCAGTAAGTTCGCCTGTACCGGCCTCTTCGCGGGCTCGCCCGCTCCCACAGGAACACCACAGATATTGAAAACTGTGCAGTACCTGTGGGAGCGGCCGAGCCCGCGAAGAACCCAACACCGTTTTCAACCTGTGAACCACCATAAGGCAGCCGCCATGCGTCCCGCCCGCGCCCTGATCGACCTCCAGGCCCTGCGCCACAACTACCGTCTGGCCCGTGAACTGACCGGTGCCAAAGCCCTCGCCGTGATCAAGGCCGACGCCTACGGCCACGGCGCCGTGCGCTGTGCCCTGGCCCTGGAGGCCGAAGCCGACGGCTTTGCCGTGGCCTGCATCGAAGAAGCGCTGGAACTGCGCGCCGCCGGTATCAAGGCCCCGGTGCTGCTGCTGGAAGGTTTCTTCGAAGCCAGCGAACTGGCCCTGATCGCCGAGCACGACCTATGGTGCGTTGTGCACTCGCTGTGGCAACTGGAAGCGATCGAAAAGACCCAGCTGCACAAGCCGCTCAGCGTCTGGCTCAAGCTCGACAGCGGCATGCACCGCGTCGGCCTGCACCCCAAGGACTACCACGAGGCCTACCAGCGCCTGCTGGCCAGCGGCAAGGTCGCGCGCATCGTGCTGATGAGCCACTTCGCTCGCGCCGACGAACTGGATGCCGACGCTACCGCCCAGCAGATCGCCGTGTTCGAGGCCGCACGCCAGGGCCTGGCCGCCGAGTGCAGCCTGCGCAACTCCCCCGGTGTGCTGGGCTGGCCGCAGGCCCCTAGCGACTGGGTACGCCCGGGCCTGATGCTGTACGGTGCCACACCGTTCGAAGTGGCCCAGGCCGAGGCCGAGCGCCTGCAACCGGTGATGACCCTGCAATCGCGGGTGATCAGCCTGCGCGAACTGCCTGCCGGCGAGCCGGTGGGCTATGGCGCCAAGTTCGTCAGCCCACGGCCAACCCGCGTTGGTGTGGTTGCCATGGGCTATGCCGATGGCTACCCGCGCCAGGCGCCCAACGGTACCCCAGTGCTGGTCGCCGGCAAGCGCACCCAACTGATCGGCCGGGTGTCGATGGATATGCTCAGCATCGACCTGACCGACGTGCCAGAAGCCACCGTCGGCAGCCCGGTCGAACTGTGGGGCAAACATGTGCTGGCCAGTGAAGTGGCTGCGCACGCGGGTACCATTCCGTACCAGATTTTCTGCAACCTGAAGCGGGTACCTCGGGACTACATCGGCGAATGACACGCTGAAGCGGACAGGTTGAGGGGCGGTGTGTTGTAAATACTGAACGGCATTGCCATGATATCGTTCACATCCACCCCCCTTTCCACCGTTTCAGGAGGCTCCAGCTTTGGACGTCGGCGAACGACTGCAAGCCATCCGCAAGCTCAAGGGCCTGTCCCAGCGTGAACTCGCCAAGCGTGCCGGCGTGACCAACAGCACCATCTCGATGATCGAGAAGAACAGCGTGAGCCCGTCGATCAGCTCGCTGCGCAAGGTGCTGAGCGGCATTCCCATGTCCATGGTCGAGTTCTTCTCGGTCGAACTGGAACCTGAAAGCCCCACGCAGATCGTCTACAAGGCTCATGAGCTGATCGATATCTCCGACGGTGCGGTGACCATGAAGCTGGTCGGCAAGTCGCACCCCAACCGTGCCATCGCCTTTCTAACCGAGGTGTACCCACCGGGTGCCGACACGGGCGCCGAAATGCTTACCCATGACGGGGAGGAAACCGGCATCCTGCTCGAAGGCCGCCTGGAGCTGGTAGTCGGCAACGAGATCTTCATCCTTGAAGAGGGTGACAGCTACTACTTCGAAAGCACCCGCCCACACCGTTTTCGCAACCCGTTCGACCGGCCGGCGCGGTTGATCAGTGCGGCGACGCCTTCAAACTTTTGATCCAGCGCAGTGCATTGATTCGGCAATACCCCTTTCCCGTGTGGGGTCGTTTCACGGCCTCTGGGTTCCCGCTATACTTTTCAACGCTCGCCGATCCGTGGCCGCGAGCGTGATTAGCCACCATGAGGGTGTTCGCGTGAACCAAATCAAGAAGATGCTGGCCGTACCAGCAGCCGTATTCGCCCTCTGGGCAATGAGCGCAACCGCTGCGACCAATGATGACATCGCCAAGCGCCTGGAGCCGGTTGGCCAGGTGTGCGTCCAGGGCCAGGAGTGCAAGGGCATGGAAGTGGCCGCCGCCGCAGGTGGCGGTGGTGCCAAGACGCCGGACGAGATCATCGCCAAGCACTGCAATGCCTGCCATGGCTCCGGCCTGCTCGGCGCACCGAAAATTGGCGATACCGCGGCGTGGAAGGAACGCGCCGACCACCAGGGCGGCCTGGACGGCATCCTGGCCAAGGCCATTACCGGCATCAACGCCATGCCACCGAAAGGCACCTGCGCAGACTGCTCGGATGACGACCTGAAAGGGGCGATCAAGAAGATGTCCGGGCTGTGAGAAACAGCTGAATTGCATGAAGCCCGCCGTTGATGGCGGGCTTTGTTTTTGTGGCGCCTTTACCGGCCCTTTCGCGGCTAAAGCCGCTCCCACAGGTACAGTGCAGGCTTCAAGGATTGTGGGGTCCCTATGGGAACTCACAGGTGCAGCACAGGACTCAAGGGCAGTGAGGTCTCTGTAGGAGCGGCTTTAGCCGCGAAAGGGCCGGCACAGGCAACCAACCCACCAAAGCCCATGTCCAACCCCTGAACCCATGGATGTCTCAGGAGGCCCCGATGCACCTCTGCTCCATCGACCAGGCCGTCGAGCAAGTCCTGTCGCGCCTGCCAGCCCATATCCACATGGGCCTGCCGCTGGGCCTGGGCAAGCCCAATGCCTTCGTCAATGCGCTTTACGCCCGCATCCGCGAGCTGCCCGAACGGCAGCTGACCATCTACACGGCCCTGTCCCTCGGCCGCCCGCCACTGGGGGATGGCCTGCAGCGGCGCTTTCTCGAGCCCTTCGTCGAGCGCGTCTTCGCCGACTATGAAGAACTTACCTACCTCGCCGACCTGCGCAATGACAGCCTGCCGCCGAACATCCAGGTTGAACAATTCTTCATGCAGCCCGGCAGCCTGCTGCATAGCGATTCGGCCCAGCAAAGCTACATCAGCAGCAACTACAGCCACGCAGCACGTGACATCAACGCCAAGGGCCTGAACCTGATTGCGCAGTTGGTGGCCGCCACGCCCGAGAGGCCGGTGCACCTGAGCCTGGCCTGCAACCCCGACATCACCCTCGACCTGCTGCCGATGATCGCCAAGCGCCGCGCCGCCGGCGAGACCATCCTCATGCTCGGCCAGGTGCATGCCGAGCTGCCTTACATGCCGGGTGACGCCGAGCTACCCATCGATGCGTTCGACCTGCTGATCGATACAGCCGAGCAACGCCGCCTGTTCTCCACGCCGAACATGCCGGTCAACACCCAGGACCACTGCATCGGCCTGCACGCCAGCAGCCTGGTTCGCGACGGCGGCACGCTACAGATCGGCATTGGTGCCATGGGCGATGCGGTAGCTGCCGCACTGCTGGCGCGCCAGGGTGACAACGCCGATTATCGTGCCGTGCTCGACGCGCTGGGTGCTGGCTCGTGGCAAGCGCTGATCGAACGGGAAGGGGGCCTGGATACCTTCGCCCAAGGCCTGTACGGCTGCAGCGAGATGTTCGTCAACGGCTTGCTGGCGCTGGCCGAAGCGGGCCTGTTGCGGCGCCCGGCGGACGAGCAGGTGGCGGCAGAGCTGCATGGCGGTTTCTTCCTCGGCCCCCAGGCGTTCTACCAGCGCTTGCGCGACATGCCGCTGGAACAGCGCGCACGGTTTGCCATGACTCGTATCAGCTTCATCAACGAGCTGTACGGGCAGGAGGAGCTCAAGCGCCGGCAACGCCGCGATGCGCGCTTCATCAACAGCGTATTCGGCATGACCCTGCTTGGCGCTGGGGTGGCTGACCAGCTGGAGGATGGCCGAGTACTCAGTGGCGTGGGCGGGCAGTACAACTTCGTCGCCCAGGGCCATGCGCTTGAGGGCGGGCGTTCGATCCTGCTGCTGCGCAGCTGGCGTGAGGCGGGCGGGGAGGTGACCTCGAACCTGTTCTGGAACTATGGCCATTGCACCATCCCCCGGCACCTGCGCGATATCGTGGTGACCGAGTACGGCATTGCCGACCTGCGTGGGCAGACCGACAGCGAGGTGATTGCGCGGTTGCTGGCGGTATGTGATTCGCGGTTCCAGCAGGGGCTGATCGAGCAGGCAAAGGATGCCGGCAAGCTGGCCAAGGATTTTCAACTGGAGGCGTGCTTTACCGACAATACGCCGCAGCGGCTGGAGGCGATCAGGGCGCGGCATTCGCGGTTGTTCCCGGAGTATCCGCTGGGCACGGACTTTACGGCTGAAGAGCGGGATTTGCTGCGGGCGCTGAACTGGTTGAAGAGCAAGTTCAAGCTGAGCGAGGTGCTGGAGCTGGGCAAGGCAGCGCTGGATGCGCCGGGGCCGGAGGGCTATGCGAGGCATCTTGTGCGGATGCAGCTGGATCAGCCGCAGGGGCTGAAGGAAGAGCTTTACCAGCGGTTGCTGCTGGCGGGGTTGGCGGCAACCGGATGAATTGCCGGGGCTGCTTTGCAGCCCATCGCCGGCAAGCCAGCTCCCACAGGTACTGCGCAAGGCTTGGGTCCTGCGAGCTCCCCGTGGGCGCTGGCTTGCCGGCGATAGGGCCGCTACAGGCTTACTCGATGAAGCTGACCACACCACCTTCCAGCGACTTCACCCGGGCCAGCGACTCGACGCGATAGCCCTGGCTGTCCAGCTCGGCACGGCCGCCCTGGAACGACTTCTCGATCACGATACCCAGGCCGGCCACGGTGGCGCCGGCCTGCTTGATGATCGAGATCAGGGCCTGCGACGCCTTGCCGTTGGCCAGGAAGTCGTCGATCACCAGCACGCGGTCGCTGCTGTTGAGGTGACGCGGCGAGATGGCCACGGTGTTCTCGGTCTGCTTGGTGAAGGAATACACCGAGGCGGTCAGCAGGTTCTCGGTCAGGGTCAGCGACTGGTGCTTGCGGGCGAAGATCACCGGCACGCCCAGCTTCAGGCCAGTCATCACCGCCGGGGCAATGCCCGAGGCTTCGATGGTGACGATCTTGGTCACGCCCGCGTCGGCGAACAGGCGGGCGAACTCGTCACCGATCAGCTGCATCAGCGCCGGATCGATCTGGTGGTTGAGAAACGCGTCGACTTTGAGAACCTGATCGGAAAGCACGATGCCTTCTTCGCGAATCTTCTGATGCAGTGCTTCCACTTTGTTTTCCTCGATGTAGCAAAGGTGGCCGCAAATAGCGGCAAAGTTAAAGAGTAATGGTTGATCAGCGTTTGAGCATTGCCCGGATATCGGCCAAGGCGTTGTTGCCCCGTGCAGCCTTTACCTCGACCGGCGCATCGTCCAGGCCTTCCCAGGCCAGGTCGTCCGGTGGCAGTTCGTCGAGGAACCGGCTGGGCGTGCAGTCGATGATTTCACCGTACTGCTTGCGCTTGGCGGCGAAGGTGAAGGCCAGGGTCTGGCGCGCGCGGGTGATGCCCACGTAGGCCAGGCGGCGTTCCTCTTCGATGGTGTCGGCCTCGATGCTGGAGCGGTGCGGGAGGATTTCCTCTTCCATGCCCATGATGAACACGTAGGGGAATTCCAGGCCCTTGGAGGCATGCAGGGTCATCATCTGCACACCTTCGGCGTTCTCTTCCTCTTCCTGCTGGCGCTCGAGCATGTCGCGCAGCACCAGCTTGCCGATGGCGTCCTCGATGGTCATGTCACCCTCTTCGTCCTTCTCGAGGGTGTTCTTCAGCGCTTCGACCAGGAACCAGACGTTGCTGATGCGGAACTCGGCAGCCTTGTCGCTGGCGGTCTGCTGACGGATCCAGTTCTCGTAGTCGATATCGCGGATCATCTCGTGCAGCGCGGCAATCGGGTCTTCCAGGGCAACCTTGTGGCGCACCCCGTCCAGCCAATGCTTGAAGCGCTGCAAACGCTCGGTGTAGCGGGCGTCCAGATGCTCGCCCAGGCCAAGCTCCTCGCTGGCGGCGTACATCGAAATACCGCGCTCGGTGGCGTAGTTGCCGAGCTTTTCCAGGGTGGTGGAGCCGATTTCGCGGCGCGGTACGTTGATCACCCGCAGGTAGGCGTTGTCATCGTCCGGGTTCACCAGCAGACGCAGGTAGGCCATCAGGTCCTTGACCTCCTGGCGGCCGAAGAAGCTGTTGCCGCCCGACAGGCGATACGGCACCTGGTGGTGCTGCAGCTTCAGTTCGATCAGCTTGGCCTGGTAGTTGCCGCGGTAGAGGATGGCAAAGTCGCTGTACGGGCGGTTGGTGCGCAGGTGCAGGGTGAGGATTTCCATGGCCACGCGTTCGGCCTCGGCTTCCTCGTTCTTGCAGCGGATGACGCGGATCTCGTCGCCCACGCCCATCTCGCTCCACAGCTGCTTCTCGAACGCGTGCGGGTTGTTGGCAATCAGCACGTTGGCGCAGCGCAGGATGCGGCTGGTGGAGCGGTAGTTCTGCTCCAGCATCACCACCTTCAGGGAGGGGTAGTCCTCCTTGAGCAGCATCAGGTTTTCCGGCCGGGCGCCACGCCAGGCATAGATCGACTGGTCGTCGTCGCCCACCACGGTGAACTGGTTGCGCATGCCGATCAGCATCTTCACCAGCAGGTACTGGCTGGCGTTGGTGTCCTGGTATTCGTCCACCAGCAGGTAGCGCACGCGGTTCTGCCAGCGCTCCAGCACATCGGGGTGTTCCTGGAACAGCTTGACCGGCAGCAGGATCAGGTCGTCGAAGTCCACCGCGTTGAACGCCTTGAGCGTGCGCTGGTAGTGGGTGTAGACGATGGCGGCAGTCTGCTCGCGCGGGTTGCGCGCCTTCTCCAGGGCCTCGGCGGGCAGGATCAGGTCGTTCTTCCAGGCACCGATCATGTTCTTGATCTCGTCGATGCCGTCGTCGCCGGAGTATTCCTTCTGCATGATGTCCGACAGCAACGCCTTGATGTCGGACTCGTCGAAGATCGAGAAACCCGGCTTGTAGCCCAGGCGCTCGTGCTCCCTGCGGATGATGTTCAGGCCCAGGTTGTGGAATGTGCACACAGTCAGGCCGCGGCCTTCCCCCGGGCGCAGCAGGGTGGCGACCCGTTCCTTCATCTCGCGGGCGGCCTTGTTGGTGAAGGTCATCGCCACGATGTACTGGGCACGGATGCCGCAGTTCTGGATGAGGTGGGCAATCTTGCGCGTAATCACGCTGGTCTTGCCCGAGCCTGCACCGGCGAGCACCAAAAGAGGGCCGCCGACATAGTCACGGGCTTCCTGCTGCCGGGGATTGAGTCGGGACATGCTAGAAACCGGGGGTCGCCAGAAAATAGCCGCGCATTCTAACAGGCATGGGGCGTTTGTGGCGCGACCGTCTGACGTCTGAGTCAAATATGTAAACGGGATTTGCCGGCTGGCGCAGTTTCGCGCAGGATGCACGACAAAATACGTCGGGATGCTACACCCGTAAAAACATGTATTAAATTGAAAACCATTTTCATTAATGCAGTAGCATACCTGGCAGTTTCCGTTGCACCGTGAAGCCTAAGGAGCCCGCTTGTCCACGCCTGTCGAACCATTGCGTTTGCTGCTGTTGGCCGATGAGCCGGAATGGGGCGCGCTGCTACGCGAGTGCATGCCTGCCCAGGGTGGCAGTGCCGTGCTGCTGACGGCGCCGAACTGGGACTCGGTCGACAACCTGTTCAACCAGGACCGCCAGGCTGTCGTGCTGGCAACCCCGGCCCTGCAGCCCGCGCCTGGGCGCTGCGAGCTGCCGACCATCCTGCTGCTCGACCACGAGCCTCAGTTAGCGCCCAGCGCCGTCAGTGACTGGCTGGTGCGTGACCAGCTCAATGCCGACACCTTGCGTCGCTCGCTGCGCCATGTGCGCGAGCGCGGCGTGCTGGTGGCCACCTTGCAGCGCCTGGCCGAGCAGGATCCGCTGACCGGCATCGCCAACCGCCAGGGCTTCCAGGCCTTGCTGACCGCGCGCCTGGCCGAGAACGACGGCCGTGGGCTTGCCCTCGGCCACCTGGACCTGGACAACTTCCGCCACGTCAACGACGCCCTTGGCCACCAGAGCGGCGACCGCCTGATCCTGCAGGTGGTGGCGCGGCTGAAACAGCAACTGGAGGCGGGCGACCAACTGGCGCGCCTGGGCAGCGACGAGTTCGCCCTGCTGATCGACACCCGACGCGACCCCAACCGTGCCGAGTGGATTGCCGAGCGGATTGTCGAGGCGTTGGCCGAACCCTACTGGATCGACGGCGAAAGCCTGCTGCTGGGCTGCAGCCTGGGCCTGGCCCATGCCCGCGCCCAGGGTGGTGCCGACCCGCTGATGTGGCACGCGCACATCGCCATGCGCCAGGCCAAGGGCAGCCAGGGCTGCACTTTTCATGTGTTCAACGAGCGCATCAACCGCAACGCCCGCAGCCTTGCGGATCTGGAAAGCGAATTGCGCCGCGCCCTGCGCCGGGACGAGCTGGAGCTGCATTACCAGCCGCGGTTGAACCTGGCTGACGGGCGCATCGTCGGCCTCGAGGCGCTGGTGCGCTGGCGGCATGCCGAGCGTGGCCTGTTGCCGCCCAGCGAGTTCGTGCCGCTGGCCGAGCAGAGCGGCCTGATCGTGCCGCTGGGCTACTGGGTGATTTCCCGAGCCCTGCGCGACATGCAGGCGCTGTGCGAGCGCGGCCTGGAGCCGCTGCACATGGCGGTCAACCTGAGCTTCCGCCAGTTCCAGGACAGCCAGTTGCTGGCGACCTTGAGCCGCCTGATTCTCGAACATGGTGTGGATGCCCGCTGGCTCGAATTCGAGCTCACCGAAACGGCGGTGATGCGCCGCAACGAGCTGGTACGCCAGACCATGGACGCCCTGGGGCGCCTGGGTGTGCGCTTCTCGCTCGATGATTTCGGTACCGGGTTCTCTTCGTTCGTGCACCTAAACAGCCTGCCGATCACCTTGCTCAAGGTGGACCGCAGCTTTGTCGCGGAGATGGAAATGCGCGAGGAGAACCGCAAGCTTGTGCACGCCATGATCAACCTGGCGCACAACCTCAACCTCGAGGTAGTGGCCGAAGGTGTGGAGAGTGAAGAGCAGATGGCGTTGCTGCGCGGGTTTGGCTGTGACCAGGTGCAGGGCTTCCTGGTCAGCAAGCCGCTGCCGGTGGGGGAGTTGATGGAGTTCTTGCTGCAGGCGACCGGCTGCCAGTTGGGCACAGCCCTTTAGGGCCCTTTCGCGGGTGAACCCGCTCCCACAGGCTTTGCACAGGATTCAGACCCTGCGCAGTCCCTGTGGGAGCGGGTTTACCCGCGAAGAGGCCCGCAAGTCAGGCCGAAGCCGTCGCCGCTCCACCAATCCCGGCCTTGCCCAAAAGCCGCTTCATCCGCCACTCAAAGCCAAAGGTCAGCGCCACCGCCGCACACGCCAGCCCCAACGCCAGCCCCCACCACACCCCGACCGCGCCACCGCCCAGGGTAAAGGTGAACAGCCAGGCGCTCGGCGCCCCCACCAGCCAGTAGCACACCAGCCCGATCAGGAAGGTAGTCTTGGCATCCTTCAGCCCACGGATCGAGCCCATCGCGATCGTCTGCATGCCATCGAACAGCTCGAACCACGCAGCCACCATCAGCAACTGCACCGCCAGCTGGAAGATCGCCGCAAATGCCGGGTCGTCACGGTCGATGAACAGCCCCACCAGCGCATCGGGCAGCAGCCAGAACAGCGCGGCGAAGGCAAACATGATCATCGCCCCGAAGCCGATGCCCACCCGCCCGGCGCTGCGCGCCGCCAGCAGGTTGCCGGCGCCGTAGTACAGCCCCACGCGCATGGTCACCGCATACGACAACCCGGTCGGCACCATGAACGCCGTGGAGACGATCTGCAGGGCGATCTGGTGCGCCGCCAGCTCGGTACTGCCCAGCACGCCCATGCACAGCGCGGCAAAGGCGAACAGGCCGACTTCCACCATGTAGGTGCCGCCAATCGGCAGGCCCAGCCGCCACAGCTCGCGCAGGGCCGGCAGCGAAGGGCGCGACAGGCCCTTGCGCAGTGGGTAGGCGGCATAGGCGCGGTGCCAGCGGATATACAGTGCCAAGGCAATGGCCATGCCCATCGACACCACCGCGGTGACCAGGCCGATGCCCATCAGGCCCAGCTTGGGCAGGCCGAACATGCCTTCGATCAGCACCACGTTGAACAGGTAGTTGAGCACCGTGCCGACCAGGCTGATGACCATCACCGGCGTAGACCGGCCCAGCGCGCTGGTGAAGCCGCGCAACGCCATGAAGGTCAGGTAGCCGGGCAGCGCCAGTGGCAGCAGGGTGAGGAATTCGGCGGCCGATGCAACGTTCTCGGGCTTTTGCCCGAACAGCAGCAGTACCGGCTCAAGGTTCCACAGCACCAGCGCAGCGAACAGCGCCAGGCCCCAGGCCAGCCACAGGCCACCCTGCGCCAGGCGGGTGGCGCCCTCGATGTCGTTGGCGCCCTTGCGAATGGCCACCAGGGTGCCGACCGCAGCGATCACGCCAAGGCAGAAGATCGACACGAACGAGTAGCTCGCCGCGCCCAGGCCGCCACCAGCCAGGGCTTGCGGGCTGATGCGGGCCATCATCAGGGTATCGGTCAGCACCATCAGCATGTGCGCCAACTGCGAGGCGATCAGCGGCCCGGCCAGGCGCAGCAAAGCCTTGAGTTCTGTGGTGGGCGCGACATGCATGGGGGCAGTCCTTTTCCTGGGGTGATCAACGAAGGGCGATTCTGAGGCTTTGGTCAACTTTGCACAAAAGGATAAAAGCGATCATTGGCATGAGTCTGACTCATGTATATATGCTTCCCGGTGATTCATTTCACAGCCCCGTATGGCAGGTGCCTCATGTCCCGTCAGCTCCCCCCGCTGTATGCCCTGCGCGCATTCGAAGCCGCCGCGCGGCTAAGCTCCTTCACCCGTGCCGGCGAAGAGCTGTCGATTACCCAGAGCGCGGTCAGCCGGCATATCCGTACGCTGGAGGAGCATTTTGCCTGCCGCCTGTTCGTGCGCAGCGGCCGCAGCCTGCAACTGACCGAAGCGGCGCGGGTGCTGCTGCCTGGTGTGCGTGAAGGCTTTGCCGCGCTGGAACGGGCTTGCGATACCTTGCGCGGTGAGGATGACATCCTGCGCATGAAGGCTCCCTCGACCCTGACCATGCGCTGGTTGCTGGCGCGCCTTAGCCGCTTTCGCCACTTGCAGCCTGGCAACGAAGTGCAGCTGACCAGCGCCTGGATGGATGTCGACCATGTGGACTTCAACCAGGAGCCGTTCGATTGCGCGGTGTTGCTCAGCGACGGGGTGTTCCCGCCGGAATGGGAGGTGCGCAGGTTGTTCCCGGAGCTGCTGATCCCCGTGGGTGCGCCAGACCTGCTCGACGAGGAACCCTGGGACGAGCGTCGGCTGGCCTGCATAGAGCTGCTGCACCCCACGGTGGACAAGCGCGACTGGCGGGAATGGTTGGAGCGCATGGGGCTGAGTGACAAGGTTTCGCTCAAGGGCGGGCAGGTCTTCGACACCCTGGAGCTGGGCATGATTGCCGCGGCGCGTGGCTATGGCATTTCCATGGGTGATTTGCTGATGGTGGCCGAGGATGTGGCGCAGGGGCGCTTGAGCCTGCCTTGGCCGACGGCGGTGCCCAGCGGGATGGATTATTACCTGGTGTGGCCGCGCACTCGGCCAGGGGGCGAGCGGTTGCGGCGTTTGAGCGCGTTTCTGGAAGAGGAGGTGGCGGCGATGGATTTGCCGGATGTGCAGATCCTGCCGCCCCTTTGATCGCCTGTGCCGGCCTCTTCGCGGGCTTGCCCGCTCCCACAGGTTTGGGGGCAACTGTCTGTGTTGCCTGCCCTGGCCTCATCGCCGGCAAGCCAGCTCCCACAGGGACTGCATTTGCCTCAGGCTCGATGCCATCCTGTGGGAGCTGGCTTGCCGGCGATAGGGCCGCGAAGCGGCCCCTGCGATCTACAGCCTTACATCGAGCCCAGGTTCAACGCCTGTGCACACGCCTGCAGCGACCGACGCTCGCTCTGCGCATACAGCGCCAGCTCATCCTGCACCTGCAGCCCCAGCGCTGCTTCGAACGCATCGCGGTTGGCGTTGCTGCCGTACTCGGCCTGCGCATCGTCACCCAGGTTGGACTGGAAGATCCCCGCCGCGCTCACCGGCAGGAAGTCCTCGTACACCAGCGCCTCGAAATGCACATGGCCAGCCTCGATCAGCCCATCCAGTGTGGTCGGGCGGTCGTCCTGGTCGCGCGCAGCCAGGCCTTTCTCGGTGGCGAAGTAGCGGAAGTAGGCCAGCCCTTGTTCACGCATCTGCGCCAGGTCGTCCGGGAACTCGGCAAAGGTGTCCTTCAACAACGCCATGTAGCGTTCGGCATTGGCCTCGGCCGGGGCGCCACCCAGGGCGGCGCGGGTGGCGTCTAGCAGCTTGTCGTACAGCTGGCGGCCTTTCGGCGTCAGCGCCGCGCCGCGTTGCTCGATTTCGCCGAAGCGCGCGGTGTGGCTACCTTCGCTGCCCTGCTGGTCGCTGAACGCGACCTTTTCCTGCAGGGCCTTGAAGCTGGTCTGGCGCAACAGAATCGGGTGACGGCGGGTGGGCGGGCCTTCGACCACGGCCTTTGGCGGGATGCCCTTGGCCGGCATGCCAAGCTGGATTGCATCGATGTCCAGGGTGCGCGGGGTCAGATGGTTGATGTGCGGGCCCTTGAAGGCCACCACATCGGCGATCAGGCGGTGCTGGTCGTGCAACTGCTGGTACTGCTCGGCAGTGACGGTGGCGTCATGGTGCCACCGGAAGGTGTGCAGCGCTTCCTGCACGAACGCCTCGGCATCGGCGGCATTCAGGCCACCATCGCGCTCGCATTGGTCGATCAGCTCAAGGGCGCGGGCGGTGAAGATCTGGCGCTTGGCCAGGATGCTCTCTGCCAGCTCGCGCAATTGCGGGTTGTCGATCAGCTCCAGGCGCAGCAGCGAAGTGAATACGCGGAACGGGCTGACGTGCAGTGACTGCTCGTGCACCGCGCGGAAGGCGGTGGAATGCACCGGCACGCCGGCGGAACTGAGGTCGTAGTAGCCGACTGGCTGCATGCCCATGACCGCGAACAACCGTGCGATGGTGGCCAGCTCTGCGGCGGTGCCGACACGGATGGCGCCGTGGCGCTCCTGATCCAGGCGCTCGATTTCGCCGGTCCAGCGCAGGGCCTCGGCAACCTCGGGTTGCTGGACCATGACCTGCTGGTTGATTTCGCTCACCAGCTCCAGCAGCGTGCCGTACAGGGGCACTTCCTGTTTGTACATGAGCGACATGGCGGCAGAGAACTGCGCGCGGATGCTGTCGGGGCTGACGAAATCGTGGGCGGGCATCGCTAGCTTCCTGGTTGGGTTCGGACGCTTACATGAAAGCTGGGAATGCACTTTGCTCACAAGCGAAAAAAAGTGAGTGTGTCATTCCTTTTTTGATCGACCTCAAGGGCCCTATCGCCGGCAAGCTAGCTCCCACAGGTTGGACACAGGATTCAGCAATTGTGGAGCTCCCTGTGGGAGCTGGCTTGCCGGCGATGGGCCGCAAAGCGGCCCCGGCAATCTCAAGCCTGAAGCTGCTCGCGAATCCATTCCACCAACGCCCTTACCTTGGGCACCTCCGCCGCATGCTCGGCATACGCCAGGTAATGCGCCCCGGCACTGCGCATCGCATGGTTCCATGGCACCACCAAACTCCCCTCGGCCAGCTCCTTCGCCGCCAGGTAGCGCGGCACCAACGCCACCCCGCACCCGGCCTGCGCCGCGCTCAAGGCCATGTAGAAGGTATCGAAGCGCGGCCCGTGGTAGGCACTGACGCTCTGCAAGCCCAACTCCAGGAACCACTCGTGCCAGGCCTCTGGCCGCGAGGTGCTCTGCAGCAGCACCAGGTCGGCCAGCTCCCCGGCATCGTTCAGTTCACGCCCGGCCAGCAACTCCGGCGCACATACCGGCACCACCTCTTCACCGAACAGCTCCACGCAGGTGGCCCCCGGCCAAGTACCCTGGCCATAGAAGAACACCACGTCCGCCGAGCCTTGCAGCAGGGCGAAAGGCTCCATCTCGTTGCGGATGTCCAGGTGGATGTTGTTGTGGCGCTTGCCAAAACCCTTGAGGTGCGGGATCAACCAGCGCACGCCAAAACTCGGCTGAGTGGCTACCTTCAATATCTCGGTCTGCTCGCCGTAGGTGAGCACATAGCGGCTGGACATATCCACCTGGGTGAGGATCTTGTTGACCTCGGCCAGGTACAGGCTGCCCGCCGGCGTCAGCTGCAGACGGCGGCGGATACGCAGGAACAGGTGGTGGCGCAGCATGTCTTCAAGCTGCGCCACCTGCTTGCTGACCGCGCTCTGGGTCAGGTGCAGCTCTTCGGCGGCACGGGTAAAGCTCAAATGGCGGGCTGCAGCTTCGAAGCACTGCAGGGCGGTCATGGAGGGCACCAGGCGTTTGGACATAGCGGTCTCTGCGGCTCAAATCATTACCTGACGGAATGATATGCGGAATAAAGGTCGTTTGTTGCACCGGTGTGATCGGATTAATACTGATCCACATCATTTTTCCACCCCATCACCCGATGTAGGAGATGCACAAATGGTTGCTGGACTGCTCGAGCGCCTTGGCGTTGCTGCCGAGGCTTACACCCAGGGCGACTACCCTGTTCACACGCCGATCGACGGCAGCCAGATCGCCTCGGTGAAACTGCTCGGCAAGGCCGAGACCATCGCCCGCATCGATCAGGCCCAGAGCGCCTTCGAAGCCTGGCGCAGCGTGCCGGCCCCGCGCCGCGGCGAGCTGGTGCGCCTGTTCGGCGAAGTGCTGCGTGAGCACAAGGCCGACCTCGGCGAGCTGGTTTCGATCGAAGCCGGCAAGATCACCCAGGAAGGCCTGGGCGAAGTGCAGGAAATGATCGACATCTGCGACTTCGCCGTTGGCCTGTCGCGCCAGCTGTACGGCCTGACCATCGCTTCCGAGCGCCCTGGCCACCACATGCGTGAAACCTGGCACCCGCTGGGCGTGGTCGGCGTGATCAGCGCCTTCAACTTCCCGGTCGCAGTCTGGGCCTGGAACACCGCCCTGGCCCTGGTCGCCGGTAACTCGGTGGTATGGAAACCGTCCGAGAAGACCCCGCTGACCGCCCTGGCTTGCCAGGCGCTGTTCGAAAAAGCCCTGAAAGCCTTCGGTGATGCCCCGGCTGGCCTGGCACAACTGGTGATCGGCGGCCGTGAAGCCGGCGAAGCCATGGTCGACGACCCGCGCGTACCGCTGGTCAGCGCCACCGGCAGCACCCGCATGGGGCGCGAAGTCGGCCCACGTGTGGCTGCCCGCTTCGGCCGCAGCATCCTCGAACTGGGCGGCAACAACGCCATGATCCTGGCCCCGAGCGCCGACCTCGACTTGGCCGTGCGTGGCATCCTGTTCTCCGCAGTCGGCACCGCCGGCCAGCGTTGCACCACCCTGCGCCGCCTGATCGTGCACCGTTCGATCAAGGACGAAGTGGTTGCCCGCGTCAAAGCCGCCTACGGCAAGGTGCGCATCGGTGACCCACGCAAGGACAACCTGGTGGGCCCGCTGATCGACAAGCAGTCGTTCGACGCCATGCAGGGCGCGCTGGCCAAGGCCCGCGACGAAGGTGGCCAGGTATTTGGTGGCGAGCGTCAGCTGGCCGATCAGTACCCGAACGCTTACTACGTATCGCCTGCCATCGCCGAAATGCCGGCGCAGAGCGACGTGGTGCGCCACGAAACCTTCGCCCCGATCCTCTACGTGCTGGCCTACGACGACTTCGAAGAGGCCCTGCGCCTGAACAACGAAGTGCCACAAGGCCTGTCGTCGTGCATCTTCACCACCGACATCCGTGAGGCCGAACGCTTCCAGAGCGCCTCGGGCAGCGACTGCGGCATCGCCAACGTCAACATCGGCACCAGCGGCGCCGAGATCGGCGGTGCGTTCGGTGGCGAGAAGGAGACTGGCGGTGGCCGTGAGTCCGGTTCGGATGCCTGGAAAGGCTACATGCGTCGCCAGACCAACACCGTGAACTACTCGCGCGAACTGCCGCTGGCGCAGGGTATCGTGTTCGACTGATCGGCTGATGCTGCATGGCCGGGGGCCTGGCCCCCGGTTCGCGGGTAAACCCGCTCCCACAGGTACAACACAGTTTTCGAAACCTGTGATGCACCTGTGGGAGCGGGTTTACCCGCGAATGGGTCGCACAACGGCCCCAAACAAGAACAAATTGCTGGAGCCGGGCCATGTCCGAACTGCGTCAAGAATGCTTGTGGGAATTCGTCAGCAAACCGACCGTCGCCGCCCAGGCCCTGGCCGGTGAGCACAAGGCCGATGTCTGTGTGATCGGTGGCGGTATTACCGGCCTGTCGGCGGCCATCCACCTGCTCGAACAGGGCAAGTCGGTGATCCTGCTGGAGGCCTGGAAGATCGGTCACGGTGGCTCCGGGCGCAACGTCGGCCTGGTCAACGCCGGTACCTGGATCCGCCCCGACGATGTCGAGGCCACCCTCGGCCTGCAGCAGGGCAGCCGCCTGAACAAGGTGCTCGGCGAGGCCCCGGCTGAAGTGTTCGCCATGATCGAGCGCCTTGGCATCGACTGCCAGGCCCAGCACAAAGGCACGCTGCACATGGCGCACAACGCCACCGGTATCGCCGACCTGGAGGCCCGCCACGAGCAATGGCGCCGCCGTGGTGCCGATGTGGAGCTGCTGACCGGCGCCCAATGCCAGGAATACTGCGGCACCGACAAGATTTCCGCCGCGCTGCTCGACCGCCGCGCCGGCACCATCAACCCCATGGGCTACACCCAGGGCCTGGCCGCAGCGGTGGCACGCCTCGGGGGCAAGCTGTTCCAGCAATCTTCGGTCGAAGGCCTGGAGCGTGACGGCGATGCCTGGCGGGTGAAGACCGCACGTGGTTCGGTGCGCGCCGACAAGGTGGTGATTTCCACTGGTGCCTACACCGAAGGCGACTGGAGCAACCTGCAGAAGCAGTTCTTCCGTGGCTACTACTACCAGGTGGCATCCAAGCCGTTGCAGGGTGCTGCAGCCGACAAGGTGCTGCCACATGGCCAAGGCTCGTGGGACACCCGCACCGTGCTCAGCAGCATCCGTCGCGACGACCAGGGTCGCCTGCTGCTCGGTAGCCTGGGCCGGGTCGACAACAAACCGGCGTGGTTCGTGCGCAGCTGGGCTGACCGCATCCAGAGCCACTATTACCCGGAGCTGGGCAAGGTCGAGTGGGAAATGCACTGGACCGGCTGCATCGACTTCACCCCAGACCACCTGATGCGCCTGTTCGAACCGGCGCCGGGGCTGGTGGCGGTAACCGGGTACAACGGGCGGGGCAATACCACCGGGACCGTGATTGGCCGGGCGTTTGCCGAGTTCCTGCTGAAGGGGGAGGCGGGCAGCCTGCCGATTCCGTTCTCGCCGATGAAGGGCGTGAGTGCGCCCTCGCTGCGGACTGCGTTCTATGAGTCCGGGTTCTCGCTGTACCACGCGGGGCAATGCCTAAGGGTTGTGTTGTAAGCACCGGCCCTATCGCCGGCAAGCCAGCTCCCACATTGATCGCATTGCTCTTAAAGCCTGTGCAGTGGGAGCCGGCTCGCCGGCGATAGGGCCGGCACAGGCTTACTTGTGCAACCAGCTGAGAAAACCGCCCTTCTTGATCGAAACCGGCTTCTGCAGCAACAACGACTCCCGGCTCTGCCGCCGAAACCGCTGCAACTTGCTCAACGCCGTTTGCACATCGCCGCGTTGCACCAGGCAGCTCTTCACCTGTTCCTTGTCGATCCGATACAGCACGCAACCGGTCAGCGTGCGGAACTCGGCCAGCGAGTCCTCTTCGTCGATGATTCCTTCGATCCCCAGCACCTCGCCCGGTCCCATGCGCCCGGCCTCGACAAGCTTGTCGCCATCGCGGATCGACGCCGAAACCACCCCGCTGCCAATCACCAGCAAATGATCGGAATGCTCGCCCACGCCCAGGATTACCTGGTCGGCCAGGTATTCCACCGCCGTCATGCGCTGGCTCAACGTATCGCGCTCTTCAGCGCTCAGCGAGCGGAACACCCGCACCTCATCCAGCACCTCGCGCTGGCGGCTGCGTGGTGGCATGGCCAGGTCGGTGTTCCACATTACCCCGCTGGCCTCCAGGTGCCGGTGGGCCAGGTCGAACAGCTGATTGCGCGCGTCGCCCTTGGCGCCCGCGTCGGCCACGAAGCCGCTGGCTTCGTACTCCACTGACTCCAGCGTCGAGGCTTTCACCGTCACCTTTGGTCTTGGTGTAGCCAGGATGGCACTGACGCCTTGCAAGGCTTTTTCCAGAGCATCGAACACCCGTTTGGGCCGCACCTTGGCCGGTACCACCACGCTGACCGACACCCCGTGCACATCGGCCGGGCGGCTGTGGTTGAGCAGCCGGGCCTTGGCCGCCACCGAGTTGGGGATCACCGCCAGGCTGCCGGTGCTGGTAAGCAGGCGGGTGGCGCGCCAGTCGATTTCCAGCACCTTGCCTTCGGTGCTGTCGATGGAGATCGAGTCGCCAATCTGATACGGCCGCGTGGTGTTCAGGATGATGCCACTGAACACGTCGGCCAATGTGCTCTGCAGCGCCAGGCCGATGACGATGGCCATTACCCCCGATGTAGCCAGCAGGCCCTTCACCGGCAACTGCAACACATAACCTGCGGCGGCGACCACCGCAGCCAGGAAGATCAGCGCCCCCAGCACATCCTGCAGCAAACGCCCGCCATGGCTGCCACGGGCACCCAGCAACAGGCCGAACACCACCGTCACCGTGCGTGCGCCGAACAGCCACCAGCCGATCGCCAGGACCGTGGCGATCAGGTTGCGCGAGACATCATCGGGCCAGGGTGGTGGTTGCATCGGGCTCATGCCGGCAGCCACCAGTACCGAGCTGAACAGCAGGAACAGCACCAACCGCGTGCCGATACGCCAGGCGCGTTGCTGGAGAGGAATCAGTTGCCAGAGCACGAGGTCGAGCAGGACCAGGGCGGTGCCGAGCAACAACGGGTATGACTGGATGAACGCCAGCATGGTGGTCTCGGGTGAGGGGAGGGCTGTGGGTAGTAATAGAGCAGGTTGGCCGGGCAGGCAATGACAGCCTGTGCCGACCTCTTCGCGGGCTTGCCCGCTCCCACAGATGTTGTGCATGAGTTGATGGATGCGCGATCCCTGTGGGAGCGGGCAAGCCCGCGAAGAGGCCGGCAAATCCAGCATCAATCCATCGTTCACAAAACAGAACGCTAGAGCCAAAAACTGCTATCTACCGCCCAAAAGGTCATGGTTTTAATCTTCTCCCATCAACGCGAAACACCCAACTTACTGAAAAGATCAAAACCTTAGGAGCAACGACCATGACCAACTTCAAATACAACCGCCTGAACAAAGACGACGCCGCTGTCCTGCTGGTCGACCACCAGGCTGGCCTGCTGTCCCTGGTCCGCGACATTGAGCCGGACGCGTTCAAGAACAACGTATTGGCCCTGGCCGACCTGGCCAAGTTCTTCAACCTGCCGACCATCCTCACCACCAGCTTCGAACAAGGCCCCAACGGCCCGCTAGTACCAGAGCTGAAAGCCCTGTTCCCGGACGCCCCCTACATCGCCCGCCCAGGCCAGATCAACGCCTGGGACAACGAGGACTTCGTCAAGGCGGTGAAGGCCACCGGCAAGAAGCAGCTGATCATCGCCGGCGTGGTGACCGAAGTGTGCGTAGCCTTCCCGGCGCTGTCGGCCCTGGAGGAAGAGTTCGAAGTGTTCGTGGTCACTGATGCCTCCGGCACCTTCAACGCCATGACCCGCGACGCCGCCCACGACCGCATGAGCCAGGCCGGCGCACAACTGATGACCTGGTTCGGCGTGGCCTGTGAGTTGCACCGCGACTGGCGCAACGACATCGAAGGCCTGGCCGCGCTGTGCTCCAACCACATCCCGGACTACCGCAACCTGATCACCAGTTACAACGCTTTCAACGCCAGCAAGTAAGCCAGATGCGCGGGCACCGCCAGCCGGTGCCCGCCAAGGCAGCACACCTGTCCAATCCAGCGCCCGTCCGCCGTTGCACAGTGGATGCGGGCAAGCTCATCCCAAGGAACGCCGATGAACACCGCACCCCAAGACAACCACGACGTAGTGACCGTATGCCTGCAACACAAGGTAATCGCCAGTTCGACGGGCGCTACGCCGGCGCAACCGCCGCGCTGGAAGCAGGCCCTGCTGACCTACCTGGTGATCTGCCCGATGACCATGATCATTCCACAACTGCTGGCACCGTTGTTCGCACGCTTTCCGCAGTTGGGGGGCGCGATCACCGGCAACCTGATCGTCAACCTGTTCGTCATCCTGCCCGTGGTGTTCTACATCATGCCTTGGGTAACCCGCCGCTGCGCCAACTGGCTGCGTGGCTGAGCCCGGCCTTTACCTCGACATTTTCAAGGAGATACCGACATGAGCACGTTCGTTACCCGCGATGGCACTTCGATCTACTTCAAGGACTGGGGCAGCGGCAAACCTGTGCTGTTCAGCCACGGCTGGCCACTGGATGCCGACATGTGGGATTCGCAGATGGAATTCCTGGCCAGCCGCGGCTACCGCGCCATCGCCTTCGACCGCCGTGGTTTCGGACGTTCGAGCCAGCCATGGAACGGCTACGACTACGACACCTTCGCCGATGACATCGCCCAGCTGATCGAACACCTCGACCTGCGCGACGTGACCTTGGTGGGCTTCTCGATGGGTGGCGGCGACGTCAGCCGCTACATCGCCCGCCACGGCAGCGAGCGTGTGGCCGGGCTGGTGCTGCTGGGCGCGGTGACGCCGGTGTTCGGCAAGCGTGACGACAACCCTGAAGGTGTCGACCTATCGGTGTTCGAGGGTATCTGCGCCGGCCTGCGTGCCGACCGGGCGCAGTTCATCGCCGATTTCGCCACGCCGTTCTATGGCATCAACCATGGGCAGCAGGTGTCCCAGGGTGTGCAGACCCAGACCTTGAACATTGCGCTGATGGCATCGATCAAGGGCACCCTGGATTGCGTGACCGCGTTCTCCGAAACCGACTTCCGCCCGGATATGGCCAAGATCGATGTGCCGACCCTGGTGATCCACGGTGACGACGACCAGATCGTGCCGTTCGAGAGCACCGGCAAGCGGGCGGCGGAGCTGATTCGTGGGGCTGAGCTGAAGGTGTATGCGGGGGCGCCGCACGGGTTTGCGGTGACTCATGCACAGCAACTGAACGAGGACCTGCTGGCGTTCCTTCAGCAGTAATTGTGGGAGGCATTCGCGGGCACGCCCGCTCCCACAGGGACACCACCGGCCTTGAAGACGGTGGTACCTCCTGTGGGAGCGGGCGTGCCCGCGAAGAGGCCTGCCCAGGCAGCACAAATGCTGAACAGGGCTAACCTTCAACCACCCACCGCACATCCATCCAAGCCTTGCCCCTACACCAACCGGCATGCTCCGCAGTTGCGCCTGCCCGCTGCCGCACCAGACGGAGAACCCCATGTCCCAGGACCGCAACGACAAGACCCGTCGCCAGTTCCTCGCCACCAGTACCGTGCTCGGTGCCGCTGGCGCGCTCTGGTCCGCATTGCCCTTTACCGGTTCCGCCGGTTCCGCTCACGCATCCACCCAAGGAGGTTCCATGACCGCCGATCTGATTCTGTTCAACGGCAAACTGCACACCGTTGATCGTGAAAAGCCCACCGCGACCGCCGTCGCCATCAAGGATGGCCGTTTCATCGCCGTGGGCAACGACGCCGAAGCCATGGCCCACAAGGGCGCCACCACGCAGATCATCGACCTCAAGCAGCGTACGGTCATCCCTGGCCTGAACGACTCGCACCTGCACCTGATCCGTGGTGGCCTGAACTACAACCTGGAGCTGCGCTGGGAAGGCGTGCCTTCGGTGGCCGATGCCCTGCGCATGCTCAAGGACCAGGCCGCGCGCACGCCGACCCCGCAGTGGGTGCGTGTGGTCGGCGGCTGGAACGAGTTCCAGTTCGCCGAAAAACGCATGCCCACCCTGGAGGAAATCAACCAGGCCGCACCTGACACCCCGGTATTCCTGCTGCACCTGTATGACCGCGCACTGCTCAACCGCGCCGCGCTCAAGGCAGTCGGCTACACCAAGGACACGCCCAACCCGCCGGGCGGCGAGATCCAGCGTGACAAGTTCGGCAACCCGACCGGCATGCTCATCGCCCGCCCCAACGCGATGATCCTCTACGCCACCCTGGCCAAGGGGCCGAAGCTGCCGCTGGAATACCAGGTCAACTCCACCCGCCAGTTCATGCGCGAGCTCAACCGCCTGGGCCTGACCAGTGCCATCGATGCCGGTGGTGGCTACCAGAACTACCCGGACGACTATCAGGTGATCCAGGAGCTGGCCGACAACAACCAGCTGACCGTGCGCATTGCCTACAACCTGTTCACCCAGAAGCCCAAGGAAGAGCTGGACGACTTCCGCAAGTGGACCTCCAGCGTGAAGCTGCACAGCGGTACCGACTTCCTGCGCCACAATGGCGCCGGCGAGATGCTGGTGTTTTCCGCCGCCGACTTCGAGGACTTCCTCGAACCGCGCCCGGACCTGCCGCAAACCATGGAACAAGAGCTGGAGCCGGTGGTGCGCCACCTGGTCGAGCAGCGCTGGCCGTTCCGCCTGCATGCCACCTACAACGAATCGATCACGCGCATGCTCGACGTGTTCGAGAAGGTCAACCGGGACATCCCGTTCAATGGCCTGCCGTGGTTCTTCGACCATGCCGAAACCATCACCCCGCAGAACATCGAGCGTGTGCGTGCGCTGGGCGGCGGTATCGCGATCCAGGACCGCATGGCCTTCCAGGGTGAGTATTTCGTCGACCGCTACGGAGCCAAGGCTGCCGAGCAGACCCCGCCGATCAAGCGCATGCTCGACATGGGCGTGCCGGTGGGCGCCGGTACCGACGCCACCCGCGTGTCCAGCTACAACCCGTGGACCTCGCTGTACTGGCTGGTCAGCGGCAAGACCGTCGGTGGCATGGAGCTGTACCCGGAAGGCCTCAGCCGTGACACTGCGCTGCAGCTGTTCACCCAGGGCAGCGCCTGGTTCTCCAGCGAGCAGGGCAAGAAAGGCCAGATCAAGGTGGGCCAGCTGGCTGACCTGGCGGCGCTGTCGCTGGACTTCTTCAGTGTCGATGAAGAGGCGATCAAAGGCATCGAGTCGGTGCTGACCGTGGTCGATGGCAAGGTGGTGTATGGCGCGGCGGAATTCGACAAGCTCGGCCCGCCCCAGGTGCCGGTGCTGCCGGAGTGGTCTCCGGTGACCAAGGTGCCGGGCCACTGGCGCGTGGGCACGCCGTCGCTGGCAGCGGTGGCGCACCAGTGTGTCGGGCCTTGCGGGGTGCATGCGCACAGCCATGAGAAGGCACGGCATTCGAGTGTGCCGGTGAATGACTTCCAGGGCTTCTGGGGGGCGCTGGGTTGTTCGTGCTTTGCTTTCTAAGCTGAGCTGATGTGAAAAAAGGGGGGCCAGTTATTGGCCCCCTTTTTTGTTCCTTCAGTGCTGGCCCCTTCGCGGGCTCGCCCGCTCCCACAGGGATCGCACAAAGTCTGAGGGCTGTGGTGCACCTGTGGGAGCGGGCGTGCCCGCGAAGAGGCCGGAAAGGCCAACATCAATGGTGAGCCTTGTACTCAGCTCCAGCCAACAGATGCCGAATCTTCACTTCCACCCCATCGGTCTGCAGCATCCGCACCCTGGCCTCGATCTTCAGCTCACCCCGGGTAACCCGGTGGTGATGCCGCAAATGCTCCAGCCACGATTCCTCGAAGAAGAACTCCAGCCACAACGCCGGGTCCGCGCTGTCGCGCATCAACCCCCACGACAACGCGCCATTGCGCTTGCGCATCGCCTCCAGCTCCCGCGCTGCCTGCTGGAACGCCTCGGCCTTGGCCGGGTCGATGTGGTATTCCACGGTGACCATCACCGGCCCGCTTTCCTTGTCCATGTCGTCGCTCAGCAGCGGCACCGGCCAATGCAGTGACGGCGTCAGCTCCTCGGCTGCGGTTTCCGGCAGCGTCACCTTGCAGGTCAGCAGCGTGCCCAGTGCCAGGCCTCCTGCGGCCAGCAGCAGGCTCAAGGTGATCGTTGCATGGCTGGCCAGCGTGCCCCACAGCAACCCGCCACTGGCCATGGCACCAAAGAAGATCAGGATGTACACCGACAGCGCACGCGCCCGTACCCAGGCCGGCACCGAGGTCTGCGCCGCCACCTGCAGGTTGGACAGCACGGCAATCCACGCCGCGCCGCTGAGCAGCATTGCCGGCAGCAGCACATAGAAGTTGCGCACCAGCGCCAGGGCGAGCAGGAACAGGGCATACAGCAGGCTGGCGAGCAGCACCAGGCGGTCGCGGCTGATGCGTTCGCGCAGGCGTGGCAGCAAGGTGG
Organism: Pseudomonas sp. B22(2017); assembly: GCF_002113105.1. Taxonomy (NCBI): domain Bacteria; kingdom Pseudomonadati; phylum Pseudomonadota; class Gammaproteobacteria; order Pseudomonadales; family Pseudomonadaceae; genus Pseudomonas; species Pseudomonas sp. B22(2017). The sequence continues at coordinate 94,786 of NZ_NEJN01000009.1, forward strand.
CGCCGGCCACCGCGCCGATGCCGATGGCCGCCAGCAGCAGGCCGAAATCGGCGGCGGTGCCATGCATCTCGCCACGCACGATCAACGGCAGCAGCGAGGTGCCCGCGCTGGCGCAGAAAAAGAATGCCAAGGCGCGCAATATCACCGCCTGCAAGGGTTTGGCACTGCGCGCGAAACGCAGCCCGGTGCGCATGGCGCCGACGAAGCGCTCGGCCGGCAGCAGCGGCTCCTTCACCTCGCGCTTCCACAGGAACAGCACCAGGATCACCCCGGCGAACGAGATGGCATTCAGGGCGAAGGTCAACCACGGGCCTACCATGCTCACCACCACGCCCGCCAAAGCCGGGCCGATGGCGCGCGACACATTGATACCGACACTGGAAAGCGCCACCGCGTTGGCCAGGTCGTCCTTGCCTACCAGCTCCGGTGTCAGCGCGCTCCAGGCCGGCATCATCAGTGCCGTGCCGATGCCCAACGCCAGGGTAAGCACCAGCAGCAGGGTGACGTTCATCAGCCCGAGCAGGGTCAGGGCCGCCAGCACCACGGCCACCGAAGACATCCACAGTTGCACCAGCAACAGGTAGCGGCGCTTGTCGACGATATCCGCCGCCGCGCCGGCCGGCAGGGCGAGGAAGAACATTGGTAGCGAGCCGGCTACCTGGATCAGGGCCACGTGCAACGGGCTGGCCGACAGCGTGGTCATCAGCCAGCCGGCGCCCACCTCATGCATCCAGGTGCCGATGTTGGAAGCGATGGTGGCGATCCACAGCATGCGGAAGGTGGCGTTGCGCAATGGGCTCCAGGCGCCTGAAGGGGTCGTGCTCATGTCAGAAGCTGCCTTTGAGTGGGTATTCGATGATCAGGTAGATCCGGTCGATGTCATCGCCGGCCTGGGCCTGGTTGGCGCGGTGGCTGACGTGGGAAAACGACAGGCTCAGGTCCTTGGCGGCGCCCGACTGCACCACGTATTTCAGGTCGATGTCGCGCTCCCAGTGCTTGCCGCCGGCGCCGTACTGGCCCACATAGACGCCGCCTGCCGGGGCATGCCTGCCGTCGATGCCACGGCCGCTGACGTAGCGGCCCATCAGGCTCAGGCCGGGGGCGCCGAGGGTGGCGAAGTCGAGGTCGTAGCGCAGTTGCCATGAGCGCTCGCCGGGGCCATTGAAGTCGGCGTACTTGATCGAGTTGGCCAGGTAGATGGAGTCGCCGCCGACGAAGTCGAACGGGGTATCGCCCTCGACCTTCTGGTAGGCCAGGCTCAGCGCCTGGGCGCCGAAGCAGTACCTGGCCAGCAGGCTGTAGGCGAGGGTGTCGATTGCCCCGGCACTGGCATTGCCGGTGTCGTGGGTCTTGTACAGGTTGCCGTCCAGGCGCCAGTTGCCCTCGGCCAGGTTCAGGTTGAGGTAGGCCTGGCGCCAGGTGTCCTCCAGCTGGCCTGCGTACAGTGCGCCGCCGAATGGCCCGTCGGGTGCGAACGCGGCACCGGCCAGGCTGATGGCACGGTTGTCGGTGGTGGCGCCGTAGCCGCTGAAGTCATCATGGCTGGAGCTGTTGTCCTGGTTGTTGAAGGCGGTGAAGTGCCCGGCCTGCAGGCGCCAGTCGGGCAGGTCGGTGTTGTCCAGGAACCAGCCGGTGGCGTACTCCGGGTGCAGGCGTTTGTCGCTGGTGTCGAACACCGGGGTTTCCACGGTCATTTCGCCGTAGCGCAGTTGGGTATTGCCCATCCGCAGCTTGAGTGCGGCGCCGGCGCTGGAGTAGTCGGACTCGGCGCGGCCATCGCTGTCGCGCGGCAGCAGGCCGGTGCCGGCATGGCCGCGGCCCCCGTCCAGCTTGAGGCCGAGAAAACCATGGGCATCGATGCCGACGCCGAGTGTGCCCTCGGTGAAGCCGGAGCGGATTTCGCCAATGAAGCCCTGGGCCCATTCCTGGCGGTAGTTCTGGCTACTGCCGGAGGGCGAGCGGAAGTCGCTGTGCAGGAAGTAGTTGCGGCTGAGCAGCGACCAGCCGGGCTCTTCGGCCTGGCTGAGCGCCGGGCACAGGGCGAGGGTGGCGAGCAGGGCGCGGCCTGGTCCGTGGGTGGCGCGGATCATGGGGGCTCCGGGAGGGATGATCCGAGACTGTGGAGGAAGGATAGGCCAGGGGTCTTGTATGCGTGTGCTCTGGCTGGTCTTGCCTGTGCCGGCCTCTTCGCGGGTGAACCCGCTCCTACACATACTGCACAAACCTTGAGGCTAGTAGTGACCCTATGGGAGCGGGTTTACCCGCGAAGAGGCCGGCACAGGCGGCAACCGGCTCAAGCCATGTCGCTGATGGCGAATTCTTCGGCCAGATGATCGATCAGCGCCCGCACCGATGGCAGCAACCCCCGCCGTGACGGGAAGATCGCATGCACGATGCCGCAACGCGGGTGCCATTCCGGCAACAACTCCACCAGCCGCCCCGCCGCCAGGTCTTCACGCACCGCCACCCGCGGCAGGTGCGCAATACCCACCCCGGCCACCACGAAATGGCGCAGGGCGAACAGGTCGTCCGTCACCATACGCGGTGTGTGCGGGATGACGATGCTGCGGCTGCTGTCTTCGCCTTGGAACAGCTCCCACTGGTACTCACGCTGGGCGCTGCCCCAATGCAGGCTCGGCAGCGTGCCGAGCAACTGCGGGTCGAAGCCCTTGGGCAACTGCTCCAGGTACTGCGGCTGGCCGACCAGGCACTGGGTACTGTTGCTCAATACCTTCATCACCATGTCGGTGTTCTCCAGCGGTGGAAAGCGCACCCGCAGGGCGATGTCGAAGCCCTCGTGCAGCAGGTCGACGCGGCGGTTGGTGCTCTCGATGAACAGCTCCACCTGCGGGTACTTGAGCATGTAGCGGGTCAGCATCGGCCCGACCCAGGAATTGAGCAGGGTGGTCGGGCAACTGATACGCACCAGGCCGCGCGGCTCGCTGCGGTTGCGCTCGATGATCTCTGCCGCACCCTCGGCTTCCACGCGCATGGCCAGGCAGCGGTTGTAGTAGGCCTGGCCGATCTCGGTGAGCGAGCAGTGACGACTGGTGCGATGCAGCAGACGCACGCCCAGGCGGTCTTCGAGGTCGGCGATGCGCCGGCTGAGCTTCGATTTGGGCATGTCCAGCGCCCGGCCAGCCGGGGCGAAGCCACCGTGCTCGACTACCTGGGTGAAGTAGTAGAGGGAGTTGAGGTCTTCCAATGATCGGTCTCCAGGTACTTGGTTGCCTGTGCCGGCCCTTTCGCGGCTAAAGCCGCTCCCACAGGTACTGCACAGGGCTCAAGCCCGGCGCCATCCCTGTGGGAGCGGCTTTAGCCGCGAAGAGGCCGGCACAGCCCCTGCAAATCTATCGTTCATAAAACGGAACGCTAAAGCCAAATTCTGCTATCTACCGCCACAAAGGTGATGATTTTAATCTGTGCCCATCAACGCGAAACACCCCCGAATGCTGAAAAATTCATAACCCTCAGGAGCACAGACCATGAGCAAATTCACCTACAACCGCCTGAACAAAGACGATGCCGCTGTCCTGCTGGTCGACCACCAGGCTGGCCTGCTGTCCCTGGTCCGTGACATCGAGCCGGACAAGTTCAAGAACAACGTGCTGGCCCTGGCCGACCTGGCCAAGTTCTTCAACCTGCCGACCATCCTCACCACCAGCTTCGAACAAGGCCCCAACGGCCCGCTGGTACCAGAGCTGAAAGCCCTGTTCCCGGACGCCCCGTACATCGCCCGCCCAGGCCAGATCAACGCCTGGGACAACGAGGACTTCGTCAAGGCGGTGAAGGCCACCGGCAAGAAGCAGCTGATCATTGCTGGCGTGGTGACTGAGGTCTGTGTAGCGTTCCCGGCGCTGTCGGCCCTGGAAGAGGAGTTCGAAGTGTTCGTGGTGACCGATGCTTCCGGCACCTTCAACGAAATGACCCGCGATGCTGCCCATGACCGCATGAGCCGCGCCGGCGCGCAAATGATGACCTGGTTCGGCGTGGCCTGTGAGCTGCACCGCGACTGGCGCAACGACATCGAAGGGCTGGCGGCGCTGTGCTCCAACCACATTCCGGATTATCGCAACCTGATTACCAGCTACAGCGCGTTGACTGCGGGTAAGTAACAGCCCGTTAGTTGAATGCAAAAAGGCCGGCTCCCTCTGTAGGGAGCTGGCCTTTTTTGTTTGCTGCGCTGGCCCTTTCGCGGGTAAACCCGCTCCCACAGGTACTGCACAGTTTCAGCGCCTGTGGTGATCCTTGTGGGAGCGGGTTCACCCGCGAAGAGGCCAGCAAGGACAACATCAATTCATGGGCTGCGACTCAATCCCATCCAGCAATGCCTCAACCAATCCTTCCGCCATTTCGAGCGCATTCAGGTTGCTCCAGAACAGGCTCTTGCCGGTTTCATCCAGGTGTTCCAGGGCTTTGTAGCCACAGTCGTAGGCGCCGCGCAGGTACTGGGCGACATGCACCAGGGCGTCGTGGGCAGAGACGCCCGGGTTTACTGTAAACAAAGGTGGATGGCCGGCATCGCAGCGGCTGAAAGCGCGCTCTTTGGTGTCGGGAAGAGGTGGATTGGGGACAATTTTTTTCATAGCCAAACTCCGATAGAGGTTGGCCGGCACCATCCGTTTCCACGCGAAGGGTGGCGGCTGCACGCGGGGTGGAAAGCCAGGCTATCGGAACCCCGGCAGGCCATTCGGCCTCCCGCGCGCAGCTGCCATGACAACAGCTATTCCGATTTACCTGCCGGGTTTCCACACCCGATCGCTGAACCGACAGCGACCCGGCAAGCCTAGAGAGCAGGCTTTCCCCGGACAATCAGACGGGCTTCGACACGGTGCGTAGGATAATTCGTCAGGGTCAGCATTAACGTAGGAAATGGTTCGCTAGGAGGTAGGACCTTGCTGAGAGACGGACGATTTTTTGATGGTTTTTTGGTATCCGCGTAATGGCAGGGAGGTGACCGTCGGGAGGTTGCAGAATGGCCTCCAGGTGCCTGGCGATAGATTTCTGGCGCCTATGAGACCGAGCGCCGCGCGGGCGGCGCTTCGCGGGACAAGCCCGCTCCCACATCTGTTTCGGGCCAGTCACTCCTGTGAAGTCACCTCTGTCCGCCTTGTTTGTTCCATTCGATATCGAAGGGGGCGCAATTGCTCTTCATTCATCTTCAGCCATACACCAAGGCTGCAACCCACCTGGCACAGGAATAATTGGCCCGAAACAAATGTGGGAGCGGGCTTGTCCCGCGAAGCGCCGCGCGGGCGGCGCTCGATCGCAAGGGCGCTGCATCTCTACAGTCATGCGCTCGAGATCCTCAATCCGCATCCGAATCAAACAACCGCTCCAACTCCGCCCGGGCCTCCTTGGCCGTCTGCATCACCTTGGCCCGGTCATCACGCACCTGCCCCTGGGCCACCAGCACCTCTTCGTCATGCTGGGTAAACCGCGCAATCCGGTCCGCCGCCTGCGCCTCGCTCAACCCCAACCCCACCAATGCCCGGCGGGTCATCTCCAGGCTGGAGTAGAACGTCTCGCGAATCGGCTCGGCGCCGACATCCGCCAACTTGTGCACATGCTGGCGGTTACGCGCGCGGGCCAGCACTTTCAGGTGCGGGTACAGGCGTTTCACCCGTTCCGCCGTGTGAATGGCAGCTTCCGGGTCATCGATGGTGATGATGAAGTATTCCGCCTCGCCCACCTTGGCGGCATGCAGCACCTCGGGGCGAAGCGGGTCGCCGTAGAACACGGGTACCTGTTCGAACATACGGGTCATCTCGATGGTGTCCACCGAGGTTTCCAGGGCAATGAACGGAATCTTCTGTGCCCGCAGGATGCGCGCGACGATCTGGCCCATGCGGCCCATGCCGACGATCACCACCCGTGGCGTGTCAGCCTGGATCTGCTTGTAATGCTCCGGCACCTCACGCGCAGGTTGCGGGCGCTTGAGGGCGTGGGCGCAGCCAATCATCAGCAGCGGGGTAATGGCCATCGACAGGGTGATGGTCATCAGCAGCAGGTCGTAGGTCTGGGTGTCGAACAGGCCTTGGTCCTTGCCCAGCTTGAACACCACGAAGGCAAATTCGCCACCGGCAGCCAGCACCATGCCCAGGCGCAGGGCGCTGGCGCTGTTCAGGCCACCGGCCAGGCGCCCGACGCCGATCAGCAGTACCAGCTTCACGGCCACCAGCAGCAGGGTCAGGCCCAGCACCACCAAAGGCATTTCAAGCAGCAGGCGCAGGTTGGCACCCATGCCGACGCTGATGAAGAACAGCCCCAGCAGCAGGCCTTTGAACGGTTCGATCTGCGATTCCAGCTCGTGGCGGTATTCCGAGTCGGCCAGCAGCAGGCCGGCGAGGAAGGCACCCAGGGCCATGGAGATGCCGGCTTCTTCCATCAGCCAGGCCGTGCCGATCACAACCAGCAGCGCGGTGGCGGTGGACACTTCCGGCAGGCCGGTGCGGGCCACGGTGCGGAACACCGGGCGCAGCAGGTAGCGGCCACCGACGATAACCACGGCGATGCTGGCGAATACCTTCAGGCCATGCTCCAGGCTGTCGCCGTGGCTGGTGTCCGGGCCACTGGCGGCCAGCAGTGGAACCAATGCGATCAGTGGGATGGCGGCGATGTCCTGGAACAGCAGGATGGCGAACGCCAGGCGGCCGTGCGGGGCGTTGAGCTGCTTGCTCTCGGCCAGGCTCTGCAGGCCAAGGGCGGTGGACGACAGCGCCAGGCCCAGACCGAGCACGATGGCCGCCGGTAGCGTCTGGCTGAAGCCGAACAGGGCGATGGCGCCGATCAGCGCACCGGTCAGCAGCACCTGGGCGGTGCCGACGCCGAATACGGACTTGCGCATCAGCCACAGGCGCTTGGGCGACAGCTCGAGGCCGATGATGAACAACAGCAGGACCACGCCCAGCTCGGAAATGTGCGCCACGCTTTCGGTATCGCGGATCAGGCCCAGCGCCTGCGGGCCGATGATCACGCCGGCGAGCAGGTAGCCGAGCACGGCCCCCAGTTTCAGTCGCTTGGCCAGCGGGACGGCGAGAACAGCGGCAAGCAGAAAGATCACCGCGGTTTGCAGAAGGCTGCCTTCGTGTGGCATTGGCTCGTACTCCATGAGCTGCCGGGGCAGCGTTAGATCAGTTTGGCGGACAATTCTGGGCGTTGAGATGAAGTCAGACAATCTGCTATCGGGGAGAAACATTGTCCCGGTACAGGTGACAACCTGTGGTGACCTCTTCGCGGGCACGCCCGCTCTCATAGAACAACACATGACTCATTGGTTCGGCGAGGTTCTGTAGGAGCAGCCTTGTGCTGCGAAGAGGTCGGTACAAGCAACAGACAGGCTTTGTCAGTACCGGCCTCTTCGCAGCACAAGGCTGCTCCTACAAAGGACGCGTCAGACGAGCGATATTTGTTCTCTGCGCGACAGCGCAGCCCAAAAGGGCTGGGTAATCTCCCACAGGTACAACACTGCCCCTGAGGCCGTTGTTATCCCTGTGGGAGCGGGCGTGCCCGCGAAGAAGGCAGCGCAGATCTGACTATTCACCGCCACCAAACTGCGCCCGATACTGCGCCGGCGTCATGCCAATCCGCTCGCAGAAAACCTTGCGCAAATGCCGGTCACTGCCAAAACCGCACTGCGTCGCCACCACTTTCAATGGCAGGTCGCTGCTTTCCAGCAGCTTGCGCGCGCGGTCGATGCGTGCGTTCTGCAAGTATTGCAGCGGCGTGATGCCCACCTCGCGTTGAAAGGTGCGGGCGAAGTTGCGCCCGCTCATGGCCACCAGGTCGGCCATCTTCTGCACAGTGAAGGCTTGCTCGATATGGTCGACGATATACGCCTGCACCCGTGCAATCGGCGAATCATCCCGCGGTACAGCCGCCAGCAGTGGCCCGTAAGGCGTTTGCCCGCCCTGGCGATGGCGGGCGACCAGCAGCACCTTGGCCACTTCCAGGGCCAGCGCCTTGCCGTGGTCCTCGGCCACCACTGCCAGTGCCAGGTCGATGCCTGCGGTGATGCCGCCCGAGGTAATCAGGCAACGGTCGATCACGTAGATCTGCTCGGTCTCGACCTTCGCCTCGGGGAACGCTTGTGCCAGGCGCTCCACGTAGTTCCAGTGGGTGGTGCAGCGATAGCCGTCCAGCAGCCCGGCCCGGCCCAGCAGGAATACCCCGGTGCATATTGCACCAAAGCGTTTGGCCCGGCGCACGGCCTGGGGCAGCCAGCGCTCGATGCCTGGCAGGGCGATGTCATAGGCGCCCGGGCCGCCTGGCACCAGCAACAGGTCGACGGCTTCCGGCAAATCCTCCAGACGCAGGTCGGCTACCACTTTCAACCCGCAGGAGCCGCGCACCGCTGCCTGCCCTTCGGCCAGGGTCAGCAGCCGGTACTTCCGCTCAGCAGGAAGGAAGCGGTTAGCAATGGCAAACGCGTCCATGGGCCCGGTCACGTCCAGCAACAGCACATCATTGAACAACACCATGGCCACGGTGCGGTGGGCGGTTTTTTCCTGCATCGCTCTTATGCCTTAAATGCCGGCCGCCACCAGCGGCCCGAAGCTGAATACGAAACGCATCTTAAGGTATCGGCAAAACCGTCAGGGCCAGCAGCGCGCAATTAATAACAATTCAGGTTTGGCTCAGGACTTTGTCATGTGCCGGGGGCGAGACTTTCTGCATTGAACAGGAGAGCCGCCATGCACCCCGGGACGCCCCAAGCGCCGCTGCAAACCCCCGGCGCACTGACGCCGGCGCGCTTGCGCCGGGCCAAGGAACTGATGTTGCACAGCCCGTTGTCGATCATCGAAATCGCCGGGTTATGCAACCTCACCCGCAGCCACTTCTCCCGCGCATTCAAGGTCAACACCGGCCTCTCGCCCCAGGCCTGGCGCCTGCTGGCACGCATGGAAAAGGCCAAGCGCCTGCTCGCCACCGAGGCGCCGATCACCCACGTGAGCCTGGAATGCGGCTTCTGCGACCAGGCCCATTTCACCCGCGCCTTCAGCCGCCTGGTCGGCCAGCCGCCCAAGGCCTGGCGCCAGGCGCAGGCCCATCCTTAAGCCGAACCTATCCGCCGGTATAGCCCCTTGTGGACAGTGCTGGCCCGTTTTCCCAACCCAAGGAGTCACCCCGATGAGCCAACCCGATTACAAGCGCCTGAACAAAGACGACGCCGTGGTGCTGCTGGTCGACCACCAGACCGGCCTGATTTCGCTGGTGCAGGACTTCTCGCCCAACGAGTTCAAGAACAACGTGCTGGCATTGGGCGACCTGGCCAAGTTCTTCGGCCTGCCGACCATCCTCACCACCAGCTTCGAGCAAGGCCCGAACGGCCCGCTGGTGCCCGAGCTGAAAGAGATGTTCCCGGATGCGCCGTACATTGCCCGCCCTGGCCAGATCAACGCCTGGGACAACGAAGACTTCGTCAAGGCGATCAAGGCCACTGGTCGCAAGCAGCTGATCATCGCAGGCGTGGTGACCGATGTGTGCGTGGCGTTCCCGACCCTGTCGGCGCTGGCGGAAGGTTTTGAAGTGTTCGTGGTGACCGATGCTTCGGGCACCTTCAACGAAACCGTGCAGCAGGCGGCCTGGGTGCGCATGACCCAGGCGGGTGCACAGATGATGAACTGGTTCTCGGTGGCCTGTGAGCTGCACCGCGACTGGCGCAATGACATCGAAGGGCTGGGTAACCTGCTGTCGCAGCGCATTCCCAACTACCGCAACCTGATGAACAGCTATGCGGCCCTGAGCGCCCGTTGATGTAAACCTGTATCGGCCCCTTCGCGGGCACGCCCGCGAAGAGGCCGGTACAGGCTAAGAATGATTCACAGGCAGAGTGAGGCGAATCCGACACCCCCCCAGCTCTGACACCAGCGCCTGCAACTGCCCACCATGGGCCTGCACCACCGAGTTGCAGATCGCCAAGCCCATCCCCATGCCACCGATCTTGGTGGTATGAAACGCATCGAACACTCGCTCGCGCTCATCCGCTGCAATCCCCGGCCCGTTGTCGTCCACGCAGATTTCCACCCCATCCCCGACCACCGCCGACGCAATCCGCAGCACCCCATCGCTGCGATACCCCGCCAGCGCCTCCAGGCCATTGGTAATCAGGTTGAACACCAACTGCTGCAACTGCACCGGGTCGGCCATCACGCTCACCCCCGCCTGCAAGCGCATCTGCACGTCCACCGTGCCCTTGGCGGCATCGGCCGAGGTCAGGCGCACCACTTCGCGGATCAGTTCGTCCAGCTTCACTACCTTGAGCTGCATCGGTGACTGCTTGGCCAGCGAGCGCAGTGCACGCACGATGTTAGCGGCCCGTTCGCTGTCGTTGCGGATGTCTTCCAGGCCGGCAATCGCCTCTTCCAGGTCGGGCTTGGCGCGCTTCAGCCAGCGCAGGCTGGCAGCGGCGTTGGAGGCTATGCCCAGCAGCGGCTGGCTGATCTCGTGGGCGATGGACGCGGACAGCTCGTTCATCACCTGCAGGTGCGCCGTGCGCGCCAACTCCGCGCGGGAGCGGCGCAACTCGGCCTCCATCTGGGCGCGGGTCTGGTTGTCTTCGGCCAGGCGTGTGTAGAACTTGGCGGTTTGCAGCGACACCGCTGCCTGCGAGGCGAGGATTTCCAGCATGGCCAGGCGCTGGCTGCCGAACAGGTTCGGTACCAGGCGGTTTTCCAGGTACACCAGGCCGATCAGCACGCCCTGGATCACCAGCGGCAGGCACAGTACCGAACGGGCCTTGCGCGCCTGCAACTGCTGGCGGAAGGCCTCGGGGCAATCGCTCTGGGCATCGTTGAGTACCAGGGGCTTCTTGGTGCGCATGGTGGCGTTGATGATCGACAGCGGTGCCTGGGTCATGAACTTCTGGCAGTCGTCCATGCTCACGTGCAGCCCGGCGTCGTCGATGTAGGCGAGGGCAGCCATCTGGAATTCGGCACCGCTGACGATCAGCAGCGCACCGTGGTCGGCGCCGGAATGCTGGGTCAGGTGGCCCATCAGGGTTTCGATAAGGCCTTCGAGCAGCACTTCCTCGGACAGTGCCCGTGCTGCCTCGATGCCGGCTTCCAGGTCGAGCTTGGCCTGGTGGGTTGCGCGGTGGCTTTCCTGGATTGGCTGGGTGCGCAGGAACGGGTGCAACGCCTCCAGCTGGTGCACCTTGCCGGTCGCGCCCCAGATATGGAAACAGTCGCGGGCGATGCGCAGGTGCAGGTTGGCGCCGGAGATCAGGCCGCTGGGGATGCATACCTCGGCCAGCTGTTCGTGGGCCAGCGCCTGCTCGTGGATGAAACCGGCGGCGGTGGCGGCGATCTGTGCCTGGTCGAAGCAGCGGATGGCGGCCAGGCCGTCGCCTTCGAGCTTGGCGATCACGCCTTCGATCAGCAACAGCTTGTTGCGGAAGGTGGCCGGGTTGAAGCCGGCCCAGCGGCCGAAGCGCTCGCGCAGGGCCTGCAGCTCGCGCAGCTTGTCGGCAAGGCTGCCAATGGCCTCGGGGCTGCCCAGGGCCAGGCCGCGGAACAGGTGATAGTCGGCCAGGTTGATGTGCGCCGGTACCGCCCAGGTGTTGTCCCCGGCCAGTGCCAGGTTGCGCATGGCCTGCGGGATGTTACCCAGGTAGAAGTCGCCCATGCCGGCCATCAGGTACTGGAAGAACCGCGTGGTGGGCGATTTCGAGGCTGTGGCCGAGGCCGGGCAGGGCGTGCCGCTCAATTTGGCGACGAACGCTTGCTGGGCCTGCAGGATCTGCTCGATGTCGCGGTAACCGTAGCGACGCACGGTGGCCAGGCCTTGCGCCAGTTCCTCCACCACGTCCGGCAGGTAGCGGCCCATGAACAGCGAATCGGAAGCCAAGTGGTTGCAGGCATAGCAGCTCATCGCCAGGTCGCCGCTCAGGCGCCCCGAGTCGACCGCATCCAGTGCGGTACGGCGGGCGAACTCCATGGGCGAGGTCCAGGCGCTGACCTGGTCCAGGGCCAGCAGCGCGCTGGTCAAGTCAGCGTCGAAACCGTGCCGCTCTATCAGCTTGAGCGCAGCCAGGCAGCAAGCGTGGCCATCATGGTAGGCGCCGAAGCGCTCGGCAATCATCACCCCGTACCAGGCCATGCCGTAGGTGCTGCCCGGGGCGACGCCGTGCAGCAGTGACAGCTCCATGAGCTTGGCCAGGTGCAGGAAGCAGATGTCGTCCTTCACGAAAAACGATGACGACAGGGTGGCCAGCAGGCTGATGGCAACTGTCACTTCCTCCGAATCGGTGCGCTGCAGCGATTCCAGGCAGTGTCGGCCTTTCTGTTCGACCAAGGTCTGTACATGGGCATGACTGGCTTCGACCTGTTGCCAGTCGACACCTCGCACCGGGCTCATACCCAGCAAGTCCAGGCCGGAAATGGCGCTGTCGATGGCCGCCTGATAGTCGCCGCGCAAGGTGTACAGCAGCGCCTGCAGGCGGCATACCCGCGCCTGGTCCAACGCCGAGCGCGCGCGCAGGCGGCATTCAGTGATGCGGGCCTCGGCCGCGACCATTCGCGACAGTTGCATGTCGCACTCGGTGGCCATGCAGGCGATGGCAAAGCCATGCGTGGCGCGGCTTTCCAGCGTTGCGCCGCGCTGCAGCAACTGCTCGGCCGTGTGCAGGTAGCCAGCCGATTGTTCGAATGCGCCGCCATCGCGTGCGCGTGCTGCTGCCTCGCGTAAAAGCTGCAGAAAAGCTTCGCAGTCATCCGCTGCAAACCCGCATGGGCTGGCGCGTTGCAGCTGGTTGGCAAGCTCGAAGAGTACCTCCTGCAGGCGTCCCGGCCAGGCCTGGCGCATGGCCTGGGCAATACGTGCATGCAGTTGGGCACGTGCGCGCGCTGGCGTGAGAGCGTACGCAGCTTCCATCACCCGTTCATGGGCGAAGCCCAGGCCGTTCTGGCCCGGTTGCAGGAAACCCGCGCCAATCAAGGCTTTCAACGGCTCGCCGGGCGCTTGAGAGAGTACCTGGTGAAGCAGGCGTTCATCACAGCGGCTGCCAGCCGCACTGACCACCCGCAGCAGGTCGCGCTGCGGCTCGGGCAGGCGCACCAGGCGGTGGATCATCAGGTCGGCGACATTGTCGGAATAGCGGTGGCGGGCCACGGCCTTCAGGCACCATGACCAGCGCATGGCCTGGGTATCGAAGGTGAACAGCTGGTCCTCGACCATGGCCCGGAGGATCTGATTGATGAAGAACGGATTGCCCGCAGTCTTGTCGTGTACCAGTTCGGCCACCTGCAATGCGTCCTCGGGGCCGACGTGGTAGCGCTCGCCGATCAACTCGGTCACCGCGCTCACCGCCAGGGGCCGCAGGTTCAGCGTGGTGCTGCGCACCGCTGCGGGCAGGGCAAGGGGTGTACTGCTGGCTGGCGCATCACTGCGCCGGGCGAAGATCAGCAACAGGTTGCCGGGCGAGTGAGCCAGAAGTTGCGCCAGCAGTTGCTGGCTGGAGTCGTCGACCCAATGCATGTCATCGAAGAACAGCACCAGCGGCTGGTCGGGGCGGCTGAATACCTGCAGGAATTCGACGATCGCCCGCAGCTCCTTCTGTAGCGCCAGACGCGTGGGCTTGGCCGGCAAGTCGGGCAAGGGGCCGAGGATCAGTTGCAGGTCTGGTGCCAGCTTGCCGAGCAGCCGGCCGTGGCCTTTGATACGGCGCAGAATCTCGCAGCGCAAGGCGTCGAGGTCCTGGCTGTTCTTGGCCAGCAACTGGGTGGTCAGCGCGCCGAGAATTTCGACCCAGGGCGCGTAGGGCACGGCCTGGGCAACGCCGTTGCACTTGCCGATGGCCCAGTAACCCTGGGCGTTGGCCCTGAGCGCTGCCTCGACCAGGCTCGACTTGCCCATGCCCGTAGCCCCATTGATGAACAGGGCTTGTGGCTTGCTGTCACGGCGCTGTGCCTTGAGCAGCAGGGCGATGGCCTTCTGTTCGGCACTGCGGCCATACAGGCGTGCGCGGTCGGGCGTCATCGGGTCGGCACAGCCTGGTTCGAAGGCCTCCATGGACTTGCTGGCGGCCCACTGTCGCTGGCAATAGGCCAAGTCCACCGCCAGGGCGCGAGCACTCTGGTAGCGGGCGTCCGGCTCTTTGGCCAAGGCCTTGGCCAGGATCCGGCTGAGAGGTTGCGGCACATTGCTGTCCACTTCGCAGGCCGCTCGTGGCTGCACGCCGGCATGCAGCTGGCGCCAGTGCTGGGTGTCGCGTCCGGCCAGCGGCAATTCGCCCAGCAGTAGCTGGTAGAGGATCGCGCCTAGGGCATAGATGTCGGTGCGTCGGTCGCTGCTGCTGCCGTGCGGGCAGACCTGTTCAGGCGCCAGGTAAGCCCAGTTGCCGAGCGGGGTGCCCTGTTCGCTGATCAGTTCCGCCGGGTCGGCGCGAAAGCAGCCCAGTCGCACTCGCTGGTCCGCGCGCAGGCACACATGTTCGGGCTGCAGCGCGCCGTGCAGCACATTGCGTTCGTGTGCCTGGGCCAAGGCAGTGGCTGCATTCACCGCAATCTCGAGAAACGGCGCCAGGGCGGCAGGGCCCTCTGCGATAAGGTCGGCGATGGAGCGGCCGGCCGGGTACACCAGCAGGGGGCCTTCGGCTGAGCGCACGAACGCCGAGGGGATCACCGCCCATTGCGGGTCGAGTTGCAGGCGGTAGTCGCGTTCCAGGCGCTGGCAGGCGGCGGGGACCTCGCGCGGGGCGCGCACGGCGATCCATGCCTGGTCGGTGGCTGGATCGCGAAGGCGGAAGTAACTGAGTTCACCTTCCTGGCCCAGCGCGTTGATGTCGCACCGGTTCAGCCAACCCTCGTCGACGGACTGGTCGTAATCGATGGGCCTGTGGGCAAGGCGTTCATCGAGCATAAGGCACCCCTGCTAGCGACATCCTGACGCACGAGTATACGCAGCGGACCCAGCAGGGATGCGGGCTGCAGGCTGCTTGGCAGGAAAGGGTACGCTGTTGTCCGTTATCGTCCCCTGGGGGCTGGCGGGCTTTTGTATAGTCCTCAGGCCAACCTATCCCTCGGGATAATTGTCTGAAGGCGTACGCTGGCCTAGGCTGCCCTGGGCTGGGAAACGCCCGTGCCCGCGCGAGGAAGCCATGATCCGAATAGGTAATGCCCAGGTGTCGCTGGAGCGGCGCGAAGCCTTTATTGACGGTAAGCCTGTCCTGTTGGGGGGGCGGGCATTCGAAGTGCTGGCGACGCTGATCAAGGCCAAGGGGCGGGTGGTCGACAAGGACGAGCTGTTCAGCCAGGTGTGGGCCGGCACGGTAGTCGAGGACAACAACCTGCAGGTGCAGGTGTCCTTGCTGCGCAAGGCCTTTGGCGACCGTGGCCTGATCCAGACCGTGCCACGCCGGGGCTACCGCCTGGCCGCCGAGATCAGCCTCGAGTTGCCTGGCAAGGCGGCGGGCAAATCGCCGCTGTGCGCCGCGGCCGAACCTGTCGAGTTGTTCGATGAGCACTTGAACGTGCCGGTGCTGGTGGTGGATGACGACCCGTCGGTGCGCACGGCGTTGGGCCGCCTGCTGCGCTCGCAGGACATTCCGCATCATTTGTTCGCCAGTGCCGAGGCGTTGTTCGAGGCCCGCCTGGAAACCCCCTATGCCTGCCTGTTGCTGGACATGCACCTGCCCGATACCAGCGGCCTGGAGGTCCAAGATGCGCTGCGCCGACTGGCGCTGCCTTGGCCGATCGTGTTCATGACCGGCTTCGGCACCATCCCGATGACCGTCCAGGCCATGCGTGCCGGGGCCGTGGAGTTCCTGACCAAACCGTTCGACGAAGACCAACTGCTGACACTGCTGCAGGCGGTGCGCACGCGTGCCGTGGCCGAAGGGCGCAAATGGCACCATGCGCGGCAGGTCGAGGAAAAGTACCAGCGCCTGACCCAGCGCGAGCGCCAGGTGTTCTCGCTGGTGGTCGGTGGCCTGTCGCACAAGCAGATCGCCAGGCAGATCGGCACCAGCGAGGTGACGACCAAGGTGCACAAGAAGAACATCATGAACAAGATGCAGTCCCGCTCGCTGCTTGAACTGGTGGCCATGCACAACGTTATCGGGGCGCAGCCTGAGGGCCTGGGCGGCGCATGAGCAGCACGGTGTGCATCGTTGACGACGATGCTTCGGTGCGCAAAAGCCTGGCCAACCTGCTACGTTCGGCAGGTTTCGAGACCTTGTCTTTTGCTGCCGGGGACCTGTTCCTGGCCTCGGCACTGGCGCGGCAAGCGGGGTGTGTGCTGCTCGACCTGAGGATGCCTGGAATGAGCGGGCTGGCGGTGCAGCGCGAACTGGCCCGACTGGAGTGGCGTTTGCCGGTGATCTGCATGTCGGCGCACTGGGATGAAGGGGCGGTGCGGGCGGCGATGGCGCTTGGGGCGCTGGTCTGCCTGGGCAAGCCATTTTCTGAAGAGGTGCTGCTGAAGGTGGTTGAGGATGCTTTGGTGGGCAGCCAGTGATGCTTTGCCTGTGCCGGCCCTTTCGCGGGCTTGCCCGCTCCCAAAGGGATCCACAACCCTTGAAACTGTGGTCACTCTTGTGGGAGCGGCCTTGTGTCGCGATGGGCTGCAAAGCAGCCCCCGGCAATCTAACTGCTCCCCGGCCGGTACTGCAGGGCCTCGGCCAGATGCGCCCGGCCAATTGCCTGGTTACCTTCCAGGTCCGCCAGCGTCCGCGCCACCTTCAGTAACCGGTGAGCCGCACGTAACGACAGGGTCAGCCGCTCACAGGCCCCCTCCAACCAGGCCTGGTCCGCCGCCGCCAACCCACAATGGCAGCGCAACCCCTCAAGGTCGAGAAATGCATTCGCACACCCTTGCCGCCGCTGTTGAAGTTCACGTGCTTCGGCTACCTTGGCCGCCACATCGGCACTGGTCTCGCCGCAGGGCTGGTTGTTCAGCGTGGTGCTCTCCCGGGCCACGGTCAGGTGCAGGTCGATACGGTCCAGCAATGGCCCGGACAGCTTGTTGCGATACCGCGCGATCTGCTCGGTGCTACAGCGGCAGCGGCCAGTGGGGTCGCCCAGGTAGCCGCAAGGGCAGGGGTTCATTGCCGCCACCAGCTGGAAACGTGCGGGGAAGCGCACCTTGTCGCGGGCCCGGGCAATCACGATCTCGCCCGACTCCAGCGGTTCGCGCAACACTTCCAGCACGCGACGCTCGAACTCAGGGAGTTCATCCAGAAACAGCACGCCATGGTGGGCGAGGGTGATTTCGCCCGGTTGCGGCCGGCTGCTGCCGCCGACCAGTGCCGGGCCGGAGGCGGAGTGGTGCGGATGGCGGAAGGGCCGCTGCGGCCAGCAGCTCAGTGGCGTATGGCCGCTGACCGACTGTATCGCCGCCACTTCCAGTGCTTCGTGCTCGTCCAGTGGTGGCAGCAGCCCCGGCAAGCGGCTGGCAAGCAAGGTTTTGCCGGTACCGGGAGGCCCGGTGAACAAAAGGTTGTGCGCCCCGGCCGCCGCTAGCAGCAGCGCACGCTTGGCCGCCAGTTGGCCCTGCACTTCGCTCAGGTCCGGGTACGGACGTTGCTGCAGGATCAGGCCGTTGGCGGCATACGGTGGCAACGGCACCTGGCCGTTCAGGTGGGCGACCAGTTCCAGCAGGTGCCCCACTGCATACACCACCAGCCCGCCTGCCAGGCTGGCTTCCTCGGCATTCTCCCGCGGCACCACCAGCGCCCGGCCAGCTTCGCGTGCCGCCAGTGCTGCGGGCAACACGCCCTGCACCGGGCGCAACTTGCCAGACAGCGCCAGTTCGCCCAGGCATTCGACCTCGGCAAGGGTGGCCGTTGGTACCTGGCCATCGGCGGCGAGGATACCCAGGGCAATTGCCAGGTCATAGCGCCCGCCATCCTTGGGCAGGTCGGCGGGGGCGAGGTTCTGGGTGATGCGCCGCTGCGGGTAGTTCAAACCGGAGTTGACGATGGCGCTGCGTACCCGGTCCTTGCTCTCTTTGACCGTGGTTTCCGGCAGACCGACCAGCGTGAGATGGGGCAAGCCGTTGGCCAGGTGGGTTTCGACGCTGACCGCCGGTGCCTGCACGCCCACCTGGGCGCGGCTGTGGACGAGGGCTAGGGACATGGACGCTCCGTTGTCGCTGAAGAGGGCCGCTTCCTGCGGCTTTGCAAGAATAGCGAGCGCGGCCCGGGCCGGCGAAAGAAGTGTGCGTCCTGGTTTTTCAGGCAGGGTTTTCCCCTGCATTGTCACCCTGTCGGGTTCGTGCCTGCTGTGCGCCGGAAGGGCTCAGGCGCGTACATAAACCCAGGCGGTCAGGCCCGATGCGAGCGTTACGGCCACGCGCTTGTAGTCTGCGACTTCATAGCGATCCGCCGCTGCCAGCTCTTCTTCGCTGATCTGGAAGACCATGCCGGCCACGCTGTCGTCTGCCTGGCTGCTGGGAGCGACGATAGGGTGATGGGACTTGCCGCTGGCTGCCAGCACGGCCGGGTCGGTGATCTCGACCCAGTCCTGGCGGTAGCCCAGCATGCGGTCGGCCTGGCCGCTCAGTTCGCGGCCGAAGTTGGTGAGCTGCACGGCCTTGTCCTGCAAGGTGCCGTAGGAAAACAACAGTACCGGGTATGCGCTGGAGGGTTGCATTCACTCATCCTGTGGGGTCGGGTTCAGCCGGGCTTCCAGCTCGGCCACTTGTTTTTCCAAAGCCTCAAGGCGTGCGCGGGTGCGCGCCAGTACGACCATCTGGCTGTCGAATTCTTCGCGGCTGACCAGGTCCAGCTTGCTGAAGGCACCTTGCATCAGCACCTTGAACTGACTTTCCAGTTCGGCGCGGGGCTGGGCGGTATCGCTGCTGAACAGGCGCGATGCCTGGTCGCTCAGGGCATCGAGAAGGGCTTTGGGCGCGAGCATGGGGCTGTCCACTGATACTGGGAAATGGCCGGCAGTGTAACACGCATGCATGAACATCCGGCCTCGTCGCTGGCTCGTGTAGGAGCGGCGCTCCTCTGGAACTGCACATTTTTCGAGCAACGCGCCAGGTCGGGATGCACCGGAATTGTGCATGTTTTCCATGCTGGCGACTGGCCAATCCCGACTGATTCACATAACTCCCTGTTTTCCCGAGCTTTGACGGAACTGGCAAGGTTTCTGCAAAGACCAGTGCGAGCCATGCACTGATGCAGTTCCTTGTGACCAGGCAGTGCGCACGCGGAGCCGGATGCCGACGACGCGTTACAAAGCCAACCGCTGCGCTTAGACTTGAGACGGGTTTGTTTTCCTGGGGCAAGTCCACCAAATCGGGAGAGAGTTTCATGAAGCTAGTCACAGCCATCATCAAGCCGTTCAAGCTGGACGACGTGCGCGAGTCGCTGTCGGAAATCGGCGTGCAGGGCATCACCGTCACCGAAGTCAAAGGTTTCGGTCGGCAGAAGGGCCACACCGAGCTGTATCGCGGTGCTGAATATGTGGTCGATTTCCTGCCCAAGGTGAAGATCGATGTCGCCATCGATGACAAGGACCTTGATCGGGTAATCGAAGCCATCACCAAGGCAGCCAACACCGGCAAGATCGGTGACGGCAAGATTTTCGTGGTGAATCTGGAGCAGGCGATCCGTATCCGTACCGGCGAAACCGATACCGACGCGATCTAAGCAGCAACAAAGCCTCACCAAACCCAACGCCCCAGGAGAAAACAACATGACTCTGCGTAAGATCGCAGGGCTAGGAGCCCTATTGTCCCTCGTAATGCCCGGGCTTGCCCTGGCCGAGGAAGCTGCCCCAGCGCTGAATTCCGGCGACACCGCCTGGATGCTCACCGCAACGGCGCTGGTGCTGTTCATGACCATTCCGGGCCTGGCCCTGTTCTATGGCGGCATGGTGCGTTCCAAGAACGTGCTGTCGGTTATGATGCAGTGCTTTGCAATTACTGGCCTTATGAGCATTCTCTGGGTCGTCTATGGCTACAGCATGGCCTTCGATACCACCGGTATGGAAAAGGGCGTGCTCAACTTCAATTCCTTCGTCGGTGGCTTCTCCAAGGCGTTCCTCAGCGGCGTCACGCCCTCGAACCTGACCTCGGCTGCCGCGCTGTTCCCTGAAGCGGTATTCATCACCTTCCAGATGACCTTCGCCATCATCACCCCGGCGCTGATCGTCGGTGCGTTCGCCGAGCGCATGAAGTTCTCCGCGATGCTGGTGTTCATGGGCATCTGGTTCACCCTGGTCTACGCGCCGATCGCGCACATGGTCTGGAGCGGTGACGGTGCACTGATGTGGGACTGGGGCGTGCTGGACTTCGCTGGCGGCACCGTGGTGCACATCAACGCCGGTATCGCTGGCCTGGTCTGCTGCCTGGTGCTGGGCAAGCGCAAGGGCTACCCGACCACCCCGATGGCTCCGCACAACCTGGGCTATACCCTGATGGGCGCGGCCATGCTGTGGGTCGGCTGGTTCGGCTTCAACGCAGGCTCTGCCGCGGCTGCCAACGGCACCGCCGGCATGGCCATGCTGGTGACCCAGATCGCCACCGCCGCCGCGGCTCTGGGCTGGATGTTCGCCGAGTGGATCGGTCACGGAAAACCGAGTGCCCTGGGCATTGCTTCGGGTGTGGTCGCCGGCCTGGTCGCCATCACCCCGGCTGCCGGTACCGTTGGCCCCATGGGTGCCCTGGTGATCGGCCTGGTCTCGGGTGTGGTCTGCTACTTCTGCGCCACCAGCCTCAAGCGCAAGCTGGGCTATGACGACTCGCTGGACGCCTTCGGCGTGCACGGCATCGGCGGTATCGTCGGCGCCATCCTCACCGGTGTGTTCGCAGCTCCGGCGCTGGGCGGCTTCGGTGCCGTCACCGACATCGGCATGCAGGTCTGGATCCAGGCCAAGGGCGTGATCTTCACCGTGGTCTACACCGCCATCGTCACCTACGTGATTCTCAAGGTGCTTGATGTGGTGATGGGCCTGCGGGCAAGCGAAGAAGAAGAGTCGGTCGGCCTCGACCTGGCTCAGCACAACGAGCGCGGCTACAACCTGTAACTGCGACGCGGTAAAAACTTGCCCGGCTTGCCGGGCATTTTTTTTGCCAGATTTTTAGCATTTCCCGCACGGCAAACGGTTTATCCGACACGTTCGCGACGTAGGCGGAAATCTTACAAAACGCAGAGCATTCATGGTGCTTTGCTTTTTCTGCTGGCGCGCTAGAATGCGCGCCGAAGGGTGTTTGACGAGTAGTCCACACGCTTCGCCAGCCTTTGCTAGGCTTGCCAATAGCGTGTGGCCAGCAGGGGCTAAAGGATTTGTCAGGTCCTGCCAGGAGCAGGGTCTGCTGGGTGCCGCCTCCCATCAGGAGCGCCGACCCTAGGGCAGTGGCCTAACCCACGGCCAGTTGAATTTTCACTGGTGGCTGCCGGTCTACGGCTGCACTGGTCTATAACTAACCTGCTTTTCGCAAGTCATGAGGTAGAACATGAGCGACGACGATCTGGAAAATGATGACCTCGAAGTAGGCGACGAAGACGAGGGCGATGAAGGCCTCGAAGCGGCAGCTGATGATGGCGCCGAAGACGCTGGCGATGACGACAGCAGCCCGGCACCCGCTGCCAAGGGCAAATCCAAGGCCGCGGTCTCGGTAGACGAGATGCCGAGCATGGAAGCCAAGCAGAAGGAGCGTGACGCCCTGGCCAAGGCCATGGAAGAGTTCCTCGCTCGCGGCGGCAAGGTCCAGGAAGTCGAGGCCAACGTGGTCGCCGATCCGCCCAAGAAGCCGGACAACAAGTACGGCAGCCGCCCTATCTGAGTGGCTGATCGAAAAAAAGCCCGCCGTCGCTGCGGGCTTTTTTGTGCCTGTCTGTTTTGTGTTGCCTGTACCGGCCTCTTCGCGGGCTCGCCCGCTCCCACTGGGATCGCGCAGAAGCTGAGAGGGCAGTAAACCTGTGGGAGCGGGCGTGCCCGCGAATGGGCCGCGAAGCGGCGCCTGTCAGCGCCAGCGCGCGAGGATGTCGGGTAACTGCGACAGGCGCTGGATCTCGGCGTCCGGCGCCTGTTCGCCTACCCACGCCTTGCCCTGGGGGTTGAACCACACCGCCCGCAGCCCGGCGCGCTGGGCGCCGGCAATGTCATCGCCCGGGTGGTCACCGATGTGCACCGCTGCGCTGGCCTCCACGTCACCGCGGCGCAGGGCTTCGAGGAACGGCGCCGGGTCCGGCTTGCCGATGCCGAGGTCTTCGGCACACAGGGCAAAGCGGAAATAGTCCGCCAGCCCCAGCCGGCTTACGTCGGCATTGCCGTTGGTGACCACGCCCAAGGTGTAGTGATGGCGCAGGATCTCCAGCACCGGCTGCACCTCCGGGAAAATCTCCACCTGATGGCGGGCATGCAGGAACACTTCGAAACCTTCGTTGGCCAGTTCCTGCGCATGTTTTTCGCTGTAGCCGACTTCTTCCAGGGCATGAAACAGCACCCGTCGACGCAGGGCGCTGATACGGTGCTTCAGGCCGGGTTCGGCTTGTACCAGGCGCTCGCGAATGGCGAACAGGTGCTCCACCGGTACGCTGCCAAGGATCGGGGCGTTGGCTTCGAGCCAGTCGCGCAGCACGACTTCCGCGCTGGCAATCACCGGCGCGGTATCCCACAGGGTGTCGTCGAGGTCGAAGGTGATCAGCTTGATGCTCATGAGTCTGTGCCTTTGCTGCGTTTGGCCCGAGGGTGGGCGCTGTCGTACACCGCGGCCAGGTGCTGGAAGTCCAGGTGGGTGTAGATCTGCGTGGTGCCGATGTCGGCGTGGCCGAGCATCTCCTGCACCGCGCGCAGGTCCTGGGACGATTCCAGCACGTGGCTGGCGAAGGAATGGCGAAGCATGTGCGGGTGCAGGTGCTGGCCCAGCTCGCGCTCACCGGCCGCCTTCACCCGTTGCTGAACGGCCCGTGGGCTGATGCGGTTGCCTTGGCGGGTGATGAAAACCGCGCGGTCGCGCGGGTTGCCGATGCCGCGCAGGCGGTACCAGGCCTGCAATGCCTCGCGGGCCTTGCGGCCGACCGGCAGCACGCGGGCCTTGCCGCCTTTGCCCAGCACCTGCACCAGGCCGGCTGCGAGGTCGAGGTGATCGAGGTCGAGGTTGGTCAGCTCGGACAGGCGCAGGCCCGACGAATAGAACAGTTCGAGGATGGCCTGGTCACGACGGGCGATGAAGTCATCGTCGACACCGCCATCCAGCAGTTGCAGGGCGCGGTCGGTGTCCAGCACCTTGGGCAGCCGGCGTTCGCCCTTGGGCGGGCTCAGGCCGCTGGCCGGGTCGTGCTGGCACAGGCCTTCGCGGTTGAGATAGCGGTACAGGCCACGCACCGCCGACAGCAGCCGGGCCAGGCTGCGCGAGGACTGGCCGTGGTGGTGCTGGCGGGCGATCAGCTGGCGCAGCTGCTGGATCTGCAGCGCCTCCCAACCGGTAATGCCATGTTCTTTGCAGTAGGCGACCACCTTGTCCAGGTCGCGACGGTAGCCCAGCAAGGTGTGCTCGGACACCTGGCGCTCGTTGCGCAGGTGTGCGCAATAAGCCTCCAGCTGGCGTTCCATCAGCGTACCGGGCGCAGGGTCTGGGTAACGCGTGGCACAACGCGGCCAAGCACCTCGGCAATGTAGCCAAGGAACAAGGTACCGACGCTGCTCTTGTAGTGTTGCGGGTCGCGGCTGCCGATGGCCAGCACCCCGTGCAGGCCTTGGTGTTCCAGGGCAGCCACGGCGCTGGAGCCCACTTCCCGGCGCTGTTCTTCACCGAACAGGAATGCCAGCTCGTGCTCACGCAGGTTGCCGCTGACCGTCTTGCCGCCGCCCAGCAGGGCACCGATGGCCTGCTGCGCTTCGGCGTTGCTCACCCAGCGCCCGACCGGCGCGACGTTTTCGCCGAACAGGATCAGGCTGACGAAGGGCACCTGGAATTCCTGGCGCAGGCTGTCTTCGACTGCCATCACCACTTCCTCCAGGCTGCCGGCGTCGAGCAGGTCGAGGATCAGCCGGCGGGTCTTGTCGAAAAGCCGATCGTTGTCGCGGGCCACGTCCATCAGTTGCGACAGACGGTGACGCATCTCGATGTTACGGTCGCGCAGCAACTTGAGCTGGCGCTCCACCAGCGACACGCTGTCGCCACGCTGGTGAGGGATGCGCTGTTCGATCAGCAACTCGTCGTGCTCGGCGAAAAAGGTGGGGTGGGCGCGCAGGTAGGCGACCACCGCTTCGGCATCGAGCTCGGCGGACTGCTGGGGTACAACCTGGGGCTGATCGGTCATGGCGGTTACTCGCTTAGAGACGAACCTGTCCTTCGTAGACGCGTACGGCTGGGCCAGTCATCAGCACGGGCTTGCCGGGGCCGGCCCATTCGATGTGCAGGCGGCCACCGGGCAGGTCGAGGGATACCGGGGAGTCCATCCAGCCCTGGCTGATCGCCGCCACGGCGGCGGCGCAGGCGCCGGTGCCGCAGGCCTGGGTTTCGCCCGCACCACGTTCCCACACACGCAGGTTGGCGCGGTGGCGGTCGATGACCTGGAGGAAGCCGGCATTTACCCGCTGCGGGAAGCGTGGGTGGTTTTCGATCTTCGGGCCCAGCTCATGCACAGGAGCGGTACGCACGTCGTCGACACGCAGCACGGCATGCGGGTTCCCCATGGACACGGCGGCAATCGAATGCACCTGGCCGTCGACTTCCAGTGGGTAGTTCAGCGCCTGCTCGTCGGCGACGAAGGGGATTTCGGCAGGGATGAAGCGCGGTGGGCCCATGTCGACACTGATCTGGCCGTCGTTCTGCACGTCCAGCTCGATGATGCCGCTCTTGGTTTCCACGCGGATGCGCTTTTTCGCGGTCAGGCGCTTGTCCAGCACGAAGCGGGCGAAGCAGCGCGCACCGTTGCCGCACTGCTCGACCTCGGAGCCGTCGGCATTGAAAATGCGGTAGCGGAAGTCCACTTCCGGGTTGTTCGGCGCTTCGACGATCAGCAACTGGTCGAAGCCGATGCCGGTGTGGCGGTCACCCCATTGCTTGGCGTGCTTGGGCTGGATGTGCGCGTGCTGGCTGACCAGGTCGAGGACCATGAAGTCGTTGCCCAGCCCATGCATCTTGGTAAAACGCAGCAGCATGGGCTTACTCCGGCAGCAGGCTTTCGCCAGCGTACAATTCGGCGATGGTCTCGCGGCGGCGTACTTCGAAGGCCTGGTCGCCGTCGACCAGGATTTCAGCGCAACGGCCACGGGTGTTGTAGTTGGAGCTCATGACAAAACCATAGGCGCCCGCGGACTGTACGGCCAGCAGGTCACCTTCGGCCAGGTTCAGCACGCGGTCCTTGCCGAGGAAGTCGCCAGTCTCGCAGATAGGACCGACCAGGTCGTAGGCACGGCCTTCGCCTGCGCGTGGCTTGACCGCGCTGACACCCATCCAGGCCTGGTACAGGGCCGGGCGGATCAGGTCGTTCATCGCCGCATCGATGATGGCGAAGTCCTTGTGTTCGGTGTGCTTGAGGTATTCCACGCGGGTCAGCAGGACGCCGGCGTTGGCCACGATGTAGCGGCCCGGCTCGAACACCAGGGCCAGGTCGCGGTCGCCGACGCGCTCGCGGATCGCCTTGATGTAGTCGGCCACCAGCGGCGGCTCCTCATCGCGGTAACGCACGCCGACGCCGCCACCCAGGTCCAGGTGGCGCAGATGGATGCCGCACTCGGCCAGGCGGTCTACCAGCACCAGCAGGCGGTCAAGGGCATCGAGGAAAGGCTCGACGGTGGTCAGCTGCGAACCGATGTGGCAGTCGACGCCGACCACTTCCAGGTTCGGCAACTGCGCGGCCCGCACGTAGATGGCCTCGGCGTCGGCGATGGCGATGCCGAACTTATTCTCTTTCAGGCCGGTGGAGATGTACGGGTGGGTGCCGGCGTCGACGTCCGGGTTGACCCGCAGCGAGACCGGGGCAACCTTGCCCATCTCGGCGGCCACCACTTGCAGGCGCTCCAGTTCGTCGGTGGATTCGACGTTGAAGCAGTGCACCCCGACTTCCAGGGCACGGCGCATGTCCTCGCGGGTCTTGCCGACACCGGAGAACACCACGCGGTCGGCACGGCCGCCAGCGGCCAGCACGCGCTCCAGCTCACCGCCAGAGACGATGTCAAAGCCTGCGCCCAGGCGCGCCAGCACGTTGAGCACGCCAAGGTTGGAGTTGGCCTTGACCGCGAAGCACACCAGGTGCTCGGTGCCTTGCAGTGCATCGGCGTAGCTACGGTACTGAGCCTCGATGTGGGCGCGCGAATACACGTAGGTAGGGGTGCCGTAGCGTTCGGCGATGGCCGACAGGCCCACGCCTTCCGCGAACAGCTCGCCGTCGCGGTAGTTGAAAGCGTTCATCTGGTTTCCTTACTGCGCTGGCGACTGCTCGGGCTCGGACTGCAGCTCGGGTTGCTGCTCCTGCGTCGGGGCCGGCTTGGCTTTTGGCTGGTACTGGTGCGACTTGTGGCTGGCCTTGCCGTCCTTGCCGTCTTCAGGCAGGTACAGCGGGCCTTTCTGGCCGCAGGCCGAAACGAGGCAGGCAACAGCGACCAGCGCCGCGAGGGAGGAAATCAGGCGCTTCATGGGTGAAATCCTTAGAAATATGCAGTATTGCGCCCGAGTATACCGAGCGACCGACGGCTTGCCTATGCAAGGGCCGGCCCGCCGGGCGGGCTATTCTTACCGCCTGCAAGGGCCCTTTCGCAGTACCTGTGGCAGCGGGCGTGCCCGCGAACACCGGCAAAGCCGGTGCCACACACCGCGGCGCCTGATTCGCGGGCATGCCCGCTCCCACAGGTACTGCTCTGGCTTTGAGTTCATGCCAGTGAAGGTAGCGGCTAAACCTTTGCATTCGGCGGCAAGCGCCCGTATCTTGCCGGGCTTGCCTGTAACGCAGCCAATTTCGAGGTTCCTGCAATGAGTTTGAGTGAAGCGCGTTTCCATGATCTGGTCGACGCGACCCAACAGGCCCTGGAAGACCTGTTCGACGAGAGCGGCCTGGACCTGGACATGGAGAACTCCGCCGGTGTCCTGACCATCAAGTTCGACAATGGCAGCACGCTGATCTTCAGCCGCCAGGAGCCGCTGCGCCAGCTGTGGCTGGCCGACCGTTCCGGCGGTTTCCACTTCGACTACGACGAAGAAAGCGGCAAATGGGTGTGCGAGAAGAGCGAGGAGCTGCTGGGCGAAATGCTCGAGCGCATCGTCTGGGAGCGGGCCGGCGAGAAGCTGGACTTCGACGAGATCTGACATGAGCAGTACCCAGGCCCGGCCGCCCAAACCGCTCTACAGCAACGTCAGCCCCGCCGTGCCGTCGCCGTGCATCAGCGTTTGCCGGCTGGACGAACAGCGGGTGTGCACAGGTTGCCACCGGCATGTCGAGCATATCCGTGAATGGCGTTCGGCCGATGACGAACGGCGCCGGCAGATTTGCCGCGAGGCCCAGGCCCTGCGCGACCAGGCTAAGGCACACTGATCGCAGGGACTTGAGTATTTACCCGGCTGTGGTAACGTCGGGTTCTGCGTCGGTGACGCCAAAGCCTTCACAAACCCCGCCCTTGGGCGGGGTTTTGCTTTATCTGCACGATGAAAACCGCCTGTTCAAAGGAGTCTGACTGGATCATGAGCACCAAGCCTTCCCTCATCCTCACCCGATTGGACGTACAACGTCTGGAGCGTCTGATCGACAGCCTCGACGAGAGTACGCCGGGTGTGCTCGCCCTGCAGGGCGAGCTGGACCGCGCCGAGCAGGTGGTCGGTCACGAGGAAGTCCCGGCTGGCGTGGTGACCATGAACTCGCGTGTGCACTGCCGTGAGGAAGCCAGCGGCAAGGACTACCACCTGACCCTGGTATACCCGAAGGATGCCGGGCCGGAAGGCAAGGTCTCGATCCTGGCGCCGATCGGTTGCGCCTTGCTGGGGTTGTCGGTGGGCGAACAGATCGACTGGCCGGCCCCGGGGGGCAAGACCCTCAAGCTGAAGCTGCTGGAAGTGGAATACCAGCCGGAAGCGGCGGGCGATTTTGACCTGTAAGGGCTAGGGGGCCGCTTTGCGGCCCATCGCGACACAAGGCCGCTCCTACAGGATTACGCATTCCCTGTAGGAGCGGCCTTGTGTCGCGAAAGGGGCGCAACGCGCCCCCGGCAATTCAAGCCTCTTGCGCCAAAACCTGCTCCAACCCCTCGTTCAAAGCCTGCTCCAGCTCCCGCTTGTAGCGCAGGTACAGCTGCGTCGACCCCAGCTGGTCATCCAGCAACTCGGACAAATCCAGGTCCGTGATGTAGCAGCGGTACTGCCCTGCACCACGTCGCTGCCCGATGATCTGCCGGGCCACCACCGCATACAACTGCTCACCATGCTCCAGTTCGGAAAACTCCTGCTGGTCGCAATACAGCGTCACGTGCGCCGCGCCTGCCACCCCGGCCTGGATGATCGCCTGCACCTCATAGTAAGGCTGGTCGCTACCCTCGACCGGCGCCTGGCGCGGCTCGATGCTGCGCGCCTTGCCTGGCCCGGAAGGCAACAGTTGCGCGTAGTGGATGTCCAGTGAAGCCGCGCGCTGGGTGTCCAGCGGCAGCCGGGCATCACGGCGCATCACCACCGAGCGCAGAAAGCGCTGCAGCGGCAACAGCAAGTGAGCTTCGTCGTGCAGCGGTAGGCGTTGCTGCCACAGGGCATTGTATTCATCCAGCACGTACAACTCGGCCCAGCCACCCTGCAGGCGGTAGAACACCTGGATGCAGAAAGGCCGGCCTTGCTCCAGCACCAGGTGCAGGTCGTGGTCCTGCAGGGCGTTGGCATCCAGGTACAGTGGGCTGTAGGCGCTGCGTTCTTCGCCCAGGTGGTTCAGCAGTGCCTCATGCTCGGCCAAGGTGGTGAGGCCGACATGCCCGGCTATCAGCTCCAGCACATGGGTGTGCTGGGCCACCTGCAGCAGGTAGCGGTGGTTCAGGCCCTGGTCCAGCAGCAGTTGTACGGTGTCGAATATTTCCTCCACGCGTTGGCCGATGGCCTGGGCGCGGCTCTGGCAGAAGCAACGCACCCGCACCTTCGGCCGGTGTCCGCGCGGCACGGGGCTGTTGAGGAAGTCGCGCAGGCAGCGCACCAGTGCGTGCTCGCCGTCATAGCGCTGGACCAGTACTTCGTTCCAGCTGTTGAGGATGACCTGGTCCAGGGTCAGGACCAGGTTTTCGCGCACGCCTGCGTAGCTCAAAGAGTCGGTGCGCTCGGTGGTCATCAGGATGTTCAGGTCGCGGTGGTGGCGCAGCGGGTCGATGGCGACGTTGACCAGCAACAGCACCTCGTCGGCAACGCTCGGCTGCAACAAGCGCACCTCGCTGACGGTCGGCAAGGGCAGGGGAATGCTTTGCTGCAGGCAGCCGATCAGGTTGAACAGCTCGAATTCGCTGAGGTCGCTGACACCCGGGTGCAGCGCCAGGCGCGTGCTGCTGTCGATCACCCCGTTGCGATAAGCCCAGGTCAGCAACTCGAGCAGCTCGCGGCAGCGCTTGAGCGGGCTGAAGTGGTCCACCTCATGGGGGCTCAGGTTGCCGGTGTACAGCTCCCAGTGATGGCTGCCGGGCTCCTTGCGATTAGGCGCTTGTACCAGGGTCAGGGTGCTTTCGGCCAGGTCCGGGGCGATACCGGGGTTGATGACTTCGACCTTGCCGGCGCGGCGCTCGAAGGCGGCGTAAAGGCGCCGGCCCAGCACATTGAGATCGCGTTGGTCGGCGCGGCTGCTGGCGTTTTGGGTGCGAGCGAACTGGCTGAGAAATCGGTAGCTATGGTTCAGTTCGGCCACCAGTTCACGGCGCTCGATGGCAACCTGCTGCACCTTCCATTGGTTGCGACTGTCCAGCAGGGCCAGCTGGCGCTCGTCCCAGCCCCATTCGTCGGCCAGGCGCTGCAACAGCCGGCGTTGCCAGCCATTGGCCCGGGTCGGGTCGCTGAGCTTCTTGTTAACCTTCAGGTACAGGCTGCGCCGCACCAGCTCCAGGCGCGCGTGTTCGCCACGCTGCAGCAGGTAGCGCTCGATGCGCCGGTACACCATCACGTAGGGGTCCAGCTCGTCGAGGTCTAGCTGGTTGGCGAACACTGCCTGCTTGTAGTCTAGGCTCAGGCAGCGAACGGTGGGGTGCTCGCTGGCATAGGCCTCGGTCAGCAGCAGCTTGAGCAGCGACTTGTAGGGCGAGTCGATGCCTTTGAACAGCTGCCACAAGCCGGCGCCGACGAACTCGCCGGGCGGGATGTGCGCCAGGTTGCCGAGATCGAGGGCGTCCTGGCTGCGGATGAAACGCTTGGACAGCAGGGTCTGGGTATAGGTGTGGTAATCGTGTTCCTGGTAGACCGGCACCAGCCACCACAGTGGCGTGCGCCCGGCCAGCCAGATAGTTGTGCGGTAGAACTCGTCCAGCAGCAGATAGTGCTGGGTGGTACCGCAATCGTCGGAGCCGAGCTGGCCTTCGCGCTGGCCCTGGGCGAAACCTTGCGTGTCGATCAGGAAGAAGTGCGCCTCGGCACCCAGGCTTTCCGCCCATGCCTCAAGCAGCTGGCATTTGCGGCGCAGTTCGTCCAGCAGCTCATCGGCCAGGCCCGGGGCGTGGCAAACCCACAGGTCCATATCGCTTTGCTCGGCCTGGGCCAGTGAGCCCAGGCTGCCCATCAGGAACAGGCCGTGGATCGGCCGCGGTGGGTTGCCATGGCGGGCCTTGTAGGTGAACGAGCGGGCAAGACGCTGTGCCTCGACTACAAGATCGGCGCCTGGCTCGTAGCCCGATACGCCGGCAGGGGTGCTGCCGGAAACATAGCCTGGCAGCAGCGGGTGGTTCACATGAAACAGCAGCGGCAGCAGTGTCAGCACCTGTTGCTGGCGCGTCGACAGGCCCTCCAGGGCCCGCTGCAGCCGGCCTTGGTTGAGCCGCAGGAAGCGCGCACGCAATGTCGCCAGGACCTTGCGGTCGATGCCTTCGTCCAGGTCGGGGCGGATTTCGTGGGGGTGGTTCATTGCGCACTCGGGCAGGCCAGCGGGGCTGTGGCGAGTGTAGCCTGAGTGGCGAGGTCGGATAAGCGGCAATTGAAATATTGGCGCCATTTTTCCAGCGCCCATGGGTGACTGCTGCAGCTTTCGTTGCGCTTGAGGCATGATGGGGGCCTCAAGCTGATTGCGAGGTTTTCCGATGCGTGTGTGGATCGATGCCGACGCCTGCCCCAAGGCAGCCAAGGATCTGATCGTCAAGTTCGCCCTCAAGCGCAAGTTCGAGGTAGTGATGGTGGCGGGCCAGGCTGTGGCCAAGCCGGCGTTCGCTATCGTGCGCCTGATCGTGGTACCCAGCGGCATGGACGCAGCCGACGATTACCTGGTGGAGCACGCCGTGCCTGGTGAGTTGGTGATCTGCAGTGACGTGCCGCTGGCCGACCGCCTGGTGAAAAAGGGCGTGGCGGCACTGGACCCGCGCGGGCGCGAGTTCGACGAGCGCAACATGGGTGACCGGCTGGCGGCGCGCAACTTGTTTACCGAGTTGCGCGAGCAGGGCCAGGTGGGGGGAGGGCAGGCGCCTTATGGCGAGCGCGAGAAGCAGGCTTTTGCCAATGCGCTGGACCGGATCATTGCCCGGTTGTCCAAACCCTGAAGCGACCCGGCTGGCAGGATGGACACGACGTGTGGGAGCGGCCTTGTGTCGCGAAAGGGCCGCGAAGCGGCCCCAGGATTTCAGCTTCGCCGCATAAATTGCCGGGGCCGCGCTGCGGCCCTTTCGCGACACAAGGCCGCTCCCACAGGGACCGCGTCAGATTCTGAATCTTGCACCAGTTACTCGTGCGTCAGCTCCAGCACCCGATCCACCAGCTTGTAGATCCCGCCAGCCGCTTCACTGATCGACTTGGCCTCCATGTACGCCGGGGTGGTCACCAGCTTGCGCTGGGTGTCCTCGACAATATCGTGCACATCGCATTCTTCATGAGTGCCACCCATCTTCTGCACGGCCGCCGCAGTGCCAGCGTCGGTACCGATGGTGCAGACCACGCCTGGCCCGTAGATCTTCGCCGCCAGCGCCGGCGAGATGCAGATCAGGCCAACCGGCTTGCAGGCGTCGGCAAAGGCCTCGGCCAGGGCCAGCACATCCGGGTTAACGGTGCAGTTGGCGCCTTCCACGGCAAAGTTGGACAGGTTCTTCGCCGCCCCGAAACCGCCCGGCACGATCAGCGCATCGAAGTCTTCGGCCTTGGCCTCGCGGATGTCCTTGACCTCGCCGCGGGCAATGCGCGCCGACTCCACCAGCACATTGCGCGATTCGGGCATTTCCTCGCCGGTCAAGTGGTTGATCACATGCATCTGCGCAATGTTCGGCGCGAAGCACTGCACCTGCGCACCACGCTGGTCGAGGCGCAGCAGGGTGATCACGCTTTCGTGGATTTCGGCGCCGTCATAAACGCCACAGCCGGAAAGAATCACCGCTACTTTTTTTGTCATGCTTTCTACTCCAGTGTCGAGGCGCTAAATGTCCTCTAGTTTGGCAGATGTAGCCATAGGGATTCCTGCAAGCGCGGCCTAATCTTGGCGGATAACGTCTGAGGTCGTACCCATGGACCTGATCCTGCTGGCTGTGCCGTTCTTCTTCGTGCTGATCGCCGTCGAACTGCTGGCCGACCGTGTGCGCGGCCAGCGCAACTTCACCCTGGCCGACTCGATCAACAGCCTCAGCACCGGTGCGCTGTCGACCAGTACCGGGTTGCTGACCAAAGGGGTGGGGCTGGTGACCTATGCCCTGGCGTTCGAACACATGGCGTTGCTGCGCCTGCCGCCGCAGGCCTGGTGGGTGTGGTTGCTGGCCTTTGTCCTGTACGACTTCTGCTACTACTGGCTGCATCGTCTTGGCCACGAGCGCAACGTGCTGTGGGCTGCGCATTCGGTGCATCATCAGAGCGAGGAGTACAACCTCACCACGGCGCTGCGCCAGACCAGCAGTGGGTTCATCTTCTCGTGGCTGTTCTACCTGCCGCTGGCGTTGCTCGGTGTGCCGCCGCTGGTGTTCATCACGGTGGCATCGCTCAACCTGCTGTACCAGTTCTGGGTGCATACCCGGCACATTCCCAAGCTGGGCTGGCTTGAGTGGGTGTTGATCACGCCATCCAACCATCGCGTCCACCATGCGCAAAATCCTGCTTACTTGGATCGCAATTACGGCGGCGTGTTCATTCTCTGGGATCGTCTGTTCGGCACCTTCAAAGAGGAGGACCCAGCCGAGCCGGTGGTGTTCGGGGTGACCACGCCGCTGGCCAGCTGGAACCCGCTGTGGGCCAACCTGCAGTTCTATGCCCAGCTCTGGCACGACGCCCGGCGCGCCGACAGCCTGTGGGACAAGCTGCGCATCTGGTTCATGCCCACCGGCTGGCGCCCGGCCGATGTGGCCGCACGCTACCCGCAGGCCAAGCAGGACCTGGCGTTGTTTCGCAAGTTCGAGGTTGCCTTGGGCCGTGCGCAGCAGGCCTATGTGGCGGCGCAATTCGTGGGTTACGTGGCGCTAGGCAGCTATCTGATGGAGGTGGCCGAGCGCGTGCCAATCGCCGCCCTGGTACTTGGCTGGGCGCAGATGGCATTTGGCTTGTTCGTACTTGGCGCGCTGCTGGAGAACCGACCATGGGCCATGCGCCTGGAGTTGGTACGGTTGCTGGCGAATGCGCCGGCGCTGTACCTGGCGGGCGCACTGGGCCTAGCGGTGGTCGTGCCGCCGACCTGGTTGTTCCTCGTGGCTTACAGCCTGCTCAGCCTCTGGGGCCTGGGCTTTGCCCGCCGCCTTGCGCTCCGCGCGCAACGTGCGGAAGCGCCGGCGCAGCCACAACAGGCCGCCCAGCGCCAACAGGCCACCGAGCACCCATAGCTCGTAGCGCTTCACGTTGCCCAGCAGGCCTTCGAGGATGGCGCCGAAGTGATACGCGGCCGCGCCCAGGGCCACTGCCCAGATGGCAGCGCCAAGACCATTCAGCAGCAGGTAGCGGCGTGGCGGGTAGCCGGACAGGCCAATGGCCACCGGCATGACCGTGCGCAAGCCATAGACGAAGCGGAAACTCAGTACCCAGATGTCGGGGTGGCGACGGATGTGGTCCAGCGCCCGGTCACCCATCGCCTGCCAGCGTGGCTTGCGCGCCAGGATCCTGCGCCCGTGGCGGCGGCCCATGAAGTACCACAGCTGGTCGCCGGCATAGCTGCCGAAAAATGCCACCAGACACACCAGGTTGATGTCCATGTAACCGCGGAACGCAAGGAATCCTGCAAGCACCAGGATGGTCTCGCCTTCGAAGAAGGTGCCTAGAAAAAGGGCGAAGTAGCCGAAATCCTGCAGGAATTGTTGAAGCATTTTCTGAGGTGCTGGCGAAATGAACGCGAAGCCTACCCCTTCGCGCGCGTTCGTGAAAGTGTCCAGATGTGTCTCGACATGAACAATTCCTGCTTGGAGAATGCCAGAAGCCACGCGCCACGGCTTGCCCTGGCGTGTAACACAGGCGTCATAATGGGCGCTTATCTTGCCGCTCAATAGATGATAGGGCGTTAACGTCCTCAGGAACGCCAGATGAATAATGAAGTGCTAACCCCTGTCGCGATCAAGGATGCTCAGGAACTCCCCGAAGAGATGGTGCAGACCCCGCCAGACCTGCCGCCAGCGCCCCTGCCTGCCGAACCGGTGGCAGAGACTGCGGCCCCGGCCCCTGCGCCGGCCCCGGCGATCGTCATCCCAGGCCTGGACGACAGCAGCCTGTACATTCATCGCGAACTCTCGCAGCTGCAGTTCAATATCCGTGTGCTGGAGCAGGCGCTGGACGAGAACTACCCGCTGCTCGAACGCCTCAAGTTCCTGTTGATCTTCTCCAGCAACCTCGACGAATTCTTCGAGATCCGCGTCGCCGGCCTGAAGAAGCAGATCAACTTTGCCCGTGAACAGGCCGGTGCCGACGGCCTGCAGCCGCACCAGGCGCTGGCGCGTATCAGCGACCTGGTGCACAGCGAAGTGGAGCGCCAGTACGCGATCCTCAACGACGTGCTGCTGCCCGAGCTGGAAAAGCACCATATCCGCTTCATCCGCCGGCGTTACTGGACGCCCAAGCTCAAGACCTGGGTGCGCCGCTACTTCCGCGACGAAATCGCCCCGATCATCACCCCGATCGGCCTCGACCCGACCCACCCGTTCCCGCTGCTGGTGAACAAGAGTCTCAACTTCATCGTCGAGCTCGAGGGTGTCGACGCCTTCGGCCGCGATTCGGGCCTGGCGATCATCCCGGCCCCGCGCCTGCTACCGCGGGTCATCCGGGTGCCGGAAGAAGTGGGTGGGCCGGGCGCCAACTATGTGTTCCTGTCGTCGATGATCCACGCGCACGCCGACGACTTGTTCCAGGGCATGAAGGTGAAGGGCTGCTACCAGTTCCGCCTGACCCGTAACGCCGACTTGGCGCTGGACTCCGAAGAGGTCGATGACTTGGCCCGCGCGCTGCGCGGCGAGCTGTTCTCGCGCCGCTACGGTGACGCCGTTCGCCTGGAGGTGGCCGACACCTGCCCGAAACACCTGTCGGACTACCTGCTCAAGCAGTTCAGCCTCAGCGAAAGCGAGCTTTACCAGGTCAACGGCCCGGTCAACCTTACCCGCCTGTTCAGCATCACTGGCCTGGACAGCCACCCCGAGTTGCAGTACACGCCGTTCACCCCGGCGATCCCCAAGCTGCTGCAGAACGCCGACAACATATTCAGCGTGATCGGCAAGCAGGATATCCTGCTGATGCACCCGTTCGAGTCCTTCACCCCGGTGATCGACCTGCTGCGCCAGGCCGCCAAGGACCCGCACGTGCTTGCCGTGCGCCAGACCCTGTACCGTTCCGGGGCCAACTCGGAAATCGTCGATGCGCTGGTGGACGCGGCGCGTAACGGCAAGGAGGTCACTGCGGTGATCGAGTTGCGGGCACGCTTCGACGAAGAGTCCAACCTGCAGATGGCCAGCCGCCTGCAAGCGGCCGGTGCGGTGGTGATCTACGGCGTGGTCGGCTTCAAGACCCACGCCAAGATGATGCTGATTCTGCGGCGCGAGCACGGCGAGATCGTGCGTTATGCGCACCTGGGCACCGGTAACTACCACGCCGGCAACGCCCGCCTGTATACCGACTACAGCTTGCTGACCTCCGACGACGCCCTCACCGAGGACGTCGGCAAGCTGTTCAGCCAGTTGATCGGCATGGGCAAGACCCTGCGCATGAAGAAGCTGCTGCACGCGCCGTTCACCCTGAAGAAGGGCATGCTCGACATGATCGCGCGGGAAACCCAGTTTGCCCTCGAAGGCAAGCCGGCGCATATCATCGCCAAGTTCAACTCGCTGACCGACGCGAAGGTCATCAAGGCGCTGTACAAGGCCAGCCAGTCGGGCGTGAAGATCGACCTGGTGGTGCGTGGCATGTGCTGCCTGCGCCCAGGCATTCCGGGGGTTTCGCACAACATCCAGGTGCGCTCGATCATCGGCCGCTTCCTCGAGCACACGCGGGTGTTCTACTTCCTCAATGGCGGCGAAGAGCAGATCTACCTGTCCAGTGCCGACTGGATGGAGCGCAACCTCGACAAGCGCGTCGAAACCTGCTTCCCGGTGGAAGGCAAGAAGCTGTTGCTGCGGGTGAAGAAGGAGCTGGAAGGCTACCTGACCGATAACACCCACGCCTGGACCCTGCAGCCGGACGGGCGCTATGTGCGCAGCACGCCGACCGGCAACCAGAACCCGCGCAGTGCCCAGGCGACCCTGCTGGAGCGCCTGAGCAACCCGGTCCTCAACGTACGCTGAGGACGAAGCCGACCCGGGCCAGCCACTCCGCCTCGTTGGCGAAGTCGGCCTGGGTCAGCTGGTTCTGTTCCAGCCAGCCCTCAGGGAAGGCGACATCGAGGCTGCTGTCGGCAGCCTTGAGCTCGACCTTCGGCATCTGCTGATTGCCACGGATGTGGTGGAACAGGATGGCGAAGCGCAGCAGCACGCACAGGCGCAGCAGTTTGACCCCTTCCTCACCCAGTTCGGCGATCTTGTCCTTGGGGATGTTGCGGCGGTGGCCGCGCACCAGCAAGGCCATCATCTGCTGGTCCTCGCGGGAGAAGCCCGACAGGTCGGAGTGTTCGATCAGGTAGGCGCCGTGCTTATGGTAGTGGTAATGGGCGATATCCAGGCCGATTTCGTGCACTTTCGCCGCCCAGCCCAGCAGATCGCGCCAATTACCGTCTTTTAGGTCCCACGCGTCGGCCACCTGGTCGAAGGCGTGCAATGCCTTGCGCTCGACGCGCGCGGCCTGGCCCTGATCCACGTGGTAGCGCTCCATCAGCGAGTTCAGGGTGCGTTCGCGCACGTCTTCGTGGTGGTGGCGGCCCAGCAGGTCGAACAGCACGCCTTCGCGCAGGGCGCCGTCGCAGTGGTCCATGCGCTGCAGTTCCAGGGCATCGAAGATCGCTTCGAGAATCGCCAGGCCCGCCGGGAAGATGGTGCGGCGGTCCGGCTTGACGCCTTCAAAATCGATCTTGTCGACCTCTCCCAGCTTGAACAGCTTGCGTTTGACCCAGGCCAGCCCTTCGGCGTTGACCTCGCCATTGCCCAGGCCGCCTGCCTTGATGGCGGCGCCGATTGCACGAATGGTACCGGACGAGCCGATGGCCTCGTCCCAGGTCAGGCGGTGCAGGGCATTCTCGATGCTCATCAGCTCCAGGCGCGCGGCGGTGTAGGCCTGGGCGTAGCGGGCCGGGGTTATCTTGCCGTCGCGGAAGTAGCGCTGGGTGAAGCTTACACAGCCCATCTGAAGGCTTTCGCGCAGCAGCGGCTCGAAACGCTGGCCGATGATGAACTCGGTACTGCCGCCGCCGATATCGGCCACCAGGCGCTTGCCGGGTGTATCGGCCAGGGTGTGCGACACACCCAGGTAGATCAGGCGCGCTTCTTCACGGCCGGAGATCACTTCGACCGGGTGGCCAAGGATGGCTTCGGCGCGCTGGATGAATTCGTTGCGGTTGCGCGCTTCGCGCAAGGCGTTGGTACCGACGATGCGCACGGAGCCTGCCGGCATGCCGTTGATCAGTTGGGAAAAGCGCTTGAGGCAATCCAGG
Organism: Pseudomonas sp. B22(2017); assembly: GCF_002113105.1. Lineage (NCBI taxonomy): Bacteria > Pseudomonadati > Pseudomonadota > Gammaproteobacteria > Pseudomonadales > Pseudomonadaceae > Pseudomonas > Pseudomonas sp. B22(2017). The sequence goes on from NZ_NEJN01000009.1 coordinate 132,845, forward strand.
CCTCGTTCCATTGCCTCTTCGCTGAGCATGCGTTCTTCGTCGATGCCGGCGGCCAGTTGAACCTTCTCGCCGAGCCGCTCGAGAATGCGGATTTCGGTATGGTGGGCCTTGGCCACGACCATGTGGAAGCTGTTGGAGCCAAGGTCGATGGCGGCGATCAGGGACAAGTTCTTCGCGATGGTATGCGGCATGATCTGGTTGTTCTCGGTCGTTAACCCGGCAATCGTGCCACGATAGCAGGCTGTCGCCAACGCGTGGCACACAGCCGTTGAGCTGGCCTTGATGCAAGGCAATGTGCCATTCGATGCTATGACGTTTGCATGACAGTTTCGATTCGTGGCGTCTTGCACAACTATAGTTACACTCAATCGTCCGCGGCTTCCTGTAGGAGACGGGTGCGGCTATGATGGGCAACGTTTTTTATTGCTTACGACCTTGGAGATTTCCATGAGCGACAAAATCAAACACGTCACCGACGCCAGCTTCGAAGCCGACGTACTGCAGGCTCAAGGCCCGGTGCTGGTCGACTACTGGGCTGAATGGTGCGGCCCATGCAAGATGATCGCTCCGGTTCTGGACGACATCGCTGCCACCTACGAGGGCAAGCTGACCGTCGCCAAGCTGAACATCGACGAGAACCAGGAAACCCCGGCCAAGCACGGCGTGCGTGGTATCCCGACGCTGATGCTGTTCAAGAACGGCAACGTCGAAGCCACCAAGGTCGGCGCCCTGTCCAAATCGCAGCTGGCCGCGTTCCTCGACGCCCACCTGTGATGTAAAAAAGCCCCGCAGATGCGGGGTTTTTTTTGCCTCTGCAACGGCAGTCTTGCCCATGTAGGAGCAGCCTTGTGCTGCGAAAGGGCCGGTAAGGCTGACGTTGTCGCTGCGGCTGATGGCCTCTTCGCAGCACAAGGCTGCTCCTACAGACAGGTGTGTTGCAGCTGAAAATGGCAGGGCAAAACCACTAGACGCAGAAAAAAGCAAGTGTTACATTCGGCCTCGCACTGCTTTTCCAGTGCCCTCTACATGCCGTCGCCGAAGCATCCCCAATTCGAATCAGTACGCGATCCTGTCGCCATCTAGCGGCGCGGCCTCATTAAGCCAGAAGCTTAATTCTCCCTTCTTACATGATTACGTCATTCCCCTTATGAACCTGACTGAACTCAAGCAAAAGCCGATTACCGATCTTTTGGAAATGGCCGAACAGATGGGCATCGAAAACATGGCCCGTTCGCGCAAACAGGACGTGATTTTCGCCCTGCTGAAGAAGCACGCGAAAAGCGGCGAAGAGATCTCGGGTGACGGCGTGCTGGAGATTCTCCAGGATGGTTTCGGTTTCCTGCGTTCGGCTGATGCGTCCTACCTGGCCGGCCCTGACGATATCTACGTCTCGCCCAGCCAGATCCGCCGCTTCAACCTGCGTACCGGCGACACCATCGTCGGCAAGATCCGCCCGCCGAAGGAAGGGGAGCGTTACTTCGCCCTGCTGAAGGTCGACACCATCAACTTCGACCGCCCGGAAAACGCGAAGAACAAGATCCTGTTCGAAAACCTGACGCCGCTGTTCCCGAACAAGCGCCTGAAGATGGAAGCCGGTAACGGCTCCACCGAAGACCTGACCGGCCGCGTCATCGACCTGTGCGCCCCGATCGGCAAAGGCCAGCGTGGCCTGATCGTTGCTCCGCCGAAAGCGGGCAAGACGATCATGCTGCAGAACATCGCGGCCAACATCACCCGTAACAACCCCGAGTGCCACTTGATCGTCCTGCTGATCGACGAGCGCCCGGAAGAAGTGACCGAAATGCAGCGCACCGTGCGCGGCGAAGTGGTTGCCTCCACCTTCGACGAGCCGCCAACCCGCCACGTGCAGGTTGCCGAAATGGTAATCGAGAAGGCCAAGCGCCTGGTCGAGCACAAGAAGGACGTGGTCATCCTGCTGGACTCGATCACCCGCCTGGCGCGTGCCTACAACACCGTGATCCCGAGCTCCGGCAAGGTACTGACCGGTGGTGTCGACGCCCACGCCCTGGAGAAGCCGAAGCGCTTCTTCGGCGCAGCGCGTAACATCGAGGAAGGCGGTTCGCTGACCATCATCGCTACCGCGCTGGTCGAAACCGGCTCGAAGATGGACGAAGTGATCTACGAAGAGTTCAAGGGCACCGGCAACATGGAGCTGCCTCTGGACCGCCGCATCGCCGAGAAGCGCGTGTTCCCGGCCATCAACATCAACCGCTCCGGTACCCGCCGCGAAGAGCTGCTGACTGCCGACGACGAGCTGCAGCGCATGTGGATCCTGCGCAAGTTGCTGCACCCGATGGACGAAATCGCCGCCATTGAGTTCCTGGTCGACAAGCTCAAGCAGACCAAGACCAACGACGAGTTCTTCCTGTCGATGAAGCGCAAGTAAGCGTTTCAGGCCGGATTTGATTGGGGCTGCTTCGCAGCCCATCGCCGGCAAGCCAGCTCCCACAGGTACTGTACAGCTCTTGAAGCTTGTGCGGACTCTGTGGGAGCTGGCTTGCCGGCGATGGGGCGCGAAGCGGCCCCAAGTCATTTTTGGCCATTGGGTACTGAACGGCGCTACACTCTGCACCCCCGACCGATACGGCCAACATGAGGCTTCTGCATGCAGTATCGCGACTTGCGCGACTTCATCCGTGGCCTGGAACAGCGCGGCGAGCTCAAGCGCATCCAGGTTCCGATCTCCCCCGTCCTGGAAATGACCGAGGTCTGCGACCGCACCTTGCGTGCCAAGGGCCCTGCATTGCTGTTCGAAAAGCCCACCGGCTTCGACATCCCGGTGCTGGGCAACCTGTTCGGCACCCCGGAACGTGTGGCCATGGGCATGGGCGCCGAGTCGGTCGATGAACTGCGGGAAATCGGCAAGCTGCTGGCCTTCCTCAAGGAGCCCGAGCCGCCGAAGGGTCTGAAGGATGCCTGGTCCAAGCTTCCGATCTTCAAGAAAGTCGTGTCGATGGCGCCGAAAGTGGTCAAGGACGCGGTGTGTCAGGAAGTGGTCATCGAGGGCGATGACGTCGACCTCGGCGCTCTGCCAATCCAGCACTGCTGGCCGGGCGACGTGGCACCGCTGATCACCTGGGGCCTTACCGTCACCCGCGGCCCGAACAAGGACCGTCAGAACCTGGGCATCTACCGCCAGCAGGTTATCGGCCGCAACAAGGTCATCATGCGCTGGCTCAGCCACCGTGGCGGCGCCCTGGACTACCGCGAATGGTGTGAGAAGAACCCTGGCCAGCCGTTCCCGGTCGCCGTGGCCCTGGGCGCCGACCCGGCCACCATCCTCGGCGCCGTGACCCCGGTGCCGGACACCCTCTCCGAGTATGCCTTCGCCGGCCTGCTGCGTGGCAACCGCACCGAACTGGTCAAGTGCCGGGGCAGCAACCTGCAGGTACCGGCCACCGCCGAAATCATCCTGGAAGGCGTGATCCACCCGGGCGAAATGGCCCCGGAAGGCCCGTATGGCGACCACACCGGCTACTACAACGAAGTGGACAGCTTCCCGGTGTTCACCGTGGAGCGCATCACCCATCGGCAGAAACCGATCTACCACAGCACCTACACCGGCCGGCCGCCAGATGAGCCGGCGATCCTCGGCGTGGCGCTGAACGAAGTGTTTGTGCCGATCCTGCAGAAGCAGTTTCCGGAAATCGTCGATTTCTACCTGCCGCCGGAAGGCTGCTCGTATCGCATGGCGGTGGTGACCATGAAGAAGCAGTACCCGGGCCACGCCAAGCGCGTGATGCTGGGTGTGTGGTCGTTCCTGCGACAGTTCATGTACACCAAGTTCGTTATTGTCACCGATGACGATATCAATGCCCGTGACTGGAATGACGTGATCTGGGCCATCACCACACGCATGGACCCCAAGCGTGATACGGTGATGATCGACAACACCCCGATCGACTACCTGGACTTCGCGTCACCGGTATCCGGGCTGGGGTCGAAGATGGGCCTGGATGCCACGCACAAGTGGCCGGGCGAGACTACACGCGAATGGGGACGGGTCATCGTCAAGGACGAAGCCGTCACCCGCCGTATCGATGAGCTGTGGGATCAGTTGGGAATAGATTGATGCAGGTAACGTTGCAGCCGTCCGGGGCGGTGCTGGCGCTCGAACCCGGGGAACGGATCCTGGATGGAGCGCGGCGGCTGGGCTATGACTGCCCGAACAGCTGCCGCAATGGCAATTGCCATGTCTGCGCCGCGTTGTTGGTCGAAGGCCGGGTACGCCAGGACGGCGAAGTCCGCGACCATGGCGAGCTGTTCACCTGCATTGCCGAACCGCTGGAGGACTGCGTGTTGCTCTGGGATGGTGTGCTCGCCCTTGGCGAGCTGCCGGTGCGCAAACTGGCGTGCAGTGTCAGTGAGTGCGTCGAGGTCGGTGGCGACGTCTGGCGCGTGCGGTTGCGCGCGCCGGCTGGCAGGCCGCCGCGCTACCACGCGGGGCAGTACCTGATGATCGAGCGCGAAGGCGGCAAGCAGGCGGCGTTTTCGCTGGCTTCCGCACCCCATGCCGGGCGCGAGCTGGAGCTGCATGTGCTGGCGCGCGAGCCCAGTGCGCTGCAACTTATCGAGCAGCTCAAGCGCGACGGCCTGGCGCGCATTGAAATGCCGTTCGGTGACACCCACCTGGCCGAGTTGCCCGATGGGCCGCTGGTGCTGATCGCTGCTGGCACCGGCATGGGCCAGATGCACAGCCTGGTCGAGCATTGCCGGGCACAGGGTTTCAAGCATCCGGTGCACCTGTACTGGGGCGTGCGTCGGCCCGAGGACTTCTACCAGATCGAGCACTGGGACGAATGGCAGCGCCTGCCCAACCTGTTCCTGCACCAGGTGGTCAGCGACCTGTGCGGTTGGGAAGGCCGTTGCGGCATGCTGCATGAGGCGGTCTGCGAAGACATCGCCGACCTCAACAGCGTGCATGTATATGCCAGCGGCTCCCCGAACATGATCTATGCCACGCTCGACGCCTTGGTCGAAGCCGGCATGGATGCGCATCGCATGCGTGCCGATGTGTTTGCCTACGCACCGCGCGGCTAATAACTGGAGTTTGAAAGTATTGGTATAAGGCGGTAATTGTTACCGCCTTGGCTAATAACTTTCACAGTTGCTGAAACAGTACTTTCCAGTCGTCGGGAGCGAGGATGAAACTCTGGCGCGAGGGCTTGAGTATTCCTGCACTTCTGTCCTATGGTTACTGCAAGCGCCCTTGGTACAGAGGCTGGGGGCGCATCGTAATCGAATCTCGCTACATCCGTAGTTCACAGGGATAATGGCGGCAGCTTATGTCGGCACTTGAAAGTATGTCCTGGGAAGTTTCATATCCACCGACACTCGACTTCGGTCAGCAACATACTCGCGAACAGTTGTTCAACTCCATGAAAACAACCATGTCTCGCCATCAGGGTGGGCCGGTGTGGCTGTTCGCCTATGGTTCGTTGATCTGGCGGCCGGAGTGCAACTCGGTGGAGCGCCAGCGCGCGCGGGTGCATGGTTACCACCGTGGCTTGTACCTGTGGTCGCATGAGCACCGTGGCACCCCGGAAACCCCTGGCCTGGTGTTCGGCCTGGACCGTGGTGGCTCCTGCAGCGGTTTTGCCTACCGGCTGGATGACAGCAGCCTGGACGATTCGCTGATGGCCTTGTGGCAGCGCGAGATGCCGTACCCGGCGTACCGGCCGCACTGGCTCAGCTGCCGGTTGGGTGATGGCAGCAAGGTGCAGGCCCTGGGTTTCGTGCTGGAGCGGCATTTGCCGTGCTATGCCGGGAACCTGCCGGACACCCTGCTAAGCCAGATCCTGGCCAGTGCCAAGGGGCGCTATGGCACTACGCGTGATTATGTCGAACAGACCTTGAATGCCCTGCGCAGCCACCAGATGCCCGATCGCAACCTGGAGGCGCGGTTCAGGCGCTGCCATAACCTGCGCGAAGTCTGATTGGCCTGCACCAGCCTCTTCGCGGGCACGCCCGCTCCCACAGGTACTCCACTGGCCTTGGACACTGTGGAGATCCTGTGGGAGCCGGCTTGCCGGCGATAGGGCCCTGACAGGCAACAGATTTCTCAATCCTTACCTGGCCAGCACCACCAACTTACCCACAGCCTGACGCTGCCCCAACTTTTCAATGGCAGCCCCTGCCTCAGCCAGTGGATAAGTCTGCGACACCAGCGGCTTCAACTTGCCTTCGGCATGCCATGCAAACAGTTGCCGGAAGTTGGCCGCATTGTCCTCCGGCTGACGCTGGGCAAACGCCCCCCAGAATACCCCGAGCACCGCCGCACCCTTGAGCAACACCAGGTTGGCCGCCAGCTGCGGGATGGTCCCGCTGGCAAAGCCCACCACCAGCAACCGGCCATTCCAGGCCAGCCCGCGCACGGCCTGCTCGAACAACTCGCCACCCACCGGGTCGTAAATCACGTCTACGCCCTGGCCACCGGTCAGGCGCTTGATCTCGTCACGCAGGCTGGCCTGGCTGTAGTCGATCAGTTCATCCGCGCCGGCTGCCTTGGCCACGGCCAGTTTTTCCGCACTGCTGGCGGCCGCGATCACCCGCGCGCCCATGGCCTTGCCGATCTCCACCGCCGCCAGGCCGACCCCGCCGGACGCACCCAGCACCAACAGCGTCTCGCCCGCCTGCAACTGGCCGCGCTGGCGCAGGGCGTGCATGGAGGTTCCGTATGTCATGCCGAATGCCGCGGCAGTGGTGAAGTCCATGCTCGCCGGGATCGGCAACACATTGTAGAACGGCACCGCCACCTGCTCGGCGAATGCACCCCAGCCGGTCAGCGCCATGACCCGGTCACCGACCTTGAACGCGCCGGCCTTTTCCCCGACTGCGGCCACCACGCCCGCTGCCTCGCCGCCGGGGGAGAACGGCAACGGTGGCTGGAACTGGTACTTGCCTTCAATGATCAGGGTGTCGGGGAAGTTGACCCCTGCGGCCTGCACATCCAGCAGGATCTCGTTTTTCTTCGGCACCGGGCTGGCCACCTCTTCCAGCACCAGGTCGCGCGCCGGGCCCAGGGTTTTGCACAACACAGCTTTCATCGGGGCTATTCCTTTGCGGGTCGTGGCCGATAAGTGTAGGAGGGCCGCCTGCCCGGTCAACGAGCATGGGGCGCCCTGATGTGCAGGCATAAGCGGCGGCACAAGCACGGGCTTGGGTTTGAGCGGCATGCTGGGTAAGCTGGCACCAACTGTATTGAGGAGCGAATTCTTGAAAGCGTGGATCTTGATGGTGCTGGCGCTGCTGCTGCCGGCTGCGGCCATGGGCGAGGAAGCCAAGGAAGGGGCGCCGAAAGTCGCCTACATCAGCCTGAGCCCGCCCTTTGTGGGCAACTACGCCCTCGACGGTAGCCCGCGGCTGCGCGTGTACAAGGCCGACGTGGCCCTGCGCGTGACCGGCGACGAAGCCGCCAAGGCGGTGAAGCACCACGAGCCGCTGATCCGCAACCAGCTGGTGGCGCTGTTCACCCAACAGTCGGTGGACAGCATGAGCAATGTCGAGGCCAAGGAGCATCTTCGCCAGGAAGCGCTGAAACAGGTGCAGCAGGTGATGGAAGCCGAAGAGGGCAAGCCGATCGTTGAAGACCTGCTGTTCAACAACCTGATCGTGCAGTGATCCGCTCGTTCGAGTTGTCGCGCTTCGGGTGCAATCTACTTTCAATGGCTTGGCAGGGACCTGTGGGAGCGGGCAAGCCCGCGAAGCAGGCGGCGCGGTGAGTGGCACCGGCTTCGCCGGTGTTCGCGGGCGTGCCCGCTCCCACAGGGATCGCGCAGACTCTTATATTTGAACCGGGCAGGTGGTCTTGAGTTTTGCTCAGGACGCCAGGCTTCGGCGAAACCGCGCCAGCGCCACGCCGAAGAACACCAGCCCGATCACGGCCAGCGCCAGGATGTCCGGCCACACCACCGTCCAACCGGCATCACGAAACAGAATTGCGGCGCCAAGGCTGACAAAGTGCGTTGACGGCGACCCCTGCATCACCCACTGCAGCCACTGCGGCATGCTGTCCAGCGGTGTGCTGCCGCCGGACAGCAACAGCATCGGGATGATCACCGGGATCGCCAGCAGGCCGAATTGTGGCGTCGAGCGCGCCAGGGTGGCGAGGAAGATGCCCAGTGCGGTACTGGCGAACAGGTAGAGCGCCGTCACGGCCAGGAACAGGCCCATCGAACCGGACAGCGGCACGCCAAGCGCGCCCTTGACCACCACCACCAGCGAAATCCAGGTACAGATCACCACTACCAGCGCGTTGCTGGCAATCTTCGCCAGCATGATTTCCAGCGCGGTCAGCGGTAGCACCAGCAGGTGGTCGAGGGTGCCGTGCTCGCGCTCGCGCAGCAACGCGGTGCCGGTGAGGATGATCGCCAGTATGGTGATGTTGTTGACGATCTGGATCACCGCAAGGAACCAGCCGCCCTCCAGGTTGGGGTTGAACAGAGCCTTGGCGTTTATTATCACCGGGCTCTGTGTGTTGCTGCGCTGGCTGTAGTCGAGCAACTCGCGTTCGAAGATGCGGCCGATGTAGCCGGCACCCATGAACGCCTGGCTCATGGCCGTGGCGTCGACATAGATCTGCAGTTCCGGCGAGCGCCCGGCCAGCAGGTCGCTCTGGAAGTTCACCGGCACGTTGATCACGAAGGTGTACTGGCCGCTGTCCATGGCCTGGTCCAGACGCTGCGGGGCCAGTGGCACGGCGGGCTGGAACTCGGGTGGTTGCAGGGCTTCACCAAGCTTGCGCGATAGCAGGCTGTGGTCTTCGTCCACCATCGCGACACTGGCGTTGTGCACGCCGATCACCGAGCCGGCTGCCGGCATGTAGATGGCCACGCTGAAGGCATACAGCAGGAACAGCAGTAGCACGCTGTCATGGCGCAGGCTGGTCAGCTCTTTCAGGCCAAGACGCAGGGTGTGGTTCAGGCGTGACATATCAGGCCTCCTGCTTCTTCAGCATGGCCAGGCTCAGGCCGGTGAACACGGCAAAAAAGCTGAGCAGGATCAGGCACTGCGGCCACAGCTCGCGCAGTCCCAGCGCCTTGGTGAAGGTGCCGACCGCGATATCGAGGAAGTAGCCCGCCGGGAACAGTTGGCCCATCACCGCCGCCGCGCCGTCCAGCGACGAGCGTGGCACGATCAGCCCGGAAAACTGGATGGTCGGCAAGCTGGTGATGATCATGGTGCCCAGGATGGCGGCGATCTGTGTGCGGGTGAAGGCCGAGATCAACAGGCCCAGGCTGGTGGTAGCCAGCAGGTAGGCGACGCCGCCACAGGCCAGGGCCAGCACGCTGCCCTTGAGCGGCACGGCGAACAGCCAGCGGTTCATCGCCACCAGCAGCGCCAGGTTGACCAGGCTCACGGCCAGATAGGGCATCTGCTTGCCGAGCAGAAACTCCAAGCGGGTGAGGGGTGTGGCGTAGAAGTTGGTGATGGAGCCGAGCTCTTTCTCGCGGACGATACCTAGCGCGGTGAGCATGGCCGGGATGAAGGCCAGGATCAGCGCCATTACCCCAGGGCCGATGGCGTTCACGCTGACCACATCCTGGTTGTAGCGAAAACGGGTTTCCAGGCGCACCAGGTCCTGGCGCGGCTGCGGCTGTGGGCTGGCTTTGGCTAGTTGCTCGAGATTGGCCTGGTGCACGGCTTCCACGTAATTGCGGCTGGTTTCGGCGCGGAACGGCATACCGCCATCGAGCCAGGCGGCCACCACCGGTTGACGCCCGGCGTAGAGGTCGCGGCCGAAGCCGGGTGGAATTTCCAGTGCCAGTTTGATTTCCGAGCGCTGCAGGCGCTGGTGCATTTCGCGGGTGTCGCGGATGGGCGCCTGTTCGGCGAAATAGCGTGAACCACGGAAGGCTTCGAGGTAGGCCCGGCTTTGCGGGCTCTGGTCCTGGTCGTGTACGGCGAAGGCGAGGTTTTCCACATCCAGTGAAATGCCATAGCCGAAGATCACCATCATGAACATCGCCCCCAGCAGGGCGAAGGCCAGGCGCACCTTGTCGCGCAGCAGCTCCTTGCCCTCACGGCTGGCCACTGCCAGCAGGCGACGCAGGCTGAAGCCCTGGCGCAGCGGCGGCGCAGGCGCGGCGGCCTGTTCCAGCACGGCGTTGCCGGTGGCTTGCGGCGCCAGTTCCTGAGCCTGTTCCAGGCAGCGCACGAACGCGTCTTCCAGAGTGTTGCCCTGATAGTGGCGTTGCAGGGCATCCGGCGTGTCGCAGGCCAGCACCCGGCCTGCATGCATCAGCGAGATACGGTCGCAGCGCTGGGCTTCGTTCATGAAGTGGGTAGAAAGGAAAATGGTCACGCCCTGCTCGCGTGAAAGCTCCACCAGCAGGCGCCAGAAGTCGTCACGGGCAGCCGGGTCGACGCCGGAGGTGGGTTCGTCGAGGATCAGCACTTCCGGGCGGTGCAGCACCGCTACCGCCAGTGACAGGCGCTGACGCAGGCCGAGGGGCAGGGCGCCGGATGGCTGGTCGGCGATGACAACCAGGTCGAAGCGCTCGATCAGCTCGTCGATGCGCTGGGCGCTCTCGGCCTTGGGCAGGTCGAACAGGCGTGCATGCAGGGTCAGGTTCTGCCGGGTGCTGAGCTCCCCATACAGCGAAAAACTCTGCGACATGAAACCGACCCGCTTGCGCGTGGCCAGGTCGCTGGCATCCACCGGGCAGCCGAGCAGACTGGCGCTGCCTTCGCTGGCCGGCATCAGCCCGGTAAGCACTTTCATGGTGGTGGTCTTGCCGCAGCCGTTGGAGCCCAGGAAGCCGAAAATCTCGCCGCGGCCAATGGCGAAGCTGACCTTGTTCACAGCAGTGAAATCGCCAAAGCGCAGGGTCAGGTCGTGGGCCTCGATGGCGACCGGGCTGTCAGCGGCCGGGCGCGGCGGGATGATGAGCGGAGGGTGTTGTGCCTTGCCCGCGCCCTGGTAGTGGGTGAAGGCGTCGTCCAGCTTGCCACTGGGGGTGACTGCGCCCAGTTCATGGCTGGGGCCGGCGGCCAGCAGACGGCCGCCATCGAGCATCAGGCAATGCTCGAACTGTTCGGCCTCTTCCATGTAGGCGGTGGCCACCAGCAGGGTCAGTTGCGGGCGCTGTGCGCGTACCTGTTCGACCAGCTCCCAGAAGCGCCGCCGCGACAGTGGGTCGACGCCGGTGGTCGGCTCGTCGAGGATCAGCAGGTCCGGCTCGTGGATCAGCGCGCAGCATAGGCCAAGCTTCTGCTTCATGCCGCCCGACAGTTTGCCCGCCGGGCGCTCGGCAAAGCGCTGCAGGTCGGTGGCCTGTAGCAGGTTGGCCATGCGCTGTTCGCATTCGCGACGGCCGAGGCCGAACAGGGTGGCGAAAAAGCGGATGTTCTCGCTGATCGACAGCTCCGGATACAGGTTGTTGCCCAGCCCCTGCGGCATGAACGCCACTTTCGGGTACAGCGCCGCGCGATGGCGCCGCTGGCGGATCGAGCCACCCAGCACCTGCAGTTCGCCCTGTTGCAGGCGCTTGACGCCGGCGATCAGCCCCAGCAGGGTCGATTTGCCAGCCCCGTCAGGGCCGATCAGCGCGCAGCGGGTGCCCGCCGGCAGGCTGAACCCGAGGGGGTGCAAGGCGACCAGGTCGCCGTAGCGATGGCTGATACCCTCGGCCAGCAGTGCCGGGGCGTTCATTGCAGGTTGGCCGGCCAGTCTACCTCAGCCGTGCGTACGTAGCCGGCGCCTGGCATGCCCGGTTTGGCCTGCGGCACGGCGCCCGGGTCGGTCAGGCGCAACTTGACCCGGAACACCAGCTTCTGCCGCTCGTCGCGGGTTTCCACCTGCTTGGGGGTGAACTGGGCCTTGGCCGCGACAAAGGCAACCTTCGCCGGCAGCGCCCGCTCGGGCAGGGCGTCGAGCACGATCCGTGCCTGGTCGCCGACGGTCAGCCGGCCGCTGGTGGAGGCGGGCAGGTAAAGGTTCATGTACTGGTCGCTGGGGTCGATCAACATCAGCACGCGGCCGCCGGCACCCAGCACTTCACCGGGCTCGGCCAGGCGCAGCTGGATGATGCCGTTGATCGGTGCGCGCAGACTGCTGTCGTCGATTTCGCTGGTGAGCTGCGCTACCTGGGCCTCGGCGGCGCCGATGGCGGCCTTGATCGCCGCCAGTTGGGCGCGGGCGGCGACTACGGCGGCGTTGGCCGTGTCGAAGCGCGCCTGCTGTTGGTCGAGCAACTGCTGGCTGGCGTATTTGCGCTGGAAGATCTCGCGCACGCGCTTGAGCTCCTGGCTGGCCAGCAGCAGTTCGCTTTGGCGCAGCTGCACACTGGCCTGGGCGGCGGCGTAGTTTTCCCGGGCGCGCAGTACTTCGGCTTCGGCCTGGCTGCGCTGGGCTTCCATGGTACGGGTGTCGATGCGCGCCAGCAGCTGGCCGCGAGTTACCTTGTCACCTTCGTCGACCAGCACTTCGGCCAGGCGGCCGGGGATTTTGCTGGCGATCTGCACTTCGGTGGCTTCCAGGCGGCCGTTGCCCATGCTCAGGCCTTCGGGCAACTGGTCGTGGATCGACTTCCAGTACCCCAGCCCACCGGCTGTTGCGAGTAGGGCGATCAGCGCGGTGGCGAAGATCCTGGGGGCGTATCGGTTCATCGGTCTGCATCCTTGCGGTCATGCACACTGCATCATGGCCTGCGGCCATGAGCGATGTGTTGATGCCGGTCAAAGTCCTTATGCGGTGCCTGTGGGAGCGGCCTTGTGTCGCGAAAGGGCGCGCAACGCGGCCCCAGGATTTTCGCGCCCCTGCACAAATCTATGGGGCTGCTTCGCAGCCCTTTCGCGACGCAAGGCCGCTCCCACATTACCGAGTAACTGCGCAAAGACTGACCTTAGCCGCAGTTTCAACGCAAAGCGACAATCACCGCCCATTGCTCTGGCGTCACGGGCATTACCGACAGGCGGCTGCCCTTCTGCACCAGCGGCAGTTCGGCCAGGCTTGTCTGCTGTTTCAGCCAGCCCAGCTCCAGCACCCGTGGCAGGGTTTGCACATGGGCCACATCGACCGCGCTCCAAGGGTTCTTGTCGGCCGTGGCCTTGGCATCGTAGTAGGGGCTCTGCGGGTCCAGCGCGGTTGGGTCCGGGTAGGCTGCGCGGGTGATCCTGGCAATGCCGGCGATGCCCGGCTGCGGACAGCTGGAGTGGTAGAAGAAGAACTCGTCGCCAACGCTCATGGCCCGCAGGAAATTGCGTGCCTGATAGTTGCGCACGCCGTCCCAGCGCGCTTCGCCGAGCCGGCCGAGGGCTTCAATGGAGAGCTCGTCGGGCTCGGATTTCATCAGCCAGTAGGCCATGGGGTGCTGCTCCTGAAAAGGTTTGAAATAACCTGTTGCACGAAACCGACAGCCGGTTGGCGTCAAGGTTTGCGTGCAGACGCAGGTTGTCGGAAAATGCGCCCCGTTTAAAGCGCGATGCTCCGGCAATACCCAGAAAGTTGCCGAGCGTGAACAGTTTGCCTGGGGGGCAATCTTCGATGAATCAACGTAACAAGCCGGATCTGCTGTGGGTCTTGGTGTTCATTTTCGGCCTGGGTGTGGTCACTACCGGTTATGCGCAAGGGATCTGGGAGCGCAAGCTGGACAACGCCTATCAGATGCCGGTCGACGCCAGCCAGCCGCAACGTTGATGCCCCCGCTGGCGCCGCTCAACGCGGCGCCAGGTACCAGCCACGGTCCGAGACCGTCCCCTGCAGCGGTACATCCCAACTGGCCTGAGCCAGCCGCTCGACCTTCTGGCATTCATGTGCCAGCCCCAACAGCAACGGCTTTTTCCAGGTCTGGCGACGCGCTTGGTAGGCCAGGCTGCGATCATAGAAACCACCGCCCATTCCCAGGCGACCGCCCACTTCGTCGAAACCGACCAGCGGTAGCAGGATCAGGTCCAGCGACCAGATCGGGCGCTGGCGCTTGCGCTCGGTGACCGGCTCGGGAATGCGAAAGCGGTTGGGCTTGAGCTTCTCGCCCTGCTCGAAGCGCTGGAACACCATGCGCGTGCGCGGCCAGGCGTGCAGCACCGGCAGGTAGGTGCGCTTGCCGCGGCGCTGGGCTTCGCGCAGCAGCAGGTAAGGATCGATCTCGCCGTCGTTGGGCAGGTACAGGGCAATGTGCCGGGCGCGGCGGAACAGCGGGTGCTGCGCAAGCTGGCGATACAGGCCAAGGGCGGCCTGGCGTTGCTGGGCAGGGGTAAGGGCGCGGCGGGCATTGCGGAGCAGGCGACGGAGCTGGGGGCGGGTGAGCTGCGCGGTGTCGGTCATGGCACGGGCGATCCCAGGTGCTGGCCGACGTGGTCGGCCAAAACGAATTGCCCGCCGGAAGGGCGGGCAAGAGAATTCAGGCTCCCCGATAAGACCGCTATCGGTGTAGCCCTTGAACCCGAAAGTTCAAGGTGGAGATTGCAGGGGGCGTTAAGGCTTTCCGTCGGGCGGACATGCACACCGGCCCCAGCGTGCAACCCCCGTGGTTGTGCGTATCGGCTCAGGGACATAACCGACTGGCGCATCCCCCAGGGAGTGGCGCCAGTATACCAATCTCAGCCGATTTTGGTATCCGCGTCGTCGGACAGTGCCTGGTCGACCCGTTCCAGCAGGTCGCGCACCTGTTCGCGGGTGGTGCCGCCTGCCGGAGCATCGTTGCGGTCTTCCTGGCGGTGCAGCATTTCGTGGGTGATGTTCAACGCTGCCATGACCGCGATGCGGTCGGCGCCGATCACCTTGCCGCTGCTGCGGATTTCGCGCATCTTGCCGTCCAGGTAGCGCGCGGCACTGACCAGGTTGTTGCGCTCTTCCGGCGGGCAGATGATCGAATATTCCTTGTCGAGGATCTGCACGGTGACGCTATTGCTTGAACTCATGAGTCTTGCTCCAGAGCCTTGAGGCGTAAAATCATCGACTCGACCTTGCGCTTGGCGATCTCGTTCTTTTCGATGAGGTGGGCGCGCTCTTCGCGCCAGGACTTTTCCTGAGCTACTAGGAGTGCATTTTGCCGTTTTAGTTGCTCGACACGTTCGATCAGCAACTCGAATCGGCTCATCAGTGCCTGCAGGTCGTTCTCTTGCGTGGGTTGCACTCGATTCGCTCCGTCGTTGAGTCACCTGGCGATGATGCCTCTCCCTGGGCGGCGACGGCCAGTGCCGATGGTCTTGGCGCGCCTGCCGGTGCTAGGATACAAGGTCTCCATTCTAGTCATTGCGCCGTCTGGCGCCTAGCTGCCCATGCCCAATACCCAATCGCCCTACATCGCCTTCGCCATGCTGCTGTCCAGCAATGGCCATCCTGTAACCCCGGCCGAACTGCACGGCCTGCTGATCGGCCGCAGCTGCGCCGGTGCCGGCTTCGACGCCGACGGCTGGCTGGCCGATGCCGCCCAGCTGCTGGAAACCGAGCCCGGTGACACCGTACGTAACGCCCTGGTCGGCCTGCAGGAAATGGTCAAGGGCGAACTGACCAGCGACGAAATGGCGATCGTCCTGCTGCTGCCTTCCGACGACGCCGCCCTGAGCGATCGCGCCACTGCGCTGGGTCAGTGGTGCCAGGGCTTCATCACCGGTTTCGGCCTGAATGCCGGTGGCAAGGACCTGTCCGACGAGGCCAAGGAAGTGCTGCAGGACCTGGTGGCCATTTCCCAGGTCCAGGAAGCCCTCGAGGAGTCCGAGGATGGCGAGAGCGATTACATGGAAGTCATGGAATACCTGCGTGTGGCGCCGTTGCTGCTGTTCTCCGAGCTGGCCAAGCCGGCCGCCCCTGCACCCAAGCCATCGCTGCACTGATCAACCAGGGGTAGTCTGCCCATGAGCCACATTCCCAAGGCCGAGTATGCCCGTCGGCGCAAGGCGCTGATGGCGCAGATGGTCCCCAACAGCATCGCTATCCTGCCCGCCGCCGCGGTTGCCATCCGCAACCGCGACGTCGAGCACGTTTACCGCCAGGACAGCGACTTCCAGTACCTCAGTGGTTTCCCCGAGCCGGAAGCGGTGATTGCGCTGATCCCCGGGCGCGAGCATGGCGAATACGTGCTGTTCTGCCGTGAACGCAACCCCGAGCGCGAGCTGTGGGATGGTCTGCGGGCCGGCCAGGAAGGTGCGGTGCGCGATTTTGGCGCGGACGATGCCTTCCCCATCACCGACATCGACGAGATCCTGCCGGGCCTGATCGAAGGCCGTGAGCGGGTATACAGCGCCATGGGCAGCAACCCCGAGTTCGATCGCCGGCTGATGGACTGGATCAACGTGATCCGCTCCAAGGCCCGCCTGGGGGCCCAGCCGCCGAACGAGTTCGTTGCGCTGGATCATCTGCTGCACGACATGCGCCTGTATAAATCGGCAGCGGAAGTGAAGGTGATGCGCGCTGCCGCAGACATCTCGGCGCGGGCCCACGTGCGGGCCATGCAGGCCTGCCGGGCCGGCTTGCACGAATACAGCCTGGAAGCCGAGCTGGACTATGAGTTCCGCAAGGGCGGGGCGAAGATGCCGGCCTACGGCTCGATCGTCGCGGCCGGGCGCAATGGCTGCATCCTGCACTATCAGCAGAACGACGCCCCGCTCAAGGATGGCGACCTGGTGCTGATCGACGCCGGCTGCGAGATCGACTGCTACGCCAGCGACATCACCCGTACCTTCCCTGTCAGCGGGCGTTTTTCGCCCGAGCAGAGGGCCATCTACGAGCTGGTGCTCAAGGCCCAGGCAGCGGCGTTTGCCGAAATTGCCCCCGGCAAGCACTGGAACCACGCCCATGAGGCGACCGTGCGGGTCATCACCGAGGGCCTGGTGGAACTGGGCCTGCTGACCGGCGAGGTACAGGCGCTGATCGACAGCGAGGCCTATCGTGCCTTCTACATGCACCGCGCCGGGCACTGGCTGGGCATGGATGTGCACGATGTGGGCGATTACAAGGTGGGCGGTGAGTGGCGGGTGCTTGAACCCGGCATGGCGCTGACCGTCGAGCCGGGCATCTACATAGGCGCCGACAATCAGGCCGTGGCCAAGAAATGGCGCGGCATTGGTGTAAGGATCGAGGACGACGTGGTAGTGACCAGGCAAGGCTGTGAAATCCTGACTTCGGGCGTGCCGCGCACGGTCGCCGAGATCGAGGCGCTGATGCAGGCCGCCCGCAAGGACGCGGCATGAATCGGGTAAACCTGGCGATCATCGGTGGCGGCCTGGTGGGCGCGAGCCTGGCCCTGGCCCTGCAGGCGGGGGCCAAGGCGCGAGGCTGGAAGATCCTGCTGATCGAGCCGTTCGCCCCCGGTGACAGCTTCCAGCCCAGCTACGACGCGCGTTCGTCGGCACTGTCGTTCGGTACCCAGCAGATCTACCAGCAGTTGGGCCTGTGGCAGGCCATCGGCCATCGCGCCGAGCCGATCTTGCAGATTCACGTGTCCGACCGCGGCCGTTTCGGTGCCACCCGCCTGGATGCCCGGGAAGAGGGTGTGCCGGCGCTTGGCTACGTGGTGGAAAACGCCTGGCTGGGCCAGTGCCTTTGGCAAGGGCTGGACAGCGAGGTGGTGAGCTGGCGCTGCCCGGCGGAAGTGACTGCGATGCAGGCCATCGAGGGTGGCTACCGCCTGCAGCTGAACGATGACACCCAGTTGGAGTGCGACCTGGCTGTACTGGCCGACGGTGGCCGTTCCGGCCTGCGCGAACAGCTGGGTATCCACGTGCGCCACACGCCCTACCAACAGAGCGCGCTGATCGCCAACATAACCCCGGGCGAGGCCCACGGCGGCCAGGCCTTCGAACGTTTCACCGAAGAAGGCCCCATGGCCCTGCTGCCGCTGCCGGATAACCGCTGCGCGCTGGTCTGGACCCGCCAGGGCATGGACGCGAGGCGTCTGGCCGACATCGACGAGCGCAATTTCCTGCGTGAACTGCAGGGCGTGTTCGGCTATCGCCTGGGCGCCTTGCGCCAGGTCGGCGCGCGGCACCTCTACCCACTGTCGCTGATCGAGGCCCAGGAGCAGGTGCGGCCGCATCTGGTGGTGCTGGGTAACGCCGCGCACAGCCTGCACCCTATTGCCGGCCAAGGCTTCAATCTGTCGCTGCGTGACGTGCAGGCGCTTGCCGAGGCGCTGCTGGCCGGCCCGCAGCAGCCTGGCGACCTGACAACATTGCAGGCCTACCACCAGCGCCAGCGCGTGGACCAGGCCATGACCATCGGCTTTTCCGATCAGGTCACCCGTCTGTTCGGCAGCAGCCAGCCATTGCTGGCCGCCGGCCGCAACCTTGGCCTGCTCGGGCTCGACCTGCTGCCACCGGCCAAAAGCTGGTTCGCCCGCCAGGCCATGGGCCTGGGCACCCGCCCCGATCCGCGAGGTCAGGCATGAGTGACAACACGCGCAGGCTGGCGCGCCGGGCGTGCCTGTTGCGCTGGCGGCTGAACCTGTTCCCGCCGCACCTCGGCGCTGGTATCCGCGTACAGCACATCAGCCCGGACCTGCGCAGCGTCAAGGTGGCGATGAAGCTGACCCGCTGGAACCGCAACTACGTCGGCACCCAGTGCGGCGGCAGCCTGTACGGCATGGTCGACCCGTTCTACATGCTGCTGTTGATCGAGCAGCTGGGGCGTGACTACATCGTCTGGGACAAGGCCGCCAGCATCGATTTCATTTCGCCGGGCAAAGGCCCGGTGTATGCCGAACTCCACGTCGATGACGCGCTGCTGGACGAAATCCGCCAGCAGACTGCCACCGGCAAGAAGTGCCTGCCGCGTTTGCAGGTCGATATCCGCGACGGCGCCGGCGAGCTGGTGGCGCGGGTCGATAAAACCCTATATGTGCGGCTCAAGCCGCAAGCGAGGCTGGCGTAAGGCATGGAAATGCGCGCAGATCTGTTGATTGTCGGTGCCGGTATGGTCGGCAGCGCCCTGGCCCTGGCGTTGCGCCACAGTGGCTTGCAAATCCTCTTGCTCGACGGCGGCCCGCTGACGGTCAAGCCGTTCGATGCCCAGGCCCCGTTCGAGCCGCGTGTCAGCGCGCTGTCGGCAGCCAGCCAGCGCATCCTCGAGCGCCTTGGCGCCTGGGATGGCATTGCCCGGCGGCGTGCCACGCCATACTCGGACATGCATGTGTGGGATGGCAGCGGCACCGGGCAGATTCACTTCTCGGCTGCCAGCGTGCATGCCCAGGTGCTCGGCCACATCGTCGAGAACCGGGTGGTGCAGGATGGCCTGCTGGAGCGCCTGCATGACAGCGATATCGGCCTGCTGCCCAATGCGCGGCTCGAACAGCTGCGACGCTCCGGCGACGAGTGGCTGCTGACCCTCGCCGATGGCCGCCAGCTGCGTGCGCCGCTGGTGATCGCGGCCGACGGTGCCAACTCGGCAGTGCGGCGCCTGGCCGGCTGCGAAACCCGCGAGTGGGATTACCTGCACCACGCCATTGTCACTAGCGTGCGTTGCAGCGCCGGGCACCAGGCCACGGCCTGGCAGCGCTTCACCGATGAAGGGCCATTGGCGTTCCTGCCGCTGACCCGCGACGGCGAGCAGGACTGGTGCTCGATCGTCTGGTCGACCACGCCGGAGCATGCCGAGCAGTTGATGGCGCTGGATGAAACTGCGTTCCTGAAGGCCCTTGAGCGGGCTTTCGAGGGGCGCCTGGGTGATGTACTGCAAGCCGACCCTCGGGTCTGTGTGCCGCTGCGCCAGCGCCACGCCAAGCGCTATGTGGATGAAGGCCTGGCATTGATCGGCGATGCCGCGCACACCATTCACCCGCTGGCCGGGCAGGGCGTCAACCTGGGTTTCCTCGATGCTGCGGTGCTGGCCGAGGTGCTGGTCAACGCCTGTGAGCGTGGCGAGCGGCTGGCGGATGTGAAGGTACTGAGCCGTTACGAGCGGCGGCGCATGCCGCACAACCTGGCGCTGATGGCGGCGATGGAAGGGTTCGAGCGGTTGTTCCAGGCCAACCCGTTGCCGTTGCGCTGGTTGCGTAACAGCGGGTTGAAGCTGGTGGAGCAGATGCCGGAGGCCAAGGCGATGTTTGTGCGACAGGCGCTGGGTTTGAGCGGTGACCTGCCGGATCTGGCCAAAGCCTGAAGGTCTTGCACGATGAGCTGTAGGAGCAGCCTTGTGCTGCGAAGAGGCCCGGGAAGCCAGTCAATCATTCAGATTGGGCTGCCGGCCCTTTCGTAGCACAAGGCTGCTCCTACACAGACGAAGCAAGTTCTGCAACATCCGGTAACGGCTAGGTAGATGAGTCGGAAAATGGGATTCACTACCATTTGCACCTCTCATACGATCCGAGGAGTGCTTTCCATGTTGCCACGCAAGCCCCTACTGGCCGCCCTGGCCCTGACCCTGTTCGGCGGCACCGCCCAGGCAGCGGACGAAGTGGTGGTGTACTCC
This sequence comes from Pseudomonas sp. B22(2017), assembly GCF_002113105.1. Lineage (NCBI taxonomy): Bacteria > Pseudomonadati > Pseudomonadota > Gammaproteobacteria > Pseudomonadales > Pseudomonadaceae > Pseudomonas > Pseudomonas sp. B22(2017). Next base: position 153,213 of record NZ_NEJN01000009.1, read on the forward strand.
TCGCGCATCGACGAGCTGATCAAGCCGGTGTTCGATGCCTATACCGCCAAGACTGGGGTCAAGATCAAGTTCATCACCGACAAGGAAGCCCCGCTGATGCAGCGCATCAAGGCCGAGGGCGAAAACGGCGTGGCCGACCTGCTGCTGACCGTCGATGCCGGCAACCTGTGGCAGGCTGAGCAGATGGGCATCCTGCAGCCGATCAAGTCCGACATCATCGACCAGAACATCCCGCCGCAGTACCGTGCCTCGTCCCACGACTGGACCGGCCTGAGCCTGCGCGCCCGCACCATCATCTACTCCACCGAGCGGGTCAAGCCGCAAGAGCTGAGCACCTACGAAGCCCTGGCCGACAAGCAGTGGGAAGGCCGCCTGTGCCTGCGCACGGCGAAGAAGGTGTACAACCAGTCGCTGACCGCCACCCTGATCGAAACCCACGGCGAGGCGAAGACCGAGCAGATCGTCAAAGGCTGGGTCAACAACCTGTCCACCGACGTGTTCTCCGACGATAACGCAGTGATCCAGGCCATCGAGGCCGGCCAGTGCGACGTGGGCGTGGTCAACACCTACTACTACGGTCGTCTGCACAATCAGAACCCGAAACTGCCGGTGAAGATCTTCTGGCCCAACCAGGGTGACCGTGGCGTGCACGTGAACCTGTCGGGCATCGGCCTGACCAAGCATGCACCACACCCGGAGGCGGCGAAGAAGCTGGTTGAATGGATGACTGGTGAAGAGGCGCAGAAGCTGTTCGCCGACATCAACCAGGAGTTCCCGGCCAACCCGAAGGTCAAGCCATCGGAAGAAGTGGCAGCGTGGGGCAGCTTCAAGGCTGACAGCATTCCGGTTGAAATCGCTGGCAAGCGCCAGGCTGAAGCGATTCGCTTGATGGATCGGGCTGGCTGGAACTAAGCGCCAGGCTTTATCCTTCCGGGGCCTTTCAGGGCCTCTTCGCGGGCATGCCCGCTCCCACAGGTTTACTCGATCTCTGTGGGAGCGGGCGTGCCCGCGAACGACCGCATAGCGGTCGCAAATCAGCCACAGAGACATTCAACTTGCCCCACACCCCCCAACGCCGCTGGTACCTCCCGGTCACCCTGGTCGCCGCCCTGGTGCTCCTGCCCCTGAGCGTCCTGCTGTTGTCCTGGCAGTCGATCGACCTGCAGATCTGGTCGCACCTGCTCGACACCCAGATGACTCGCCTGCTGGGCAATACCCTGACGCTGGTGGCGGGTGTGGGCATCGGCGTCACGGTACTGGGGGTCAGCCTGGCCTGGTTGACCAGCCTCTGCGAGTTCCCTGGCCGGCGCTGGCTGGACTGGGCGCTGATGCTACCGTTCGCCATCCCTGCTTATGTGCTGGCGTTCGTCTTCGTCGGCCTGCTGGACTTCGCCGGCCCGGTGCAGAGCGCCCTGCGCGAGGTGTTCGGGCCGATGCGCCTGCCGCGGGTTCGCTCCACCGGCGGGGTGATCGTCGTACTGGTGCTGGTGTTCTACCCCTATGTCTACCTGCTGGCGCGCAGCGCATTCCTGGCCCAGGGCAAGGGCCTGATGGAAGCCGCGCGGGTGCTGGGGCTGTCCCCGCTGCAAGCGTTCTGGCGCGTGGCTCTGCCCATGGCTCGGCCGGCGATCGGCGCCGGTATTGCCCTGGCCCTGATGGAAACACTGGCCGACTTCGGCGCGGTTGCGGTATTCAACTTCGACACTTTCACCACGGCCATCTACAAGACCTGGTACGGCTTCTTCAGCCTGTCCAGCGCTGCCCAGCTGGCCAGCCTGCTGCTGCTGGCGGTGATGCTGGTGCTGTATGGCGAGCGCCGTGCCAGGGGGGCCAGCCGCAGCGGCAACGAGCGGCCGCGCGGGCAGGCGTTGTACCACCTGCACGGGGTCAAGGCGTTGCTGGCCAGCGGTTGGTGCTTGCTGGTGTTCGCCTGCGCCTTCGTCATCCCGCTGCTGCAACTGCTGGCGTGGTTCTGGCAGCGTGGCCGACATGACCTGGACGAGCGCTATGTCGGCCTGGTGTTGCACACCCTGTACCTGGGCGGCATGGCGGCGCTGGTCACGGTGTGCGTGGCGTTGCTGCTGGCCTTTGCCCGGCGCCAGGCGCCGACGGGTGGTATTCGCGCCGGGGTGGGCCTGGCCAACCTGGGCTATGCCTTGCCCGGCTCGGTACTGGCGGTTTCGATCATGCTGGCCTTCAGTTACCTCGACAACCACCTGGTCATCCCGCTGTCCAGCTGGCTGGGCGGTGCCGGCAAGCCGCTGCTGCTGGGCAGCCTGGCCGCATTGCTGCTGGCCTACCTGGTGCGCTTCATCGCGGTGGCCTACGGGCCGCTGGAGAGCAGCCTGGAGCGGATCCGCCCGTCACTGCCCGAGGCATCCCGCAGCCTGGGCGTCGGTGGCGCGGGATTGTTTTTCAAGGTGTATCTGCCGCTGCTGGTGCCTGGCGCGCTCAGCGCCGCCCTGCTGGTGTTCGTCGACGTGCTCAAGGAAATGCCGGCCACCTTGCTGATGCGCCCGTTCGGCTGGGACACCTTGGCGGTAAGGGTGTTCGAGATGACCAGCGAGGGTGAGTGGGCGCGTGCATCGTTGCCGGCACTGACCCTGGTGCTGGTGGGCCTGCTGCCGGTCATCGGCCTGATCCGCCGTTCGGCACGTCGACCCGGTCACAGTCACTGAGGGTGCCAGCCCGCGCCCTTGCGGCTACAATGCGCGGCATTCGCGCGGCGGGTCCTACACAAGAAGAGCTGACGACCCGACGTCATCGACCGCCGCCGCTTCGCCACGCCCGGAAGGAGAAACCCATGGGACAGCGCACGCTTTTGTATGACCTGCACCTGGCGCTTGGCGCCAAGACGGTCGATTTCGGTGGCTGGGACATGCCCCTGCACTATGGCTCGCAGGTCGAGGAGCACCATCAGGTGCGCAGCGATTGCGGGGTGTTCGATGTTTCCCACATGACCGTGATCGATGTCGATGGTAGCGACGCCACTGCCTGGTTGCAGCGTCTGCTGGCCAACGACGTGGCCCGCCTCGACGACACCGGCAAGGCGCTGTACAGCCCGCTGTTGCAGGAACAGGGCAGGGTGATCGACGACCTGATCGTCTACCGCACACAACATGGCTATCGCCTGGTCACCAACGCCGCCACCCGTGCCAAGGTACTCGACTGGCTGCAGCAGCAGCGTGACGGTTTTGCCGTGGACTTCCAGGTCCGCCCAGACCTGGCCATCCTTGCCATCCAGGGCCCGCATGCTCGAGAAAAGGTTGCAGCCCTGCTCAGCCCCTCGCGTGCGGCGCTGATCCGCGAACTGCGTCCTTTCGAAGGCTTTGCCGAAGGCGACTGGTTCATTGCCCGCACCGGTTATACCGGTGAAGACGGCCTGGAGATCATCCTCCCCGGCGAGCAGGCCGTGGCCTTCTTCAACGACCTGGTCGGTGCCGGCATCGCCCCCAGCGGCCTTGGTGCCCGCGATACCCTGCGCCTGGAAGCCGGCATGAACCTGTACGGCCAGGACATCGACGAAAACCACACACCGCTCACCTCCAACCTCGGCTGGAGCATCGCCTGGGAGCCGGCCGAGCGCGATTTCATCGGGCGCGCCGGGCTGCTGGCGGAAATCGAGCACGGCGTGCAGGAAAAACTGGTCGGCCTGGTGCTGGAAGAGCGTGGCGTGCTGCGTGCCCACCAGGTGGTGCGTGTAGCCGGGATTGGCGAAGGGGAGATCACCAGTGGTAGTTTCTCGCCTACGCTGAGCAAGTCCATTGCCCTTGCACGCGTGCCCATGGCCACCGGCGACCGGGCCGAGGTGGAAATTCGCAGCAAGTGGTACCCGGTGCGGGTGGTCAAACCGACCTTCGTGCGCCACGGCAAGATCCTGATCTGAACAATTTTTAACCGGCGGGCGTACCGCTGAGCCAATCGAGGAATTCAAGACATGAGCAATATCCCCGCCGAACTGCGTTTTGCCGAAAGCCACGAGTGGGCTCGCCTGGAAGCCGACGGCACCGTGACTGTTGGTATCAGCGACCACGCCCAGCAAGCCCTGGGTGACGTGGTGTTCGTCGAGTTGGCCGAAGTCGGCAAGGTATTCGCCGCTGGCGATGCGGCCGGTGTGGTCGAGTCGGTCAAGGCCGCTTCGGACATCTACGCCCCGGTCGGTGGCGAAGTGATTGCGGTCAACGAAGAGCTGGCTGATAGCCCTGAGCTGCTCAACGAAGAACCTTACGATTCTTGGATTTTCAAGCTGATGCCAAGCGACAAGTCTGAGCTGGACAAGCTGCTGGATGCTGCTGGTTACGCGGCCGCTATCGGCGAATAGGGCTTCAGGCCTCATCGCCGGCAAGCCAGCTCCCACAGAGATAGCGCGCGCCTCAGGGCCTGTGGTTACCTGTGGGAGCTGGCTTGCCGGCGATAGGGCCGGTACTGGCAAAACAAGTTTCCCCGCAGAATCGGCAATCCCTTCCTAGACTTGTAAGTCTCCATGAGAGCTGTTCCAGGAAGAGAGCGTCGTCATGTCCCAGTCGCCATCCCTGCATCAACTGCAAGAGCTCAACCCATTCCTGCGTCGCCACCTTGGCCCGGATGCCACGGAGCAGCAGGCCATGCTCAACGCGCTGGGTGTCGCCAGCCGCAGTGAGCTGATCGAGCAGACCGTACCGCCAGACATCCGCCTCAACCGCCCCCTCGACCTGCCGCCGGCACTGGACGAACAGGCCGCTCTGGCCAAGCTCGCCGGTTACGCCGGGCAGAACCAGGTCTGGACCAGTCTGATCGGCATGGGCTACCACGGCACCATCACCCCCACGGTCATCCTGCGCAACGTGCTGGAGAACCCGGGCTGGTACACCGCCTACACGCCTTATCAACCCGAGATTGCCCAAGGCCGGCTGGAGGCGCTGCTGAACTTCCAGCAGATGGTCATCGACCTCACCGGGCTGGCCCTGGCCAATGCCTCGCTGCTCGACGAAGCCACCGCCGCCGCCGAGGCAATGGCCCTGGCCAAGCGGGTGGCGCGCAACAAGAGCAATGCCTTCTTCGCCGACGAGCACTGTCACCCGCAAACCCTGTCGGTACTCAAGACCCGTGCCGAGGGCTTCGGCTTCGAGCTGATCGTCGACTCTGTGGATAACCTTGGCAAACACGCGGTTTTCGGGGCCTTGCTGCAGTACCCGGATACTCATGGCGAGGTGCGCGACCTGCGCCCGCTGGTCGACCATTTGCACAGCCAGCATGCCCTGGCCTGCGTAGCCGCCGACTTGCTCAGCCTGGTGGTGCTGGCACCGCCCGGGGAGCTGGGAGCCGATGTTGTGCTGGGTTCAACCCAACGCTTTGGCGTACCGATGGGCTATGGCGGCCCCCACGCGGCCTATTTCGCCTGCCGCGATGACTACAAGCGAGCCATGCCGGGGCGCATCATCGGCGTGTCGCGCGATGCCCGTGGCAACACCGCGCTGCGCATGGCACTGCAGACCCGCGAGCAGCATATCCGCCGCGAGAAGGCCAACTCCAACATCTGCACGGCCCAGGTGCTGCTGGCCAACATTGCCGGCTTCTATGCGGTATACCATGGCCCCGAAGGCCTGCAGCGCATTGCCCAGCGCGTGCACCGGCTGACCTTCATCCTGGCCGCCGGCCTTGAGGCCAAGGGCATCAAGCGCCTCAACCAGCACTTCTTCGACACCCTTACCCTGGACGTCGGCGGTGCCCAGGCGGCCATCATCGAAAGCGCCGAGGCCGCCCAGATCAACCTGCGAATCCTTGGCCGCGGGCATCTGGGCGTGAGCCTGGACGAGACTTGCTCGGAGCAGACGGTGTTGCGCCTGTTCGATATCTTCCTGGGGGTGGATCACGGCCTGGATATAGCCGCACTCGACCAACTGGCCCTGCCCGAAGGCATCCCTGCCAGCCTGGTGCGGCGCACGCCGTTTCTCGCCCACCCGGTGTTCAACCTGCACCACAGCGAAACCGAGATGCTGCGCTACCTCAAGCAACTCGAGAACAAGGACCTGGCGCTGAACCAGTCGATGATCCCGCTGGGCTCGTGCACCATGAAGCTCAACGCTACCAGCGAGATGATCCCCATCACCTGGCCCGGCTTTGCCCAGCTGCACCCGTTTGCCCCGGCGGCCCAGGCCACCGGCTACAAGGCGATGATCGACGAACTGGAAAGCTGGCTGTGCGCCATTACCGGCTTCGATGCCATCTGCATGCAGCCCAACTCCGGCGCCCAGGGCGAGTATGCCGGCCTGATGGCCATTACCCGCTATCATCGCAGCCGCCACCAACCGCAACGCACGCTCTGCCTGATCCCGTCGTCGGCCCACGGCACCAACCCGGCATCGGCGCAAATGGCCGGCATGGAGGTGGTGATCGTCGATTGCGACGACGATGGCAACGTCGACCTGGCCGACCTCAAGGCCAAGGCCCACTCGGCCGGGGATCGGTTGTCGTGCCTGATGATCACTTACCCGTCGACCCACGGCGTTTATGAAGAGGGGATTCGCGAAATCTGCGAAGTGGTCCACCAGCACGGTGGCCAAGTGTATATGGATGGTGCCAACCTCAATGCCCAGGTGGGCCTGGCGCGTCCGGCGGATATCGGCGCCGACGTTTCACACATGAACCTGCACAAGACCTTCTGCATCCCCCACGGTGGTGGCGGCCCGGGCATGGGCCCGATCGGCATTCGCGCGCACCTCAAGCCGTTCGTTGCCAGCCATCCGGTGGTGCCGGTACCCGGCCTGGACCCGAACAACAGCGCGGTCAGTGCTGCGCCCTGGGGCAGTGCGAGCATCCTGCCGATCAGCTGGATGTACATAGCCATGATGGGCCCGCAACTGGCCGATGCCAGCGAGGTGGCGATCCTCTCGGCCAATTACCTGGCCAGCCAGCTGGGTGGTGCCTTCCCGGTGCTCTATCGCGGGCGCAACCAGCGGGTGGCGCATGAGTGCATCCTCGACCTGCGGCCGCTGAAGGCGCTGACCGGCATCAGTGAAGAGGACGTGGCCAAGCGCCTGATGGACTATGGCTTCCATGCGCCGACCATGTCGTTCCCGGTGCCGGGCACGCTGATGGTCGAGCCGACCGAGAGTGAATCGAAGGCTGAACTGGACCGCTTCGTCGAGGCGATGCTGGCGATTAGGGCGGAAATTGGCGAAGTTCAGGAGGGCAACTGGCCTGCGGAGAACAACCCGCTCAAGCATGCGCCGCATACCCTGGCCGATGTGCTGACGGTGTGGGACAGGCCTTACAGCCTGGAGCAGGCGGTGGCGCCCAGTGCTCACGTGCGCCAGCACAAGTACTGGCCAGCGGTGAACCGGGTCGACAACGTGTATGGGGACAGGAATCTGTTCTGTGCTTGTGTGCCGGTGGAGGCGTATCGCTAATTGTGGTTTGCCTGTGCCGGCCCCTTCGCGGGTAAACCCGCTCCTACAGGACTTGTACAAGTTTCGAATACTGTGCAGTACCTGTGGGAGCGGGTTCACCCGCGAAGCAGGCGACGCGGTTACTCGGCTACCGCATTCTTGGCCAGGATGGCATTGGCCAGTTCCATGTCGGAAGCCTGCATCCCCGGGTTCTCCGCGCGAGCCTGGCGAATCGCCGCTTCGAGGAACGGCCCACGGATCGCGCCTTTGCTGGCCACGAAGCTGCCGGCGTCATCCTGCGCCGCCATCACCAGCTTGTGATCCCCGGAAGTCAGGTAGCTCGATGCCGTGGTAGCACCGGTAGTCATCACGTTACGCCAGAAGGTATCGGCCATGGCCGAGCCGATAGGCAGCGAAAGCAAGGCAGCGGCAGCGATGGCGGTTTTGAAACGCATGTTGAAACACCTCGAAGGGTGAGGGTTGAAGATGCGCGGTTTGATCCTGCCACAGGGGGGCAAGTTCCTTGAATACAAAGGATTTTTGCTCAGGAACAGGCCCGTAGCACTTCCTCTTGGCGGGTCTGCCCACAGGCTACCTTGGCATCGCCGCAGCGGCGCAGATCGAGCAAGCCATCGGCCACGGCCTGACGACGCAAACTGGCCAGATCGCTGTCCGGGCCTATCAGGGCGCGCAGTCTGTCGCTGGGTATCAGCAGCTCGAACAACCCTGTGCGGCCATGGAACCCCGTGCCACGACAGGTACGGCATGGCTGCCCTTCGCGCAGCGCTGTATCACCCCGGCAATCCGCGCACAGTGTGCGCACCAGCCGCTGGGCCATGACCCCCACCAGCGTCGCCTTGATCAGGTAGTCGGCCACACCCAGCTCCTGCAGGCGGGTGATCGCGCCACAGGCGTCGTTGGTATGCAGGGTCGACAGGACCAGGTGCCCGGTAAGGGCTGCCTGTACCGCCACCAGGGCGGTCTCGCGATCACGGATTTCGCCGATCATGATGATGTCCGGGTCCTGGCGCAGCATGGCCCGCACACCATTGGCGAATCCCAGGTCCAGGGCGGGTTGCACCTGCAACTGGTTGAAGGCGGGTTCCAGGCGCTCGATCGGGTCTTCGATGGTGCACAGGTTGACCTGCGGCGTGGCCAGCAACTTGAGGCTGGCGTAAAGCGTGCTGGTCTTGCCGGACCCGGTGGGGCCGGTAACCAGGATGATGCCCTGACGATGACGCAGCAGGCCTTGCCACTGGTCCAGTTGCGCCCCGTCCAGGCCGAGCCGGTCGAAGCCCTCTTGCAACTGTTGCGGGTCGAACAGGCGCAGCACCAGTTTCTCGCCGAACGGAGTCGGTAAGGTCGACAGTCGCAGTTCCACCTCGCCGCCGCCAGGCAGGCGGCTATGCAGCCGGCCATCCTGCGGCCGCCGTTTTTCCGCGACGTCCATGCGCCCCAGGTGTTTCAGGCGGCTGACCAGCGCCAGGGTCACCCCGGCGGGGAAGGCGTAGACGTTGTGCAGCAGGCCGTCGATACGGTAGCGCAGTTGGCCCTGTTCGCGGCGTGGTTCCAGGTGGATATCGCTGGCGCGTTGCTCGATGGCGTACTGCAGCAGCCAGTCGACGATATGCACGATGTGCGCGTCGTCCGCACTGGCCTCGGCCTGGCGCTTGCCCAGCTCCAGCAGCTGTTCGAGTTCGCCCAGGCTGGCTGACTGCTGGTGTTGCGCGCCCTTTACCGATTGGGCCAGGCGGTGGAACGACTGCCCTGCCTGGCGGACCTGCTGCGGGCTGGCCAGCACGCGCCGTATCGGCCGGCCCAGGCTGCGGGTGAGGTCGGCCAGCCAGTCGTCCTGGTAGGGCTGGGCGCTGGCGACGGTGACGCTGGAGGCGTCGGCGGCGACGATAAGGATGCCGTGGCGCTGGGCGAAGGCCGGGGATATCAGGCCGGTGACCTGGGGCAGGTCCAGTTGCAGCGGGTCGATGCGCAGGTAGGGCTGGCCGACCTTGTTGGCCAGCCATTGGCAGAGGCGATCCAGGTCCAGGGGCTCGCCAGGGTGTCGGCGGTCTTCCAGGGCGCAGGCGGCGATCTGTTCCAGCGGGTGGGCGGTGGGGTGATTGGCGGCGTGTTCGAGTACCTGCAGGGTGTCGTTGGCGTGCAGGTGCTGGTCGGCGAGCAGGGCCTGGAGCACGCGCTTGAGGTCGAGTGCCGGGTTGTCGGGGGAGTGCATGGTTGGCGTCCGTGCCTGATAGGGGAGTGCTGATCAAGGCTAGCCGGACGGCGGAAGGTTAACGGAAGTGAAAAGTTTCGGAAATTTACTGTGCCTGTACTGGCCCTATCGCTGGCAAGCCAGCTCCCACAGGACCACCACAGGCTCGAAGATTGCGCTGTACCTGTGGGAGCCGGCTTGCCGGCGATAGGGTCGGTAAATGCTTACACAACCGCCAGCTCCACCCGCTGCAGGTTGCTCAGGCTCACCTCACCCACACACACCAGGTTACGCAGTTTTTGCGCAATCACCTCGGCCCGGTGCCAGCTCAGGCCGCCGATGCCGACCTCGATATCCAGCCAGTCGTCCTGCTGACTGACCTGCACGCTGTGCGGGGTCAGGAACTGCAGGGCAAACAGGTTGAGTACCCGGCACAGGCTGTCAGGCTCGGCCTCGGCCTGCAGGCGATAGTGCACGGTGCTGTGGGCGCTGCTGGCGGCCCAGGCGTCGGTACGGGGCTGTGCGTTCATGCTGGTCTCCGCAAATGTTGGAGAAATTCTTGCACGTTGGTGGCGGTATTTTTTCGCTATTATTTGAGCATTTCGCGGTATTGGCGAATTGATCTATTCATAAAATGATTTTCAGGAGAATTGTCTTTGCACAGCGAGCTGGATGCCTACGACCGCCGTATCCTCAAACTGCTGCAGGAGGACGCTTCGCTGTCCAGCGCGCAGATCGCCGAACGCGTGGGGCTGTCGCAATCGCCGTGCTGGCGGCGTGTCCAACGGTTGAAGGAGGAGGGAGTGATTCGTGGGCAGGTGACCTTGCTGGACCGCAAGAAGGTCGGCCTGAACACGCAGATTTTCGCCGAGGTGAAACTGAACGCCCACGGGCGCTCCAACTTCACAGAGTTCACCGAAGCGATCCGCGGGTTTCCGGAGGTGCTGGAGTGTTATGTGCTGATGGGGTCGGTGGACTTTCTGTTGCGCATCGTCACCCCGGATATCGAGGCTTATGAACGGTTCTTCTTCGAAAAGCTGTCGAACGTGCCGGGGATTCAGGAGGTGAACTCGATCGTGGCGCTGTCGGAGATCAAGTCCACCACCAGCCTGCCACTGTCGCGGTGAGGTCTTCGCAGCACAAGGCTGCTCCTACAGGGGATATCGGTGCCCTGTAGGAGCAGCCTTGTGCTGCGAAGCAGGCGACGCGGTATCAAGCCTTGAGCAGGTGCTTCCAGCCGCGGCTCTGATCCACCGCCCGAGCCTGCTCGATACGCGCTTCCAGTACCTCATCGCTGATCGGCTGCTCAGCCAGCTCATGTAGCTTCTTCAGGTCGCCATACAGGCGGTCCATCTGGGGCGCTTCCAGCACCTGACGAGCATGGTGCAGCCAGGCCAGCAGCTGCTCGATACGCGGCAGTTGCTCGGCCAGGTCTTCCGGCCGCTGGGTGTACAGCGGCAGCTTCAACGCTCGGCCTTCTTCGCCCAGCAGGTGCGCCAGCCAGCTTGCCAGCTGCGCCTTGCCCTGGCGCTCGCCACGGCCTTTGCGCTCCACGGTCCAGGCACGGGCCAGCAGCCAGCGCGAGGTTTCCAGCGAGAACTGGCCCCAGCGCACGTCTTCCAGTTCTTCGGCGAACTGCTCGGGGGCGGCGCGGCGGATATCTTCGTCTTCGTTACCGGCCTGCACCAGCGGGCGCCAGTCTTCGAGCAAGGCGTCCAGGCTGCTGCGCAGGTCACGGGTGATGGCGCGTGGCGCGGCCTGGCCCAGGCTGGCGGTAATGGCACGCAGCTCGCTCAGGCACTCGACCCAGTCCTGCAGCAGGCGCCAGTGGCCGTTGTGGCGGTATTGCTCGGCCAGGCGCTGGCTGCTGCCCAGCAGTTGCCAGGCCAGTGCGGCGTAGGCGTCGTCCACGGCCATTTCGGCTTCCAGCTCGGTGTGCGGCAGGCCCAGCTCGTAGCTGTCCGGCTCCAGCAGGCGATAGCCACGCTCGGCCTTGCTGATGTCGCATGGCATCAGCGGCAGGCTGGCGGCCAGCTCGGCGGCCAGTTCCAGCAGTGCCTGCGGCTCACCTTCACGCAGTTCCAGTTCCAACTCGCAGATTTCTTCCTTGCGCTTGCCGGCGATCACGAAACCCTGGTCCAGTGCGGCCTCGATCACCACCTTGCTCTTGCCACGGCCCCAGGCGATTTCGGCGTATTCACGGCTGAAGTCAGTGGTGAACAGCGGCTTGATGGTCTTTTTGTCCAGGTTGGCCAGTTGCGCGGGCCAGCAGCTGTCGTCGAGCTTCTTCAGGTCGAGCTTGACCTTGTCCAACTGCCATTCGTGCTCGTTGCGTTCGGACAGGCCGGCCACGCTGGTGCCGCGGCACTTGAGGGTCTGGATGATGGCCTCGCCATCGCGGCGCAGGCGCAGGGCGACACGGGCAGCAGAGAGCTCGCGTTCGGGGGTGTCGAAGTACTGGTTGAGCAGTTCGCGGGTCTGCCAGCCGGACTTGTTGCGCTTTTTCAGCAGAGGGTGCTCGCGCAGGGCGGCAAGGGTCTCGCGGCTGGCGCGGAGCTTGAGTTCGGTTTCTTTGTGCATCACAGGCTCGAAGGAGGGGCGTGGTTGCCCAGCAGTCTACAGGAGTCGGCTCTCGTCTGTTGGATCGTGGAGGCTTCTTCGCGGGTGAACCCGCGAAGAAGCCCACACGATTGGACGGCATTGCTATGATGGGCAACGCTTCCGAGGAGTACGCGCATGCCGTTGCCGACGCTGAAAGACCAGTTCGCCGCCCTGATCGCCGCGCCCTCGGTCAGTTGCACCCAGCCTGCGCTGGACCAGTCCAATCGCCAGGTCATCGACCTGCTGGCCGGTTGGTTGGGCGACCTGGGTTTCAAGTGCGACATCCAGCAGGTCAGCCCCGGCAAGTTCAACCTGCTGGCCAGCCGTGGCACCGGCCCGGGTGGCCTGGTGCTGGCGGGGCACAGCGACACGGTGCCCTACGACGAACAGCTGTGGGCCAGCGCCCCGCTGAAACTGACCGAAACCGACGGCCGCTGGGTCGGCCTGGGCAGCTGTGACATGAAGGGCTTCTTCGCTCTGGTCATCGAAGCGGTCATCCCGCTGCTGGAGCACGATTTCAAGCAGCCGCTGCTGATCCTCGCCACCTGTGACGAAGAAAGCTCCATGTCCGGGGCCCGTGCCCTGGCCGAGGCCGGCCAGCCGCTCGGCCGTGCGGCGGTGATCGGCGAGCCCACCGGGCTGCGGCCGATCCGCATGCACAAAGGCATCCTCATGGACCGCATCGACATCCTCGGGCGCAGCGGCCACTCCTCGGACCCAAGCCTGGGCCGCAGCGCCTTGGAGGCCATGCACGCAGTGATGGGCGAGCTGATGGGGTTGCGCCAGCAATGGCAGCAAACCTACCGCAACCCGCAGTTCACCGTACCGACCCCGACCATGAACTTCGGCTGCATCCACGGCGGCGACAATCCCAACCGTATCTGCGGCCAATGTGCCCTGGAGTTCGACCTGCGCCCACTGCCAGGCATGGATGTGGAGCAACTGCGCGCGGCCATTCGCGCCAAGCTGATGCCGGTGGCAGAGCGCTTTGAGGTGCGCATCGACTATGCGCCGTTGTTCCCGGAGGTGCCGCCTTTCGAGCAGGCAGCCGACGCCGAGTTGGTGCAAGTGGCGGAGCGCCTGACCGGCCATCGCGCCGAAGCGGTGGCGTTCGGCACCGAAGCGCCTTATCTTCAGCAACTGGGTTGCCAGACCATCGTGCTGGGCCCCGGCGACATCGCCTGTGCTCACCAGCCCGGCGAATACCTGGAAATGTCACGAATCGAGCCTACCGTGCGTCTATTGCGTGACCTGATCCGGCACTATTGCCTGGACTAAACGTCAACCGAACTGTTTCGTTCCTGCCTAGAGGAGACCGCGCGTGACCGCAAGCCTGTTCCGACGATGATCCTGAACGCCCCCTGTATCGCCGTTCTCCGTCCACTTATCCACAGGCCCTGTCATGCCCGACTACGTCAACTGGCTGCGTCATGCCTCCCCGTATATCAATGCCCATCGCGACTGCACCTTCGTGGTCATGCTCCCTGGCGATGGGGTGGAACACCCTAATTTCGGCAACATCGTCCACGACCTGGTGCTGCTGCACAGCCTGGGCGTGCGCCTGGTACTGGTGCATGGCTCGCGCCCGCAGATCGAAAGCCGCCTGGCTGATCGCGGCTTGACCCCGCACTACCACCGTGGCCTGCGCATCACCGATGCCGCCACCCTGGACTGCGTGATCGATGCCGTCGGCGCCCTGCGCCTGGCCATCGAGGCACGCCTGTCGATGGACATCGCCGCTTCGCCGATGCAGGGCTCGCGCCTGCGCGTGGCGTCCGGCAACCTGGTCACGGCGCGGCCGATCGGTGTGCTAGAAGGCGTGGACTACCACCACACCGGCGAAGTGCGTCGAGTTGACCGCAAGGGCATCAGCCGCCTGCTCGACGAGCGCTCCATCGTGCTGTTGTCACCGCTGGGCTATTCGCCCACGGGTGAAATCTTCAACCTGGCCTGCGAAGACGTGGCCACCCGCGCCGCCATCGAACTGGGTGCCGACAAGCTGCTGCTGTTCGGTGCCGAGCCGGGCTTGCTGGATGCCGATGGCAAGCTGGTGCGTGAGCTGCGCCCGCAGCAGGTTGCCCCGCATCTGCAGCGCCTGGGCAGCGATTACCAGGGCGAATTGCTGGATGCCGCGGCCGAAGCCTGCAAAGGCGGCGTGGCGCGCAGCCATATCGTCAGCTATGCCGAGGACGGCGCCTTGCTGACCGAGCTGTTCACCCGTGGCGGTGGCGGCACGCTGGTGTCGCAGGAGCAGTTCGAAGTGGTACGCGAGGCGACCATCGAGGACGTGGGCGGTTTGCTGGAGCTGATCAGCCCGCTGGAAGAGCAGGGCATCCTGGTACGCCGTTCGCGTGAGGTGCTGGAGCGGGAGATCGAGCAGTTCAGCGTGGTCGAGCGCGAAGGCATGATCATCGCCTGTGCGGCGTTGTACCCGATTGCCGACTCCGATGCCGGCGAGCTGGCGTGCCTGGCGGTGAACCCGGAGTACCGCCATGGCGGGCGTGGCGACGAGCTGCTGGAGCGCATCGAAAGCCGGGCGCGACAGTTGGGGCTGAACACCTTGTTCGTGCTGACGACGCGTACCGCGCACTGGTTCCGCGAACGCGGGTTTGCGCCGAGTGGGGTCGAGCGACTGCCAGCGGCGCGGGCTTCGCTGTACAACTACCAGCGTAATTCGAAGATCTTCGAGAAGCCCTTGTAAACCTGTACTGGCCGCTTCGCGGGTGAACCCGCTCCCACAGGATCTTCACCGGACCTGAGGCCGGCGCGGTCCCTGTGGGAGCGGGTTTACCCGCGAAGCAGGCGACACCGATCTCGAACAAAAACGCCGCCCTTGTGGGCGGCGTTTTCGTTTACACGGTATGCAGGTACCAGTTGTACTCGAGGTCGGAGATCGAGTGCTCGAACTCCTCCAGCTCGCTCTCCTTGCACGCGACGAAGATGTCGATGTACTTCGGATCGATGTACTTGTTCAGGATCTCGCTGTCGTCCAGCTCGCGCAGGGCATCGCGCAGGTTGTTCGGCAGGCTCTGCTCCAACTGCTCGTACGAGTTGCCCTCGATCGGCTCACCCGGCTCGACCTTGTTGGTCAGGCCATGGTGCACGCCGGCCAGTACGGCGGCCATCATCAGGTACGGGTTGGCGTCGGCACCGGCCACGCGGTGCTCGATGCGCACGGCGTCCGGCGAACCGGTCGGCACGCGCAGGGCCACGGTGCGGTTGTCCAGGCCCCAGCTTGGCGCGTTCGGTACATAGAACTGCGCGCCGAAGCGGCGGTACGAGTTGACATTCGGGCAAAGGAACGCCATGGACGCGGGCAGGGTCTCGAGCACACCGCCGACAGCGTGACGTAGCGCGGCGTTCTGCTCGGGATCCTCGCTGGTGAAGATGTTGTTGCCATCTTTGTCCAGCACGGAAATGTGTACATGCAGGCCGTTGCCTGCCTGGCCCGGGTAGGGCTTGGCCATGAAGGTGGTGTCCATTTCATGGTCGTAGGCGATGTTCTTGATCAACCGCTTGAGCAGTACCGCGTAATCGCAGGCCTTGAGCGGGTCGGCCACGTGGTGCAGGTTGACTTCGAACTGCGCTGGGGCGCTTTCCTTGACGATGGCGTCGGCCGGGATGCCTTGCTCCTTCGCGCCTTCCAGGATGTCCTGCAGGCAGTCGGCGTATTCGTCGAGGTCGTCGATCAGGTACACCTGGGTCGACTGCGGGCGCTTGCCCGAAATTGGCGAGCGCGGCGGCTGCGGGCGGCCGTTCACGTTCTCCTGGTCGATCAGGTAGAACTCCAGCTCGAACGCGGCGCAGATGGTCAGGCCCATTTCGGTGAACTTGTCGACCACCTGGCGCAGCACTTCACGCGGGTCGGCAAAAAACGGCTCACCTTCGAGCTCGTGCATGGTCATCAGCAGCTGGGCGGTCGGGCGCTTCTGCCAGGGTTCGTTGGAGAGGGTGCCGGGGATCGGGTAGCAGATGCGGTCAGCATCGCCGATGTCCAGGCCCAGCCCGGTGCTTTCGACGGTGGAACCGTTGATGTCCAGGGCGAAGAGGGAGGCAGGCAGGTTGATGCCTTTCTCGTAAACCTTGTGGAGGCTGGTGCGCTCTATGCGCTTGCCACGCACCACACCATTCATATCTGCAATCAGAAGGTCAACGTAGAGAACCTCAGGATGTTCCTTAAGGAACGCGTTCGCTTCGTTAAGCTGAACGGCACGCGGGGGTACCGACATGATGCAACACCTTTGTTGTTAAAAATATCAATCAAGGGGGGCTTGCAAGACCAGTCAATCGAAAAGACAAACTGATGTCAAGCCAACCCCATGATGCCCTGAAATGGCACATCGACGGCAGATTTGCTGCATATCGGGGCAAGCCATTATCCGCTATTTCTCTCGCAAAGGGCTATCTCCGACCAACCGTGTTTTATTTTTTACGGAGGTGTTGTGTAAAAAAATGAACAAGGCTAAGCTCGGTCTCAACCCAGAACACAATAATACGAGGGTCACATGGTCCGCTTGCCGAGACCTGAAAGCACTGCCTGCGCAGTGCCATCGGGTACATCCGTCATTTTTGCAAGCTTCGTCAATGGCGTGGCCGCCCTGGCCGCAATAATTGACGTTTGGTGCTCCCGGACCTGCCCTCGCAGCGGCTTGCCGCCCTTCGTTTCGTCTTCCTGCCTTTCGAACTCATTACGGACACACTTGTTTTCAGTGTATCCACTGCGGCTCTGCGCGGGGGTTTTTGCTTTAGCAATGTACTCCATCCAGAATCAGTGCGCGGACCACCTTACCTCCTGAGGTATTTATGAGTAACAACCTCGACCAGCTCACCGATTGGTTGAAAGAGCACAAGATCACCGAAGTCGAATGCATGATCAGTGACCTGACCGGCATCACGCGCGGCAAGATTTCGCCTACCAACAAGTTCATCGCCGAAAAAGGCATGCGCCTGCCTGAGAGCGTGCTGCTGCAGACCGTGACCGGCGACTACGTCGACGACGACATCTATTACGAACTGCTGGACCCGGCGGACATCGACATGATCTGCCGCCCCGACGAGAACGCCGTGTTCCTGGTGCCATGGGCCATCGAGCCGACCGCCCAGGTGATTCACGACACCTACGACAAGAAGGGCAACCCGGTCGAACTGTCGCCGCGCAACGTGCTGAAGAAAGTCCTCAAGCTATACGCCGACAAGGGCTGGCAGCCGATCGTCGCGCCGGAGATGGAGTTCTACCTGACCAAGCGCAGCGAAGACCCGGACTTCCCGCTGCAGCCCCCGGTAGGCCGTTCGGGCCGGCCGGAAACCGGCCGCCAGTCGTTCTCGATCGAAGCCGCCAACGAATTCGACCCGCTGTTCGAAGACGTCTACGACTGGTGCGAACTGCAGCAGCTGGACCTCGACACGCTGATCCATGAAGACGGCACGGCGCAGATGGAGATCAACTTCCGTCATGGCAACGCTCTGCACCTGGCCGACCAGATCCTGGTGTTCAAGCGCACCATGCGCGAGGCCGCGCTCAAGCACAATGTGGCCGCCACTTTCATGGCCAAGCCCATGACCGGTGAGCCAGGCAGTGCCATGCACCTGCACCAGAGCGTGGTCGACGTGGCCACCGGCAAGAACATCTTCAGCAACGACGACGGCAGCATGAGCGAACTGTTCCTGCACCACATCGGTGGCCTGCAGAAGTTCATCCCCGAGGCATTGCCGCTGTTCGCCCCCAACGTCAACTCGTTCCGCCGCTTCCTGCCCGACACCTCGGCGCCGGTGAACGTGGAATGGGGCGAGGAAAACCGTACCGTCGGCCTGCGCGTGCCGGACGCCGGCCCGCAAAGCCGCCGGGTCGAGAACCGCCTGCCAGGCGCCGACGCCAACCCTTACCTGGCCATCGCCGCCAGCCTGCTGTGTGGCTACATCGGCATGGTCGAAGGCATCGACGCCAGCGCGCCGGTGCAGGGCCGTGGCTACGAACGCCGCAACCTGCGCCTGCCACTGACCATCGAAGATGCCCTGGAACGCATGGAAAACAGCCGTGCACTGGTGCAGTACCTGGGCAAGAAGTTCATCACCGGCTACGTCGCCACCAAGCGCGCCGAGCACGAGAACTTCAAGCGAGTCATCAGTTCCTGGGAGCGTGAGTTCCTGCTGTTTGCTGTCTGATCAACTTGGTGCCGCAGGACGCGGCTGTCGAACAACGGAGAAGCACATGAGCGTCAACAACCCGCAAACCCGTGAATGGCAAACCCTGAGCGGGGAGCATCACCTCGCGCCCTTCAGCGACTACAAGCAGCTGAAGGAGAAGGGGCCGCGCATCATCACCAAGGCCCAGGGTGTGCATTTGTGGGATAGCGAGGGGCACAAGATCCTCGACGGCATGGCTGGCCTGTGGTGCGTGGCTGTGGGCTATGGCCGTGAAGAACTGGTGCAGGCGGCAGAAAAGCAGATGCGCGAGCTGCCGTACTACAACCTGTTCTTCCAGACTGCCCACCCGCCTGCGCTGGAACTGGCCAAGGCGATCTCCGACGTGGCGCCGCAAGGCATGACCCATGTGTTCTTCACCGGCTCCGGCTCCGAAGGCAACGACACCGTGCTGCGCATGGTCCGCCATTACTGGGCGCTGAAAGGCAAGCCACAGAAGCAGACCATCATCGGCCGCATCAACGGCTACCACGGCTCCACCGTGGCTGGTGCCAGCCTGGGTGGCATGAGCGGCATGCACGAGCAGGGCGGCCTGCCGATTCCTGGCATCGTGCATATCCCACAGCCTTACTGGTTCGGCGAAGGCGGCGACATGACCCCGGATGAGTTCGGGGTGTGGGCGGCCGAGCAGCTGGAGCAGAAAATCCTCGAAGTCGGCGAAGACAACGTCGCCGCCTTCATCGCCGAGCCGATCCAGGGTGCCGGCGGCGTGATCATCCCGCCGGAAACCTACTGGCCGAAGGTCAAGGAGATCCTCGCCAAGTACGAAATCCTGTTCGTTGCCGACGAAGTGATCTGCGGTTTCGGCCGCACCGGCGAGTGGTTCGGCTCCGACTACTACGACCTCAAGCCCGACCTGATGACCATCGCCAAGGGCCTGACTTCCGGTTACATCCCCATGGGCGGTGTGATCGTGCGTGACACCGTGGCCCAGGTACTCAGCGAAGGCGGCGACTTCAACCACGGCTTCACCTACTCCGGCCACCCGGTAGCGGCGGCGGTGGGCCTGGAAAACCTGCGCATCCTGCGCGACGAGAAAATCGTCGAGAAGGCGCGCACCGAAGCGGCACCTTATTTGCAAAAGCGTTTGCGTGAGCTGCAGGACCACCCTCTGGTGGGCGAGGTACGCGGCCTGGGCCTGCTCGGCGCGATCGAGCTGGTCAAGGACAAGGCCACCCGCAGCCGTTACGAAGGCAAGGGCGTGGGCATGATCTGCCGCACCTTCTGCTTCGAAAACGGCCTGATCATGCGTGCGGTGGGTGACACCATGATCATTGCGCCGCCGCTGGTGATCAGCCATGCAGAGATCGACGAACTGGTGGAAAAGGCACGCAAATGCCTGGACCTGACGCTCGAAGCGATTCGTTGACAGTTTGCTAGGCTAGCGATGTGACATTAAGTCGTTACAAGGCCCTGCTTTCCTTGATACAGGGCCTTGTAACTTGCCAGACTAGCGACTGTTTCAGTCGCCGCGCGCTCTGCACCGTAGGTCCTGGCTGCTGAACAGATGGCTAAATAAAAAATTCTGGAGCATTACGCATGAATAAATTGGGCAAGACGTTGCTGGCCACCGCCCTGATGGGTGCCATGGCTACCGCTGTTCAGGCTGAAGACAAGGTGTTGAACGTCTACAACTGGTCGGACTACATCGCTCCGGACACCATCGCCAAGTTCGAGAAACAGTCGGGCATCAAGGTCAAGTACGACGTATTCGACAGCAACGAAACCCTCGAGGCCAAACTGCTGGCCGGCAAGTCCGGCTACGACATCGTAGTGCCGTCCAACAACTTCCTGGCCAAGCAGATCAAGGCTGGCGTGTATGAGGAACTGGACCGCTCCAAGTTGCCGAACTGGAAAAACCTCGACCCTGACCTGCTCAAGGCCGTTGGCGATGCCAGCGACAAGGACAACAAGCACGCCTTCCCGTACATGTGGGGCTCGATCGGTATCGGCTACAACCCGGAGAAGGTCAAGGCCGCGCTGGGCGTGGACAAGATCGACTCGTGGGACGTGGTGTTCAAGCCTGAGAACATCGCCAAGCTCAAGAGCTGCGGCGTTAGCTTCCTCGATGCCCCGACCGAAATGCTCCCGGCTGCTCTGCACTACCTGGGCCTGCCGACCGACAGTACCAAGAAGGAAGACCTGAAGGCCGCCGAGGACCTGTTCCTCAAGATCCGTCCTTCGATCACCTACTTCCACTCGTCCAAGTACATCGGCGACATGGCCAACGGCAACATCTGCGTAGCTGTCGGTTACTCGGGTGACCTGGAGCAGTCCAAGGCCCGTGCCCACGAAGCTGGCGACAAGGTCAAGGTGGACTACGTCATTCCGAAGGAAGGTGCCGGTACCTTCTACGACATGGTCGCCATCCCCAAGGATGCCGAGCATAAAGACGCTGCCTACCAGTTCATGAACTTCCTGATGCAGCCGGAAATCATGGCCGAGATCACCAACGCCGTGCGCTTCCCGAACGGCAACGCTGCCGCCACCCAGTTCGTGGACAAGGAAATCACCAGCGATCCGAGCATCTATCCACCAGCTGAAGTGAAGAAGCAGCTGTACGCGATCGCTGCGCCTGAAGCTTCTGCCCAGCGTGTGATCACCCGCAGCTGGACCAAGATCAAGTCGGGCAAATAAGCCCGATGCGGTACCTCTGGGTCGGGGAATCCCGGCCCAGAGCCAGTGAAAGGCAATTGATGATTGCGGCATCGAAGCTGCGAAGGTAAGTTGCGCGCCGGTTTTGCGTGTGCGGCAGCATTGTCGCTACCCAGGCACTGATTGTGAGGACCACCCACTTGTCCATTTCTGTATTCCGCAAGGCCTTGATGGCTGGAGCGGGCCTGACGCTGGCATGCAGCGTCCAAGCGGCGCCTACGGTGCACTTCTACAACTGGTCCGACTACATCGGCCCGACCACACTCGCGGACTTCGAGAAAGCCACAGGCATCAAGCCCGTGCAAGATGTGTTCGATTCCAACGAAACTCTGGAAGGCAAGCTGCTGGCCGGCAATACCGGCTATGACGTGGTAGTGCCGTCCAACCATTTCCTCGGCAAGCAGATCAAGGCGGGCGCGTTCCAGAAGCTCGACAAGAACCTGCTGCCCAATTATTCCAACCTGGACCCGGCGCTGATGAAGCGCCTGGAAAGGAACGACCCGGGCAACCAGTACGCCGTGCCTTACCTGTGGGGCACCAACGGCATCGGTTACAACGTCGACAAGGTGAAGGCCGCGCTGGGCGTGGACACCATCGACTCCTGGGCAGTGCTGTTCGAGCCCGAGAACATGAAGAAGCTCGCCAAGTGCGGCGTGGCCTTCCTCGACTCGGCGGACGAAATGCTGCCGGCGGTGCTCAACTACATGGGGCTGGACCCCAACAGCACCAATGCCAAGGACTACCAGGCCGCCGAGAAGAAACTGCTGGCGGTACGCCCGTACGTGACCTACTTCCACTCGTCCAAGTACATCACCGACCTGGCCAACGGCGACATCTGCGTCGCGGCAGGTTTCTCAGGTGATGTGTTCCAGGCCAAGACCCGCGCCGAAGAAGCGAAGAAGGGCGTGAACCTGGCCTACGCCATTCCCAAGGAAGGCGGCAACCTCTGGTTCGACGTGCTGGCGATTCCCAAGGACGCCAAGAACGTCAAAGAGGCGCATGCCTTCATCAACTATTTGCTGAAGCCTGAGGTTATCGCCCAGGTCAGTGATTACGTCGGTTACGCCAACCCGAACCCCAAGGCTGGCGACCTGATGGACCAGGCCGTGAGGACTGACGCCGCGGTTTACCCACCGCAGGAAGTGCTGAACAAGATGTTCGTGAATTCAGAGTTGCCACCCAAGGTGCAACGGCTGATGACCCGTAGCTGGACCAAGGTCAAGTCGGGCAAGTAAAAATCCAGGCCCGTGGCGGCACCTGTAGCACAGGGCTCGCGGGCACAAAAATCTTGTTGGGAGTTTCACTCATGGCAGTTGCCTCCGGTGCCTATAAAAAAGCCCTCGAGGGTGGCCAGCAACCCAAGCAGGTGCTGGTCAAGATCGACCGGGTCACGAAAAAGTTCGACGAAACGGTAGCCGTGGACGATGTGTCCCTGGAAATCCGCAAGGGCGAGATCTTCGCCCTGCTGGGGGGCTCCGGTTCTGGCAAGTCCACCTTGCTGCGCATGCTGGCCGGCTTCGAACGCCCGACCGAAGGGCGGATCTTCCTCGATGGCGTCGACATCACCGACATGCCGCCCTACGAGCGGCCGATCAATATGATGTTCCAGTCCTACGCGCTGTTCCCGCACATGACCGTGGCGCAGAACATCGCCTTCGGTCTGCAGCAGGACAAGATGCCCAAGGCCGAGATCGACGCCCGCGTGGCCGAGATGCTCAAGCTGGTGCACATGACCCAGTACGCCAAGCGCAAGCCGCACCAGCTGTCCGGCGGCCAGCGCCAGCGCGTGGCACTGGCCCGCTCGCTGGCCAAGCGCCCCAAGCTGCTGCTGCTCGACGAGCCGATGGGTGCACTGGACAAGAAACTGCGTTCGCAGATGCAGCTGGAACTGGTGGAGATCATCGAGCGCGTTGGCGTGACCTGCGTGATGGTGACCCACGACCAGGAAGAGGCCATGACCATGGCCCAGCGCATCGCCATCATGCACCTGGGCTGGATCGCCCAGATCGGCTCGCCGGTGGACATCTACGAGACGCCTACCAGCCGCCTGGTGTGCGAATTCATCGGCAACGTCAACCTGTTCGAAGGTGAAGTGGTCGACGACGCCGAAGGCCACGCGATCATTGCCAGCCCGGAGCTGGAGCGCAAGATCTATGTCGGCCACGGCATCACCACGTCGGTGGAAGACAAGCACATCACCTACGCCCTGCGCCCGGAAAAGATGCTGGTCACCACCCAGCAACCGACCTGCGAGCACAACTGGTCGCGCGGCAAGGTTCACGACATTGCCTACCTGGGTGGCCACTCGGTGTTCTACGTCGAGTTGCCGAGCGGCAAGGTCGTCCAGTCGTTCGTCGCCAACGCCGAGCGCCAGGGCACCCGCCCGACCTGGGGCGATGAAGTGTACGTGTGGTGGGAAGACGACAGCGGCGTGGTACTGCGGTCATGAAACTGCGCAAGCTCAAGCGAGCCTTCCAGCGTATTACCCCGGAGGGGCGGCACCTGGTGATCGGCGTGCCGTTCATCTGGCTGTTCCTGTTCTTCATGCTGCCGTTCTTCATCGTGCTGAAGATCAGCTTCGCCGAAGCCGACGTGGCGATCCCGCCGTATACCGAGATCTACAGCTACGTCGAAGACAAGGTCCAGCTGGTGCTCAACCTGGCCAACTATGGCCTGTTGACCGAGGATGAGCTGTATATCTCGGCCTACCTGGGCTCGCTGAAGATGGCCTTCTTCAGCACCCTGCTGTGCCTGTTGATCGGCTACCCGATGGCCTATGCCATTGCCAACGCCAAGAAGGAAACCCAGACGGTCCTGCTGTTGCTGATCATGATGCCGACCTGGACCGCGATCCTGATCCGCGTCTATGCCTGGATGGGTATTCTCAGCAACAACGGCCTGCTCAACGGCTTCCTGCTGTGGACCGGGTTGATCGACCAGCCGCTGCAAATCCTCAACACCAACCTGGCGGTGTACATCGGCGTGGTCTATTCGTACCTGCCGTTCATGATCCTGCCGCTGTTCGCCAACCTGGTGAAGCACGACCCGAGCCTGCTCGAGGCCGCTTCGGACCTGGGTTCGAGCACCTTCAACAGCTTCTGGAAGATCACCGTACCACTGTCGAAGAACGGCATCATCGCCGGCTGCATGCTGGTGTTCATCCCGGTGGTAGGCGAGTTCGTGATCCCTGAACTGCTTGGCGGCCCGGAAACCCTGATGATCGGCAAGGTGCTGTGGCAAGAGTTCTTCAACAACCGTGACTGGCCGGTGGCCTCTGCGCTGGCGGTGGTCATGCTGGCGATCCTGATCGTGCCGATCCTGCTGTTCAACCGCAGCCAGGCCAAAGAAATGGAGGGCAGGGCATGAAGCGCTTCAGTTTCTCCAAGCTGATGCTGGTGCTCGGCTTGCTGTTCATCTACCTGCCGATGCTGATCCTGGTGATCTACTCGTTCAACGCCTCCAAGCTGGTGACGGTGTGGGGTGGCTGGTCGGTGAAGTGGTACGTCGGCCTGCTCGACAACACCCAGTTGATGGGGTCGGTGATGCGTTCGCTGGAAATCGCCTGCTACACGGCGGTGGCGGCGGTGGCGCTGGGTACCTTGGCGGCGTTCGTGCTGACCCGGGTTACCCGCTTCAAGGGACGCACGCTGTTCGGTGGCCTGGTCACCGCGCCGCTGGTAATGCCCGAGGTGATCACCGGCCTGTCGCTGTTGCTGCTGTTCGTGGCCATGGCGCAGATGATCGGCTGGCCGCAGGAGCGTGGCATCGTCACCATCTGGATTGCCCATACCACGTTCTGTGCCGCGTATGTGGCGGTGGTGGTGTCGGCACGCCTGCGGGAGCTGGACCTGTCGATCGAGGAAGCGGCGATGGACCTGGGTGCCAAGCCGTGGAAGGTGTTCTTCCTGATCACCATCCCGATGATTGCGCCATCGCTGGCGGCGGGCGGCATGATGTCGTTCGCCCTGTCGCTGGATGACCTGGTACTGGCCAGCTTCGTCTCCGGCCCTGGTTCGACCACCTTGCCGATGGAAGTGTTCTCGGCTGTGCGCCTGGGCGTGAAGCCGGAGATCAACGCCGTGGCCAGCCTGATCCTGCTGTCGGTGTCGCTGGTGACCTTCTTCGTCTGGTACTTCAGCCGCCAAGCGGAAGAGCGCCGGCGCAAGGCGATACAGCAGGCGATCGAAGAGGGCGCTGCGGCGAATGCTTCGCAGCCACAGGTCAAGCGCCCGGCGCAGGTTGCTGCGTCGGCCTGACCTGGCCCTTTCGCGGGCTTGCCCGCTCCCACAAGGACATCACAGCCTTCAGGCTTGTGGTGATCCTTGTGGGACAGAGGTACCAAAACCTTCAGGTTTGTGGTGAGCCCTGTGGGAGCGGGCAAGCCCGCGAAGGCCCCAACGCCGACTCAAAGCCATACCGCATCCCAGTGTGGATAGTCCCTGACACTTCTGACCAATCCTGCCCTCAAGGGATTGGCAACAATGTACCGGGCTACATGCACCACACACTCTTCCCGCCGCAGCGCATGGTCATGGTAACCGGGTTGCCAGATCGGTTTGTGCCTGACACCTGCCTTGCGTAACGCAATGGCTGTGCGTGATTTGAACTTGCGCATCAACGTTCCCAATGCCACTTCCTTCAGCTCGACCAGCCAGTGCAGGTGGTCCGGCATCACTACCCAGGCCAGGGAATGGCAATCCTGAATGTCATTTGAAACCCGCAGATGTTTGACCACCAGGCGAGCATTGTCGAAGTCATGGAACAGTGGTTTTCGTTGGTGGGTGATGGTGGTCAGCAGGTAGAGCCTGCCTGGCTCGGAGTAGCGCCCACGACGCAGTCGGTGGGATTCGGCTAATGGCATTGTGATCTTCCTTGAAATTGAACCTCCTTTTGAAAGGTAGTGGCTGAAGCGGGGGGACCGGGTGGCTGATGGTTTCTGAATATGGCAGAAGCTCATGCATTGCTGTGCCGGCCTCTTCGCGGGCATGCCCGCGAAGAGGCCCTGAAGGCGTACGACTTTTCATCAACTCAAACCAAAGGCTTCAGCTGGATCGGCTTGGGAATTATCCTACGAGCCGTGTGGAAGCTGCTCTGTTGTAGGGGAAATGCCCTAGGGATAACGTCGTCGGGACTGGGTGTGAGAACCCAACGATATAGTGCTTTCGTCATGGCAACCGTGCGCGGGCAGACTTACGTCTGGCTGCGTTCCTATATCCGCGGTTTCTCACCTCGCGTACGGTTGCCGCCCTGATCCGTGAGAAAGATGCAGGTGGCAACTCCTTGTCCAGATATAGGAGATCCACCATGACCAATTCTGCTCCAGGCACTTCCCATCCATCACACAGCAGCACCGTCGGCCGCGAAACCTGCATGGACCTTTTCCGCGTCCAGGCCAATATCCCCTTCAACCATGCCTTCTCCGAACTCTCCGTAATGCTCGGTTGCATCAATCACCTGACGACCGAAGCCGAGATGGAAAATGACCGGCTGGCCGGTAGTGCCGCGAGAATTCTCAGTGGCTTTGCAAAAGCACTGATCGATGACATCGAACTTGGACTGAACAAGGCTTCAGTTCAGCTCTGACCTTCACCCTTTCGCGGGCACGCCCGCTCCCACAGGTACAGCGCACGCTTGAGGCTGGCGACCATCCTGTGGGAGCGGGCGTGCCCGCGAAGAGGCCCGCGCAGGCGCCGAAAATGCCAGCTTGATCGCAGTCAGTGCCGTTTATCGAACCCTGATCTACGCTAACAGTCGCATTCCACGAATCATTTGCGCGCAAGCAAGGAGCCTGCATGACGTTGATACGTCCGCTGTTGGTCGTCTGCCTGGGGCTTGTGTCCCTGCTGTCGGGCTGTAGTAAGGAAGAAACCACCGAAACACTGCCACGCGTAGGCGTGCAACAGGTATCACCCACCGATTTCGCTGCCAGGGTCACCCTGACTGGCGATGTGCAGGCGCGGGTGCAGACCGACCTGTCGTTCCGTGTGGGCGGCAAGATCATTTCGCGCAGTGTCGATGTCGGCGACCACGTAAAGGCCAACCAGGTGTTGGCGCGGCTGGACCCGAAAGACCTGCAGAACAATGTCGACTCGGCCAAGGCCGAGGTGTTCGCCGCGCAGGCGCGGGTCACCCAGACCAGTGCCGCGTTCGTGCGCCAGCAAAAGCTGTTGCCCAAGGGCTACACCAGCCAGAGCGAATACGATTCCGCCGAAGCCGCGCTGCGTAGTAACCAGAGCGCGCTCAAGGCCGCACAGGCGCAATTGGCCAACGCCAACGAACAACTGAGCTATACCGCGCTGGTCTCCGAGGCCGATGGTGTCATCACCGAGCGCCAGGCCGAAGTCGGCCAGGTGGTGCAGGCGACCATGCCAATCTTCAGCCTGGCCACCGATGGCGACCGTGATGCCGTGTTCAATGTCTACGAATCGCTGCTGGTGGCCCCGCCCAGCGATGCCGGCGTGATCGTCAGCCTGCTGGACGACCCCAAGGTTCAGGCCCGTGGCTTCGTGCGCGAAATCACCCCTACGGTGTCCGCGCAAAGCGGCACGGTACAGGTCAAGGTCGGGCTGAGGGATGTGCCGCCAGGGATGCAACTGGGTGCACCGGTGACGGCCACCACCAATGCCCAGGGCCGACCAAGTATCGAGCTGCCATGGTCGGCACTGACCAAGGCCCTGCATGAGCCCGCCGTCTGGGTAGTGGGCGAGGGTGACAAGGTAGAGCTGCGCAAGGTCGAGGTCAGCCGTTACCTCACCGGCAGGATCGTGGTCGCCAGTGGCCTGAAAGGCGGCGAGACCGTGGTGGTCAATGGCGGGCAGTTGCTGCACCCCGGCATGCAGGTACTGAAGATCGATGCCAAGGCCAAAGGGGGTGAGCTATGAAGCGCCTGCTGCTGATGCTGTCGGCCGGCGTGCTGTTGGCCGGCTGCAGTAGCGAGGATGAAGTGCCGGAGCCGATTCGGCCGGTGCTGTCGGTCAAGGTCGAACCCCAGGTGCAGTCGCAGCTGGGCCGCTTCGCCGGCAGTATCCAGGCCCGTTTCGAAAGCACCTTGGGCTTCCGGGTTTCCGGGCGAATTGCCCGGCGCTGGCTGGATGTGGGCGCCCAGGTGAAACCGGGCGACACCCTGGCCACCCTCGACCCGACCGACCAGCAGAACCAGTTGCGCGCCGCCGAGGGCGACCTGGCCAAGGTGCAGGCGCAGTGGATCAACGCCCAGGCCGATGCCCGCCGGCAGCAACAGTTATATGACCGTGGCGTAGGTGCCCAGGCCCAGCTGGATATCGCCCAGACCAACCTGAAAACCACCAGCGCGGCGTTGGAGCAAGCGCGCTCTGCGCTCAGCCAGGCGCGTGACCAGCTCGATTACAGTACCCTGCGCACCGACCACGCCGCGGTAATCACTGCCTGGCAGGCTGAAGCCGGGCAGACCGTCACCGCTGGCCAGGCCGTGGTAACCCTGGCCAGACCGGATGTGAAGGAAGCGGTGATTGACCTGCCGATCGGCCTGGCCGAGCAGTTGAGCAAAGGCCTGACCTTCACCGTTGCTTCGCAGCTGGACCCGACCATCAACACCACCGCCAGCCTGCGGGAACTGGAACCCCAGGCCGACGCCACCACGCGCACCCGCCGTGCGCGCCTGACCCTGGCCAGCACCCCGGCGGCCTTCCACCTGGGCACCGCCATCAGCGTGACCCTGAGTTCGGAGGTGTCGCCGCGCAGCGAACTGCCCTTGAGTGCCTTGCTCGAGCGCGACGGCAAGACCCAGGTATGGGTGATCGATACGCAACAGAAGACCGTGGCCACTCGTGATGTGGCCCTGATCGGCCGCACCGCCGACAGCGTCGTCCTGAGCTCGGGCGTACAACCCGGCGAGCGGGTGGTGACTGCGGGCGTGAATAGCCTCAAGCCTGGCCAGAAGGTCACCTTCGACGAGGATGCGCAATGAAAGGAAGCTTCAACCTGTCCGACTGGGCGCTCAAGCATCAATCGTTCGTCTGGTACCTGATGTTCGTTGCCCTGTTGATGGGGATTTTCTCCTACTTCAACCTGGGCCGTGAGGAAGACCCGTCGTTCACCATCAAGACCATGGTCATCCAGACCCGCTGGCCCGGCGCTACCCAGGACGAAACCCTGTACCAGGTCACCGACCGTATCGAGAAGAAGCTCGAGGAACTCGACTCCCTCGACTACACCAAAAGCTACACCCGCCCCGGCGAATCCACGGTCTACGTGTACCTGCGCGACACCACCAAGGCCAAGGACATCCCGGAAATCTGGTACCAGGTGCGCAAGAAGATCCAGGACATTCGCGGTGAATTCCCTGCAGGTATCCAGGGGCCCGGGTTCAACGATGAATTCGGCGATGTGTTCGGTTCTATCTATGCCTTCACTGCCGACGGCCTGACCCTGCGCCAGCTGCGCGACTACGTGGAGCAGGCGCGGGCCGAAGTGCGCGATGTGCCCAACATCGGCAAGATCGAGCTGATCGGCACCCAGGACGAAGTGCTGTACTTGAACTTCTCCACCCGCAAGCTGGCAGCCTTGGGCATCGACCAGCGGCAGGTCATGCAGGCCCTGCAATCGCAAAACGCCGTGACCCCTGCCGGTGTGATCGAGGCAGGGCCTGAACGTATCTCGGTGCGTACATCTGGGCAATTCACCTCGGAAAAGGACCTGGAAACCGTCAACCTGAAGATCAACGACCGCTTCTTCCGCCTGGCAGACATCGCCGATATCGAGCGCGGCTACGTCGACCCTCCTTCGCCGATGTTCCGCTACAACGGCCAGACGGCGCTGGGCCTGGCCATCGGCATGAAGGCCGGCGGCAATATCCAGGTGTTCGGCGCGGCGCTGAAAAAGCGCATGGACCAGGTGGTCGAAGACCTGCCGGTGGGCGTCGGGGTGCACACTGTTTCCGACCAGGCCGTGGTGGTCAAGCAAGCGGTCGGCGGCTTTACCAGTGCGCTGTTCGAGGCGGTGGTGATCGTGCTGGCGGTGAGCTTCGTCAGCCTCGGCGTGCGTGCCGGGCTGGTGGTGGCCTGCTCGATCCCGCTGGTGCTGGCCATGGTGTTCGTGTTCATGGAGTACAGCGGTATCACCATGCAGCGGATTTCGCTGGGGGCGCTGATCATCGCCCTGGGCCTGCTGGTGGATGATGCGATGATCACTGTGGAAGTGATGGTCACACGGCTGGAAATGGGCGAAAGCAAGGAGCAGGCGGCGACTTTTGCCTATACCTCCACAGCCTTCCCCATGCTCACCGGCACCCTGGTGACTGTGGCCGGTTTCGTGCCGATCGGCCTCAACGCCAGTTCGGCGGGTGAATACACCTACACGCTGTTTGCGGTAATTGCCGTGGCACTGATGGTGTCGTGGGTGGTGGCGGTATTCTTCGCCCCGGTGTTAGGCGTGCACATCCTCAGCAGTGCCAAGCTCAAGCACCATGAAGCCGAGCCCGGGCGCGTCGGCCGGGCCTTCGAGCATGGTTTGTTGTGGTGCATGCGCAACCGCTGGCTGACCATCATCGGCACCGTGGTGCTGTTCGCCCTGGCGATCTTCTGCGAACGCTTCGTGCAGAACCAGTTCTTCCCGTCCTCTGACCGCCCGGAAATCCTCGTCGACCTCAACCTGCCGCAGAACGCCTCGATCGAGGAGACGCGCAAGGTGGTCGACCGTTTCGAGGCGCGAATCAAGGACGACCCGGACCTGGTGCACTGGAGTACCTATATCGGCCAGGGCGCGATCCGCTTCTACCTGCCCCTCGACCAGCAGTTGCAGAACCCGTACTACGCGCAGCTGGTGATCGTCAGCAAGGGCTTCGAAGAACGCCAGGCCATGATGGAGCGCCTGCAGAAGATCCTGCATGAAGAATTCGTTGGCGTCGGCACCAACGTGCAATCGCTGGAAATGGGCCCACCGGTGGGCCGGCCGATCCAGTATCGGGTAAGCGGTGCCAATATCGACGAGGTTCGCAAGCACGCCATCGAGCTGGCCACCTTGCTCGACCAGAACGAACACATCGGCGAGATGATCTACGACTGGAACGAGCCGGGTAAGGTGCTGCGCGTGGAAATCGCCCAGGACAAGGCGCGCCAGCTGGGCCTGTCGTCGGAGGACGTGGCCAATGTGATGAACAGCATCGTCAGCGGCGTGCAGATCACCCAGGTCAACGACAACATCTACCTGGTCGACGTGGTCGCCCGTGCCGAGGACAGCGAGCGTGGCTCGCCGGATACCTTGCAGAACCTGCAGATCCTGACACCCAACGGCACTTCGATCCCGCTGCTTGCGTTCGCT
Organism: Pseudomonas sp. B22(2017); assembly: GCF_002113105.1. Lineage (NCBI taxonomy): Bacteria > Pseudomonadati > Pseudomonadota > Gammaproteobacteria > Pseudomonadales > Pseudomonadaceae > Pseudomonas > Pseudomonas sp. B22(2017). The sequence continues at coordinate 184,542 of NZ_NEJN01000009.1, forward strand.
ACTGTGCGCTACGAGCTGGAGCAGCCGCTTGTGTGGCGTCGTGACCGCAAGCCGACCATCACCATCAAGGCATCGGTCAACGGTGACATCCAGCCCACCGACCTGGTGGCCCAGCTGAAGCCGAAGATCGACGAGTTCGCCAGCAAGTTGCCGGTGGGCTTCGAAGTGGCCACCGGCGGCACGGTGGAGGAGAGCGCCAAGGCGCAGGGGCCGATCCGCAAGGTCATCCCGCTGATGCTGTTCCTGATGGCGACGTTCCTGATGATCCAGCTGCACAGCGTGCAGAAGCTGTTCCTGGTGGTCAGCGTGGCGCCGCTGGGGTTGATTGGCGTGATCATTGCGCTGGTGCCCACAGGTACGCCCATGGGCTTCGTGGCGATTCTCGGCATTCTCGCGCTGGCGGGCATCATCATTCGTAACTCGGTGATCCTGGTGACGCAGATCGATGAGTTCGAAGCCCAGGGCTTGTCGCCGTGGGATGCGGTGGTGGAGGCAACCAACCACCGGCGCCGGCCGATTCTGCTGACCGCGGCGGCGGCGAGCCTGGGCATGATCCCGATTGCCCGCGAAGTGTTCTGGGGGCCGATGGCCTACGCCATGATTGGCGGGATCATCGTGGCGACCCTGCTGACGCTGCTGTTCCTGCCGGCCTTGTATGTGGCCTGGTACAAGATCCGCGAGCCACAGAAGAAACCCTCCTGACCACGCATCCCCTTGTAGGAGCAGCCTCGTGCTGCGAAGAGGCCGGTAAATTCATCATCAAATGCTGATGGGATTGCCGGCCTCTTCGCAGCACGAGGCTGCTCCTACAAGGGAAATGCGGTGCTTGAAAAATGGTTATATAAACATTCTCAAACAGTATTTTTAAGAATAATCCCGCCTCACTACTATTGCCCTCAAGCCAGGCGCAAATCCCCTTCAAACCTCAGCCCGGCACCCTCACTCCAAGGAGAACGAGCATGAGTGCATCTCTGCGTAGCATCGACGGTCAGGACGAAGCCACCATTCTGCGGGAAATCCAGAGCGCTCTGCGCGACCTGCGATTCGGTGCGGTGGAGATCACCGTGCACAACGCTCAGGTCGTACAGATCGAGCGCAAGGAGAAGTTCCGCCTACAGCAGCCCGGCAACAAGACCGGCTGATCGCACCACACATTCAAAAACTAGAAAAATGCCAATCGGGAGCTTCACCATGTCCATCCGCCGTTATGCGCTTGCCGCCCTGGCCAGTGCTGTTTTTGCCGGTTCCGCCATCGCCAAGGACTACGAACTGCTGAACGTGTCCTACGACCCGACCCGCGAGCTGTACCAGCAGTACAACGCCGAGTTCATCAAGCACTGGCAGCAGGCCCACCCGGGCGACAAGGTGAAGATCCAGCAATCCCACGGCGGTTCGGGCAAGCAGGCCCGTGCGGTGATCGATGGCCTGCGTGCCGACGTGGTGACCCTGGCCCTGGCCGGCGACATCGATGAAGTCGCCAAGCTCGGCAAGACCCTGCCAGACAACTGGCAGACCCGTCTGCCGGATGCCAGCACCCCGTACACCTCGACCATCGTGTTCCTGGTGCGCAAGGGCAACCCGAAAGGCATCAAGGACTGGGGCGACCTAATCAAGAAGGATGTGTCGGTCATCACCCCCAACCCGAAAACCTCCGGCGGCGCCCGTTGGAACTTCCTGGCTGCCTGGGCCTATGGCCTGAAGGCCGGCGGTAGCGAAGAAAAGGCCAAGGAGTACGTGCAGGAGCTGTTCAAGCACGTCCCGGTGCTGGATACCGGCGCCCGTGGCTCGACCATCACCTTCGTCAATAACGGCCAGGGCGATGTGCTGTTGGCCTGGGAAAACGAAGCCTTCCTGGCGCTGAAGGAAGACGGTGGCGCCGACAAGTTCGAGATCGTCGTGCCGTCGTTGTCGATCCTCGCCGAACCGCCGGTGGCGGTGGTGGACAAGAACGCCGAGAAGAAGGGCAATACCGAGATTGCCACCGAATACCTCAAGCACCTGTACAGCCCGGCCGGGCAGAAGATCGCAGCCGAGAACTTCTACCGCCCGCGTGACGAGAAGGTCGCTGCCGAGTTTGGCAAGCAGTTCCCGAAACTGGACCTGGTAACCATCGACAAGGACTTTGGTGGCTGGAAGACTGCACAACCGAAATTCTTCAATGATGGCGGTGTGTTCGACCAGATCTATCAGGCACAGTAAGGGCCAAGGAAAAGCGGGGCCGCCATGCGGCCCATCGCGACACAAGGCCGCTCCTACAGAGGTACGCGCACCCCTGTAGGAGCGGCCTTGCGTCGCGATGGGCTGCAAAGCAGCCCCAGGATTTCAGAAGCTAGCACCAGCCCGGGATCGTTCCCGGGCCAAGTGCGTTCAACCAGGGATATTTATGTCACGCCGCATTTCCCCCGTCATACCCGGCTTCGGGCTGACGCTGGGCTACACCTTGGTGTACCTCAGCCTGATCGTGCTGATACCGCTGGCCGCCATGTTCGTGCATGCCGCGCAGCTTACCTGGGAGCAGTTCTGGAACATCATCAGCGCACCGCGGGTGATCGCCGCGCTCAAGCTGAGTTTCGGCACCGCCCTGTTCGCCGCCATCATCAACGGAGTGATCGGCACCCTGCTGGCCTGGGTGCTGGTGCGCTACACCTTCCCCGGGCGCAAGATCATCGATGCGATGATCGACCTGCCGTTCGCCCTGCCCACGGCTGTAGCCGGTATCGCCCTGACCGCCCTGTACGCGCCCTCGGGCTGGGTCGGCCAGTTCGCCACCGACCTGGGCTTCAAGATCGCCTACACCCCACTGGGCATCACCCTGGCGCTGACCTTCGTCACCCTGCCGTTCGTGGTGCGTACGGTGCAGCCGGTGCTGGCCGACATTCCGCGTGAAGTGGAGGAGGCCGCTGCCTGCCTGGGCGCCAAGCCGCTGCAGGTGTTCCGCCATGTGCTGGCGCCAGCGCTGCTGCCTGCCTGGCTGACAGGTTTTGCCCTGGCCTTCGCCCGCGGCGTGGGCGAGTATGGTTCGGTGATCTTCATTGCCGGCAACATGCCGATGAAGACCGAGATCCTGCCGCTGCTGATCATGGTCAAGCTCGACCAGTATGACTACACCGGCGCGACCGCCATCGGCGTGCTGATGCTGGTGGTTTCCTTCATCCTGCTGCTGCTGATCAACCTGCTGCAGCGCCGCATCGAAACCCCTTGAAGGAGGCCGGCATGTCCAGTTCATCCCTGAATGCAACCGCCGCCGCCAACGCTGCCCGCAGGGGCAGCGCCACTTCGCGGCGTATCCTGATCGGCCTTGGCTGGCTGGTGTTCGCGCTGTTCCTGCTGCTGCCACTGGTGATCGTGGTGTCGCAGGCGCTGAAGAACGGCTTTGGCACCTTCTTCGAGGCGATCTTCGAGCCTGACGCATTGTCGGCGCTGAAGCTGACCCTGCTCGCCGTGGCCATTTCGGTGCCGCTGAACCTGGTGTTCGGTGTCAGCGCCGCCTGGTGCGTGAGCAAGTACACCTTCCGTGGTAAGAGTATCCTGGTCACCCTGATCGATCTGCCGTTCTCGGTATCGCCGGTGATCGCCGGCCTGGTCTACGTGCTGATGTTCGGCGCTCAAGGCCTGTTCGGGCCATGGCTGCAGGACCACGATATCCAGATCGTGTTCGCCCTGCCGGGCATCGTCCTGGCCACCATCTTCGTCACCGTACCGTTCGTGGCCCGTGAGCTGATCCCGCTGATGCAGGAGCAGGGCACGCAGGAAGAGGAGGCCGCGCGCTTGCTCGGCGCCAATGGCTGGCAGATGTTCTGGCACGTGACCCTGCCGAACATCAAATGGGGCCTGATCTACGGGGTGGTGCTGTGCACCGCGCGGGCCATGGGCGAGTTTGGCGCGGTGTCGGTGGTGTCCGGCCACATTCGCGGCGTGACCAACACCTTGCCGCTGCACGTGGAGATCCTCTACAACGAGTACAACCATGTCGCGGCCTTCAGCGTGGCCAGCCTGCTGCTGATCCTGGCGCTCTTCATCCTGCTGCTCAAGCAGTGGAGCGAGAACCGTATTAACCGCCTGCGCCACAGCGCCGCGGAGGAATGATTCATGTCGATCGAAGTTCGTAACGTCAGCAAGCGCTTCAACAGCTTCCAGGCCCTGGACAACATCAACCTGGACATCAACAGCGGCGAGCTGGTGGCCCTGCTCGGCCCTTCCGGCTGCGGCAAGACCACGTTGCTGCGCATCATCGCCGGCCTGGAAACCCCCGACCAGGGCAATATCGTGTTCCATGGCGAGGACGTGTCCGGCCATGACGTGCGCGACCGCAACGTCGGTTTCGTGTTCCAGCACTACGCGTTGTTCCGCCACATGAGTGTGTTCGACAACGTTGCCTTCGGCCTGCGCATGAAGCCCAAGGGCGAGCGCCCGAGCGAGAGCAAGATAGCCGAGAAGGTGCATGAACTGCTGAACATGGTGCAGCTGGACTGGCTGTCCGACCGCTACCCCGAGCAGTTGTCCGGTGGCCAGCGCCAGCGTATCGCCCTGGCCCGTGCGCTGGCGGTGGAACCCAAGGTGCTGCTGCTGGACGAGCCTTTCGGTGCGCTGGATGCCAAGGTGCGCAAGGAGCTGCGCCGCTGGCTGGCGCGCCTGCACGAGGACATCAACCTGACGTCGGTGTTCGTCACCCACGACCAGGAAGAAGCCATGGAGGTGGCTGACCGCATCGTGGTGATGAACAAGGGCGTGATCGAGCAGATCGGCTCGCCGGGCGAGGTGTACGAGCACCCGGCCAACGATTTCGTCTACCACTTCCTTGGTGACTCCAACCGCTTGGCCCTGAGCGAAGGACATCATGTGCTGTTCCGCCCCCACGAAGTGTCGCTGTCGCGGCACGAGACCGAAGGGCACCATGCGGCCGAGGTGCGCGACATTCGGCCGTTGGGCGCGACCACGCGGGTGACCTTGAAGGTGGAGGGGCAGAGCGAGCTGATCGAGGCCGAAGTGGTCAAGGACCATGACAGCCTGACCGGGTTGGCGCGTGGGGAGACATTGTTCTTCCGGCCGAAGGTTTGGCAGAAGGTGGCGGATATCTGAGTCGCCTTTGATGATGAAAAAGCCCGGGGTTGGTCCCGGGCTTTTTTATGCCTGACAGAATGGCGGCGCTAATGCTAAGCAGAACCCTCTGCTTTTTATGGATAAACGATGCGTGCGCAAGATTTAGCGGTTGGTTAAGTAATCGGCTTCTCGCTGTGGATAACGGCGGAGGTCCTATATAGCTGTCGATCTAGAAGCTCTTGATTCTTGGCCTAGTAAATTTGCTAGTTTTCAATCACCGGGAATCGGCGGAGTATTGGGTTTTTGGGTGGGCCTGAATCAAGGAATTGTCGAGTGCGCTTTTCTGGGCTGTTCCCACGGCCATTGTTCTTAAGGCGTCCTGAGGTTTAAATTCATCGCGTAGAAAATCATGGGGTTTGTAATATGTTTAATTCATACTCTCCTTATGGATATTTATTCTCTGCCAGCGCTTTTGTGGGTGCATTGAATTTTAATGGTGAACACCTTGATGGTCTAAGTGATCTATATTTTCTAGGGCGCGGATACAGAGCGTTCAGTCCAGCGTTGATGCGTTTCAATAGACCTGATGAGTTAAGTCCTTTCGATAGTGGTGGGTTGAATTGTTACTGTTATTGCTTAGGGGATCCTGTTAATCGTCAAGACCCTAACGGAAACACTTCTTTCGCGACGTTGGCGTTGACCGCGATCGCGGCGCGTCGCTTTAAAAGTCTGCTCTTTGCCAAGATTAAAGGTCCCGTTGAATGGCGCCCATTACGGAACTGGAAGAAAGAATCGATTGTGCCAGAGATTAGATATGCCAGAGAAAAAATTTCATCTGGTAAAGAGAGCGTGACGCATGTGGTTAATCAGAAGGGCTTGTCGGTGTTGGACTTTTCTGAGAAAAAGCATAAATTCATTCTAAGGCAGGATGAAAATTTTTTTATCAGTACCTTTTCCGAATTTGATGACGCTCCTCTTTCTCACGCCAGTCTTGCGGAACTTGGTAGACGTCAATTAAGGTCGGTCTCTCCGGTTGTAGCTGCGGGATATATATATAGGGAAAATGGTCAAACTTATGTTGATAATCATTCGGGTCATTATCTTCCTAGTTACAGAAACTCACAGGCGGCGGTGAATTACTTGAGGTCGATAAGTGTGCCAGCGATGAGTGTTCGTATGGATGGTCAAATGATGCGTCGATGAGCGATGCCTCGCGGACATTTTTTTTATGCCTGCAAGGTATGCGGTCCACCCTCTGAGCGGTACAAGCGGCGGGGGATGCGGGATCCAGGAATGATATGACTTTTCATATCGCGATTAGCTATTTGCTTAATGTTAAATATTGCTTTTAGAGATAAGCCCCTGACCCCGATGATTCAGCCACACACCGGAATCGAGTCCCAGGAGTTTGATCAATGGGTAATGTCCAGTCGGCCGTCAGGGCCTACGACCAGCCATGGCGCCCGGCCCCGGGTGACCTGGTCGACCTTGGACGCATGCTTCGCCTCCCGCTTGGCCAGCTGCGCTTGCAACGCACGCCTGTCAGTGGGCTCAAGCGCCGCGACAAGCTGGTGCTGGGCATGCTGGTGCTGGCCCTGCATGGCGCAGCAGCGTACTGGGTCAGCCAGGCTCCAACGCCCGAGCTGCCGGTGGTGCCTCCGCAAGTACCGCCGATGACCATCGAGTTCGCCGCGCCGGCACCGCCTGTGGTCGAACCACCGCCACCAGCCCCGGCACCGCCGGTGGTCCAGCCGCCACCGCCGCCCGTGGTCGACGAGCTGGCCGCCAAGCCCAAACCCAAGCCAAAGCCCGTGCCCAAACCGGTGGTCAAGCAACAGCCCAAACCTCAGCCCAAGCCGGTCGAAGCGCCGCCGCCAGCGCCTGTGGCTGCCCCGGCACCGCCAGCACCACCCGCGCCGGCCCCGGTCACCCCGGCATCGGCCAACGCGGCGTACCTAAAGAACCCGGCGCCGGAGTACCCGCAGATGGCCCAGCGCCGCGGTTGGGAAGGCACCGTGCTGCTGCGCGTCGAGGTGCTGCCCAGCGGCAAGCCCGGACAGATCCAGATCCAGAAGAGCAGCGGCCGTGATGCCCTCGACGCTGCCGCACTGGCCGCGGTCAAGCGCTGGAGTTTCGTGCCTGCCAAGCAGGGTGACGTGGCCCAGACCGGCTGGGTCAGCGTGCCGATTGATTTCAAGCTTCGCTAACTTTTTCGCAGAACACAGGAAGACATCATCATGAGCCTGCTGGCATCCCCCCTCCAATCCGTTGAAAGCGCAGTCATCTGGCTGCTGGTCGGTTTTTCTGTCGTCACCTGGGGCCTGGCCCTGGTCAAGGTCGTGCAGTTCGTGCGGCTGAAGAACCAGGACAAACGCTTCCACCAGCAATTCTGGGCCGCCTCGAGCCTGGACTCGGCTGCCGAGCCCAGCCACGACCTGCCTGGCCCTGCCGCCCGCGTTGCCCAGGCCGGTTATGCCGCCATCGCAGTCGGTGACAGCCAGGCCAATGACCTGAGCCACGCCATCAACCACCAGGACCGCCTGGAGCGCGCCCTGCGCCAGCAGATCGTGCGTGAGCGCCGTTCGCTGGAAACCGGCCTGGCGGTGGTCGCCAGTATCGGCAGTACCTCGCCCTTCATCGGCCTGTTCGGCACCGTCTGGGGCATCATGGAAGCGCTCAAGGGCATCAGCGCGGCTGGTTCCGCCAGCCTGGAAACCGTGGCCGGGCCGATTGGCGCGGCACTGGTGGCCACCGGCGTGGGTATCGCCGTCGCGGTGCCGGCGGTGCTGGTCTACAACTACTTCCTGCGCCGCCTCAAGCTTACCGCCGCCGACCTCGATGACTTCGCCCACGACTTCTACAGCCTGGCGCAGAAGAGTGCTTTCCGCGTGCTGGTGCACCCGGCCGTGCACAGGCCCCAGGCCGGTTTCACCCAACCGGTGAAGGAGGCGTCCTGACATGGCCTTTTCGACCCAGGACAGCGACGAAGTCCTCAGTGAAATCAACGTCACGCCGTTGGTGGACGTCATGCTGGTGCTGCTGGTGGTGTTCATCGTCACCGCGCCGCTGCTGACCAATGCCATCCCCATCAACCTGCCCAAGACCGAGGCTGTGGCCCCGGTGGAGCAGAAGGACCCGCTGGTGGTCAGCATTGATGGTGACGGCAAGTTGTTCATTAACAAGGACGAGATCCAGCCAGACCTGCTGGAAACCAGCCTCAAGGCTGCCAAGGACAAGGACGGGGAGCTGCGCGTGCAGCTGCAGGCCGATGATGGCGTGAACTACGGCGAAGTGGCGCGGGCCATGGCGGCTATCGAACGTGCCGGGATCAGCAAGCTGGCGGTGATTACCGCGCGCTGAACCCGTCAACTTTCTTCAGGCAAGTGCTTAGGGGCCATATCTCTTGGCAGGGGATGGCTCCTTTTTTTGCGTGATCCCTGTGGGAGCGGGCGTGCCCGCGAACACGGGCGAAGCCCGTGCCATCCACCGCGGTGCTTGCTTCGCGGGCATGCCCGCTCCCACAGGGGTCGCACAAGATATTGAGATTTTTTGGTTATTAATAAATAGCTTCTTATTCCTTTACTGATATAACTCCCTCCCTATACTTGTCTCCAAGCACGCAAACTCACCGGAGGCGTCCCCATGCGCAATGAGTCGATTCGTTACCTGATTGTGCCGGGCTGGCAAGGATCGCCAGACAATCATTGGCAAAGTCACTGGCAGCGCACCCTGCCGAACAGTGTGCGGGTCGAGCAGAACGACTGGCTGACTCCGCAACGCCAGGACTGGGTGCAGGCACTGGAGCAGGCGATTGCCGCCGAGCGCTCGCCGGTGATTCTGATTGCCCATAGCCTGGGCTGCATAACCGTCGCTCATTGGGCCGCGCAGGCCAGCCCGGCCCTGCTGCGGCGGGTACGTGGCGCGCTGCTGGTGGCACCCGCTGACGTGGAGCGGCCGACCTGCGCGCCAGCTCTGCGCAACTTCGCACCGATCCCGACCGAAGCACTGCCATTCCCCAGCCAGGTGGTCAGCTCGGACAACGACCCGGCCGTGAGCGTGCCAAGGGCGTTGTATCTGGCCCAGGTCTGGGGCGCCGAAGCAGGGCTGCTGACCAACGCCGGGCACATCAACGTCAAGTCCGGCCACGAGCGCTGGGAACAAGGTTTCGCCTACTTGTATCGCTTGCAGAGCCGGGTCGAGCAGCGCGCACTGCGCCGCGCCTGATCGCCCTTACTGTTTACCGTTTGCCTGACGCCCGGCCATTGAAGGCCTGGGGCGGGAGTTCGTCATGACTTTTCAAAACCCTTTTGGCCAGCCGTTGCTGACCTTCCCTGAACTGGACAAGAGCCCGCTGAGCATCCGCGCCAAGGCGCTGGTGTTCATCGACCCACGTTCGCAGCAGTTGCGCGAGGAGCTCGAGCACCTGGCGCCACAACCCTTGCCGGTGCTGATCCGTGGCGAAACCGGCACCGGCAAGGAACTGCTGGCCCGGCAGATCCATCGTGCCAGTGACCGCAGCGGGTTGTTCGTGTCGGTCAACTGCGCTGCCATCAGCCCCACCTACGCCGATGCCGAGCTGTTCGGCTACAGTGCCGGCAGCCAAGGTGGCACAGCCAGCAGCCGTGCCGGCTGGTTCGGCTCGGCCAACGGCGGCACGTTGTACCTGGACGAGATCGCCGACTTGCCGCTGGCCATCCAGGGCAAGCTGCTGGCCGCCCTGGAAAACCGCGAGGTTACCCGGGTGGGCGCGCAGCAGCCGCAACCGGTGGACGTGCGCCTGGTGGCCGCTACCAGCATCGATCTGGCGCGGGTGGTGCGCGCGGGGCGCTTCAACGAGCGCCTGTACCAGTACCTGCGCGAGGGCGCGCTGGAGCTGCCGCCACTGCGCGAGCGGCCGGGCGATATCCTGCCGTTGGCCGAGTACTTCGTGGGCATCTACAGCGTGCGCCTGCAGCGGCCTGTGCCGTTGGTGAGCGAGGCGGCGCAGCAGGCGCTGGAGGCACACCCCTGGCCCGGCAACACCCGTGAACTGGAGAATGTCATCCACTTTGCCTTGCTGGTGAATGATGGCGAGGAGATCCTGGCAGACGACCTGGACCTGCCCGACCCTGAGCGCTAGACACTGCTCAAAAGCAAAATGGCTGATAGCATTTTGTTTTTGGAATAAGCAGCTAAATAAAAGATATTTTTACGGAATAAAAAATCTGGGTATTGTCCGCCTCACGCCCGCTGGTGAACCGGTTGGGCACCCGATTCGCCATCGTCGATGGCCCAGAACCAGAACAAGGATCACCATGAAGAAAACCCTGCTGACCACTGCCCTGGCCGCTGCCCTGTCGTTTGCCGGCCTGGCTACCGCCGCCGAGAAACTGGTTGTCGCCGCCACCCCGGTACCGCACGCCGAAATCCTCGAGCTGATCAAGCCGACCCTGGCCAAGGAAGGTGTGGACCTGCAGATCAAGGTTTTCACCGACTACGTGCAGCCGAACGTGCAGGTTGACCAGAAGCGCCTGGACGCCAACTACTTCCAGACCCTGCCTTATCTGCAGAACTTCAACGAAGGCAAGGGCACCCACCTGGAAACCGTGATCGGCGTGCATGTCGAACCCTTTGGTGGTTACTCGAAGAAGGTCAAGAGCCTGAGCGAACTGAAAGAAGGCGCTACCGTTGCCATCCCTAACGAGGGCAGCAACAGCGGCCGCGCCCTGCTACTGCTGCAGAAGGCTGGCCTGATCACCCTGAAGGATCCGAAGAACGCCCTGGCCACCCCCAAGGACATTGCCGAGAACCCGAAGAAGCTGAAGTTCCGCGAGCTTGAGTCGGCCATGCTGCCGCGCGTGCTGGACCAGGTCGACCTGGACATGATCAACACCAACTACGCCCTGGAAGCCGGCCTGAACCCGGCCAAGGACGCGCTGGTGATCGAAGGCAGCGACTCGCCATACGTGAACTTCCTGGTCGCCCGCCCGGACAACAAGGACAGCGAAGCCATCCAGAAACTGGCCAAGGCCCTGACCAGCCCGGAAGTGAAGGAATTCATCGCCAAGAAGTACCAAGGTGCGGTGCTGCCGGCGTTCTGATGCGCTTGCATTACCTTGCATGACCCAACGCCGACACTCTTGTGTCGGCGTTTTCATTTCTGGGCTTTAGCCGCGAAGAATTCAACCCGGTGCATGGCACCGGCTGCGCCGGTGTTCGCGGCTGAAGCCGCTCCCACAAGGTCCTGTGTGCGCCGGCAATACATGCCATCAGCGCTGAATTCTCAGTGATATGTATATGCGATAAAGATATTTATTAAAAAGTTTTTAGATCATTAGAGTCTAGCTATCGTGCCCACGCGCACCCTGCAGATCTGCTTTACCCATGACCCTCGACACCGCATTCATCCTCGGCACGCTGCCCGCCTTCCTCAAGGCCGTGGGCGTGACCCTGCAGGTCGGCCTGATCGCCATCGCCACCTCGCTGCTGGTCGCTCTGGTCAACGCCACACTGCTGGTATTACGCACCCCGTACCTGTGGCGCCTGGTAAAAGCCTACGTGGAGCTGGCCCGCAACACGCCGCTGCTGATCCAGCTGTTCTTCGTCTACTTCGCCTTGCCCAGCCTGGGCCTGAAGATTTCCGGCTTTGCCGCTGCAATCATCACCATGACCTTCATGGGCGGTGCCTACCTCACCGAGGTGCTGCGTGCCGGCATCGAGGCCGTGCCCCGTGCCCAGCTGGAGTCCGGGCGCTCCATCGGCCTGTCCGAAGGCCAGCTGCTGCGCCATGTGGTGCTGCCCCAGGCGGGCATCCTCAGCCTGCCGGCACTGTTCGCCAACTTCGTCTTCCTGCTCAAGGAAACCACCGTGGTGTCGGCGGTGGCCGTGCCGGAAATTCTCTACACGACCAAGAACTACATCGCGCTGTACTACAAGACCTATGAAATGCTCACCGTGCTGACCCTGCTCTGTGTGCTGCTGTTCCTGCCGCTGTCCTTGCTGCTGCGCTATATCGAAAGGAGGCTGCAACATGGCCAGTTCGGCGTCTGAACTGCTGCTGCAGGCATTGCCGCAGCTGGCTGGCGGCGCGGCGCAGACCCTGGCCATCTCCGCGCTGGGCATCCTCTTCGCGACGCTGGGCGGTGTGCTTTATGGTGTGTTGGCAACCTTGGGCAACCGGGCCCTGAATATCGCCTTGCAGGTGTATCTGGAACTGTTCCGTGCCATCCCGGTGCTGGTCTGGCTGTACCTGGTGTTCTTCGGCCTGCCGATCTTCTTTGCCCTGAGCATCCCCAGCTTCTGGTGCGCGGTACTGGTGCTGGGCCTGTGGGGCGCCAGCGAGGTGGGCGAGGTGGTGCGTGGCGCGCTGCGCTCGCTGCCGCGCGGCCAGCGCGAGGCGGGGTTGTCGATCGGCCTGGCCGGCTGGCAGCTGTATGGCTACGTGCTGTTGCCACAGGCGCTCAAGCGCATGACCCCGCCGACCATCAACATCTACACGCGGATCATCAAGACCAGCTCGCTGGCGGTGCTGATCGGCGTGGTCGAGGTGATCAAGGCCGGCCAGCAGATTATCGAACGCACCTACGAGTCGGTGCTGATCTACGGCGCCTTGTTCCTGTTCTTTTTCATCGTCTGCTATCCGCTGTCCGCCGCTTCACGCGTGCTGGAACGCCGCTGGGCCCACTCATGAGCGCATTGATCGAATTTCAGGGTTTCAACAAGTTCTTTGGCGAGCAACAGGTGCTCAAGGACGTCGACCTCCAGGTGGCGGCCGGCGAGGTGGTGGTCATCCTCGGCCCCAGCGGTTGTGGCAAAAGCACGCTGCTGCGCTGCCTCAACGGCCTGGAGCAGGCCCACGGCGGCCACCTGCGCCTGGCCGGGCAGGAGCTGCTCGACCCGCGCACCGATTGGCGCGAGATCCGCCAGCGGGTCGGCATGGTGTTCCAGAGCTATCACCTGTTCGGTCACATGAGCGTGATCGACAACCTGCTGCTTGGCCCGCTCAAGGTACAAAGGCGCGAGCGCGCCGAAGCCCAGGCCCAGGCCGAGGCGTTGCTGGCGCGGGTCGGCCTGCTGGACAAGCGCGACGCCTTTCCCCGGCAATTGTCCGGGGGCCAGCAACAGCGCATCGCCATCGTGCGTTCGCTGTGCATGAACCCCGAGGTGATGCTGTTCGACGAGGTTACCGCAGCCCTCGACCCGGAAATGGTCAAGGAGGTGCTGCAGGTGATCCAGGGCCTGGCCCGCGACGGCATGACCTTGCTCATCGTTACCCACGAAATGGCCTTCGCTCGCGCGGTGGCCGACCGCATCGTGTTCATGGAGGCCGGCAGGATCCTTGAACAGGGCGACCCCGAGAGCTTCTTCACACGACCGCGGACCGCACGCGCGCAGCAGTTCCTGGAGAAATTCTCCTTCGTAGAAAGCCTGCCGAAGACACTGCACAAGGAACTGTCATGAAAACTGCCAACCTCACCAAACTGCTGGCGCCGTTGTTCGGCCTGGCCCTGCTGGCCGGCTGCAACAAGGCTGAAGAGCCACCCAAGCCGGCGGCGGCCTCGCCGGCCACCAGCTACCTGGAAACCATCAAGGCCCGCGACAAGCTGATTGTCGGCGTGTTCACCGACAAGCCACCGTTCGGTTTCGTCGATGAGCAGGGCCGCTACGTGGGCTTTGATACCGATATCGGCCGGCGCCTGGCCAAGGACCTGCTGGGTGATGAAAACAAGGTCGAGTTCGTTGCCGTGGAGCCGGCCAGCCGTATCCCGTTCCTGCAGAGCGACAAGGTCGACCTGATTCTCGCCAACATGACCGTGACCCCGGAGCGCAAGGAAGCGGTGGACTTCACCAACCCCAACCTGCGCGTTGCCGTGCAGGCCATCGTCGCGGATGGCAGCCCGGTGCAGAAGCTCGACGACCTGGCCGACAAGACCATCATCGTCACCACCGGCACTACCGCTGATATCTGGCTGACCAAGAACCACCCGGACTGGAAACTGCTCAAGTTCGAGAAGAACAGCGAGTCGCTGCAGGCGCTGGCCACCGGGCGTGGCGATGCCTATGCGCAGGACAACCTGATTCTGTTCAGCTGGGCCAAGCAGAACCCGGGGTACCGCGTGCTGCCTGAGCTGCTGGGTGACGAGGCACCGATTGCACCGGCGGTGAAAAAGGGCAACACCGAGCTGCGTGACTGGGTGAATGCCGAGCTGGCCAAATTGGGGGAGGAGAAGTTTCTGCTGAAGCTGTATGACCAGTATGTACGCAAGGAACTGAGCGATGACACCAAGCCGGAAAGCGTGATTGTGGAAGGGGGCAAGTGGCAGGGTTAGTCGGGTAAATGAGGCTGTTGTGGGAGCGGGTTCACCCGCGAACACCGGCGAAGCCGGTGCCATGCACCGCGTTGCCTGCTTCGCGGGTGAACCCGCTCCCACAAGGGCTGCAAAGCAGCCCCGGCAATCTCACTGGTTGCGCGGCAGCCAGTTCAACAGGAACTCATTCACCACCCGTGGGTTCTCCAGGCTGGAGATATGCCCCGCAAACGGAATCTGCGCCGCCAGGCAGCCAATGATCCGCGCCATTTCATTGGACTCTTCCGGCGGCCGCGGAATGTCCTGGTCGCCGCACATCAGGATGGTTCTCTCGCTCGGCAGCTGCTCGAGTTGCTCCAGCAGGTCGTGTCGTCCAAAGATTATCCGCCCCATGGGATCGAGGCTCTCGGAAATTGTTTGTGCACTGCTTGCCTTTAGCTGAGCGCGAAACCGCTTACGGATTTCAGGCACGGTCTGGCCGCCTGCATGGAAAAAAATAGGCACGATGATGTCGAGCAGCAGGTCGCTGAATTCGCCGGCTTCGCTGGCGGCATCCAGCAAGGCGAAGTACTTGAGCCGAGTCTCCTCCGGCTCGGCGCCCAGGTAAGTGTCCATGAGCACCAGGCGATCAATTCGGTCAGGGTGGGTAGCAGCCAGCGGTGCCCCCCACATACCGCCTACCGACAGCCCGACCAGGTGGCACCTGGTGATTTCCAGTTTGTCCAGCAACGTCAGGTGCTGGCGGACCAGGCTGTTAATGTCGATGGTCGTGGCAGGCGGAGCATCGGAGCCGCCGTGGCCCCAAAGCTCAGGGACGATGACGCGGAAGTGTGCTGACAGGGCTTCGATTTGCGGCTGCCACATCTCGGCGGACCACAGGTAGCTGTGGCCGAGCAGGACCGGGAAGCCTTGGCCCTGGTCGATGTAGCTCATGCGGGCGCCGTCGATTTCGATGAAGTGTCTTTGCATGGAATGGGTCTCGGCTGGGAGCGCTGTAGGGTATTCGAAATTGTCGGGGGCCGCTTTGCGGTCCATTCGCAGCACAAGTCTGCTCCTACAGGGGATCGCGGTCTCTTGTAGGAGCAGCCTTGTGCTGCGAATGGGCTGGCACCAGACGCAAGGTACTCTGCGCCGGAATCACCCCCATCTGCGCCTTCTGGTACTGCCCCTGCACATACCCTTCGGCCTGATCCGCAAAATGCCTGTCGAACGGCACACCACTCTGCCCGACCGGGTTGGTGGTCAGCGCCTGCCCGGCATCGGCAAAGTCGACCAGCCGCCGCGTCGACGGCCCATAGGTCACCGGCCATGGCGCCGGGCCGATCTTCGCCGAGAGGTTGTTCGGCACTTCATGGGTGCCCGGTGCGGCGAACGGGCCGACGTTGAACAGCAGGTTCAGCGGCTTTTTGACCCCCAGCGGGTGGTTGTGGGTCAGGGTATGGGCCTTGCCCCACTGCCAACTGGCCGGGTCGTTGCCCAGGGTTTCCCGCAGGTGCTTCAAGCTGTTCTGCCACGCCATCCGCACCACGGCGTTACGGTCGGTGCGCTGGTTGGCTCCGCGGGTGTTCCACCACGGTGAATCGGCATCCGCCGCCAGGCGCGGCAGGGCTGCGTCGATGGCGCGGGTGCTGATCAGCACCGGGAACCAGGTGTCGCCCAGCTCGTCATGCAAGGCCGCGAATGCCAGCTCGTAGAGGAACTGGTTGAACAGCGTGGCACTGGTCGAGTCGAGCGGGTAGTCGCCGCTCCAGGCTGCCAGTTGCTCGACCAGCTCCTTCTCTTCGTCACCTTCGGCCACTGCGCGCAGCGTTGCCAGCAGTGGTGCAAGTGTGCGCGGACCATAGTCACTGCCAGTGTCCAACTGCAGCGCCTGGCTATTTTGGGTATCCCACTTCACGTCGGGGTTGGCCAAGTGGCGATCGAGCTGGCGGCCTCGGTCCGGCAGGTTGTAGTAACCGGGTATCGGCACTGCTGCTGGAGGCTGGTAGTTGGCCGAGACAATGTAGCCGCGTGCCGGGTTCTCCTGCTGGGGGTTGACGCTGAAGGGGTAGAAGCCGAGCTTGTCCGCCTGCGCACTGGCACCATCGAGGATGAACACGGGGTCGACGCCGTCGGGGCGGATCGGCAACTGCGCCGCCGCCCACCAGCCGATATCGCCACGGGCATTGGCCCAGACCAGGTTCAGCCCTGGCGCATGCACCTTGGCCGCAGCCTCGCGCATCTTGCCCAGGGTATCCGCGCGGTTGAGATGGTAGAAACCGTCGAGGAGCGGGTTTTCGGTTTCTAGGAACGCCCACCACATGGCGATTGGCGTGGGCCCGGCAATGGCACCCAGCACGTCGTTGACGATCGGGCCATGGGGCGAGCGGCGGAGGCTGAGGGTGACCGGTGCTTCGCCTTTGACGGCAATCTGCTGCTCGGTCTTTTCCAGCGCCTGCCATTTGCCATCGACCATCACCTGGTTGGCGTCGGCAGGGTTGGTGCGCTCGGCGATCAGGTCGACGTCGTCATTCTGGAACATGGTCAGGCTCCAGCCGAAGTCGCGGTTGTGGCCGAGCAGGGCGAACGGGTTGAGCGCCTGGAAGTAGCCATACAGGTTGAAGCCCGGCGCCGACAGCTCGGCCTCGTACCACACCGCCGGCACCGCAAAACCGATGTGCGGGTCGCCGGCCAGCAGCGGCCTGCCGCTGCGGGTGCGGCTGCCGGCCACGGCCCAGGCGTTGCTGCCCTCGAATTGCGGGATGCCCGCATCGCCCAGCGCGTCATGGCTGAGGTGGGCGAGGGCCTCCAGGCTTTGCCAGTCGGCAGCAGCTAGCGGTGTACCCAAGGCGCCCTCGGGCTGCCAGGCGAGATCGAAGATGTTCAGGTACTCAGGGCCCAGCTGGTCGCGGATGTAGGTCAGCGCGGGCTCGGTGCGAAACGCGGCGGCGAAGCTGTAGGCCAGGTAGCCGGCGATGCTCAGGGTGTCTTCGGCGCTGAAGGGGCGTGGGGTGATGCCGAGCAGGTCGAACTCCACGGGTTTTGGGTGGCTGGCCTGCCAGCTGTTCACCCCGTCGAGGTAGGCCTGCAGGGCTTGCCAGGCGGGTGACTGGCGGTCCTGACGCTTGGCCATCAGTGCTGCCTGTTCGCGAATGCGCAGGCTGCGGAACAGGGTGTCGGTGGGCAGCAGCTTGTCGCCCAGTACCTCGGCCAGCTCGCCCCGGGCCAGGCGCCGCAGGATCTCCATCTGGAACAGCCGGTCCTGGGCATGCACGTAACCGAGAGCACGATACAGGTCCGGCTCGCTCTGCGCCTGCAGGTGCGGCACCCCACGGGCGTCGTAGCGCACGTTGACCGGCGCCTGCAGGCCGGCGATGGCCACGTCGCCCTCGCGTTGCGGCAGCTTGCCCTGCACATACCAGTATCCGGCGCCGGCGGCCACGGCAACCATCACGGCCAACAGGGTCAAGCTGCGCTTCATGCAGGCTCCTTGTGCGTTCAAGCGAAAAATGTGGTCCGATGATCGGCGGATTCGCGACCAGAGCATAGCCCCAGGAAGGAGTTTCCATGTCCCTCAGCGAAAAACAGAAAATGCTTACAGGCCAGCTCTATCACGCTGGCTGCCCCGAGCTGCAGGCCGAGCAGATCGCCAACAAGCACTGGATGCACCGCTACAACAGCAGTGTCGAATTGCTCAACGACGCACGTCATGGGCTCCTGGTAGAGCACTTTGGCCAGGTCGGCGAAGGCGCGGTGATCCGCCCGCCGTTCTATTGCGACTATGGCTACAACATCAGCGTCGGCCGCAACACCTTCATGAATTTCAACTGCGTGATCCTCGATGTGCTGCCGGTGCGTATCGGTGATGACTGCCAGATCGGCCCCAACGTGCAGATCTATACCGCCGACCACCCGCTCGACCCCGAGGTGCGCCGCACTGGGCTGGAGAGTGGCCGGCCGGTGACCATCGGCAACAACGTGTGGATCGGCGGCGCGGCGATCATCCTGCCGGGGGTGACCATTGGCGATAACGCCGTGGTGGGTGCCGGTAGTGTGGTGACTCGGGATGTGCCGGCTGGGGCGGTGGTGGTGGGCAACCCTGCGCGGGTGCGTCAGCCGGCCCAGGGGCAGTAGCAGCCCACCGCCAGGGTATTTGAGGCACTCACCTGGCGGCCGTCGAGTAGCGCCTTGAGGATCGGCTCGATGAAGCTGTTGCTGGCATTGCACACCGCGCCTTCGCTGTAGGGGCCGAAGTAGGCCAGGTGGCCTTGCCGGTCCCAGATGGCCACGGCCGGGGAGGCGGGCAGGTGTTCGCTGCCGGGCAGGCTGGCGAGTGGCTTGAGGGCGGTGAGGTTGGCTGGCAGCTGGCCGTGGCTGTCGGGCTTTTGCAGCACGTGGAAGGTCACGCCCTGGCTGGCGAACCGGCTGACCAGGTCGCCCAGGTGCTGCTGGTTGCCGACGTTGCACGGGCAGGCCGGGTCCCAGAAATGCACTACCCGGATCGGGCCGGGGCCTGCCAGTTCGGGGGGCAACTGCAGCTGGCTGCCGTCGAACAGCGTGGCCTGGTTGTCGAACGGGCGCAGGTAGCGGGCCTGGAAGGTGGTGTAGGCCTGCCAGAGGATGGTCACGCCGACCAGAAGGGCGATTGCCGTGCACAGCGGTTTGATGATCCGAGTCTTCATGAAGTTTCCGCGGCCCTCTGTAGGAGCAGCCTTGTGCTGCGAAAGGGCCGGCATGACTGAGGGAGTTGTTGTGGCAGTACCGGCCTCTTCGCAGCACAAGGCTGCTCCTACCGGGGGATACCGCTATCGGCCTGAAATCGAGCAAGCTTGCCACGACGCCAGCCAGAGCTGAATATCCCAGATCAATACTTGCTTCACTGTGGATGTACCCGATGCCCGCTGCCTTTCATCCCGACCTCCTGCGCACCAGCCTGGCGCCGCTGACCGTTCGCCAGCCGTTGTCGGCGCAGGCGCAAGACTACCAGCGCTTCTATGGCCTCAACCTGTCGGCTCACAGTTGGCTGGGCGGCTTCCAGGCCGCGGGGTTCGATCTGGTCGGGCAGGCCTGGCTACCCGAGCAGCCGAGCGCGACTCTGTTTCTGCTGCACGGCTATTACGATCACATGGGGCTGTACCGTCACGTGATCGATTGGGCGCTCAAACAGGGGTTCGCCGTGATCAGTTGCGACCTGCCCGGCCATGGCCTGTCCAGCGGCGAGCGGGCCAGCATCAGTGATTTCGCGGTTTACCAGCAGGTGCTGGAGGCTTTGCTCGAACAGGCGCGCACGCTGCAACTGCCGCGCCCCTGGCACCTGTGCGGGCAAAGCACCGGTGGCGCCATCGCCGTGGACCACCTGTTGTACCAAGGCGCGCGCAGCCCCATCGATGGCCAGGTCATCCTGTTGGCACCGCTGGTGCGGCCCTGTGCCTGGCGCTGGTCGAAGCTGAGCTATCGCGTGTTGCGTCACTTCGTGAATGGCATCGAGCGGCGCTTCAGCGAGAACACCAATGACCCGACCTTCCTGCCGTTCCTCGAAGCCGACCCGCTGCAACCGCGCCGTCTGCCAACCGCCTGGGTGGGCGCCTTGATTGCCTGGGTCAAGCGTATCGAAGCCGCGCCGCGCAGCTCGCGGCGGCCGTTGATCGTGCAAGGAGAAGCGGATGGCACAGTGGACTGGCCGTACAACCTCGAAGTACTCAAGGCCAAGTTTGCCGAGCCGCAGATTCTGATGCTGCCCGAGGCCCGTCACCACCTGGCCAACGAGCTACCTGGCATTCGCAAGCGCTACTTCGACTTCATCGACCAGCGCCTGAACTGATCACTTCAGGTCGTTGGTGCTCTGGCCAACCGCCAGGCCTGCGCGTACAGCGGCCAGGGCTGCCTGGTAGTAAGCCTTGCCGTCCGGCGACTCGGCAAAGGTGGCGAACTCTTCCAGCTCGGCATCGGACAGGTCGCGGTAGACATACAGCAGCGTGTTGTTGAGGTCTTCGCCAATCTGGCTCATCAGACGCTGGCGCTGACCATCGAGCAGGCCCTGGGCCTGACCGCCGCCGAACAGGCCGGGGATCATCGAACTGAGGCTGTCGGCAGCCACGCCGGCGATGGCCAGGCTCACTTCGGCGCCGGCTTCGCGCGCCGGCAGGGCCTGGGCCAGATGCCCGATTATCAGCAGGCGATCATCGCTGGCCTGGATCTTCGGCAAGCCCTTGGCATTCCTGGCCAGTTCGTCCTTGCGTGTGGCCTTGAGCTCCGCAGCCACCACCTTGCGCCCCAGCGGCGACCGGAAGAAAGCCAGCGCCGGTGCCGGGTTGGCCAAGGTTGCGCGCAGCTGCGCCTGGGCGCGACGGTCCACCGCCTGGGCCTGGAAGCGCTGGTTGCTGTTGTTTACCAGCGCCTGGTACACGGCGGGTGGCAAACTGTTGCGGTAGCGTTCCTGGGCAGCGGTCAGTGCATCATTGAAATGGGCGCGCTGGTCGGGCCAGCCGGCGGCCTTGTACAGTTGATCCAGGTTGTCTGCCCAGACAGGCACGGTGCAGATCATCAGCAGAATCAGGGAAAACAGACGGCGCATTCAGGACTCCTGTCGGCAGGTGGCTATTGTCCGTGGCCGGGCGCCGGTTTGTCGAGATATCCGCGTGCTTCTCGGCCAAGTGGCGCTGTGCGCCGGCATGGCTAATGGATATGATGCGCGCCATGCACATCTCCCCTGAACACCCGATGCTTGCGGCCGTCGTCGACGATCTGGCCACCCATGGCTGGTCCGAGCAGGCGCTTTTTCTGCCCGCCGACCTGGTGCGTGCGCTCGCGGCCGAGTGCCGGCGCCGTGATGCCGAAGGCGAACTCAACCCTGCAGGGGTTGGGCGCGGTGCTGCCCAGGAGGTGCGCGAGGCCATTCGCGGCGACCAGATCCAGTGGATCGACCCCGGCCAGGCCGAGGCCTGCGACCAGTACCTGAGCGCCATGGACCAGCTGCGCCAGGCCATCAACCAGGGCCTGTTCCTTGGCCTGGAAGACTTCGAGTGCCATTTTGCCTTGTACCCGCCAGGGGCGTTCTATCGCCGGCACCTTGACCGCTTCCGCGATGATGACCGGCGCATGGTGTCGGCAGTCCTGTACCTGAATGAAGGCTGGCAGCCGCAGGACGGTGGCCAGTTGCGCATGTTCCTGGCGGATGGTGTCGAGCATGATGTCGAGCCGGTGGCGGGCTGCCTGGTAGTGTTCCTGTCGGGCGAGGTGCCCCATGAGGTGCTGCCGGCCGGGCGTGAGCGGCTGTCGTTGACCGGCTGGTTCCGACGCCGTGGCAATGACCCGTTCTGACCTGCCCAAGGTGCTGGTCAGCGCCTGCCTGCTGGGGCAGCCAGTGCGCTATGACGGCCGAGCCAGTGGTCACCCCGACCTGTTGCAGCGCTGGCAGGCCGAAGGTCGCGTGGTGCCGTTGTGCCCGGAAGTGGCGGGTGGCTTGCCGACTCCACGGCCGCCTGCAGAGATACCGGGCGGGCAGGGTGGGGAGGTGCTCGATGGTGACGCGCAGGTGCTTACGGTGACGGGCGAGAATGTCAGCGCCGAGTTCCTGGCCGGGGCGCAGCGGGCGCTGGACCTGGTGCGCCGGCATGGCATTCGCGTGGCCGTGCTGAAGGCTGGAAGCCCTTCGTGTGGCAACCGGTTGACCTATGACGGCACGTTCAGTGGTGTGAAGGTGGCCGGGGAAGGGGTGACCACGGCATTACTGCGGCGGGCGGGGGTGCTGGTGTTCAGCGAGCTGGAGCTGGAACTGGCGGAGCAGGCGTTGGCTGGGCTTTCGGCTTGAGCCTGTCCCGGCCCTTTCGCAGCACAAGGGTAAGCGATCCCTGTAGGAGCAGCCTTGTGCTGCGAAGAGGCCGTGATAGGCAATAAAGCGCTTACTGCCCGGACGCAGTCTCAGGCACACCCTTGAACCACTTCTGCTCAAGCTCGGCAGTCCGCCCGCTGTCCTTGAGCCGCTGCAGTGCATTGTTCACCGCGCTCTCGAACGCCGGGTTGTCCTTCTGGAACGGGATCACCAGCTGCTTCTCGCCAAACGGCAGGCTCATATCGAGCTGGCCGTCACCTTTGGGCGATTCGCTCGACGGGGTCAGTGCGATGTCGTACTTGCCACTCTCGACACCGGGCAGTACCTCTGCCGCAGGGGCTTCGATGAACTCGGCGCGCAGGTCCAGTTCCTTGGCCAGCGCCTGGCCGAAGTCGATCTCGAAGCCGCTCAGGTGGTCATTTTCCTTGAATGCGTACGGCGAGTTGTCGGCCTGTACGGCTATGCGCAGTTCGCCCCGGTCGGCAATTTCGTCTATCAGCTCGGCCTGAGCCAATGGCGTGATCAGTACCGCCAGCATTACTCCTATGGTCGAACGCATTAAAGCCCCTTTTCTCTTTGGCAGATGAATAACCTTCGCCACGGCTTTCTTCCTCGCCGTGGTCGAGCGCAGCCTATGACCTTGAAGCCTCGGCATTGTTTAACCCTGATTGAAATATTTCTGCCTGAGGATGTGAACATCTGGGCAAACATATCAACTAAGGTGAACCACCGCCGCCACTGGAATACTGGCGGCGGTCAATAAGTGAATCACAGGAGAAGTGAATGAACAGCCTATTTTCGCGTGCTGCCGTTGCTGGTCTGATGATGGGAGCGTCGATGTTCGCCAGTGCCGCAGATGCCCTGAAGAGCCAGGAGCCGCCCAAGGATGCCAAGGTCTTCATCGTTTCCCCCGCCGATGGCGCCACGGTCGACAAGACCTTCACCGTCAAGTTCGGCATCGAGGGCATGGCGCTCAAGCCTGCGGGTGACAACACCCCGCACTCCGGCCACCACCACCTGCTGGTGGATGTGGATAAAGAGCCGGTGGCCGACATGGCCCTGCCGGCCAGCCTGATGCCACAGGCCGGCACCGCGTTGCCGGATGGCCCGCAAGTATTGCACTTCGGCAAGGCGCAGACCGAAACCAGCATTACCCTGACCCCAGGCAAGCACACCCTGCAGCTGGTGCTGGGTGACCAGTATCACGTGCCGTTCAAGCCGAGCGTCGTGTCGCAGAAGATTACTGTCGACGTGAAATAGGGGTTGAGCTCTTCGCGGGCAAGCCCGCGAAGCAAGCGACACCAATGTCACAGGCAAAAAAAGGGAGGCCACCAGGGCCTCCCTTTTTTCATGCCGCCAGCGAACTTAGAACAGCACGCGGGAACGGATGGTGCCCTTGACCTGTTGCAGCTTCTCTTGCGCCAGGTCGGAGTACTCGGCGTCAACGTCGATCACCACGTAACCGACTTTCTCGTTGGTCTGCAGGAACTGACCAGAGATGTTGATGCCGTTCTCGGCGAAGACCTTGTTGATTTCGCTGAGCACGCCCGGGATGTTTTCGTGGATGTGCAGCAGGCGGTGCTTGCCTGGGTGCGCCGGCAGGGCCACTTCCGGGAAGTTGACCGAGGATACCGAGGTACCGTTGTCGCTGTACTTGACCAGCTTCTCGGCCACTTCCAGGCCGATGTTGGCCTGGGCTTCGGCAGTGGAACCACCGATGTGCGGGGTCAGGATCACGTTGTCCAGGCCACGCAGCGGGCTTTCGAACTGCTCGTCGTTGGAGCGCGGCTCCACCGGGAACACGTCGATGGCGGCGCCGATCAGGTGCTGGTCCTTGATGGCGGCGGCCAGGTGGTCCAGCTCGACCACCGTGCCGCGTGCGGCGTTGATCAGGATCGCGCCCTTCTTCATCGCGCGGATTTCCTTCTCGCCGATCATCCACTGGGTGGACGGCAGCTCAGGCACGTGCAGCGAAACGATGTCGGCCAGGCCCAGCAGCTCGTGCAGGCTGGTGACCTGCACGGCGTTGCCCAGTGGCAGCTTGGTCAGCGGGTCGTAGAAATACACCTGCATGCCCATGTTCTCGGCCAGGACCGACAGCTGGGTGCCGATCGAGCCGTAACCGACGATACCCAGCTTCTTGCCGCGGATTTCGAAGGAATTGGCCGCGCTCTTGATCCAGCCGCCACGGTGGCAGGAAGCGTTCTTCTCGGGGATGCCGCGCAGCAGCAGGATGGCTTCGGCCAGTACCAGTTCGGCTACCGAACGGGTGTTGGAGTATGGCGCGTTGAACACGGCGATACCGCGCTCGCGGGCAGCTTCCAGGTCGACCTGGTTGGTGCCGATGCAGAAGCAGCCAACGGCGACCAGTTTCTTGGCGCAGTCGAAGATCTCTTCGGTCAGCTGGGTGCGCGAACGGATGCCGATGAAGTGGGCATCTGCGATCTTTTCCTTCAGCTCGGCTTCCGGCAGCGAACCAGTGAGGTATTCGATGTTGGTGTAGCCGGCGGCCTTGAGGGTATCGACCGCGTTCTGGTGCACACCTTCAAGAAGAAGGAACCGGATCTTGCTCTTGTCGAGAGAAGTCTTGCTCATCTGCGTAAACCTGTATCCCGGAGAAAAAATGGCGAGGGTGATGCCAGGCGCAAAGGCGGCCTTAGCATGAACAGCGGGAGGGCTATGCTAGCATACGCGACACAATCTGAGCTTATCCCGACAGGTGAAGAGTGCTCAGGGTGACTATGAATAAGTCGAGAGTTCCAGCGATGACCCACCCCGCTGTAATTGATGAACTGATGACCCTTGTCGACCCTGGCAAGGTCCTGACCGACGCAGCTTCCCTGGAAGCCTATGGTAAGGACTGGACCAAGCATTACCCACCGGCACCCAGCGCCATCGTCTTTCCCAAGACGGTGGAGCAGGTGCAGGCGATCGTGCGCTGGGCCAATACGCACAAGGTGGCGCTGGTGCCGTCTGGCGGGCGTACCGGGCTTTCCGCAGGCGCCGTGGCGGCCAATGGCGAAGTGGTGGTCGCCTTCGACTACATGAACCAGATTCTCGGCTTCAATGCCTTCGACCGCACCGTGGTCTGCCAGCCAGGGGTGATTACCCGCCAGCTGCAGGCCTACGCCGAAGAACAGGGCCTGTATTACCCCGTGGACTTCGCCTCCAGCGGTTCCAGCCAGATTGGCGGCAATATCGGCACCAATGCCGGCGGAATCAAGGTGATTCGCTACGGCATGACCCGCAACTGGGTGGCCGGGTTGAAAGTGGTGACCGGCAAGGGTGAGCTGCTGGAGCTGAACAAGGACCTGATCAAGAACGCCACCGGCTACGACCTGCGGCAGCTGTTCATCGGTGCCGAAGGTACCCTGGGCTTTGTGGTCGAGGCCACCATGCGTCTGGACCGTGCGCCGCGCAACCTCACCGCGATGGTGCTGGGGACCCCGGATTTCGACTCGATCATGCCGGTGCTGCATGCCTTCCAGGGCAAGCTGGACCTGACCGCCTTCGAGTTCTTTTCCGACAAGGGCCTGGCCAAGATCCTGGCGCGTGGCGATGTGCCGGCACCGTTCGAGACCGACTGCCCGTTCTATGCGCTGCTGGAATTCGAGGCCAGCACGGAGGAGGTGGCCAACGAGGCCCTGGCCACCTTCGAGCACTGCGTCGAGCAAGGCTGGGTGCTGGACGGGGTGATGAGCCAGAGCGAGACCCAGCTGAAAAACCTGTGGAAACTGCGCGAGTACCTGTCGGAAACCATCTCGCACTGGACCCCGTACAAGAACGACATTTCTGTCACGGTGTCGAAAGTGCCAGCGTTCCTGCGCGATATAGATGCCATCGTCGCCGAACATTACCCGGATTACGAAGTGGTGTGGTACGGCCACATCGGCGACGGCAACCTGCACCTGAACATCCTCAAGCCCGAGCACATGAGCAAGGACGACTTCTTCGCCTCGTGCACCAAGGTCAACAAGTGGGTGTTCGAGATCGTCGAGCGCTACAACGGCTCGATCTCCGCCGAGCATGGTGTGGGCATGACCAAGCGTGACTACCTGGGCTATAGCCGCTCGCCCGAAGAAATTGCCTGCATGAAGGCAATAAAGGCCGTGTTCGACCCTAACGGCATCATGAATCCGGGTAAGATCTTCGCACCTGAATAGAAAGCAGTGTCCAGAGGAGTCGGCCATGAGTTACCAGCATCAGTACGTAGACGGCACACGCATTCACTTCCCGCTGGGCAAGGTGGTGTGCATCGGCCGTAACTATGCCGAGCATGCCAAGGAGCTGGACAATCCGATCCCCACCGAACCGCTGCTGTTCATCAAGCCGGGCAGCTGCGTGGTACCAGCCGAGGGCGGCTTCAAGATCCCGACGGAACGTGGCTCGGTGCACTATGAGGCGGAAATTGCCGTGCTGCTGGGCAAGCCGCTGTCGACTCACCCGAGTGAGGAAGAGGTGCTGGACGCCATTTCCGGCTATGCACCGGCGCTAGACCTTACCCTGCGTGACGTGCAGGCCAAGCTGAAAGAGAAGGGCCTGCCCTGGGAGTTGGCCAAGTGCTTCGATGGCGCCTGCGTACTGCCGCCGTTCGTGTCGGCCGCCAGCTTCGAGGATGTGACCGACATCCCGGTGCGCCTGACCGTCAACGGCGAAGTTCGCCAGGATGGTAACAGCGCGATGATGCTCAACCCGATCGTGCCGATGATCCAGCACATGGCCGCGCATTTCTCGCTGCAGGCGGGGGATGTGATCCTCACCGGTACCCCGGCGGGTGTGGGGCCGTTCAATGTCGGTGACGAATTGGTGCTGGAGTTGCCGGGTGTGAGCCGCTTCGAAAGCCGGGTGCTCTGACTCGAGACCGCGTCGCCTTCTTCGCGGGTAAACCCGCGAAGAGGCCGGTCCTGTTTACCGATTTTTCACACCTGATCCGGATAATGCGCGAATCTTCGCCCATTTCCCCAGGACCCCTGCATGCCATCTCCCTCCAGCGCCCCGGCAACCCCCAAGCGTCGTTTCTTTCTGCGCTGGCCCTTCGGCCTGGCTGTGGCGGCGGTAGTCGGCTATGGCGTGGCCGTAGCCATGCACTGGGATGACCGCGGTGCGCTGTGGGTCAAAGAAAGTTTCGAAAGCGCCGCCGAGCGCAGCGAGAGCGTATGGCTACCAGACTACAAGGTCGACATCGATGCCAAACCGTTGCCGGGCATGGACGACGATGAAGCTTCAGATGTGGCCTTCAACCCGCGTACCCGCACCCTGTTCGCAGTCATGGGCAAGAACCCGATCCTGGTCGAACTGAGCCTGGATGGCGATGTACTGCGCAAGATCCCCCTCAACGGCTGGAACAACCCGGAAGGCGTCGCCGTACTGGAAGACGGCTACCTGGCAATCACCGATGAGCGCCTGCACGACCTGACCGTGGTCAAGGTGGATGCGCAGACCACCTCGTTGAACCATGATGATTTCCAGAGCCACGACCTGGGCCCGTCGGTGAAGAGCAACAAGGGCTTCGAGGCGGTGGCCTGGGACCCGCTGCGCCAGCGCCTGGTCATCGGCGAGGAGCGCCCGCCCAGGCTGTATACCTGGAATACCGACGGCCGCAGCCCGCTCACGGGTGAAAAACAGCTTTTGCCCAGTGATGAACTGGACCTGCGCAACCTATCGGCGCTTGGCGTGGATCCGCGTACCGGCCACTTGCTGGTGCTGTCGTCCGACTCCAACATGCTTCTGGAACTGGACGAGCAGGGCCAGCAAGTCAGTTTCATGACCCTGCTCGGCGGTTTCAACGGCCTGCAGGACACCATCCCGCGTGCCGAAGGGGTGGCCATGGACGACAAGGGCAACCTGTACATGGTCAGCGAGCCTGCACTGTTCTATCGCTTCAGCAAAAACTGACCCAAACGTCCGACTTTTCGGATGCTGGCATTAAGCTTTACTTCAGTTGTTCGTGATTAGATTCGTCACCCCTGTGTCGAGTCTTCCCTCATGCGCCGTTTTGTTCGTCCGTTCCCTGTTCTGGTCGTTATCGGCCTGATCCTGCTCGGCTTGGCCGGGCAGGAGTTTCGCCTGTTCGAGCGTGGCTGGTTCAACCTCAAGGCCTGGTGGCAGCCAGCCGAGCAAAGCATCGGCCTGGACCGTTACCGGGTGGTGGTGGAGGCGCAGCCGATCGAGGGGCTGGATGACGACATCTCGGCGCTGACCTACGACCCCGACCGCAAGACTCTGTTTACCGTTACCAATGCACGCTCGGAGCTGATCGAGCTGTCGCTGGACGGGCGCATCCTGCGCCGAGTGCCGCTGACCGGCTTCGGCGACCCGGAAGCCGTGGAGTACGTCGGGCCCAACAGCTATGTGATCACCGACGAGCGTCAGCAGCGGCTGATTCGCGTGCGCCTGGAGGACGACACGATGTTCCTCGATGCCGGCGATGCCGAGCAGCTGACCCTGGGCATTGGCCTGAATGGCAACAAGGGCTTCGAGGGGCTGGCCTATGATTCGGCGGGCAAGCGCCTGTTCGTGGCCAAGGAGCGTGACCCAATGCTGATCTACGAGGTGCATGGCTTCCCGCACGACAATCCTGAGCAGCCCTATGCGGTGCATGTGGTGCAGGACCGCAAGCGCGATTCGCAGCTGTTCGTGCGGGACCTGTCGAGCTTGCAGTTCGATGAGCGCAGCGGGCACCTGCTGGCGCTGTCGGACGAGTCGCGGCTGGTGCTGGAGCTGGATGTGGAGGGCCGGCCGCTGAGTACCTTGTCGTTGCGCAAGGGGTTCCAGGGGTTGCAGGCGACGGTGCCACAGGCGGAGGGGATTGCGATGGATGAGGCGGGGACCATCTATCTGGTCAGTGAGCCGAACCTGTTCTATGTGTTCAAACAGCCAGCGGAGTGAGCAGGTGGGGCTGCTTTGCAGCCCATTCGCAGCACAAGGCTGCTCCTACAGGAAACCGCGTACCCCTGTAGGAGCAGCCTTGTGCTGCGAATCGAGGGCGAAGCTCTAGCAGAAAGTTACTCGGCCTTGAGGCTCTTCACGCCCTCAGAGGTACCCAGCAGCAGCAAATCTGCCGGCCGCGCCGCGAACAGGCCGTTGGTCACCACGCCAACAATGGCATTGATCTGCGCTTCCAGCTCCACCGGGTTGGTGATCTGCAGGTTGTGCACATCGAGGATCACGTTGCCGTTGTCGGTAACCACGCCCTCACGGTACACCGGGTCACCGCCCAATTTGACCAGCTGGCGCGCCACGTGGCTGCGGGCCATCGGGATCACTTCGACCGGCAGCGGGAACGCGCCCAGCACCGGTACCAGCTTGCTGGCATCGGCGATGCAGATGAAGGTCTTGGCCACGGCGGCGACGATCTTCTCGCGGGTCAGGGCTGCGCCGCCGCCTTTGATCAGGTTCAGGTGCGCGTCGCTCTCGTCGGCGCCGTCCACGTAGAACTCCAGTTCGCTGACGCTGTTCAGCTCGTAGACCGGGATGCCATGGCCCTTCAGACGCTGGGCAGTGGCTTCGGAGCTGGCGACCGCGCCGTCGAAGGCGGTCTTGTGCTGAGCCAGGGCGTCGATGAAGAAGTTGGCGGTCGAACCGGTGCCGACGCCGACGACGCTCTTTTCATCCAGCTTGGGCAGAATGAAGTCGACAGCGGCCTGGGCGACGGCCTGTTTGAGTTGGTCCTGGGTCATGCGGGCTCCGAGAGGGGGCAGGGCGGTTTTGAAAAGAGCCTAGTATAACGGCTCGGGCGGCATTGCTGTGGTCGCCCGACGTAGCGCTGGGGTAGACTCCCAGCCCTTGTCCCGCGGCCCAGTGATGCATTCCCGATGCTCGAACAGTACGTCAAGAAGATCCTCACCTCGCGCGTCTACGACGTTGCGGTCGAAACCCCGCTGCAGAGCGCCGGGCAGCTGAGCAAGCGCCTGGGCAACCAGATTCTGCTCAAGCGCGAAGACCTGCAGCCGGTGTTCTCGTTCAAGATCCGCGGGGCCTACAACAAGCTGGCCCAACTGACCCCGGAAGAACTGGCCCGTGGCGTGGTCACCGCCTCGGCCGGCAACCACGCCCAGGGCCTGGCCCTGGCCGCGCGCGAGATGGGCATCAAGGCCACTATCGTGATGCCCAAGACCACCCCGGAGATCAAGGTCGAGGGCGTGCGTTCGCGGGGCGGCAAGGTGGTGCTGCATGGCGACTCGTTCCCCGAGGCGCTGGCCTATTCGCTGAAACTGGTCGATGAAAAGGGCTTCGTCTACGTGCACCCCTACGACGACCCGCACACCATCGCCGGGCAGGGCACCGTGGCCATGGAGATCCTGCGCCAGCACCCAGGCCAGCTGGACGCGATCTTCGTGCCGGTGGGTGGCGGTGGCCTGATCGCCGGCATTGCTGCCTACGTGAAATACCTGCGTCCGGAAATCAAAGTGATTGGTGTCGAGCCGGACGACTCCAACTGCCTGCAGGCGGCCATGGCGGCCGGCGAGCGCGTGGTGCTGCCGCAGGTCGGGCTGTTCGCCGACGGCGTGGCGGTGGCGCAGATCGGCCAGCACACCTTCGACATCTGCCGCCATCATGTGGATGAAGTGGTCACCGTCAGTACCGACGAAATCTGCGCGGCTATCAAGGATATCTACGACGATACCCGCTCGATCACCGAACCTGCCGGTGCCTTGGGCGTGGCGGGCATCAAGAAGTACGTCGAGTTGTACGGCGTGACCGGGCAGACCCTGGTGGCCATCGACTCCGGTGCCAACGTCAACTTCGACCGCCTGCGCCATGTGGCCGAGCGTGCCGAGCTGGGTGAAAAGCGCGAAGCGATCATCGCCGTGACCATCCCTGAGCGCCCGGGCAGCTTCAAGGCCTTCTGCGAGGCTATCGGCAAGCGCCAGATCACCGAATTCAACTACCGCAAGCACACCTCCGACGAGGCGCATATCTTCGTCGGCGTGCAGACCCACCCGGAAAACGACCCGCGTGCGGCGCTGGTACAGCAACTGACCGAGCAGGGCTTCCCGGTTACCGACCTGACCGACAACGAGCTGGCCAAGCTGCATATTCGCCATATGGTTGGTGGTCATTCGGCCGGTGCCAGTGACGAGATGGTGCTGCGCTTCGAGTTCCCCGAGCGGCCGGGGGCGCTGTTCAACTTCCTCAACAAGCTGGGCGGGCGCTGGAACATTTCGATGTTCCATTACCGCAACCATGGCGCCGCTGACGGGCGCGTGGTGGCGGGGTTGCAGGTGCCGGAGGACGAGCGCCACATGGTGCCGGCGGCGCTGGCGAAGATCGGCTACCCGTACTGGGACGAAACCGACAACCCGGCTTACAAGCTGTTCCTGGGCTGAGCGGCTAAGCTGGGGCTGACGGCCCTTTCGCGGGCTTGCCCGCTCCCACAGGTACTGCGCAGGCTTCAGGACCTGTGATATCCCTGTGGGAGCAGGCAAGTCGGCGAAGAAGCCTGCACAAAATGGCCTGCTTAAGGACAACCGAGACATGGAACACCTGACCACCCTCAAGACCCTGCACATCATCGCCACCGCGCTCCTGCTGCTGGGTGCTCTGGGCCTGGCGCTCTGGACCGTGCGCGCTCGCCGCCAGGGCGATGCCGAGGCCTACGCCAAGCTGCTGCGTCGGCCGCTGGTGTTCGTCTGGCTGGTGATGGGCCTGTGCCTGGTGAGCATGCCGTTCACCGGCTGGTGGTTGGTGCACCTGGTGGGCTGGCCGCTGGGGCAGACCTGGGTGCTGGCGTCCAGCGTCATCTATACGCTGGGCGCGTTTGCCGTGTGGTGGCTGCTGGTGCGGTTGAACCGGCTGCGCAAGGCCGAGGTGGTGGGGCTGCGCTTTACCTTGGCACTGGCGGTGTTCAGTGGGGTTTGCTTCCTGTCCATCGCCGGGCTGATGGGGGCCAAGCCGGTCTGACAGCCTAGTGCTGTATGTACCGGCCTCTTCGCGGGCGCGCCCGCTCCCACAGGTACGGCGCAGCCCTCCAGGCCTGTGGTGATCCCTGTGGGAGCGGGCATGCCCGCGAAGTGGCCGCTACAGGAAAACCTCAATCCCGCAGCGAAACCACAGGCCACCCACGCATCTCGGCCTCCGCCCGCAGCTTCGGGTCGGGGTCCACCGCCACCGCATGCGCCACCCGCTGCAACAGCGGCAAATCGTTCATCGAGTCGCTATAGAAATAGCTGTCCTCAAGGTCGAAGCCGTTTTCCAGCATCCAGCGCTCCAGCCGCGTCACCTTGCCTTCACGGAAACACGGTATATCGGTACTACGTCCGGTATAGCGGCCATCACGCGTTTCGCATTCGGTCGCCAGCAACACGCGAACCCCCAGGCGCCGGGCAATCGGTGCGGTGACGAAGCGGTTGGTGGCGGTGATGATCACCAGCTGGTCGCCGGCCTCGCGGTGCTGCTGCAGCAAGGTCAGCGCCTTGGGCAGGATGATCGGCTCGATGCAGGCGCGCATGAAGTCGCGGTGCCATTCGTCGAGCTGGGCTACCGGTGTTGCCGCAAGGATTTCCATGGAAAAGGCCAGGTAGGCCTGCAGGTCCAGGGTCCCATTCAGGTATTCCTGATAGAAGCCATCGTTGCGTTGCTTGTAGGTAACCGGGTCGAGGATGCCGCGCTGGCAAAGGTAGTCACCCCAGGCATGGTCGCTGTCGCCACCGAGGAGGGTATTGTCCAGGTCGAATAAAGCCAGGCGCATCGCGGTCACTCGCATAAGCCACAGGGTAGGCCCGCAGAATACGGAGTTTTCACGCTGCTGCACATAAGCTTGGCGGGCGCGTTGCTGCGCTCGCAAGCTTTGTGGAACAATGCGGTGACATGCGTTTGCGAGGTTGCTGCCGTGATCGACCCGGATGGTTTTCGCCCCAATGTCGGGATCATTCTCACGAATGATGCCGGGCAGGTGCTATGGGCTCGACGGATCAACCAGGATGCCTGGCAGTTTCCCCAGGGTGGCATCAACCCTGACGAGACGCCGGAAGATGCCCTGTACCGCGAGCTGAACGAAGAAGTTGGCCTTGAACGCGATGATGTGGAAATTCTTGCCTGCACCCGTGGCTGGTTGCGTTATCGTTTACCCCAGCGACTGGTGCGTACGCATAGCCAGCCGCTGTGCATCGGCCAGAAGCAGAAATGGTTCCTGCTGCGTCTGGTCAGCAACGAACAACGGGTGCGGATGGACCTGACCGGCAAGCCGGAATTCGACGGCTGGCGCTGGGTCAGCTATTGGTACCCGCTGGGCCAGGTTGTGACATTCAAGCGCGAGGTCTACCGACGCGCCCTGAAAGAGCTAGCACCGCGTCTGCTGACGCGCGACTGACGACGGAGTTCGACCCCGAGCCATGCTCAATACGCTGCGCAAGATCGTCCAGGAAGTAAACTCCGCCAAAGATCTCAAGTCGGCGTTGGGGATCATTGTCTTGCGTGTCAAGGAGGCCATGGGCAGCCAGGTCTGCTCGGTCTACCTGCTCGACCCGGAAACCAACCGCTTCGTGCTGATGGCCACCGAAGGCCTGAACAAGCGCTCCATCGGCAAGGTCAGCATGGCCCCCAACGAAGGCCTGGTCGGCCTGGTCGGTACCCGGGAAGAGCCGCTGAACCTGGAAAACGCTGCCGACCACCCGCGTTACCGCTACTTTGCCGAAACCGGCGAGGAAAAATTCGCCTCCTTCCTCGGTGCGCCGATTATCCACCACCGCCGCGTGGTCGGGGTATTGGTCATCCAGCAAAAGGAGCGCCGCCAGTTCGACGAGGGCGAAGAAGCCTTCCTGGTCACCATGAGCGCCCAGCTCGCAGGGGTTATCGCCCACGCCGAGGCTACTGGCTCGATCCGTGGCCTCGGCCGCCAGGGCAAGGGCATCCAGGAAGCGCGCTTCGTCGGCGTACCGGGCTCGCCTGGCGCCGCCGTGGGGCGCGCAGTGGTGATGCTACCGCCAGCCGATCTGGAAGTGGTGCCGGACAAGACCGTCGATGACATCGACGCCGAACTGAAGCTGTTCCAGAACGCCCTCGAAGGTGTGCGCGACGATATGCGCAAGCTGTCGGCCAAGCTGGCCACCCAGCTGCGCCCGGAGGAGCGTGCACTGTTCGATGTGTACCTGATGATGCTCGAAGACGCGGCTCTGGGCGGTGAGGTGACCGAAGTCATCAAGACCGGCCAGTGGGCCCAGGGCGCACTGCGCCAGGTGGTGGGCGAGCACGTCAACCGCTTCGAGCTGATGGACGATGACTACCTGCGCGAGCGCGCCTCCGACGTCAAGGACCTGGGCCGGCGCCTGCTGGCCTACCTGCAGGAAGCCCGCGCGCAGTCGCTGGTGTATGCCGACAACACCATACTGGTCAGTGAAGAGCTGACCCCGGCGATGCTCGGCGAAGTGCCTGAAGGCAAGCTGGTCGGCCTGGTCTCGGTACTGGGCTCGGGCAACTCCCACGTCGCCATCCTGGCTCGCGCCATGGGCATCCCCACGGTGATGGGCCTGGTCGATTTGCCTTATTCCAAGGTCGACGGCATCGAGATGATCGTCGACGGCTACAAGGGTGAGGTATTCACCAACCCCAGCGAAGTGCTGCGCAAGCAGTACAGCGACGTGGTCGAGGAGGAGCGCCAGCTGGCCCAGGGCCTGGATGCCCTGCGCGAACTGCCGTGCGTTACCCCGGACGGCCACCGCATGCCGCTGTGGGTCAACACCGGCCTGCTCGCCGACGTGGCCCGTGCCCAGCAGCGTGGCGCCGAAGGGGTGGGGCTGTACCGCACCGAAGTGCCGTTCATGATCAACCAGCGCTTCCCCAGCGAGAAAGAGCAGCTGGCCATCTACCGCGAGCAGCTGGCGGCCTTCCACCCGCTGCCGGTGACCATGCGTACCCTCGACATCGGTGGCGACAAGTCGCTGTCGTACTTCCCGATCAAGGAAGAAAACCCGTTCCTCGGCTGGCGCGGCATCCGCGTCACCCTCGACCACCCGGAAATCTTCCTGGTTCAGACCCGCGCCATGCTCAAGGCCAGCGAGGGGCTGAACAACCTGCGTATCCTGCTGCCGATGATTTCCGGCATCCATGAGCTGGAAGAGGCGCTGCACCTGATCCACCGCGCCTGGGGCGAGGTGCGTGACGAAGGCACCGATGTGCCGATGCCACCAGTTGGCGTGATGGTGGAAATTCCTGCGGCGGTTTACCAGACCAAGGAGCTGGCGCGGCAGGTGGACTTCCTGTCGGTCGGTTCCAACGACCTGACCCAGTACCTGCTGGCGGTGGACCGCAACAACCCGCGGGTCGCCGACCTGTACGACTACCTGCACCCGGCGGTGTTGCAGGCGCTGAACACGGTGGTGCGCGACGCCCATGGCGAAGGCAAGCCGGTGAGTATCTGCGGTGAGATGGCCGGTGACCCGGCAGCGGCGATCCTGTTGATGGCCATGGGCTTCGACAGTCTGTCGATGAACGCCACCAACCTGCCGAAGGTGAAGTGGATGCTGCGCCAGATCAACCTGGGCAAGGCCAAGGAATTGCTGACCGAGGCCCTGAGCCATGACAACCCGCAGGTTATCCACAGCTCGCTGCAACTGGCCCTGAAAAACCTTGGGTTGGCGCGGATGATCGGGCCTGGGGCTAATAAAACCCTCTGAATGTGAGGTGGCCTGGTCCGGCCTCTTCGCGGGTAAACCCGCTCCCACAGGTACAGCGCAGCCGTCAGATGCGGCGCAATCCCTGTGGGAGCGGGTTTACCCGCGAAGGGGCCGGAGCAAGCAACATCAAATTATCAGGCCAGTAACTCAACTTCCCCCAAGTGCCCGCCAAATGGCCCAAAACTGCGCTCAATAAGCCGCCTTTTCCCCTGATCATCCACTATCAGCACCGTGCTCGCCCGCGTCCCGTAGTTCTGGCTGGCAATGAACACGCTCGACAGCAACTTCTCGGTCGCCAACCCCACGC
Organism: Pseudomonas sp. B22(2017); assembly: GCF_002113105.1. Lineage (NCBI taxonomy): Bacteria > Pseudomonadati > Pseudomonadota > Gammaproteobacteria > Pseudomonadales > Pseudomonadaceae > Pseudomonas > Pseudomonas sp. B22(2017). The sequence goes on from NZ_NEJN01000009.1 coordinate 220,599, forward strand.
CCGTCTCCGGCAACTCGCCCTCCGGCGCCGGTTCGGCATCGGCCAGCAACGCTAGCAAGCGCTGTGGCTCTGGCGTTTCCAGTAACCCTTCCAGCCCACTGCGCGCCTTCACCAGCTTCGGCCAAGGCGTATCTAGCCCGGCATTGGAAAGCCCGTAAACCCCGGCCTCCAGCAAGCGCGGCGCCGCGTCTTGGGCATGCAGGTAGCCCAACTGCCGTCCATCGCCCACCAGCAGGTTGAACCCTGAATATTGCCTGCTGCGGCTGGCCACCTGGTCCAGATAGGCCTCGACCCCCAACTCCCCCTGCAGATACGCCGACACCAGCTCGCCCCGCGAGCGTGGCCCCAGTGCCTGCGCCGGGTCGCGAATATTGGTCAGCGCCGCGAACCGCCCCTGCGGGCCGACGCCCAGCCAGGTGCCGCCGGCTTCCAGGTCGCGCCCGGCATATACCCCGGGTGCATCCTCCCAGGCCGCCAGGGCCTGGGTGGGGCGGGCATAGAACTCATCGCGGTTGGCCGCCACGATCAGCGGCAGGGTGTGCCCCGGCCGCCAGGCGAATACGATCAGGCACATCGGTAGGGCCTCCGTTTTTTCGCCACTGTACCCACAGCGGCAGGGAGGATCCATCCTGACACACTGTTCACTAGAGCCCCGAGCCCGGCTTCCGTTACCATGCCGGATTGTTTTCTCGGGGAAGACGAATGGAATTCGTGCTCTATCTGCTGTTGGGCGCCTGCGCCGGTGTGCTGGCCGGGCTGTTCGGCGTGGGCGGCGGTATCATCATCGTGCCGGTGCTGGTGTTCAGCTTCACCTTGCAGGGTTTCGATGCCTCGGTGCTGACCCACCTGGCTGTCGGTACGTCGCTGGCAACCATCGTTTTCACCTCGATCAACGCCGTGCTCGAGCACCATCGCAAGGGTGCGGTGCAATGGCCGATCTTCGCCTGGATGACCCTCGGCATCCTCCTTGGGGCCGGTGTCGGCGCCAAGACCGCCTCGCTGATACAGGGGCCGTTGCTGCAAAAGATCATCGGTGTGTTCGCCCTGGTCATCGCCGCGCAGATGGCCCTGGACCTCAAACCCAAGGCCAGTCGTGGCATCCCCGGCAAGCCCGCGCTGATCGGTGCAGGTGGGGTGATCGGCTGGGCTTCGGCCATTTTCGGCATCGGCGGCGGTTCGCTGACCGTGCCGTTCCTGACCTGGCGCAGCCTGCCCATGCAGCAGGCAGTGGCCACGTCTTCGGCCTGTGGCCTGCCCATTGCCTTGGCCAGTGCCCTGAGTTTCATGCTGCTGGGTTGGCACGAGCAGCACCTGCCGGCCCACAGCCTGGGTTACGTGTACCTGCCGGCGCTGCTCGGCATTGCCGTGACCAGCATGTTTTTCGCCCGCTTCGGCGCGCGCCTGGCGCACAAGCTGTCGCCACGTTTGTTGAAACGCCTGTTCGCAGCCCTGCTGTTCTGTGTCGGCCTCAGCTTTTTGATTTGAATCGAGAGGAAGTTCCATGCTGCCTTACCCGCAGATAGACCCCGTGGCCGTGGCCATCGGGCCGCTGAAAATCCATTGGTACGGCCTGATGTACCTGGTCGGCATCGGCGGTGCCTGGCTGCTCGCCTCGCGCCGGCTGAACCGCTTCGACCCCACCTGGACGCGCGAAAAGCTCTCCGACCTGGTGTTCTGGCTGTCGATGGGTGTGATCGTCGGTGGTCGCCTGGGCTACGTGCTTTTCTACGACCTGCACGCCTACCTGGCCAATCCGACGCTGATCTTCGAAGTGTGGAAGGGTGGCATGTCGTTCCACGGCGGTTTCATCGGCGTGATGCTGGCGGCCTTGTGGTTCGGCAAGCGCAACAACAAGTCGTTCTTCGAGCTGATGGACTTTGTCGCCCCGCTGGTGCCGATCGGCCTGGGGGCCGGGCGCATCGGCAACTTCATCAACGCCGAGCTGTGGGGCAAGGCCACCGACGTGCCATGGGCGATGGTCTTCCCGCCGTTCAGCGACCCGGCGCAGCTGCCGCGTCACCCATCGCAGCTTTACCAGTTCGCACTCGAAGGTGTGGCGCTGTTCCTGATCCTCTGGGCGTTCTCGCGCAAGCCGCGGCCGACCATGGCGGTATCCGGCATGTTCGCGCTGTTCTACGGTATCTTCCGCTTCATCGTCGAATTCGTCCGCGTACCGGATGCCCAGCTTGGCTACCTGGCCTGGGGCTGGCTGACCATGGGTCAGATTCTGTGCGTGCCGATGATCCTGGCTGGCCTTGGCCTGATCTGGTGGGCTTATAATCGCAAGCCTACGGCGAAACCCGCCTGATTAATCCCACGGCAGGGGCGATCCCCCTGCCGTTTTTGCTACAGGTAAGCCATGAAACAGTATCTGGACCTGGTCCGCGACGTCATCGACAACGGCACGCTGCAGGGCAACCGCACCGGCATCCGCACCATCAGCCTGCCGGGCGCCATGCTGCGTTTCGACTTGCAGAAGGGCTTCCCGGCCATTACCACGCGCAAACTGGCGTTCAAGTCGGCGATCGGCGAAATGGTCGGTTTCCTGCGTGGCGTGAAGAACGCCGGTGAATTCCGCGAACTGGGCTGCAAGGTGTGGGACCAGAACGCCAACGAGAACGCCCAGTGGCTGGCCAACCCGTTCCGTCAGGGCCATGACGACCTGGGTGAGATCTACGGCGTGCAATGGCGCCAGTGGCCGGGCTACAAGCGCATCCCGCTGAGCAACCCGGCGGCCATCGAAATGGCCGAGAAGGCGGGCTTCCGCCGCATCGCTCAGGACGAGGAGGACGGCGTCGCGTTCGTCATCCTGTACAAGGCCATCGACCAGGTGCGGCAGTGCCTGGACACCATCGCCAATGACCCGGGCAGCCGCCGTATCCTGTTCCACGGCTGGAACTGCGCGCAGCTGGACGAAATGGCCTTGCCGCCGTGCCACCTGCTGTACCAGTTCCACCCGAACGTTGAGACCAGAGAAATCTCCCTGACCCTCTACATCCGCTCGAACGACCTGGGCCTGGGTACGCCGTTCAACCTCACCGAAGGCGCGGCGCTGCTGTCGCTGTTCGGCCGCCTGACCGGCTACACCCCGCGCTGGTTCACCTACTTCATCGGCGATGCCCATGTGTATGAGAACCACCTGGACATGCTCAACGAGCAGCTCAAGCGTGAGCCGCTGGAGGCGCCGAAGCTGGTGATCAGCGACCGCGTGCCAGCGTTTGCCGACACAGGGAAGTACGAGCCGGAGTGGCTGGAGAAGATCGAGCCTAGCGATTTCTGGCTGGAAGGGTATGAGCACCATGCGCCGATGACGGCGCCGATGGCGGTGTGACAGATCTCTATTGCCTGTACCGGCCTCTTCGCGGGTAAACCCGCTCCCACAGGGTGGACTGCCCCCAAGAAGTTGGACAAAAAATCCAACCCTTGGGGGACCTATGGGCAAATACACAGAGCAATTCAAGCTCACAGCCATCTCAGCCTATTT